>CAZAOB010000067.1:0-18221 GCA_964486635.1 uncultured Caulobacterales bacterium | reverse complement strand
GGTCGCCGGCCAGCGCGTACACCTCACCGGCAAAGAATATCAAATGCTGGAGCTCCTCTCGCTCCGTAAAGGCACGACGCTCACCAAAGAGATGTTCCTCAATCATCTTTATGGCGGCATGGATGAGCCTGAACTGAAAATCATCGATGTGTTCATTTGCAAGCTGCGCAAGAAACTCGCGTCGGCCACGCAGGGCGAACATTACATCGAAACTGTCTGGGGCCGCGGCTATGTTCTGCGCGACCCGCAGGAGGAAAAAGCCCAATCCGTCGCATAAGGCCGACAAGAGCCAAACCGACGAATACCTAAACTTGCACCAAGCCTTCAGCAAAACGCCCCGGAGCCATCCGGGGCGTTTTTGTTAAGGCGCATCGCTGATTGAGCGGATTGATAATTCTGCTACCTTCCTTCGGTTGACTTGGCGGAGGGGACTGGTTGGCGGAACTGCAGATCGACTTCAGCGAAATTTATGACGACATACAACGCGATGCGATCTTTCGCCTGCGCTTCGAAGTGCATTCTCCTTCTGGCGCCTATGCTGACGAGTTCTTGAACGGCCGGTGGATCGATTCACATGATGAATCCGCAGTCCACTTTGCTGCAACGACAGATGGAAATGTTATCGCAGCAGCTCGGTTGTCGCTGCACGCGAAGTTGCAGGACGGACCATTTGGCGGGCATTTCCAGAATAAATTCAGGGCGGCCCCTGGCCCGTACGCTGTGTTCAGCCGCTTGGTCGTGACGCCGCCTTTCAGAAACAGGGGTGTTGCGGCAACGTTGGACAATATGAGAATGACGCGCGCTCGCACTGCAGGCGCAACTCATGCCTTTGCCGCCACGTCCAATCCTTCCCGCTTTGCTTCACTAGCGCGACTTGGCTTCAAAAAAATCTCTGAGGAGCGAGAATGCGAACTCTCAAACAAAGTGTGGGGAACACTGTTCGCCTGCGATCTCGCTTATGAGTAGGAGCAGCTACAACATCCAAGACGACCTGAAGCTTCTTCAGTATCAGGCATCGCTCACAGCGGAAGGCGACCTAGAATGCATGGCTCATGCGCGCGCAGCGATAGGCGGTGATGCAAAAATGCAGGTTTTAGACTTCGGCTGCGGCGATGGAAGCGTCACCAGCTCCCGTTTTGAGGACAAAAACTTGTACGACGTAACCGGCGTAGATCGGGATTCATTTGCGATAGAGTATGCAACCGCGCACAATGCGCGCCCGAACATCATATACAAAAATGCAGAGCTTAATGAGTTTGAAAGCGACAACTCGTTTGACATTGTTTTCGCTTCATACGTGCTTCACCACAATACTCAGGCGCTCGAGTTATTGCAGCGACTGTGGCGCCTCACCCGCTCGCCTGGCGTCTTGATTGTTAGGACGTGTAACGACAACTTGCTGCGCCAGGATGGTGACAATGAATACGCACGAAACCTGGCTGCGCATGCAGGGCGTTCGCCTGGGGTTTCGCAGCGCTTCCATGGAGAACAAATGGCGACTCACGCAGCGTCGCTATCGCCGCCGCCCTGCGATGTGCGCGTCATCTCTACTTCGCTCGACAGCAGTGTCATGACTCCAGACGGTAGGCGTGACTTTTTCGATTTTGTCTGCGAGCGCCAACTTGGCTATGTCAGGAATGCGTCGCAACATGATGGGCAGATGCTAGATTTATTTCGTGCTCTGTCAGCCAAATACGCAGATGAACGCGAAAGGTTTGCTGCCGGAAATGCCGCTCGCTGGACGCACACGCTACAAGCCTGGATCTTGATCAAGGCGGATGCGAGTCAGCATTCACTTGAATAACGGTTACCCACGACTAAGAATTTTCCTTTTGCAACGAGAAGCCTGGCCAATCGATTTTGTCTAAGCTTTTTACGCGAGACATTCTTCGCAGAGACTGTCGCCGCTTGTACTGTGAGCTATCGGATAGGCACATGAACGGCACGCGGAAACTTTGGACATTTGTTCGGGAGAAAAGTTGTACTTTTCGATCAAGAAACTCTTGGTCGCAGTGATAATTGCGCGTGCCTCATCGGGCGTCAGGCGGTCATGCGGGCCTGCCCAATCATGTCTGTCGGCGTATCGAGGAAATATCGGCGACTCACCCCACCGCCAGTTCGGGCTTTTTGCTTTCATGCTGCGCCCCAGCAAATGCAAATGAACACTGCGATGATCCGGCGCGCGCTTAATTCCAGTTGGCGGCGCCGCGTCATTCAGCGCCCAATTGCCCGCTTCCCAGTAGTTGATGCAGCCGCCATCAAGCTGCGGCAGACATGCCAGCATGGCGCCGCCAGTCGCTGCGACGAGACATGACCAGTTCTGTAACTCTGCTGCGCTGAGCTCGCCGCGTTCCCAAACATCGCGTGGCGGATTGACGATCAGATTGCCGCCATCGCTGCGGCTGACCAACGCGCCCTGTTTTGTTGGCAGTAGCATAGTGCCGCCGGCGCACGAAAATAGCGTTATCTGCATGCTCGCTTGTTCCCGTTCTCGAATGCGGCGCCGAGGCTCTCAGTTGCGGCCCGGTTAAACGGGCCAAAAAGGCTGACCGCCCAGAGCCTGAAAAAACAGCACCGCCGCCAATGCTAACTGCACGAGCGTTGCGCCCAGCACAATGAGCGTTGACGGCAAGCGCGCCTTGTCGGCCAGGTATCCAATCAGCGGCAAGGTTTGCATCATATGCAGCGCCACAAAGTGCGCCGGACGCAAATCGCCAACTTCACGAGACCAGCCAAACAGCGGGATACGGATATCAGCCGCGGACGGCGCGCCGACCCAGTGAGACCCGGAGTACGACATATAGCCAGCGAAGCCGATGGTGACGACAGAGCCGAGCACCAGCCCGAGAATCGATCCCAGCCGCAGACCAGGCAACGTTTTGTCGCCCTTGCGCAATATCTGAACGCCAAGGACGATCGCCACCGCAACGAGCAGCAGGGCGCCGACGCCCATCAATGCATACATCAATGATTCAATATCGGTGTCTAAGTTGAAGTGAGAGCGACGTCCCCTTGCGGACTGAATCATCATGTAGATCTGTTCGAGCACCAGCGCGGCCGTCGCTGCGACTGCGAAAATGCTGAGCGTCGGTCCGGCGCGAACTTTGCGCGGCAATTGCCTGGCGAGAATCGCCAGCGTCAGGAAGTGAACCGCCAGCGAGACGTTGAACTTGAGCGGCTTTAGCCAGACGCTAATTCCGTCAATTGTTCGCCCATCGATGAGCCAGGCGGGCAATGTGACGAAAAACAAAGCGACCATAAACAGCGCGCACGCAATAAATGTTCGCGTCACATGATCGTCGTCGAACCCCGGCAGCGCCGGGTTGCCGGAACGCATCGCATCAATAAACGACTTCACGACTGCGCTCCTGACTTGCGATAGCCTGCGCGCATAATGAGAAACGCCGCCAGCCCCACTGGCCCAAACATGAAAGTGGCGAGCAGCAGCACCGTCTGGATGAGGCGCGGAATACCGATACCGTCCGCTTGCCGCGCAATCCAGGCGCCGATGAACAGATCGAAGGCGAGGTAATGGACCCAGCCGGCGAGCAACACTTCGTCCTTGCCAAACAGCGCACGCACTTGCTCGATCGAGCCGTAGCCGCCGTCCACAGTGTACACATTTGCGAACATCAAGCCTGCATAGAGCAGACCCAGCCCCAACGGGATCAGATATTGCGGAACCGCGAACAGCAAGTCGTATCGGCGCGGCAGAAAAATAAGAATGCCCCACCCCGCCATCGCAAACAGGTTGGCAATGGAAAACGCCTCACTCGGCGATATTGAAAATGCGCTTGTCAATCGATTGGCCCCGCTTGCCCCGCGAGATCCTACAACGAAATCATTGCCGCGCCTAGTTTTGCATGCAGGGCTCGGCGCCAATCGCCGCGCAGTTGTAAGTGCAAGTCAGGCCGCCTCAGTCGACAACGCTTCTTCCAGCGCAAGCACGGTCTTTTTGCGCGCGACGCCCCAACGATAATTGTGGATGACGCCGGAGGAAAGGATCACCCGGTGGCAGGGAATGAGCACGGAAATGAGGTTCGCGCCGACCGCAGAGCCAACCGCGCGATTGGCTCTCGGTTTTCCAATGTCGCTTGCTATGTCGCCATAGGTGCAGCGGGCGCCGAATGGAATCTTCAGGAGCGCTTCCCACACCTTTAGCTGGAAATTGGTTCCGCGCACATGCAAGCGCAGGGGTTCATCGAGTTTCCGGTTGAGCGCGAAGGCGAAAGCCTGAGTGGCGAGCGGAGCGACAAGTTTATCATCCCGAACAAACTCAGCCGCTGTCCAGTCATGCTGCATTTCAGCAATGTGCAGACCGTCGCCGCCTTCCTGCGCAAAACTCATCCAGCAGATGCCTTTGTCAGTTGCGCCAATCAACACCCTTCCGAGCGGTCCGTTCACGAATGAATAGTGAATGACTAGTCCTGCGCCGCGGCGCCGATAGTCGCCCGGCGTCATGGCCTCGGAGGCTAAAAGCAAATCGTGGAGTCGCGATGAGCCGGAAAGGCCGGCCGTGAACGACGCCGACAGAACATCTTCGCCGCCCTGGAGCGCGCGCTTGGCTTCCTGCGCCGAAAGATATTGCAGGAACCGCTTAGGAGACACGCCGGCGCCGGCCTTGAACATGCGCTGGAAATGCGCCGCAGACAGACCGACATGAGCAGCGGTTTCGTCCAGCGACGGCTGCATCCCGGCGTTCGCCGTAAGGAAATCGATGGCACGCGCGACCGGCTCCAGCGAGTCCAGGCGCGTATTCGGGGAGATTGTGGACATATGGTTCATGGGCCGGACTATGGGACTGAAAATTACCGTCCGACACCCGAATCTTGCGGGATGGGGCCGGTTCTTTTACGCGCCATTAACCCTAATGGGAGCTAAATGCCGGGGCAACAATCCGGAGGAGATCATCAATGGAAGATCTCAGTTATATCGTCGGTATCGGTTTTTCTGGCGCTGACCTGCCTCGCGCCGCCATTCTCGCTTTTCTGTTCGCCATGTTCGCTCAGGGCAACGGAAACATCTGGAAAATCGCCTTGCTCGCCCTGCTTATCGACCGCCTTGTTTGGCCGATTGCAGCCATGGGCTCTTCAGGCGCAGACATTCAATCGATTTACGCCACGATCGGCGGCATGGCCAAGACCTTCACAAAAGATCTGGGTGTTTACATCGTCCGCTATATTGGACTGGTGCTGATGATCGGCGGCTTCCGCTGGATGCGCGCCAGCATTCACAACCTTTCGCCCGGAAAGGCCGCGGCCTAAACTTTTTCAAACGCGACAACCGCGTTGAGGCCGCCAAAGGCAAATGAATTAGAGAGCGCGACGTTAAAGTCGCGCTCTTTTGCATTATTTGGCGCGTAGTCGAGATCGCATTCCGGATCTTTTTCATCGTAGTTCGCCGTCGGCGGCGCGACGCCGTTGCCCAACGCCAGAATGGCGGCGATCGATTCAATCCCGCCGGCGGCGCCGAGCAGATGGCCATGCATGGATTTCGTCGACGACATAACGAGCTTGTCGGCGTCTGCACCGAATACCTGGCGGACTGCTTTCGTCTCGGTCGGATCGTTGAGCAGCGTCCCGGTGCCGTGGGCGTTGACATAAACGCGTGATGGATCGCTGATTTTCATACCGCCGAGCGCGATTTTCATGGCGCCGGACGCGCCATTCACATCTGGGTTGATCATGTCTTTGCCGTCGGCGTTCATGCCGAAACCGGAAAGCCGGCACAGTATATTAGCGCCGCGCTTCTTCGCGCGCTCTTCCTCTTCAAGCATCAAAACGCCTGCGCCTTCGCCAATCACAAGACCGTTGCGATTCTTCGAAAACGGCCGGCAGGTCTCGTCGGCGAGAATATGCATCGCTTTCCACGCCTCAAGCGCGCCATAGCAAAGGATCGCTTCGCTGGCGCCGGCGATGCCTGCGTCGGCGGCGCCCGACTTGATCAGCTCCGCACAGACGCCAATCGCGTGCGCGCCGGTCGCACAAGCGCTTGAGACCGCAAATGACGGTCCGCGCACACCGTATTTGATCGACACATGGCTCGCGGCGGCGTTGGGAATAACCTTGAGAATGGTGAGCGGATGCGGCCGGCGTTCGCGGCACAGCATCGCCACATAACCATCGTCGAAAGTCGACTGCCCGCCAATGCCGGTGCCGATGATGCAGGCGGTGCGCGCGCCGGTCGCCTCGTCGAACTCAATACCAGATTGCGTCACGGCGTCTTCCGCCGCCAGTACTGCAAGTTGTGAGAAACGGTCCGCGCGAAGCAATGAAATGCCGAGCCCCTTTATGCGTTCTTCGAGTCCATCGACCGGCGCGACAGGAAGCGTCAGCGAAAATCTGTCGGCGGCGTTGAATTCGCGTTTGACGATCGCCGAGCGTCCCGCGGACAGCCCGTCCCAGAAGTCCGATACGCTCGCGCCCAACGGCGTGACCGCGCCCATTCCGGTGACGACGACATTACGGGACATGTCCAGGCTATTTCTTGATCAGCTTGTTCAGCGCGTCGAGGAGATCGCCGACAGACGACATTTCACCGAAAGGGTTTTCATTGGCGTTGAACGGCACTTCAACGCCGAGTTTTTCTTCAACTTCGTAGATGATTTCGACAACGGAAAATGAATCGATGCCGAGATCGGCGATCGGGGTATCGCGCGACAATTCGCCGGTCAGTCCGACTGCGTGCTCCTTGATGATCTCAAGCAGGCTCGCTTCCATATCCGACATGATCTTGTCTCCCTTGCGCAGCGGCGCGTCTTGGTCCGTCTTATCTTAAGCCGGTGGGAAAACCTAGGCCGCAGGGTGGCGGAACTGCAGGCTAATCGCGAAAATTTTGGTATTGCAGCGGCTGTTCAAGTTTCATCGCCTTCACAAAGGCGATCACTTCCTGAAGGTCGTCGCGCTTCTTGCCGGTGACCCGCAATTCCTCGCCCTGTATCGCGACCTGCACTTTCAACTTCTCGCCCTTGATCGCCTTGACGATCTTTTTCGCCAGCTCCTTGTCGAGACCCTGCTTCAAGAGCACTTTCTGACGCACGGACTGACCCGCCGCCGGCTCTTCCTTCTGATAGTCGAGCGAGCCCGGTTCGATGCCGCGCTTTTGCATATTACCCTGCAGGATTTCGTGCATCTGCCGCAGCTTCAAATCATCGTCGGCGAAAATGGTGATGACGCCGTCTTTCATCTCGATCGTCGACTTCGATCCCTTGAAATCGTAGCGCGTAGATATCTCGCGCGTCACATTCTTGATCGCATTGTCGGCTTCGGAAAGATCAACTTCGGAAACGATGTCGAAAGAGGGCATAGCAAATTTCTCGTTTTGACTGGCTGTGACTCTTACGGGATTCAACGGGACCCGCAAGTTTGGCGGGCAACACAAAATCAAACGCCAGACGGTCTGTAAGCCGGGTTCTGTCCCTCTTACGAGGTGACGACCATTCCTCTAGGCGCACGCTTGCGCGGGCGCTCAAGCAACCAACCCGGATGGCTCAGCGCGGAGACGCGCCTGCCCGTCGCCGGGCGCACCATCCCTATTCGGTCTTGCTCCAGGCGGGGCTTGCCTTGCCCGTCCCATTGCTGGTCCGGCGGTGCGCTCTTACCGCACCTTTTCACCCTTACCCTGCTTCGCCGAAGCGCGGCGGGGCGGTTCATTCTCTGTGGCGCTTTCCCTCAAGTCACCTTGGCCGGGCGTTACCCGGCGCCCTGTCTCCATGGAGCCCGGACTTTCCTCCCGCGATTTTCATCGCCGGCGGCCGTCCGACCGTCTGGCGTTGTGAGAGATGGCGTCCTATGAGGGCGCGGTCAAGCTTTCAGAGGATTTCGCTCATGCCGGCGCTGTATCACTACAGCAGCGATGCGGAGATTGTTCGCATCGGCGAAGGGTTTCTCGACCTATCGCTCCCGGAAAAGGAGTGGACCCATGGCGCGCATTGGGCCGCCGCCTTCTGGCTCATCCTGACCCGTCCGGAGATCAATCCAGAGCGCGATATGCCGGACATGATCCGCCGCTTCAACGAGGCCAAGGGCGGAAAAAACACGGATGCCGCCGGTTATCACGAGACGATCACGCAAGCCTCGCTGATCGTCGCGCGCGGCCATATCGCTGCGCAAACCGATGAGCCGCCGCTCTATGAGTTGTGCAACCGGCTCTACGCCTCGCGCTTCGGCAAAAGCGACTGGCTGCTCGAGCATTGGTCGAAGGAGGTGCTGTTCTCGCCCACAGCGCGCAGGGAATGGGTCGCCCCGGACCGCGCGCCGCTTGAGCTGTAAGTCCTGTTGGCGCAACCGCCCCGGCCCTGTTAGCCTCTACGGACGCGAACCGGGGACCCACATGAAAATTCTGGCCTTCATCGCCGTCATTATCGTCGCTGGTCTGCACTTCGGCTTTCTGATGCTTGAAATGTTCTACTGGGATCATCCCGTCGGGCAAAAAATTTTCTCCATGACGGCAGAAGAGTCAGCGAAGACCGCCGTCCTCGCCGCTAATCAGGGGCTCTATAACGGGTTCATCGGCGCTGGACTTGTATGGGGCGCCATCGCCGGCAAACGCGATGTCACTGTGTTCTTCCTGCTTTGCGTCATCGTCGCGGGCGTGTTTGGCGGCGTCACCGCCAAGCCGACGATCTTTCTGACACAGGCGGCCCCCGGCGCCATCGCGCTGCTGCTGACATTGCTGGCTGGGCGGCGTTAAGCAAATAGTCATCATAAACGAAGTCTTGACACATTAGGTCGGACTGCATGCGCTGGCGTGAAGCGAAATTAAAGCTCATGCCGTACACGTCGTGGCGTTATCACCCGCCAGCTCGCCGAAAGTTTCATGCAGAAAATTCTACAACACCCATTCGGCGCGATCGCGTTTCTTTTCGGAGCCTTTGCTTCGGTGCTGGTGATTCAGTATCCGTGGTTTTCGTTTCTGGCGACCATTCTGGCATGGACAGCGATGCGATCACCGAAAGAAATCGGTCTCGGCTACATGTTGGATATTCCGTCGGCGCGAACGCTCTCAGACGCCGCTCACGAAGGGCTCTGGGCCGCCGTGGCGCTCGTCTTCGGCGTGACCTTTCTTTTTGAGAGCGTCGCGGCCATCGGCGCCTAACTGAAACGGCGCAGTTGCACGTTGCCGGAACCGGTCACGCGCTGCGCTTTTCCATTGATCACTTTGTCGAAGCGAATCCACTCCGCCGAACGTTCGTCATCGCCGGGGCGCCAATCTCCGTTGTCGAGCTGCGTCAAGATTTCTGAATAGTTGGCGTTGGCCACAAACAGTTTCTCGCCGCGCGCAAATACACGCGACGGCAAGCCCCAACGATCATCATCGTCATAAAGACCCTCGAGCGCTTTCAGCGCCGCGACTGTCGGCGTGTAGCCAGATGCCGGATCTGAAAGATACTCAACGCCGCCCGCCCACGCTCGAACCGCCGCACCCTCTTCAATTTCAAAACTCAATCCGGTGATTTCAAACGCTTCATCCTCGCAGGCAAAATACGCAGCGCCGATAGGCTGCATTCTGGTTTCCCGGCCATTGCGATTTAAAATGACGGCATCGGAATGCGCACGCACTTCGAAAGCGTCGCCGTTCTCGGCAGTGAAGACGCCAGCGAACCGGGCTGGGTCTTTGACGACTGGCTTTGTCGGCGCGGCCTCGGGCCACTCAGCGCCAGATTGCGCCGCTTGCAATAGCTGGCATCCATAACGACTGACGTCGCGAGGCCGGTAATTGTGAGCGTAATGGATATTTGCTGACGCAAACGCTGCAACGCCGGCTTCCGGGTCCACATGCAGTGACGATGAGAACGAAACCATGCCGCCCGTGTGGTGCAAATAGGATCTTTCATCTCGATCAAAGCGCGCGATGCCATTGCCATAACGCGCATTCTCAGACCATCCGGGGGCCGCAACTGAAGCGGCCATAAACCGCGCAGCCGTGGCATCGGAAAAAACCGCGCCGCCCTTGCCGTCTGCAAGGCCGATCAAGAACCGCAGGAACAACGCCATGTCGCCCGCCGTCGCCGCGACGCAACCTGCGCCGCCGTCATAATCGACCCATGGCGATGCGGTGACCGGACCGGGCCGCATATGCGGACGATCGAGCAATGCCGGTTGATAGCCTTGCGCGTGGCGCGCCTGGTCCGTCTTGCGCAATGCGCCCGTCGAATCGTTCATACCCAGCGGACGCAATACGCGCGCTTCAAGGACTTCCGGAAACAGTCTTCCATCGACGCGCTCGATGACTTTGCCCGCAATGCGGTAACCGAGATTGCTATAAGCCCAGTAGCTTCCGGGTGCGCTACCCGTCCACAATCCTCCATCGACAAACAGGGGCGCTCCATTCGGTAGGCCCGATACATGATTGAGCAGATGCTGCAGCGTGATCGCGTCACCACCTCGAATAGAAATCTCCGGCATCAACTCCGAAAGCCGCGCGTCGGGAGACAACTTTCCCTCATCGACAAGCGACCATGCCGCGAGCGACGTGATCATCTTCGTGATCGAACCGACATGGAACAGATGCTGCGGGCCCACCGGCGTTTTCTTGTTGATGTCTGCAAACCCGGATGTGACGAAGCCTGAAAATCCGTGGCGATCGACCATGCAGGCGGTCATCCCCGGCAAGCCCCAATCGGCGCAGTGTCGATCTGCGTAATCCTGCAACTTCGATAGAGCTTTGGATTGGGCTGCGCCGCCGCCGGACTTTCGCGACCGCGCATTTGCCGCTGTCGCCATTCCGGTCGCTGCGACTGCTCCTCCCAAAACGGTTCTTCTGTTTATGCGCATATGCCCCCCTGTTTCCTGTGGGTCAGGTTAGTTGATTGAGCGTCGCGATCAACGCCGCCTTGGTGCGCGGATCAAACCCCTGTCCGAGCGAGGCCGGACAAAAACGCCTTTGAAATGCGAGCAGCGCGGCGGCGTGGTCGCCCTTCGGCGCGTCGTACCCGACAGCGCTCAGCGCGTTGAGCGCATCGTCGTAAGGGATGCCGTTACCTACCGATGCGTCGCCTTCAAACGGCGCCAGCGCCAATCCGTTTTTTGCGAGCATCGCCCAGGGAAATTTCTCGCCGGGATCTTCCTTACGGCGCGGCGCGACATCGGAATGTCCGAGCATACGCACTGGCAAAATCGCGTGACGGCTATTGATGTCTTTTAACAATGCAATGACGGAGGAAATCTGGACGTCAGGGAACGCGCGGTAACCCCACTCATGACCGGGATTGACAATCTCGATACCGATTGATCTGGCGTTGATGTCCACTTCGCCTTTCCATGACCCGACGCCGGCATGCCAGGCGCGATTGCGCTCATCAACGAGCCGGTAGATTTCGCCGCTCTCTTCGACAAGATAATGTGCGCTGACTTTCGCGCCCGGATCACACAACCGCGTCAGCGCTTCCTTGCCGCTCTTCATTCCGGTGTAGTGAAGGATGACCGTATCGATCACGGCGCCGCGAGCGTCAAAATTCGGGGACGGCGTATCCGTGAATTTCAGTTCCGACGACATGGGCTTTACCCTCGTGGTTCGACAAGGGCGTCATTATTGGCCTGTTTTTTTGCATTTCGCAAAAGAACAACGCCAACGCCCGCCAGCGTCATCAATCCGCCCACCACCATGCGCCAGCCGAATGGGTCGCCCAACAGAACTACCCCGAAGAACACCGCGATGACCGTGGTGAAGAGGACGCTTGGCGCCACCATGCTGATGGGCAATCGCTGCAGCAGCCAATAATACACCGTGTGTCCGAACAAAGACGCCGCAAGCGCTGAGTAAATCGTCGCCCCAACAATAAGCGTGGGGTCGGCAGCCGACCACGCTTCGGCTTGTCCGTCTTCCAGGAAAAAAGAAATTGTCGACAGAAACACGGCGCCGGCAAGCGCAAACCACGCCAGCAATTCATGAGGCTGAAATGAAGTCGTGCGTTTTACGATGACAACGCCCAGCGCCTCGCAAAATGCTCCGGCCGCGACGAATGCGATTCCCAGTCCGATGTTCTCGCCGCCATTTGAAGACTCGCCACCCGCCGCGATCACTGCGACGCCAAAAAATGCGAGCGCAATACCGAGCAATCTCCGCCATCCCGGGCGGTCTCCGAGAAAAATCATGGCAAGCACTGTTGCGAACGGCACATTCAATTCAAGTGCGATTGCCGCTGTAGAGGCGGTTGCATACTTCAGCCCGGTGAACATGCACGCATAGTTCAGTCCGCCAAGGCAAAGTCCGCCGAGTAAGACGTAACCCATCTGGCCTTTTCGCCAAACGAGAAAGGGCGACAGTATAAAGGCGACGAGCACCATGCGGATCGCCGCGTAAAACAGCGGCGGCAGCTCGCCAACGGCGAACTTCAAGACAACGAAGTGAAAACCCCAGATGACGCAAATCAAAAAGAGTAGGCTGATTTCCCGCAGGGACACGAAATTGCGCTTTCAAGAAACAGGGCGATGTAACCCGTTCCGGCCATAAGCCGATAAACGCTGTTCGCGCAACCGATTATTTCTTTTGTTTGGAGGAGACGTCGTGAGGCTAAGCGGTGACGGGACGCCATCTGCGTGCGGAGCGATCACCGGGAATAAACGCGGCCAGTGCGGAGGCGGCGAGCACAAAGGGCGTGACGATGGCGAGAACTGCAACCGCGATGCTCGAAACGAACAGGACGCCCGTGAAAAGGACGACTTCCAAAATTCGCCGTTTCGTTCGGTCTGTCTCCGCGATCGCCTGCGGCGAATCTACTTCCGAACGAGAGCCCAGTGTTTGCACGATCACCCACCAAAACGCGACTATCTGATAATGCATCAAATCAAAATGCGTGCGGTCCGTCCATAGCCCGGCGCACCCATTGCGTGAGCGTTCTACTGATATTGGGTTAATATCTGCTCATACGCAGCATTGATCGTGGCCATGCGGCCTTCCGATATTCGCACCAGATCGGGCGGGACGCCTCGCGCCATCAAGGCGTCAGGATGGTGCTCTCGCGATAGCGACCGATAGGCCGTCTTGATGGCGTCCATCTCAGCACCCGGCTCGATTCCCAATATGAGATAGGGATCGTCAGCGGCGAGACCGAGATGAGCCGCTTTAAGCCGGTGATAGGCGGGCTTTGAGAGCGAGAACGCCGCGGCCGCCTGATCGAGCAGCTCCATTTCCCGGGGATGCGCGATGCCGTCGGCCAGCGCCACGTGAAACAGGCAATCGAGCACGTCTTCGAGGACGACTGGGGCGTCTTCGAAAATCCGCGCTACCTGTTTCAGGTATTCCCCGTACCCGGCGATATCCTGTTGGGCGAGCTGGTAGACCATCCGGACCTTGTCCGCTTCCGAGGCGGGAAAGTGGAAATAGCTGCGAAACGCTTCAATTTCGTCGTCCGTGACAATGCCGTCGGCCTTGGCCATTTTCGCAGAAAGCGCAATCAGTGCGATCGAGAACGCAGCCTCGTTGCGACGCTGCTTTTGCGCCGCCAGCGCTTCCAGCAGAGCGCCGATGGTGCGCCGGCTGGCCTCGGCAATTCCCGCTTCTATCCGATCCCAAAATGACATGCGCGCGGTCATAGAAGCCTCGGCTCCTAAAATCCAGCGAAGCATCCATTCAGCTTGTGGAAAACTAGTTCAAAGTTTGTTTTGCCATCGCCGCCAACCGCTTATTTCAGCAAGCGCGCACCGGTTGCGCTCCACTGCCAGGCGCACACTTTGCTTCCGGACAATTTCACCGACACACTCAACGTACTGAGCGTCAGCGGGTGACGCCAACGAGCAAATATCGGAGACGGGCGATGGGGCGAACGTTTCAAGAGTTTGTTGTGTTGATGTGCGGCGTGATGTGCGGGGCTGCGTTCATGATGATCGCGCTGGCGGTTTCAGGGACGGCGCCCATCGCCTTTCAGTTTTAGCCGCATCCAGGATCGAAACAGCGTCGACCGGAATGAGGGGCGCCTCTCAGGCTGCGAGGCAACGCCAGATTTTCACCGTCAGCTTCTCCTTGTCATCGGTTGCGGGAGACAAAGTCTCCACTTTGTCCAGCACCAATCCGGACCCGCCGCACCAATCATTCACTTCGGCGTCGGAAAACCCAAGACGGCGATGGGCATGGTCTTCGCGTAAGAATTCGAGGTCATGCGGCGCAAAATCTGAAATCAGCAGCCGGCCATTTTTCTTAAGCACCCGAGAAGCCTCAGATACCGCCGCACCGGGCTCAGCAAGATAGTGAAGCACCTGGTGCAAACAGACCACGTCTGCTGCGTTGGCTTCGACAGGCAGCGCAAATAGATCTCCGTGCCGGACCTGCGCGTTTGTAACGCCAGCTTTGTCGAGGTTCGTTCGAGCAATCGCCAACATTTCATGTGAAAGATCATAGCCCACAGCGGAGTCGAACCGCTCGGCGAAAATTTCCAGCATGCGCCCAGTGCCTGTTCCCATGTCGACAAACAGTTCAATCGGGCCCTCGCCAGCCAGGGACAGGATGCGCGCTTCGATATCCTGTTCGGGTAGGTGCAGCGAGCGCAGGCGGCCCCACTCGCGTGCGTTGGCTTCAAAATAATCCGCGGCGACAGCGGCGCGGGCCTGACGGGTCTGGGCAAAACGCTCGCCATCCCGGGCCAGCACGCGGTCGCCAGAATCCGCTATCGCAGCGGCAGCCTCGATCACAGCTCTGCAAGATGGGTCGCCGGAACGGGCTGGCGCCGCGCGGTAAAACATCCAGGCGCCTTCGCGATGGCGCTCGGCAAGTCCCGCATCAGCCAGAATTTTCAGATGCCGGCTGACCCGAGGCTGACTCTGGCCGAGGATGGCGGTGAGCTCGCTGACCGTCAGCTCGCCGCGGATCAATAGAACCATGATCCGGAGACGGGTCTCCTCCCCGATCGCTCTGAAAATATTGAGGGCGGCATCCAGCGCCATGTTTGTTTCCTCTTGGCCCAAGCAAGCTGAACTAAATATAAAGATATCTTTATGTGAGGGCAATCGGCGCGCCACGGAGTGAGCCGGGGCGCCCATTGGCCCGGAATCTGGCCAGCTTTCGCATTGTTCAGCGCTCGCAATCGCCTATATGCTGGAGCGTGATCGGCGCGCTTTTCGGATTCGCGCCAAAACCGCCAGAGGGGGCCCGAGCGGGCGAGATCAGTATGAAGCCACTCACCGCCGCCATGTTTGGCGCTCTTCTTTCCGGATTGGCCGCGATCGGCGCAGCTCACGCCCAGATTTCCGGTGCCGGAAACGATCCCGATGCGCTTGCGCGGGAACTGCAGTCCGCCACCGCCGAGCCTGCGGCCGCCGACGCCGATCCTTGGGAAGGTTTCAATCGCAAGATGTTCGCGATCAACGATTCGCTCGATCGCAATCTGATGACGCCGGCGGCAAAAGGCTACCGCGCCGTCACACACAAGAAACAACGAAAAGGCATTCGCAATTTTCTCGCGAACCTGCGCACGCCGGTAATTTTGGTGAATGACATTCTTCAGGGCGAGGTTGGTCGCGCCGGCGACACTTTAGGCCGGTTCGTAATCAACTCGACAATCGGATTTGGCGGTATGGGCGATCCGGCGGAGAGGATTGGCATTGCTCAGCACTCGGAAGATTTTGGACAAACGCTAGCCGTGTGGGGAGTCGATTCCGGCCCCTATCTTGTGCTTCCGTTCCTTGGCCCCAGTACAGTACGCGACGGCTTTGGCGCAGGCGTGGACATGACCGCAAACCCGGCTTTCTGGATCAAGACAGATCCGGCGATGTATTACCGTTATTCAACGTCCGGCATCGGCGTGCTGTCAGCGCGCGAACCGTTGATTGAACCGCTGGAAGGCATTCGCGCGGACTCGCTCGATTTTTACGCATCCATTCGTAGTTTTTATCTGCAGTCGCGCAAACGCGAGATCGCGAATGGTCAAACCAGCTATGAAGATCTGCCGGATATCGGCGATTTCGAAGAGTTCGAAGATTTGGAATAGAGCGCCGCTCTAGCAGTCGTTTGGAGACCTTCTTATGCCTATCGTTTCGCGCCGCTCCCTAATCGTCCTCAGCGCTGCCTGCGCTTTTGCATTCGGCTCTGTGACGCCGGCTGTAGCGGATCAGGCGGCGGAGACCTTCGTTCAGGACATTCTTGATGAAGCCGGTCCGCACCTGCAAAGCGGCGATCGGGACCTGATGATCGCGGCGGTCGAGAAAATGGTCGATCAGTATGTGGACATGCGCCGCGTGGGCCGATTTGTACTCGGAAAATATGCGCGCCAAATGACAGACGCTCAAGCGGCGGAGTATTTCCCGTTGTTCGGACGCTATGCGACGATGGTCTACAGCAACACGCTGGAAAACTATGCCGGACAGGCGATTGTCGTTACGGGATCGGTTGATCGCGCGGCGTATGATATTGTCGTCAACTCCAAAATCGCGAACCCCGCGCCCGGCGATGCGTTTGCGGACGCGGTCATTCACTGGCGCGTCTATCGCGACAAGGAAGGCGCCATGTCGATCTTTGACGCCGGCGCAAACGAGATTTGGCTCGCCATTGAACAGCAGGAACAGTTCACCTCGATCATCGCCAACAATGGCGGCGGCGAGGCCGGCATCAACGCGCTGATCGCAGAGATGAAGGCGCGGCTCAACTAGGCGCCGCGCCTGCTTTCCTCTTCATAATCGGGGCAGCCACATGCCCATGGTTGCTGCGAACGTGCCCGCAGCGGTAACGCCTGTCGCCAGCACGACGAGCAAGGCGGCGGCGATTTTCGGCGTCGCGTTCGCGCTGTCCTGAGCGCGGAAATAGATTTCAAGTACGCCCAGGGGAATGAACATCTGCCCGAAATACATGAAGCTGAGGAACGGTCCCTGAAAGGTTTCAGGATCGATCCCGATGCCGCCTGTTGTCATGAACCAGAACATTAAGCCGATGCGAAAAAACCAGACTGCGCTGACGACCATAAACAGCCGCATGGCCCAGCGGCGATGGCGGTCGATCTGGCGCTTGACGGCAAACCACACGGCAATTGCAGCAAACAGCATGATCAGCACCGCATCGAGGCTGATGGCGAGATGGCCGACAAGTCCGCCCGGAACGCCGCGGGTCCAAACGAGATGCAGACCGGCAACGCTGGTGATTACAGCCGTGGTCACATAGACGCGCCCGAGATAGCGGTGAAACCTGGGTATTCGGCTGCGGATTTGCGGAATGAGTTGCAGCGGCCCGCCACCGATAATGATGATTGCAATCAGGACGTGAAAGGCGATCGCGAGATTGCCAACGACGTCGCCCGGCACATGTCCGTTCGGAAGAGCCGTGTCTTTGAGCCCTGGCAGGCCATAGCGCGCGAGCGCGGGAACATAGGACGCAGCCACATAATAAACGAAGATCCATTGCCCGATGGCCGCAACGATGAACCAGAGCACGCCGCCAAACTTCAAAATTTTATTGGGAAATCCTGCGGCAGCCTGCGCGGAGGGTGGAGAAATGGTCGTCACGTCGTGGTTCCTTTTCTTTGCCGCCGGTCGCCCGAAGGCGCGGCTCTTCATGCATTCGCCCTCGCCAGAGATCGCTCTGGCGAATTGCCAATTGAATTTCGCGCCCTCGCGAACAACAGTCTGAAACGGAACTGCAGGTCTCGCCGTTTTGGAAATCGGCCAGTATTTCCGGCGCGCCGGTTGGGATTTGTTGCGAAAAGGCAATAGGATCGGCGGGCCAACAGAAGAAATCGGATTTCGGATATGTCCCTGCTCTATCGCCTTGCTCCGTCGCCAGCGCCGCTGAACAGCGCCTTTGCGGCAATGGCGAATACCGCCGGACGGAAACTGCGCGATACAGAACCCTTTGTACTGTTCTGGTGGATTTTCACCGCTTGCGTCGCAGCTTCACAGATTGCTCAGCGTGGCGGCGAGGCGCTGGGACCGCTCTATTATCTTCTCACCGTGGCCGGGTCCGCTGGTTGTGGCTGGATGTGGATGCTGTCACGATCCCTGTTCCGATCCGACAGCACGACGGATAGGTGGGCGATCTTCCTCGTCGGCGCGATTGTAATCGTCGAATCTTATTGGCACTTCACAAGCGGCCTTCCCGCCTCCGGCCTGGAAGGCGAATTGCGCCGGATTGGTGAGAACTCTGCGGCGCTCGTCTGCTTCGGGGCCATGGCCATGGTTTTCGTCGAAGCCCTGTCCGGCTATGGCGCGCAACTGCCAAAGGCCGAGCGGCGGTTTCGCCAGTTTTTTGTTTCGGCATTCGGCGCCGTGATCGTGGTCGCCATTGTCTGGGCGAGCAACACA
>CAZAOB010000066.1:0-18281 GCA_964486635.1 uncultured Caulobacterales bacterium | reverse complement strand
TGTTTTACATTATGTCAACAATGGATGACACCGCTCGCCGTCGATCATCGGGATCCATGGGCCATGGGTCTGATTTTCCTGGGGATTTTAGAGAAGGTGGAAGACTGAACGACCCGCGCAGAAACTCGTTGTGGCTGCTTCCTTCCGGACCTGACCAGGTTGGCGAGAAGCACGTCCGCCAGCCTTCCGTCCGCCTATATCTGCGCTCGGCTTTGTGATTGCAAGTGGGCTGCTTGTGAAGATGCTCGTAGGCGGCCCTATGATAGGACCGCCGAAATCTCAGACACAGACCATTCAGGGGCGAGACATGTCACGCATCGTTTCTTTGTTTCCATGGGCCGGCGGCCTTTTCATTTCCGGAGTTTTTTTGGATTCGTTGCGTTTCAAGTTCACCGGCCATCCGACGCCCAAGCACATCTTCACGACACTGCGCGAATGGTCCGGCATTGATCTGTTCTACCCTGCGGGACCGTGGATCATCGGACTTGGCGAATTGCTGTCGTCGATATTGTTGATCGGCCTGCCGGTGGTTTTCCTGTTGTCGAAAATGAAGGCGCTCATCGCGCCATCGCAATTTCTCGGCGCGCTGATGGCGCTCGGCATTATGAGCGGCGCAATTACGTTTCACCTGTTCACGCCGCTCGGCATCGAAACGCCGACAGAGTGGAGCGGCGATCAGCCGACTGCTTTCGCGCCGAACCTTTTCATCGCCGCCTGCATCAGCTGGGTCTTTGCGTTGATCATCCTCTTCCTGCATCGCGACAGCATCGCTGTTCTCACTGGCAAAACAGGCAACAGCGCATAGTGCTTGCGCGCTTCGGCGCGGCTTGCCACAAACGCAGGCATGAAACCCGGCGACAATCCCAACTGGTTCGCGAACAACCCGCTCGCGCGCATCAACAACGAAAAAGACCAGACCGCATTTCTGCAAGCCAAGCTTGCAGATGCAAATAGCCTGATCATCCCTTTGTGGCGCGGTGATCCGCTGATGTCGAGCGGCCAGCCCGCTTTTCTGGCCGCCGCTGCGCTTTCAGAATTTCCGAAGAGTGCGCTGCTGGTTTTTCTCGGATTGAAAGAAGGCCGCGCCTATTTCGGGATTGATGCGTCTTCATCTTCACAGACGCCGGACGCCGCCACGTTTGCTGACATCGGCGAATATGCGCCGCTGCGCATGGCGGCGAGCGCAATGTCGAAAGATGACCTCGCCATTATCGGGCAGGCGCGCTGGCTGTTTGAATGGCACCGCAAGCACACGCACTGTTCAAACTGCGGACAGGAAACAAGCGCGCAACTGGGCGGCGCCAAACGAATCTGCATGAGTTGCGAGGAAATTCATTTCCCGCGCACAAACCCTGTCGCCATCGTGCTGGCGGTGAATGACAATGCCTGCCTTATGGGGCGCGGCCCGCAATTCCCGCCGGGTTTTCTGTCGGCGCTAGCGGGGTTTGTGGAGGCGGCGGAAACCCCGGAAGAGTGCGCAAAACGCGAACTCTTCGAAGAAGCGGGCGTCACCTTGACCGATGTGCGCTATCAGTTCTCGCAGCCCTGGCCTTTCACCAATTCGCTGATGATGGGCTTTATCGCCGACGCGCAGGACCGAACGCTTAATCCGGACAAGGATGAAATCGAGGAAGCGCGCTGGCTCGACAAGGCCGATGTGGTCGCTGTGCTGAATGGCGAAACCCGCGACTTTAGCGTGCCGCCGAAATTCACCATTGCCCGGAAATTGATCGAGCGCTGGGCGCGGGACGGCTCCTAAACGTTTCGGTCGCGCGCAACCTTGTACACGCCGAGAATTTTCAGCGACGTCGAGAAAAAACTCAGCTCCTCAAGCGCGAGCCGCACAGGCTCGTGGCTAGGGTGGCCTTCGATGTCAGCATAAAACATGGTCGCGCTGAACGAACCCTCAAGCTGATAGCTCTCCAGCTTTGTCATGTTGACGCCATTGGTGGCGAATCCGCCCATGGCCTTGTAGAGAGCGGCGGGAATGTTGCGCACCTGAAAGATGAAACTCGTCACCACGGGGCCGTCATCGGGGCTGGCGTCCATGGGCTCGCTGGCCATTTCGAGAAATCTTGTGGTGTTGTGGTCTGCGTCTTCGATGTTTCGTTCCAGAATTTCGAGACCGTACAATTCGGCGGCCAGCTCTGACGCCACCACGGCTTCGTCCATGTGGTTCGATTCCGCCAGACGACGCGCCGCGCCGGCCGTGTCGCCTGCGGTCTCTGGCCGGATTTTATGCGCATGCAAGTAGTCCCGAACCTGCGCCAGCGCGACCGGATGCGAACGCGCCACTTTGATATCTTCAAACTTGGCGCCCGGCTTGGCCATCAAGTGATGCTCTACG
The DNA here is from genome assembly GCA_964486635.1 of uncultured Caulobacterales bacterium. Lineage (GTDB taxonomy): Bacteria > Pseudomonadota > Alphaproteobacteria > Caulobacterales > Parvularculaceae > Hyphococcus. Next base: position 15,934 of record CAZAOB010000066.1, on the reverse strand, counting down.
GGAAGAAAATGTTCAGCGATGATGTGCAGACCCGCGCGCGGCAGCAAATGGTGGATGTCGGCGACGCGGCCCGCGAGCGAATTCTCCACTGGCAGCATTGCGCGCTCCGCGCGCCCCTCGGCGACCGCCTCCACCGCCTCGTCGAAAGCGCCGCATGGCAGCGGCTCATAGCCGGGCGCATAGCGCCGGCAAGCCATCTCGGAAAACGCACCCGGCTCGCCCTGATAGGCGATGCGCTTGGTTTTTCCGGCGGCTGGCTCTGACATGATGTTTTCCTGAATAATCCCAACGGGGCCGCCCGGGCTTATGCACAATGCGCGCCGCCAGAGCAATTGCGCACGCGAGCAGCCGAAACGCCGCCGCGACCGCGCTCAAAGGCCGCGCCCGGCGTCACGGCCGCCCACATTGCGCCGCCCCATGAAGACCGTTAGAAACCGGCGGAATTTTCAAGTTTCAGCCCCACGGACGGGCCAAGCGGGACCCCTGACATGCAAGATCCACTTCTGGGCAACAAGATCGCCGGCGCAGCCCTGGCAGCGCTTTTGCTGATTTTCGGACTTCCGCAGCTCACCGCTGCGCTGACCGGATCGGGCGCGCATCACGGCGGCGGCCACGAAGGCGAACTCCATCTCGCTTATGGCGGGGATATCGAGCTCGAGACATCCGCGCCCGCAGAAGAAGCGCCGGTCGTCGATCTCGGCACGCTCATGGCCAACGCCAGCATCTCTGGCGGCGAGCGTCGCGCGGCGTTGTGCAAGTCTTGCCATACATTCGAGCAAGGCGGCGCAGACGGCACCGGCCCGAATCTTTGGAACATCATCAACCGGCCGGTCGCGAGCGAACCGGGCTTCAATTACACTGGCGCGCTCAAAGCTGCTGGCGGCGTGTGGAGCTATGAGCGCCTCGATCATTTTCTGGAAGATTCCGCCGGATACATTCCGGGAACCGCGATGGCGCAACGTTATTCGCGTCCAGCACAGCGCGCCGACATTCTGGCCTATCTGTCGACGCTTTCCGCAGATCCCGCACCGTTCCCGGCGCCTGCTGCTCCTGCAGAAGTTGCGGAAGACGACGCGGCGGCAGATGCTGAGCATGACGCGCCCGCCGCAGAAGAACACGGCGAAGCCGAAGGCCACTAAACCCTAACGCAATTTGACCGCAGTGCCGTTGCAGGAAACGAGCAGCATCGCGCCTTTTTGCGTATCCACAGCCTCATAATCGATATCACCGCCGATCACCGCGTCGGCGCCTAGACGCGACGCCTCTTCCTGCATGTCGCGCATGGCGTGATCGCGCGCTTCGCGCAGCGCCTTTTGATAGCCTTGCGAACGGCCGCCGAGAATGTCAGTAATGCCGGCGAACAAATCGCGAAAAATGTTGACGCCGAGTATGGCTTCGCCGGCCACGACGCCAAGACTTGAAGCGACCTCTCGCCCGGGTGCAGAATCCGTCGTTGCAACAATCATGAACTATCTCCCTTCACTGTCACCAAAGACATGGGGCGAAGATCTCCCGCTTCAAGCCGGAGATGAAACGCTCGCGATGAATGGAAGACGTTGAGCGCTTAAAAGATGCCGAAACGCTTCTTGCGCTTGTGTTTTTTGAAATGCGCGCGGCCTTCGCGCGATTCCAGGAACGCCGAATAATCGAGCTCCGGGCGCTCGACGCGCATGGCTGTGGCGCGCAAACCGCGGATCAGATCGTCGCCGGACGCGGAAAACGCCGTTGCGGCGACAAAGTCCTCCGCCTCGCTGGGCAATGATGCATCCTTGCGATCCTTGCCGGCGAACTTTTTCTCTTTCTTCGCGAGATTTTCTCTGAGCGCGGAGAACGCGGCAGACGCAGGCGTCGAAAAATTCTCCGGCAGGAATGCGGCGTCGACCGGCGAATAGTCGGTACGATGGGGCACAAGGATATTATCAACACCGCGCCCCGTGAGGTTGCGCGTTGTAGCGCCCGAAAAACCGGACCAGATCTGTTTCAGTCTGTCGCTCATGGGTCTCTCCTAAAGCTCCGGCTTCTCGCGCTTCCACTCAAGACCGCCATTGCGGGTAATCACCGCAACGTCGATCGGTCCGCCCACCGTTTCAACGGAGTGCATGACCTTTTGCTGGAAAGAATTGAGCTTGATCAGCGAGGCAGCGGTCTCGCCAAGCTCCTTTTTCGGCAGCGAATTGATCGCGCGAAGAATCGGGCGCGTGTGCACCGCATACTGGTAATTATCGACGGAGCGGAAAAACTCGTTGATGGCGACGCCGAGATTATTGTTGCTGTAATCGCGGAAGATTGCATTTTTCTGCGCGTCGTTGAGGTTCGGCGTACGACCCACAATATCGGCCACCAGCCCGCGCGATAGCTTGAGGGTTTCCGAATAGACGAACATCCGCAGATACTGATCCATGCCTGTCAGGAACGTGCGGATCATCCGGTCCTGGGCGAAAGGCTGGAACACCGGCCCGGAGTCGGCGCCGATATCAGCTTGTCGGTCGCGCTTGCGTTTCAGGATGCCGAGCACCACTGAAGACGCCAGATACGAACGCATGGACGGGAATTTTTCCTTCGCGCCGAAACCGGCGAAAACAACCCCGGTATAGTGCTCGAAGAACGCATCCTTCACCACGGCGAACACGGCTATTTCGCGCAGCCTTCCAATGGTTTCTTCGGTGACCGCAAGACCGGGATACTCATTCTTCAGCGAGCCGATGAGGCTTTGAATGAGTTGGTCGATTTCGCTGCCATAGCGGCGGCGCACCTGTTCCGCCATGCCTTTTGGAAAACACGGCAAGTCGCCGCGCGGCGAATCATCCGGACAGCGCTGATAGTCGGAATGCATCTCGCCGACGACAAATTCAAAAATCGAGGCGACGTGATCACGCACGCCGCCCGCATGGGACTGTCCGAACTTCTGGACCTGGAAATCGAACTCTTCGGCCAGCACGGTGAAAACCACCGCCACGACCTTGAAAAATTCCGTATCCTGATGTTCTGCCGGAAAAAGATCGGGATTGCCCGACAGGAACTCCATAAAATCGTCGGCATAAGCGGCGACCGTATCGAGCGAGCGCCCGCGCGATTGCTCGCGGTAAAGAGAGATCACCGTCTCCCACGGCGTCGACATGATTTCCGCATTATTGTAGATCATCACCGCAATCGGCTGGCCATCGACCAGCGGAAACAGCTTGTCCACGGAATTATAGGTCTTGAGATACCGGTCGCCGGAGATGGTCACGGCGCTGTCCGCCGCCATCGCCACCGCCTGACGGTTCATCAACACGACTTCGGACGTCATCGACCCCTCACGACTTCCCCTAACGGTCCGGACCAGCCCCTCCCGGCCCGGCAAGAAACTGATGTTAGCGGGAAAAACCCGGCTTGGAAACAAGGCCAGCGGCGGTCTGACCCGGGAATGCGCGCAGAATCAGCGCTTTGTCCGGTTACCGCCCCGTTAGGCAAAGGCCCTGAAAAATTGGGCAAAATTTTCATCTCTTTGCCAAAAAATCCCAATTATCGGGATGGAGGACCTCATTATGTCCATTGGCGCTTTTGAGATGTTTAGCCTGGTCGAGTGGATAATTTTCGGCTTTATCGGCGCAAATGCGGCGCTTGCCGGCATCTGCGTCCTGCAACGCGGGGTCAAAAGGCTAGAAGCGACCGTGCGGGATTAGCGGCTAGTCGATTTCGAAAGCAGCGACGACTTCTGCTTTCACGGAAATCGGCCTCCCATCCAGCGTCAGCCTGACTGTGGGTCCCGCCACTTCTGGCAGCGTATTCAGCGTAGCGGAAGGAGCGGCCAGCTCGTCGCGCGAAATGCGCGATCCGGTGACGATGATCGTGTCGTCGGACTGAAACCAATCTTCAAACATGTTTTCGTCAAATCCGCTCCCGACCTGAATTTTAATCGGCTTGACGACACTTGAGCCAGCGGCGGCGGCAATCTCATCCGCTTTTTTACGCGCTTTCCCTACAGCGCTCTGCAATGCTTTTTGCTTTGCAGCTTCGTAATTTAATACTGCGAATCCACTGAATTCGACTTCCTCAACGCCGAGTTCGGAAAGGTATGAGAACACGTCGCCAGCGACGCTTGCGGGAGAGGCGCGAACTGAAATCTCCACTGTGCCAAAGTACCCGCTTGTGGCGCATCTCATATCAGCCCGGTAATTGCGGCCGTCGTCGCACGCTCTATCGTACACCGGCTCGACCTTTAGGTCGTCCTGGAGAATTTCCACCTTCTCAATGCCTTCGACTTCTACAATTCTTGTGCGAATTGACTGTAGCGTGCTGCTCAGCGACTTTAGCACTTCCAGATTTTCGCGATCACGCGCACGAACACTCCCCGTCACATAAAAAGCTTCAGGAACGAACTCCTCTGTCGCTTCAGCTTCGACAACGATATGCCTTTGGGACAGGGACGGCAAACATCCCGAAACAAAGAACAAAGTCAGTCCCAAAATCAGTTTCTGCATGCTTGCCCCTCCTGTTCGCAACCGGAAGACTGTCCGCTTAAGGGGCGGTTGGCAATAGCCGAAATGCCGACGCATCAAATCCATACGCCTCGCGCATGTGCGCTATCGCTGTAAGCTTGATCTCGAACGTCGACCAGTCGTCACTCTCGGCGATCGGCGCCCAGATCGCCTCGACTTCGTCAATGAGCATGGTGCAGGGCTGCTCTCCTGCAAAATAAGCATGTTGAAGGCGCTCCGGCATTACGGGCGCCAAAGATATGAGCGCATCTTTGATTTCAGCGAATTCTTCCTGACCATATAGCGCCGCAACCGGGCTCCTGGCGGCGCGATCCGCTGAGGCGCCGCCGCAGAACCAGTCAAAAAGAACCTGCTCGAATGGCGCGCCGGTTTCGGTCATCCAGCGCAGAAGATCGGCCACAAAATCGAAGTCGTCCTCGCCGGCTCGCTGCAATCCCAGCCTTTGGAAGAACGCTTCGGAAAGCGCAGTTTCGTAGTGCGCCGCGTAGCTTTGCAATGCGTCGTTCAACGCCTCCACCGGCGCAACGCGTGACAGAGCGCCGCCAAGTTGCGCGAGGTTCCACGCGCCGGCTTCCGCCTGCCTGCCGAACGCATAAAGCCCCGTCTGGTCGAAATAGGCGGCGGTGAAATTCGGATCCGCTGTCGGCGCGAAACGCCATGGGCCGTAATCGAAACTCTCGCCGGTAACGTTCATATTGTCCGTATTCAGCACGCCATGCACGAACCCGGCGGCCATCCACTGCGCCACCAGCCTCGCCGTGCGCTCAACAACGCGCGCGAAAAGCGCAACGGAGCGCGCTCCATCGTCAGCATCCTGAATTTCAGGGTAAAAGTTCGATATGCAGTAAGAAACGAGCTCGCTGATCGCTTCATCATCCTTTTCATAGGCGAGCCGCTGAAAGGCGCCGAAGCGCACATGCGAATGCGACAGCCGCACCAGGACCGAAGACCGCGTCGGCGACGGTTCGTCTCCGCGATGAAGCGCTTCGCCCGTTTCGATCAGGCTGAAACTTTTTGAGGTGTAGACGCCGAGCGCTTCCAGCATCTCTGTCGCCAGCACCTCGCGCACGCCGCCCTTCAGCGTCAGCCGGCCATCGCCAAAACGCGAATAGGTTGTTTGGCCCGAACCTTTCGTGCCGAGATCGAGCAAGCGGTGCTGGTCGTCGCGCAACTGCGCGAAAAGAAAGCCGCGCCCGTCGCCAATATCCGGATTGTAGCTGCGGAACTGATGGCCGTGATAGCGCAGCGCCAGCGGCTGTTCGAGATTGCCGGGCAAAGGATGGAACTTCCCAAAATGGCTGACCCATTGATCGTCGCCCATAGTGGCGAGCCCGGCGCGCGCCGCCCAGCGATCATTTCGATAGCGGATAGTGCATTGCGGAAACGCGGCGGGCTCGACCCGGTCATAAAATGGTGCGCCATCGGGGCGACCGAGACGTTCAAAAAGCCGCTCCGGCTTATAATTTTCCACTGCCAATCTGGACCTTCTTGAACAATTGCGCCAAAAACCAAGGCTCGCTGCGGGCGCGAAGAGATCGCGCCCGTTGTTTTTAACGCCTGCCGAGAGACAAGACCATGGACGCCAACCGCGCGCCAACCGCTGGCCGCCTTCCCGCCGCAGACGATGTTCGCGCCGCCGCCGAACGGATCGCCGGCCGGATTACGCGCACGCCTCTGGTCCGCGCGGAAAAACTGAGGCTGCTCACCGGCGCGGATATCTGGTTGAAGCTGGAGAACCTGCAATTCACCGGCGCCTTCAAGGAACGCGGCGCCCTCAACAAACTGCTGTTGCTCAGCGAAGCGGACCGCCAGCGCGGCGTCATCGCTGCGTCGGCCGGAAATCATGCGCAGGGGCTGGCCAGACATGCGCAGCAGCTTGGCGTTCCTGCGGTGATCGTCATGCCCGTGACGACGCCGGACGTTAAAGTGCGCCAGACCCGCGCGCTCGGCGCCGAAGTCGTGCTGACCGGACACGATTTCGACGAAGCGAAAGCAGCTGCGAGCGAGATTGAAAAAGCGCGAAACCTGATTTTTGTGCACCCGTTCGACGACCCGGATGTCATCGCCGGCCAGGGCACACTGGCGCTGGAAATGATCGAAGACGGGCCGTCCTTCGACGCGATGATTATCCCGATCGGCGGCGGCGGTCTGATCGCCGGCATGGCGCTCGCTGTCAGGGACGCATCACCGCGTACGCAGGTTCTGGGCGTACAAGCGGCGCTCTTTCCGTCCATGGCGAACGCCGTTGACGGCGGCGGTCGCGAGACCGGCGGCAACACATTGGCCGAAGGCATCGCGGTGAAAGAGGCGGGCTTGTTGACCCGTAAAGTCGTCAAAGAACATGTCGACGATATCGTCCTGGTTGATGAACGTATTCTTGAGCGCGCGCTCTCGATGCTGATGATGGAGCAAAAGCTGCTAGTCGAAGGCGCGGGCGCTGCCGGTCTTGCTGCAATTCTCTCCGAGCCCGATCGCTTTCACGGCAAGACCGTGGGACTCGTTCTTTGCGGCGGAAACATCGACGCGCGCCTTTTGTCGATGATCTTGATGCGCGACCTCGCGCGGTCCGGCCGCCTCGCCCGGCTCCGTGTGCAATTGCTGGATATGCCGGGACAGCTCGTCAAAGTCGCGAGCATCATCGCCAGCCAGGACGGTAACGTGATCGATGTTGGCCACCACCGCACCTATTCGGACCTTCCGGCCAAAATGACGTGCATGGACGTGACAATCGATACGCAGGGTCAGGACCATCTCGACCGGATCATCAAGAATCTGCGCGATGAGGGCTATGAGGTTGAAATCGCGGCCTACTAGGCCAGGCCGGCGAGCAAGCGCCGCCGCTTTGACTGGCGCCCTTTGACATTGAAACGCCGCCGCGCGAGCTTATCTCTTGAAATGCACGTCAGGGGTGAGGGCGATATGGCGCGACAGCTAAGAATTTGGGCTTTTCTCGGCCTCTTCGCCTTGGGCTTCGGGGCGCTCGCTTTCGGGGCGCTAGCACAACCAGCGGCGGCTGATCGGTCAGGCGTCATCCTCACGCTGTACGGCGCCGTCACTCCGCCGGTCGCACAATATCTTGAGCGAGAAATCAAAGCCGCCTCCGACGCCGGCAAGGAAATCGTCGTCATCGAAATCGACACGCCCGGCGGGCTGATGGATTCGATGAAAACCATCATCAAGGCCATTCTCGCTTCGGACACGCCCGTCGCCACTTATGTCTCGCCGCAGGGCGCGCGATCGGCAAGCGCCGGTCTTTACATCATGTATTCCGCGCATGTGTCGGCGATGGCGCCGGCGACGAACACCGGCGCGGCAACGCCAGTGGAAGTCGGCGGCGCTCCGTCAGAAAAAAGCCCGTTTGAAGATGACGATCCTAGTCAGTCGTCCGATCAGGACGAAAGCGCGAGCGACGATGTGCGCGGCGTCAATAATCCACAAGATACATTGGGCGGCGCTGAAGCTGAGGAGACAGAAGACGCAAGCGAGCGCGCTCCGCGCTCCGCCCGCGACACCGATCGCTCTGTTTCGCCGCCGGTTTCTTCTGACGACGCGCTGCGCGCAAAAATCATCAACGATTCCGTCGCCTATATCCGCGCCCTCGCAGAAGAGCGCGGCCGCAATGCCGACTGGGCCGAAAGCGCCGTTCGCGATGCTGCATCGGTTACCTCAAACGAAGCCCTTGAGCTCGGCGTGATCGACTTCATCGCGCACGACATTGACGACTTGCTCACGCAAATGAACGGCAAGACGGTGGCCGTCGCATCCGGCGAAAAGACGCTCAACACTGAAAACGTGAAGCTTGAACGCGTGGAAGCGAACTTGATCGAGCGCATTTTGAGCCTGATCGCCGACCCCAATGTCGCCGTCATCCTGATGTCGCTGGCCACAACCGGGATCATCATCGAAATGTGGAACCCTGGTTCCATCTTTCCGGGCGTCGTTGGCGTCATTTGCCTGCTGCTCGGCTTTTATGCATTTCAGGTTTTGCCCTTCAACGCTCTCGGGCTCGCCTTGATGGGCGTCGGCGCCGTCATGATTGTGCTCGAAGCCTATACGCCCACGCTCGGACTGGTCGGCCTCGCCGGGCTGGCGGCCTTCGGCTTCGGCCTCTTCATCGTCTTTCCCGAAGGCTTCCGCGTTTCCGCTGCTGTTATCGCGACCATCATGGCCATCGCCGGCGCGTTTCTCGGCCTCATCCTTTTTGCGGTGGTCGGCTCGCGCAGCCACGGCCCGATGATCGGCGCCGAAGCGATCCGCCGGCGCGAGGGAATCGTTGACGATTGGAACGGCAAGGAAGGCTGGGTCGTGGTCGAGGGCGAACGCTGGCGCGCCCGCGCAGACAAACCCCTGTCGCGCGGCGACCGCGTGAAAGTTCTCGAAGTTGACGGTCTTGTGCTGGTGGTCAAACAGGCGAAAGCTGGCGGCCTGCTGAGCGGGTTGCAGCCGAAAGAGGCGTAAGCGGATGATTGAGTTTATCGGACTGCCCGATAATCCTGTGCGCTTCCTTGCGATTGCAACTTTCGTCGGGTTCGCCCTTGTCGCCGCCGCAAAACTCTATGGTCTGCTTTTCATGCGGTGGAAGTCGCCGTTTCGCGTGGGCGACGCCATGAATGTTGATCGGGCTGAAGTCGTCCAATGGAGCAATGGCGAAGGGTATGTGTCCGCGGGCGGCGAGTTATGGCGCGCTTCGTCCAAAGATGCATTGCAGCCCGGAGACGCCGTCACCATTAACTCCGTTAGCGGCCTTTCGCTGAACGTAACAAAGCAATCCGTATAGAGCACGGCGAGACGTGCTCTGCGTCTGACAAAGGAGATTTACATGAGCAGCCTCGGTCTACTGGCGCCGCTAGCTTTCTTCGCCCTTTTTATCCTCGTGAACGTGATCAAGATCCTGCGCGAATATGAGCGGGGCGTGGTCTTCACCCTCGGCCGCGTAGGCCGCAAGGCCGCCGGCCCAGGCTTGATCATCCTCATCCCGTTCATTCAGCAGATCAGAAAGATCGACATGCGCACGCTCGTCCACGACGTGCCGACGCAAGATGTGATCTCGCAAGACAACGTATCCGTGAAAGTGAACGCGGTGATTTATTATCGCGTCGTCGACGCCGTGCGCGCTGTCGTGCAGGTGGAGAACTACATGGCGGCGACAAGCCAGCTCGCACAAACGACGCTGCGCTCAGTGCTCGGCAAACACGATCTCGATGAAATGCTGCAGGAACGGGACAAACTCAACAAAGACATCCAGGAAATTCTGGACCACCAGACGGAAGCCTGGGGCATCAAAGTCTCCAACGTGGAGATCAAGCATGTGGATGTCGATCAGTCGATGATCCGCGCCATCGCCAAGCAAGCCGAAGCCGAACGCGAACGGCGTTCTAAAGTAATTCTCGCAGAAGGCGAGTTTCAGGCTGCGGCGAAACTTTCCGAGGCCGCCCAGGTGCTGGCGACATCGCCCGGCGCCATGGAGCTGCGCTATCTGAACTCATTGCAGGAGATCGCCGGCGACCGAACCAATACCATCGTGTTCCCCTTCGCGCTCAAAGACGCGATTGACCGGTTCGGACGTTAACCATTCGAGCGCCCGTGTCTCGGGGACAGGGCCTGCGAGATTGTTGAATTTCCGCAACACCCGGGCGCCTGCATGCGCCCGAGCTGCTATTTTTGCATTGGCGAGAGCACATTAAAGCTAAAGTGCGCTCGCAAAATGTCGAAATCCGCCACGTAGAGGGCGGAGCGATACGTCACGACGCCGGGGCTACCGGCGCGCCACATTCAGGGAGGAATTCATGAAACTCGGCCTCATCGCCAGAACATCTGCTATTGCGCTCGCCGCATCCATGGCTGCGCCAACCATCGCTCACGCACAATCGGCAGTCGATACGCTGCGCGATTCAATTCTCGTGACCGGCACCAAAAAGAAAGACGCTGAAAACGTGCAGGACGTGCCGCTGGCCGTCACCGCATACGGCGCCGATCAACTTGACGCGCTTAAAGTTCGCGACCTGCAGAATTTGACGACGTCGATTCCGAACGTCTCTTTCGACGACATCGGCACCACGCGCGGCGTCGCCAACTTCTCGATCCGCGGCATCGGCATCAACTCTTCCATTCCCGCGATCGATCCGACCGTCGGCGTTTTCAAGGACGGCGTCTATCTCGGACAAAATGGCGGCGTTGTGCTCGACGTCTTCGATCTGGAATCGATCGAAGTGTTGCGCGGGCCTCAGGGCATTCTGTTTGGCCGCAACGTGACCGGCGGTGCGGTTCTGTTGAACTACAAGCGCCCGTCATTTGACGGCTTCAATGCTTCGATGAAAACCGCTGTCGAAAGCGGTCTTCGTTCCACCGGCGAAAATTACTACGCCATGGGCGCGATCAGCGGACCCATCATCGAAGACGTTCTCGCAGCACGCATTTCTGTCTACTACAACAACGACAAGGGCTATCACCGCCGCTATCTCGGCGGACCAATCCCGAATGCGCTCGCAGCGCCCTACTATACGGTCGCCCTTGGCAGCGCCATGTCCGGCGCCGCAATTGGCGCTCTCGTGCAGGGGCCTGGCACAGATGACTTTGTCGACTTCGGCAAAGCGAAGACCTGGATCGTCCGCCCGTCGCTGACCTTCCGCCCGAATGACTCGATCGAATTCTATGTAAGCTACGAGCACTTCGACAGTGAGGGGGACGGCCCGGCGGCGCAAAACCATGCCTCCGGCACTGGCGCACCCAATTTCTTCTTCGAAGCTGACCGTGAGAGTTTTGAGTTCTCCATCGACAATCCGGGATTCTACGAAACCAAATCGGACCAGTTGACGGTTGAAACAACTATCGACGTGCCATTCGGCGACGGCGCCATCACCAACATTTTCGGCTGGCGCGACACATCCGGCTCGACCGGCGGCGACATCGACGCCACGCCGCTCTTCCTGTTCCACTCCAACTCTGAGTCGGCGCAAGATCAGTGGTCCAACGAACTCCGCTATAACGGCACGTTCGGCAACGTCGACATCACGGCCGGCGCCTACTACTTCACGCAGGACGTAGCGTACACGGAGCGTCGCTTTATCCTCGGCGGCTTCCAGAACTTCTCTGGCGGCGGCCGGATGGACCACAATGTGGTCGGCCTGTTCGGTCAGGCGGACATCAGCCTGTCAGACGCATTGGTGCTGACGGCTGGCGGGCGCTGGACCAAGGAAGAAAAAGACGTTGAGATCTCAAACATCAGAGCCAACGGCAACATTTCCACGACATTGTTCGGCGTCCCGGGTTGCGGCGTTGTCGACGGCACCTGCCCGGTCGATTTCGCAGATTCGGAAACCTGGACAAACTTCACGCCGAAAATCGGCCTGACGTGGACCGCCAGCGACTCGACCAATATCTACGCTCACTGGACACAGGGCGTACGGTCAGGCGGCTACAACTTCCGCAACACCTCAACAACAGTCTTCAACCCGGGCCCATGGGATGAAGAAAAGGTCAACGCCTTCGAAATCGGCATGAAGATGCAGCCGGCAGGCGGTCGCGCGACGTTGAATGCGGCTGTCTACTACAACGACATCAACGGCATGCAGCGGGAAATCAACCTGCCTGATCCGGTGACTGGCGTTGTGCAGATCATTGACAACACTGCAGATGCAACGATCTGGGGCTTTGAAGCTGAGGGTAATGTCGCCGTAACCGACAGCCTGCTTCTGACCGGCTACGTCGGATACACCGACGGCGAATACGACAAGATCTTCGCGGATATCAGCGGAACCAGCGGCGTCATCGATGCAGCTGACTTTGCGCTGGAAATTCCGCGTCTGGTGCCGTGGACATACGGCGCCGGGTTCGTGCATTCGCTGCCGCTGACGGAGTCGCTGATCGTCAACTCGCGTTTCAGCTACTCGCACCGCGATATGTCGTTCTACACCGACAACAATCTCGGCACGCTCAACGCGCTGGACATCATCGACGCGAGCGTGGCGCTGGGCATGATGGATGGCAAAGTTGAGCTGTCGATCTACGGCAAGAACCTGCTCCATGAAGCGAACCACGGCGGCGACACCCAGCTGCCGGCTTCGCTCGGCGGCGGCGCATTTGCGCCTCTGACAAAGGGCCGCGTTGTCGGCATCGAGCTACAGCTCAATTTGAACTAAAGGCGCTCGAATACGCCTTGATGAGCCCGGCGCCTCGGCGCCGGGCTTTTTCTTTGCCCGAGAGCCGGCCTATATGTCGGCCGTGAGCGCCGCTCCTGCCCCCTCTCCCGACACGCTGGATGTCACCGGATACCGGTGCCCAATGCCGGTGATCCGCATGGAGGCGCTGCTGCGGCGGCTGCCCCAGGGCGCCCAGATCCTGGTCCGGGCCGACGACCCCATCGCCTCAATCGACATTCCGCATTTCTGCCGGGAAGCCGGACACTTGGCGGTTCGCCAGCCCGACGAGCCCGGCCCCGCCGGGCCGGCTTGCGTCTTTCTGGTCACGCGAGGCCCAAATCCGGCCGAATCTGCCCCGCTGGACCGTTTGTGACGCTTCCCGGCCGGCGGCGGGGGCGCCCTTTTGCTTTCAGGAATGGTAAAGGTTAATGTGGAGAGACGTCCCGAGCCGTGCTTTAATGCGCATTCGGGCGGGCGCGCCTTAGGGATTGGCGCGCGAAGTCCAGTTAAGCGCCGCCGGGGCGCGAGTGGCGTCCCGGAAGTCTATGAGGGGAAGCGGGGATATGAAAAGAGATCCGAAAATGCTGTTTGGAAAAACACGCCAGTTGCTTGGCGTCATGGCGGCGGCGTCTGCACTAGCGCTCGCTGCGGCGAGCCCTGCGCACGCAACCTATGAAGCCGGCATCGAAGCGTACAAGAACGGCCAGTACGCCCAGGCGCTTGATCTGTGGCGCCGGTTCGCCGTCGCCGGCGATGTGCGCTCCAAGAAAATTCTGGGCGACGTTTACTCAGGAAAGCCGCTGGAGGCAGCGCGCGGCGCGAGCGCACCTCTCGAAGAAATTCCCGTGGACAACGTGCAATCGCTTCTCTGGTACACGCTCGCCGCTTATCACGATTTCTCCGCCTACCAACTTCCAACCGCCGACGAAGTGAACGCACAAATCCTCGCCGAAGCGCGCCTGACGGACATTCGCTTCCGCATGAGTTCGCGCGACGTTGAAAAGGCTGAAGACCTGGTGGCGCAAACCTTCGAAGCAGGCAGCCCCTATGACATCTACCGTCTCGGCGAAATGTACCAGAAGGGCGCGGGCGTCGAGAAGAACAATGCTCGCGCGCTGAAGATGTATGCGTTGGCGAAAGAGCGCGGCGTCGGTGAAGCAAGCGCGGCTTACGAGTATCTCGAACCGCTGATGAATCCGAAAGAGATCAAGATCGCGCTTGAAAAAGCCGCCGAGTGGCAGCCGCCGCTTCCGCCGGAGCACACTGGCAAGACGCGCCAGCAAGAAGAGCTCGAGCGCGTGAAGAAAGAGCTCGAAGAAATCAAGATGGCCGATGCGCTTGAAGCCGTATCCGACATCGACGTCGAACTGATCCAGCGCTCGCTGAACGCCTTGGGCTTCCGCGCGGGCACTGTCGACAACAAGCTCGGCCCGTCAACGCGCGATGCAATTCGGCGCTTCCAGTATTCGCAAGTCGCTCGCGACTTCGACAAATCCGAAGACGAAAAGCAATCGGTGGTGACCGGCGTGCTGACGCCGCGGCAAACCGTTGACCTCTTTGGCGACGCCGCCAAAGCGAAACATCCGATGTCGCAATATGTCTACGGCATTATGTACGTGCGCGGCATTGGCGTTGAACAAGACGGCGCTGAGGCCGTTCGTTGGCTCAGCGAAGCAGCCACGCAAAACCTCGCGATCGCACATTACGCGCTGGGCGTCGTTTATCGCGACGGCACAACCGGTCTCAACGAAGTGGCGCCGGACGAACGCAAATCCGCGTTCCATTTGGCCCGCGCATCGGCGCTCGGTTACACGCCGGCCAATGATGCGCTCCGCCGCCTCAGCTTCGAATACACACGCGACATCCAGTAGGGGGTATTAAGATGACACGAACACAGAAGATCCGTATCGCCCCGACTGTTTTGAAAATCGGTGTCGCCGGCGCAATGGCTGTAGGCATGATGGCGACCAGCGTTCACGCCCAGTCGCTTGGCGGGTTCCCTATCCGTGAACCCGGCGCCGGTTCGTCGAGCTCTTCGGGCTCTGCCGGAAGCGGAACCAACAAGAACGGCCCGCTGCAAATCATCGTCGATGTGAACGGCCCGGGGCCGTACAAATCGATCTCCAAAGCGATTGATGACGTGGCCGAAGGCGGCGTCGTTTACGTGATGCACGGCGTTTACAACGAGTCGATCAGCCTGAATAAGTCGGTCTTCATCCAGGGTGATCGCGGCCCAGGTTCAGGCGTGGAAATCTCCGCGCCGATGAACACGCCATGTCTCAACTTCGCACCGAAAGAAGGCACGGCCCACGCGGTTGTGGCGAACGTTCAGTTTGCCGCCAAGATCAATTCCGGCGCTGACGCATGCATCAATGTCGACGCAGGCGTGTTCACGCTGAAAGAAAGCGACGTGCTTGGTTCAGGCGTTCGTCCTGCTGTAAAAATCAACGGCGGCACCGTAATGCTCGAAAAGAACCGGATCAGCGCTGGTTCAGAAGGCGTGTTCGTCGCCCAGCCGCATTCGCTTTCGCAAAGCTTCATCATCGACAACAAAATCCTGCAGAACAAAGTCGGGGTTGATATTGCATCCGGCAGCCGTTCTGACGTCGTCATCTCCGGCAATGAGATTTTTGACAATCTCGATTCCGGCGTGAAGTCTTCCGGCTTCGGTTCAGCAAGTCTTATCGGCAACAAGATTCGCAACAACAAAGGCTCGGGCGTTATTCTCGACAAATACGCGAAGCTCTCGCTCGTGCGTTACAACGAAATCGCGCAGAACCGCGGCGATGGCGTCGCCATTCCGTTCGGCGTCAATGGCGTGATCGAGGATAACGAAATCGTCGGCAATGACGGCATTTCGATTTTCCTTCGCGACGGTCTTGAGCCGAAGGTGACGAACAACTTCATCGACAATAATGGCGGCGACCGCAGCAAGAAGAAAAAGCGCCGTCGCTGAGCGAAGCCTCATACACAGCAAAACACCCCGCTTCGGCGGGGTTTTTTGTTGGTCTGGTTTTTCGAAGAAATGGTGCCCCTGGCCGGACTCGAACCAGCACGCTTTGCAGCACCTGATTTTGAGTCAGGCGTGTCTACCAATTCCACCACAGGGGCCCCTGCGAGGCGGCGCATGATAGGCGGGGCGCGCTTGGGGTCAAGCTGGCTCCGGCGGAAAACGCGCCGGGCGGGAAAGAAGCGTTCAGATCAGCTCTGCGGCGTCGGACGCAGGCGCGTCCGCGCGCTTCGATGCGATCACCTTGTCGATGCGCCGCGCATCGAGATCGACGATTTCAAACCGCCAGCCCGGCGTCTCCACGG
>CAZAOB010000065.1:0-18820 GCA_964486635.1 uncultured Caulobacterales bacterium | reverse complement strand
GGCGCCGGTCTGGAATTTGATCTCGCTCGCAATGGAGCGCGTTTTAGAACTTCGCGCGCAGCCAGGACTCAACATTGCCGAGCACGGAAGACTTCAATCTTGCTTGGGGTGATTGGTGCAAAAGGCCAATAGGGCTTTCGCGATTTCCGCACAAATCTGCGGAATATTGTATGAGGCCTGCGCACACGGCGAAGCCCGGCGCCGAAGCCGCTTCAGGCGAACCGGGAATGGCGGCCGGACGGCCGAGACGGCTCTTCATCATCAACGTCCGTTCTGCGACCTCACGGGCGCCGACCAGCAACGAGCCCCCGCCAGTGAGCACAGCCCTTCGCAATCCCGAACGGCGCATGCCGTCGTCCGGAAGCTGTTCGGAAACGAGCTCAAAGATTTCTTCGAGACGCGGAAGAATGACTTCACAAATATCGGCGCGCGACGCCCTCGCCGTTTCACCGGGCACGCCAAGCTGCGGAAAGTCGATAAAGCGATGCTCATCACCCGGCCCCATAAGCGCCGCGCCATATAACGTCTTGATGCGCTCGGCATGGGCCAGCGGCGCACCAAAAATCTGCGCAACATCACGCGTGATATGGCCGCCGCCGACCGGAACGCCCCCGCATTCGATCAGGGCGCCATTGTCATAAACCGCGTAGCCTGTGGCGCTGCACCCGATATCGATGAGCACCACGCCAAGTTCTTTTTCATCCTCGAGCAACGTTGCTTCCGCGGCCGCGAACGGCGCTGCTGCGAACTCCTCGACTTTCAAGTCGCAACGCTCGATCAGGTCGGCGAGATTATCGAGATAGGATTGCTTTGCGCCAACAGCGAACATCTGCGTCGACAGCGTGCTGCCGGACAGCCCGAGCGGATCGCCGAGGCCATCCTCGCCATCAACCTTGAATCCGGTCGCCAATGAATGGAGCGGCGCACAATCGGGCGGCGTGGCGATTTTCGCACCTTCCGCCAAGCTATCGTCGATGTCCTCTTGCGTCACGACGCCGCCAGCCACCTCAAGGTCAACGCCAATTCGCCGGCCGCGCAAATGCCGGCCCGGCACGCCGACAATGACGCGCGTCACGTCTTCGCCGGCCATGCGTTCAGCGGCTTCCACTGCGTTTTTGACGCCAGCCTCGATCAGTTCGGCCTGCGCGCCTGCGCGACCGCTGGCAGGCGCGCCGTAACAACCGACGCCAATAATCTCCGCATGCGGCTCGTGCTCTTCTTCAGCGCTGATCCGGGCGATGAAACAGGCAACCTTGGATGCGCCGATATCGAGCGCGGCGACGAGCGATTCGTCCTTGCGTCGCTTTCTTGTCTGGTTTTTTCGAGCCACGTTCGGCCTTCTACCCAATGGTGATGACGGCGCTATCGCATCTGCCCGAGCGGCATATCCGGTTCGATGGCGCCATTTCTTCTGTAGACGAAGTTTTCAGGGTTGCGAAGATCGACATATTCGAGATTCTCGTCAAGCAAACCGGTCTCATCCTGCAATCGCGCAAGATAGTGCATGGCTTCGCTAACGCCGCGTTCGGGAAACTTCACTTCGGCGCCCGATTTTGTCTTTAAGTTCCAACGCCGGTCGCTGACTCGAATGAGCGCCGACACACGCCGCTGCATTTCAGGCTCGGTATTGAGCACTTTCAGCATCTCCGACGCAGCGCCAGGCGCGCCCGCGCCGACGATCAGCGGCAGATCGGCGTATTCAAACGCATTCACTTCCCGGATGACAGCGCCGGTTTCGTCAATCAGGTGAAGATTGCCGGATAGCTGCCAGACTGCAGCGGGCGCACGCTCGCGAACTGAAACGTGAATCGTATCGGGAAGCAGCCGCGACACGGCCGCCGAGCGAACCCACCCGAGCTGCTCGACAGATGCACGGGCGCGATCGGCGTCGAAATGCAGTATCGACGAGCCGAGTACGGGGCCGACAGCAGAGAGAACATCATCTTCATTTGTTTGCGTGAGGCCGCGCGCAGTGATGCGGCTGATTTCAAACCCGGCCGTGACCGCTCCGGCGCCGACGACGCGGTTCAATTTCTCGCCCATAAGACCGACATAACCGCCGGCCCACAAAAATCCGATCGCCACGACGGCGATCAACACCGAACTCGCCACCAATGCATGAGAGAACCTCGTCCAGACTGCGCTGATACGCTCAAATACATTCTGGTTTTTTTTGCGCGTCGATCTGCGTTTTGCCGGTTTCTTTTTCATCTTTGGCATGATGCGTCCTCCACCATCCAGGCGCAGAGTTCGGGAAAGGAAATGCCGAGATGCGCCGCCTGTTCGGGCGCCAGCGATGTTGCGGTCAAGCCCGGCTGAGTGTTCACTTCAAGACAGAAGAGCTGTTCGCCGTCTGCTTGCGGATCGTAACGGAAATCGGAACGCGACACGCCGCGACAGCCCAGCGCATTATGGGCGCGCAACGACAGATCGAGACAGCGTTCAGTGATGGCGTCGGGAAGTTCAGCCGGTAGTACGTGCTTTGAACCGCCGGCGGCGTATTTCGCTTCATAATCATAAAATGCAAGGGCCGTGGTGATTTCGGTGACGCAAAGCGCGCGATCACCCATCACAGCGACGGTGAGTTCACGCCCGGGAATGAATTTTTCGACCAGCACCTCTTCACCGAGGTCCCATTTGTCGCTGGAGAGTTGCTCGGGCGGACGGTTTTCACCTTTGCGCACAATGAAGACACCAACCGATGATCCTTGCGCATTGGGCTTGATCACATAGGGCGTGTCCATGACATGACCCTTTGCGGCTTCCGCGCGCGTTACGATCTTGCCAAAGGGCGACGGAATGCCGGCGTCTTCAAACACGGCTTTCGCGCGTTGCTTGTCCATGGCGAGGGACGATGCGAGCACTCCGGAATGAGTGTAGGGAATGCCCATCACTTCGAGCAGGCCCTGCACGCAGCCATCCTCGCCCCATTGACCATGCAGCGCGTTGAAGATCGCGTCGGGTTTGGCTTCCGCAAGTCGCGCAGCGAGATCACGCTGCGCGTCGATTTCAAACACATCATAACCGGCTTCGCGCAGCGCCTTCGCCGCCGCCGCACCGGAGTTCAGTGAAACTTCCCGCTCGGGCGACCAGCCGCCTTTTAGAAGCGCGATACGATTGTACTTTTTCGTCACTGCGCAGGATCTCCTATGCGCCGAATTTCCCAATGCAATTCGACGCCCGCCTTGGTTAAGACATCCTTACGTAAAGACTCTATTAACTCCTCGAGATCCGCCGCCGTGGCGTCGCCGCGATTGATCATGAAATTGCAGTGGCGCTCGGAAACCTGCGCATCGCCGACCACCCGGCCCCGGGCGCCGATTTCATCGATCAGCTGCCAGGCCTTACGCCCGCCGGACCGATCAGGGTCAGGATTGGCGAAGGTCGAGCCGCCGGTGCGTTCGCGGATCGGCTGCGAGGCTTCGCGCTCGGCGCTGATCTTGTCCATGCGCGCAATAATGACGTCGGGATCGTCCGGGCGGCCTTCAAAGGTGGCGCTCGTAAAAATGAAATCCTCCGGCGCCGAGCAATGGCGATAGGAAAAGCCGAGCCCGTCTTTGGAAAGAATTCGGCGCTTGCCCTTGCGGTCATAAGCGACGGCGGCGACCAGCACGTCTTTCACTTCGCCGCCATATGCGCCGGCGTTCATCCGGACCGCGCCGCCGATGGTGCCCGGCACGCCGCGAAAAAATTCAAGGCCCGAAACGCCAGCCTGCGCGGCGGCTTTCGCAACCTGTGCGTCGATGGCGCCGGCGCCAGTGGAAACGCGCATGCCTTCTACGGTGATTTTGCGGAAGGGCGAGCCGAAACGGATGACGACGCCCCTGACGCCGCCATCGCGCACCAACAGGTTCGAGCCGACGCCCATCACATGCACCGGAATATCTTCCGGCGTTTCTTTCAGGAAGTGCGCAAGGTCGTCTTCATCGGCGGGCGAGAACAGCACATCCGCGACACCGCCGACGCGAAACCATGTCAGCGCGGAAAGGTCCGCGTTCTCGACATATTTCCCGCGAACGGTGGGGAGGTCGGATATGGTAACGCGCGAGGACATCACTGCTGCTGGGCGACTTTCCTATAGACTTCCCACGACCATTCGCCACGCGAACACGCTGCTCTTGTGCCACTGCAAACGCCTGTTACGATCCTGCCGTCATCATCAGTTGATGCAAAGACTTCGTACTCTTTTCCTACCTCAAAACTGAGACCACAATTAGCGCCATCATCCTCAGAATAATAAACATTAGCGACCTCGCTCAAATCGCCCTTGAGAACCTCAAGAACCTCAAACTGTCCAACACGATCCAGTATCGAATATCCGTCAGACTCAATAGATGCCATTTCCAAGAACACGCCGCGAAATATCGCATCTTTTCTCGCGAAATCCTTTTTAACTGTCATGTTGTCCGGCCAAATACAGGAGCAGGCTTGCGCAGAAGCGATTGTTGCGCAGAAAAAAAAGAATAATTGAAATGGCAAGGCGCATAACTTATTTCCTCTTCGCTAATTCACCCGCCAACCCATTAGCGTATTTCGTAATATCCCCGGCCCCGAGGCAGATGACATAGTCGCCGGGCTCCGCCGTTTGCGCGACGAGCGACGGCAGGTCAGCGAACGAATTCAGCGCGCGCGCATCGCGATGGCCGTGGCTCTCAAGTCCGGCGACGAGACTGTCGCGATTGAAACCTTCGATCGGCGCCTCGCCCGCCGCATAGACGTCGGCGATGAGCGCCACATCCGCCTCGTTCATGCAGGCGCAGAAATCATCGAAGAGATCGCGCAGGCGCGAGTAACGGTGCGGCTGCACCACGGCGATGACCTTGCCCTTGGCGATCGCGCGCGCCGCGCGCAGGACGGCTGCAATCTCCGCCGGGTGGTGGCCGTAATCGTCGATGATTTTAACGCCCTTCCACTCGCCCGCCAGGGTGAAGCGGCGCTTGACGCCGGCGAATTTGGAAAGCCCGGATTTGATCTGTTCGTCAGTTGCGCCGAGACGCTTGGCGACAATGGCGGCTGGCAACGAGTTCAGGACGTTATGATTGCCCGGCATGGGCAGGCGCACATTCTCGATGCGACCCAGCTCCCTGCCGCGCTCGCGGAACACTATGTCGTAAACAGAAACGCCGTCTTCATGACGGATATTCGCCGCGCGCACATCGGCCTGCGGATTGACGCCGTAAGTGATCAGCCGGCGGTCAGTGACGCGGCCCACCAGCGCCTGCACTTCCGGGTGATCGAGACAGACAACGCCAAACCCATAAAACGGCGTGTTCTCGATAAACCGGTCGAAAGCAGCGCGCAGTTTTTCAAACCCGCCCCAGTGATCGAGATGTTCAGGATCGATATTGGTGACGATCGCAACAGTCGTCGGCAGGCGGATGAAGGTGCCGTCGCTTTCGTCCGCTTCAACCACCATCCAATCGCCCTCGCCGATCCGCGCATTGGCGCCATAGGCGTTGATGACGCCGCCATTGATGACGGTCGGATCGAGATTGGCTTCGTCCAGTAAGGCCGCGACCATTGTCGTCGTCGTTGTCTTGCCGTGGGTGCCTGCGACCGACACAGTCCATTTCAGCCGCATCAATTCGGCGAGCATGTCGGCGCGCTTCACGACGGGAATATGCCGCGCGCGCGCGGCGGCGACTTCCGGATTGTCGCGTTTGATTGCGGTCGAGATGATCACCGCGTCGGCGCCTTCGACATTCTCCGGCTTGTGGCCGATCACCACGGGCACACCCTTGTCGCGCAAGCGCTGAACATTGGGACCGTCGGCGACGTCGGAGCCGCGCACGTCATAGCCGAGCGTCCTCATCACATCGGCGATGCCGCTCATGCCGATGCCGCCTATGCCGACGAAATGCACAACGCCGGCGCCAAAGGGCAGCCGCACTTTGATCGCGGGCGGATCGACTTTCGAAAATTGATCTTTATTCGTCATTACACTCTACTTAAGCCGCACTTCGCGCGGCAATGTTTTCGACCAGATCGGCGAGCCGCGATGCTGCGCCGGATTTCACCGCGCCCTTCGCCGCCGCCGCCATCTCCCGCAGCCTTGCGGGACTTTCCAGCAACGCGCTCAGGGGCGCTGCAAGCTCATACTGGTTAAACTCTTTTTCCGGCAAAATCACGGCGGCTTTTCTGCCCGAAAGTGTCCGTGCGTTGCCAGCCTGGTGATCATCCATTGCGATGGCGAGCGGCACCAGGATCGACGGGCGGCCAATGGCGGCGAGTTCCGTCACTGTTGAGGCTCCAGCGCGGGAAATCACCAGATGCGCCGACGCCATGCGCTGTGGCAGATCAGTGAAAAACGGCGCCACCTCGGCGCGAACTCCCGCCTCCGCATAGGCGGCTTTCACCGCGTCCAGCTCCTTCTCGCGCGCCTGATGGGTGACGACCAATCTCGCGCGCAGCGTTTCCGGCAACGCCGCGATCGCCTTGACCGGCGCATTGGAGAAAATACTGGCGCCCTGTGAGCCGCCAAAGATCAGCAGATGAATGTCGCCGTCCAGCGAAGGATAGGGAGCATCGGCGACATGGTTCACCGCGTCGCGCACAGGATTGCCGACTTCGATTGTGTCTATGCCCGCGGGCAGTTTTTCGAGCACCGGAAAAGCATGCGCAGTGAATGCGGCACCCTTGACCAGCATGCGGTTGGCGCGGCCGAGAACGCCGTTCTGTTCGTGCACGCCGTAAGGGATGTTCATCAGCGCCGCGGCTTTCATGGCGGGCAGCGACGGATAGCCGCCGAACCCAACAGCCGCAGCAGGCTTTCTTTTTTTGAACTCGCGCAACGACGTGAACAGTCCTGCGGCGATGGAAACAGCGGCCGCAGCTTTTGCGACGGGTCCGCCGATGGATGGCGTTGCCGCCGAAATTTCGAAGCGCTCGTCCGCCGGAAAGTCCGTCGCATAGCGCGCGCCGCGCGCATCAGTGACGAGCAGCACCTTGTGGCCGCGCCGCTTTAATTCCTGCGCCAGCGCTTCCGCAGGAAACAAGTGCCCGCCCGTGCCGCCTGCCGCCAGCGCAATCGGTCCGTCGATACTCACGGCATGATGTCCTTGCGCCGAAAGACGCCCTGGTGCGAGCGCGTCAGCGCGAAGATCAACCCGACGGTAAGACCTGTCGCGAGCAGCGACGAGCCGCCATAAGAAATAAACGGCAGGGTCATACCTTTCGCCGGCAGGGCGCGCAGCGAAACGCCGATATTGATGATTGCCTGAAAACCGATAATCGCCGCGAGCCCTGTCGCGGCGCATTGGGCGAATACGGACTTCAGCCCGGCGGCGGTCGCCATGATCCGCGCCGTGAAAATTGCAAATAGAACAATGATGATGACTGCGAGCGCGAAGCCAAACTCTTCACTCGCGACTGCGAAAATGAAGTCGGTGTGCGCGTCGGGCAGCATGGCCTTAACGGGCGGCGCATCTCCGCGTCCGATCAGCCCGCCATTAGCGATCGTCTCCATGGCGCGGTCGACCTGATAGGTTTCTGTGGAGTTCGGATTGAAGAACCCGTCGACCCGCCGCGCCACGTGATCGGACAGAAAATATCCGGCCGTGAGCGCACCCATGCCCGCCACGCCTAACCCCGCAATCCACAACCAACTCCATCCGGCGACAAAAAACATGACGGCCCAAACGCCAGTCACCAACGCCCACTGGCCGAAATCCGGTTGCAGCAACAACATAAGCGCAAACAGGAGATACAATCCGATAGCGATCATGCCGCCCGGAAACTTCGGATCGCGCGCGCCCTCCGCCAGCATCCAGGCAGCGGCGATCACAAATCCGGGTTTTGCAAACTCAGAAGGCTGCAGCGAAAAAGAGCCAATATAAAGCCAGCGCTTGGCGCCGTTCACCTCTAGGCCGAACAACAGCAGAAACAACATAATGGCGAGCGCGCAAACGAAAACCACGACACCGAGGCGGCGCGCCTGGAGCGGCGTCAGGAATGCGATTGCGGTCATCAGCAATAAAGCCGGGCCCATAAAAATGAGCTGGCGCATGGGAAAATGAAACTCAACGCCAATACCCATGCGCGCCGCCGCTGTTGGGCCCGCGGCCATAAGCACGACGCCGCCGATAACGATGATCAACAACAGCACGCCAAGCGCGAGGCGATCGATGGACCACCACAAGCGCGCAAAGGGGGAATCATCCAATCGCGACAACCGCTTCATGCGGCCTCTCCATTTGTCGAAGAAAGATCCGACACGAATTCGCGAAACGCATTTCCCCGCGCCTCAAAGTTTTTGAACTGATCGTAGGAGGCGCATGCAGGCGACAGCAGCACAACCGGATTCGCCGCGTCAGACTTCGCTGCGTCTTTCGCCGCCGCCGCGACCGCTTTTTCAAGGTCGCCGCACTGCACGCAGTCGACCGCGCTGCTGAGCTGCTTTTCAAAATCCGCCGCGGCTTCGCCGATCAAATAGGTTTTGCGCACGCGGTTCATCATCGGAACGAGGCTCGCGACACCGCCCTCTTTCGGCTTGCCGCCTGCAATCCAGTAGATGTCGGTGAAAGCGGCCAAGGCGCGCGCCGACGCATCAGCGTTCGTAGCCTTTGAGTCGTTGATGAACAGCACTTTTCCGTTGCGGCCAACTTCTTCAATCCGGTGCGGCAGACCTTCGTAGCGCTGCGCGGACTTTACCGCCAACGCAGGATCAACGCCGAACTTTTCGCAGACGGCGATGGCAGCGGCGGCGTTTTGAAGATTATGTGCGCCACGCAAGGAACGCGCGGATGATAACTCACCAGCCAGCGCGGTTTTCCCGTCGAGATTGAAATAAATCTTGTCGTGCAGTCCGTAAACGCCGCGCCCCAATGCGCTGCCGGACGAAACTGGACGGACTTCCGCCGGGCCGCGCGCCATCAACTCCGTGCAAACAGCCTGCGCGTAATCGTCATCCACGCCAATGACCGCGAGGTCCTCGTTTGTCTGGTTGAGAAAGATCCGTTTTTTGGCCTCCAGATATCCGTCGACTGAACCATGGCGTTCAATATGGTCTGGGGACAGGTTCAAGAACACCGCTGCGTTGAGCCGAAGCGTTTCGGACAGATCGAGCTGAAAGGATGACAGCTCCAATACATAGATCGCATCGCTTTCGAAGGCCGGCAGCGACAGAACCGCCTCGCCGATATTGCCGCCGACATAGACGTCTTCTCCGGCCTGTTTCAGCAAGTGGCCGATCAGCGCTGTCGTTGTGGACTTGCCGTTCGAACCTGTGACGCCGACCACGCGCGGGCGAGCGCGCGGCTCCAGTGCGTTCAACGCGCGCGCGAATAACTCCGTATCGCCAATGACCGGGATTTTTTCCAGCCGCGCCTTTCGAACGATTGCATGCGGTTTGGGGTGCGTCAGCGGCACGCCGGGCGACACCACCACGGCCTCAAGCTCTTTCCACGGCCAGTTCTTCGGATGCTCGCAACGATATTCCGTATCAGATGTCTTATCGCGCGCCTGACGGTTCTCATCGAAAGAATAGACCTGCGCGCCCGACGCCACCAGCGCTTCGCATGTCGCGATGCCGGAGAGACCGAGGCCAAATACGCCGAATTTCTTTCGCTTGATGTCAGGGATTAGGATCATCTCTTACCGCAGCTTCAAGGTTGCAAGGCCGATCATGGCGAGAACGAAGGCAATGATCCAGAACCGGATGACAATGGTCGACTCTTTCCAGCCGAGCTGTTCGAAATGATGGTGGATCGGCGCCATGCGGAATACGCGCTTGCCGAACAGTTTGAACGACGCGATCTGAATCATCACCGACAGGCCTTCGAGAACGAATAAACCGCCGACGATTGCGAGCACAATTTCGTGCTTCGCCGCGACCGCAATCGAACCGATAGCGCCGCCGAGAGCGAGCGAGCCAGTGTCTCCCATAAAGATCGCCGCTGGCGGCGCATTGTACCAGAGAAAGCCGAGACCCGCCCCGATGATCGCGCCGCAAATGACGGTCACTTCGCCAACGCCCGGCACAAACGGCACGCCAAGATAGTTGGCGTAGATCGCGTTGCCGACCAGATAAGCGATGAGCGCGTAAGCACCCGCCGCGATCATCACCGGTACTGTAGCGAGCCCGTCCAAGCCATCGGTCAAATTGACCGTGTTTGAGGCGCCGACAATCACAAACGCTGCGAAAGGGATGATGAAAAGCCCAAGCGGCACGCCCGGCGCATTGAACCAGTTCTGAAACAGAGTGAGCGGAACGAACGGCACGCCAACGGACTGGGCAAGCCCCGCCGGCGCATCCGGCGCCGATTGCAGCGCATCCATACAGAACCATGCCGCCAGCAGCGCAACAGCAAATTGCACCACGAGCTTCAAACTGCCAACGAGTCCGTCCGCGCTTTGCTTTGTGACCTTCATGTAGTCGTCGATGAAGCCCAATGCGCCGAACGCCAAAGTCACGCCCATGACAATCCACACATAGATATTGTCGAGGCGCGCCCACAAAAACGTCGCGACGGTCATCGACAGGAGAATGAGGACGCCGCCCATGGTCGGCGTTCCGGCTTTCTCGATGATATGTGTTTGCGGTCCGTCAGTGCGGATCGGCTGACCGCGTCCCTGCTTGCGGCGCATCCAGCGAATGAGCGACGGCCCGAGCAAAAATGAAATTAACAAGGCCGTCATCACGGCGCCGCCGGTGCGGAACGTCAGATAACGAAACACATTGAAAAGTTGGAACTGATCCGCATAGGGAGTCAGTAAGTGATACAGCATTTAAGCCCGGCCCTCTTTCAAATCTTCTTTTTTGCCGCTGTCTTTGAGCGCCCGCGCCACGGCGCTGACCTTCGACGCATTTGAACCTTTGACCATAACAATATCGCCGGGACCGACCGCATCCAACACAGGCCCGACAAGGCCGACGGCGTCGCCGGCGTGCAGACCGCGCATGGGTGGAGGAAGGACGTCCCAGAGATGGCGCATCAATTGGCCCGCTGCGTAGACCCGGTCAACCTTCGCCGCAACTAGCGCAGTGACAAGTTTTTTATGCAAATTTTCGCCGTCCGGTCCGAGTTCCAGCATTTCTCCAAGAATGGCGATACGGCGTCCGCCTGTCGCCGGCGCGCTGGCGCCGAGCAGCCCAATCGCCGCCGCCATGGAGGCCGGGTTTGCATTGTAGCTTTCATCGATCAGCATCGCAGCGCCGCCCTCAACCGCAATAGTCGTGCGCGCGCCGCGCCCCTCGGCCGGACTGATATGCGCAAGCGCCGCGATGGCAGGTTCCAGCGGCGCGCCGACCGCATCTGCTGCGGCTAGCGCCGCGAGCATATTGGTCGCCTGATGGCGGCCGGGAATGCCGACGCCAAACTCGACTGCCTCGCCTTTGATTTTCGCCTTGAGGCGAGCTCCCGCACCGTCGGCCGCATAGTCAAGCAACTGAAAATCAGCGCCAGGCTTCTCACCAAACGTGACAAACGATGCCGCGCCGGCTTCTTCTGCACGCTT
The DNA here is from genome assembly GCA_964486635.1 of uncultured Caulobacterales bacterium. Lineage (GTDB taxonomy): Bacteria > Pseudomonadota > Alphaproteobacteria > Caulobacterales > Parvularculaceae > Hyphococcus. Next base: position 7,366 of record CAZAOB010000065.1, on the reverse strand, counting down.
TTTGAGCAGCGGAAAGAACTCATTGTCGAACGGCAGCACGGCAACGCCGCCCGGCGCGAGGCCGGTGAATATCTCCGCTTTGGCTTCGGCGATTTCCTCAACCGACTTGAAGAACTCGAGGTGCGCGGCCGCAACCGTCGTGACGATGGCTGCGTGCGGCCGCACCAACCCGGTCAGCGGCGTAATTTCTCCGGGGTGGTTCATGCCGATTTCGAACACGCCAAAATCGGCGCGCATGGGCAGGCGCGCGAGCGTCAGCGGCACGCCCCAGTGGTTGTTGAAGCTCTTGTCCGCAGCGTGAACAACTCCGGCGCTGCCGAGTACGGCGCGCAAAATCTCCTTGGTGGAAGTTTTTCCAGCGCTGCCCGTCACCGCCACACGCTTGCCGAAATTGCGCATTCGCGCGGCGGCGGCGAGATCGCGCAACCCCTGTAGCGTGTCGCCCACCACCAACAGCGGCGCGCCCTCCGGCGCATCTTCCGGCGCGCGCGCAACGAGCGCCGCAGAAGCGCCGGCCTCGAACGCGTTTTTCAAGAACTCGTGTCCGTCGCGGATGTCTCGAAGCGCAACAAATATGTCGCCAGGCTTTAGCGTGCGCGTGTCGATGGAAATCCCGCCGGCCGACCATTCCTCGGCCGTCCAGAGTTTCGGATCGCCGCCCCGCGCGCACAGGGCGCCGCCCGTTGCTGCCGCGGCTTCGTAAGCGCTCCACAAATTATCTTCAAACTTGTCCGTCATCTCCCGAACTCCTTGAGCTGGTCCGCGACGACTTCCAATGCAACGCTGGCATCGTCGAACGGCAAAAGCTGATCACCCACCTGTTGGCCTGTCTCGTGCCCCTTCCCCATAATCAGGAGGACATCCCCCTCGCGAAGCTGTGCGACCCCCGCCGCAATCGCTTCGGCCCGGTCGCCGACCTCTTTGGCCTCCGGACATCCCTTCAAGACCTCGGCGCGAATAATCGCCGGGTCCTCCGTGCGCGGATTGTCGTCGGTGACGATGACAATATCTGCATGCTGTTTCGCCGCCGCCCCCATGAGCGGACGTTTGGTTTTGTCACGATCTCCGCCGGCGCCGATAATGGCGATGACGCGCCCGGACGCATGCGGTCGGATCGCCTGCAGCGCTGTCGCCACGGCGTCTGGCGTGTGAGCGTAGTCTACGAAGACGCCGCCGCCTGAGGCCTCGCAAACAAATTGCATTCGGCCAGGCGCGCCCGAAATCCCTCCGAGCGACTCAATCACGTCGTGAGCGCGCTCGCCGCCGGCGATAACAATTCCGGCAGCCAGCAGAGCGTTTTCCGCCTGGAATGCGCCGATGAGCGGCGTCTCTACACGATAAGCCTTGCCTTGCGTTTCAATTTCCAGCGACAGGCCGCCCAAATGCGCCGTACAGCTCAACAACTTGACGTCGCGGCCGCGCGCGCCGGTTTGAATGGTCGCGACGCCGCGCACGCGCGCTAGCGAAACGATGTCGTCTGCGCCTTCGCCGTCCATGTTGACCACCGCGATCCCGTTGTTGGCGAGCAGCTCGGAAAAAAGCCGCCCCTTGGCGGCGAAGTACTCCTCGAACGTCGCGTGATAGTCGAGATGATCCTGCGTAATGTTGGTGAACGCCGCGACGCGAAAATGCACTGCATCCGCGCGACGCTGCGCAATGCCATGGCTGGAAACTTCCATGGCGAGATGCGTCACGCCAGCCCGCGCCATGCCGTCCATCGTTTCATGCAGCGTCACGGGGTCCGGCGTCGTATGTGTCAGCGAACGCGAGTAGGCTGCGCTTTCTGCGCCTAGCGTGCCAATGCTTCCAGACTGAGCGCCGAGCAGCGCCCAAAGATGAGCAGCGAAGCGCGCCGTGGATGTCTTGCCATTTGTGCCGGTAATGCCCGCAATAACTTCAGGCTGGCGTGGATAGTATCGGGCCGCCATTTGGGCGAGCCGGCGACGCGGCTCATCGTCAAATATTATCGGCAAGCTCGATTTCGCGCCGGGCCGCGCAAGGATTGCCGCTGCGCCATTTTTCTCAGCTTGCGGAATAAATTGAACGCCGTCTGTTGCGACGCCGGTAAGCGCTGCGAACAGAAAGCCGCGCGATACGGCGCGGCTGTCGGCGGTTATCCCCTCAATATGCGGATCCGGACTGATCGATTCATAAGCGAGCTCCGACAATCTCATGGCGCATGGTCCTGCGCCTCAAGAGACAACTTCGCTTGACGGCGATAGGCCGGCGCCTCGCCTGACACAAATGACGCAAGCGCTGTTGCTTCATTGACAGTCGAAAGCCCCAGCAACGGCGCCGCGCGTTCTACAAACCGCGAAAACGCCGGCGCCGCATTCCAGCCAGCGGTGGCGTAGCCATAAGTGCCCTGCACCGCCTTTGGGTTGTCGTAGGTGATTAGAATTGCATAGCGCGGCGCATAGCCGGGGACGGCGCCGATAAAACTGGAAATTCGAGCGTTCGTCTCATAACCGCCGGTGAGAGAGCGTTTGTCCGCTGTTGCAGTCTTTCCAATCGGATAGTACCCCGGCGCTTCTGCATAGCTCGCCGTACCGTCAGTAATCACGCGGCGGAGGATACGGCGCATTGCTGCGCTCGTATCCTCGCCGAAGACCCGCCGCCCTTCCGGCGCGCGTTCCGGCGCAAGAAACAGCGGCGTGTGATACACGCCGCCATTCACCACAGCCGAAAACGCCGTCAAAAGATGCAGGGGTGTAACCGCGATGCCGTGACCATAAGAGATCGTCGCCGCTTCGACTGGACCCCATTTGGAGGGAAGGTCGGGCGCGCGGTTTTCTGCAAGCTCAATAGGCAAGGCCTCGAAAAGCCCCAGCGATTTCAGATATCGCTGCTGGTCTTTTGGACCAATCTCCGCGGCCATGCGCGCAGCGCCGATATTTGAAGAATGCTGAATGACTTCCGACAATGTCAGTATCCGGTTCTCACCGTGAAAATCGGTGATGCGGCGGTCGGCAACCTGATAGGAACCGCGCGCGTCAAATGTCTTAGCTTCGCCGCCCAATCCCAAATCGATATACGATGCTGCGGTGAAAGCTTTGAATGCCGAACCGAGCTCGTAGCGGTCATAAGTGGCGCGATTACGGCGGGAATCCGCTGCAACGGCGCCCGGAGAATTTGGATCGAAGTCGGGCAGGCTGGCGAGCGCAACCACTTCACCGGTCTCGACATCCATCACCGCGCCCCAGGCGGCTTCCGCGTGAAACTTCTCCAAGTCGGCCGCGAGTTCTTCTTCGAGAATTTGCTGCACCCGAACATCAATGGCGGCACGCATTGGCGCTTTTCCGCGATAACGGTTCGCGACTTTTTCCAGCCCCATGACGCCGCCGCGCCCGGGCTCGTCATGACCGACGACGTGTGCGGCAAGCTCACCTTGCGGGTAAAACCGTTTGACGCGCGCAGCAAAACGAACGCCCGGCAAACCGAGATCGAAGACAGCCTGACGCTCGGCCGGCGTGAGGTCGGCGCGGACCTCGACATACCTGCCCTGCTCCAGCTTCTCTTCGAGCGTTGCCGCGTCCAAATTCGGCAGGACTTGGCTGAGCTTGCCCGCGGCCTCATGCGCATCCCAGACTTCCTGTCCAGAGACTTCGAGCGCGATCACCGGCAGGTCGGCGGCGAGCAATGCGCCATTGCGATCAACGATTTCGCTTCGCGGCGCATCGGTCAACGGCGCTGTCGCGTAGCTGGCGTCCGGCGCCGCGCTGCCAAACGATACAAAGGCGAGCCGTACGCCGAGCGCCGTGAATGCAAAGACAAAAACAGTGGCGCACATCATGACGCGCGAGCGCGCGCGTTCCGCAATGCGCCCGCGTGCGCCAAGCGCACGCACTTTCAAGGCGCTCGCGCAGGCGTCACCCGAGTCCGCTTCTGCGATCACGTAGGCTCTCGGTTTGCACCTCTTTGCCCGCCTTCGAAACACAAGCGCATCCTTAAAATAAATCTATTGAGCTTCCGCCAATTGCGCCATCGCCAGGGCATGCATGATAACATCACCCTCGGAAGCAGGCGCTTCTTCCTCTTCAAACTTTTCATCGCCGATCAGCGCGGCAAATTCCGGCGCATTGACCAACTGGTCTCCCTTTGACGGCCGCAAATCTGTTTTCGCCGCCGCCACTTTCGCCAGACGTTCGGGATTTTCAAGAAACGCGATCTCCGCCCGCAACATCTGAATAGTGCGCAATTCCTCCGCCTGACTGCTCTCCAGCCGCTCAATGTCTTCGCGAAGCTCGCGAACCGACACCTCAGCCCGATATCGGCCGAACGCCGCCGCCGCCAGCAATATACACAAGAAAATAGTTGTGATACGGACCATTTATCGCTTTCCTCCGCTCATAAAGGATAGTTTTATTTCTTTGGGTGCACCAAGAGATTCATCTCCATCCGGCGCGGGCGGCGCATCCGTACGCAATGCGGCGCGCAACTTTGCCGAACGCGCGCGCGGATTGCTCTGAACTTCTTCGTCGGTTGGCTCCACCGCTTTCGAATAGATCAAGTCAAAGGAAGACGGCGCCTCGTCGGCAGGCGGCAAATGTCTGGAGCCACCGCGACGCGCCGAAGAGCGCGCCGCAAAAAACCGCTTCACGATCCGGTCTTCGAGCGAATGAAACGCGACGACAACGAGCCGTCCTGCGGGGCGCAACAACCTCTCCGCAGCGCGCAAACCCGCGACAAGCTGGCCGAGTTCATCATTGACGAAAATTCTGAGCGCCTGGAACACACGCGTCGCTGGATGAATCTTTAGACGCCCCGCACCCGGCGTCGCTTTTTCGACAATGTCGGCGAGGCGTGTTGTGGTTACAACCGGTTCGCTTTCGCGCTCCCTGACAATGGCGCGCGCTATGGCGTTGGCGCGGTTTTCCTCACCATAGCGGCGAAAGATCGTGGCCAAGTCGTGCGCGTCGGCCCGGGCGACAACATCTGCGGCGTCGGGCTTTCCGCCGTCCATGCGCATCGACAATGGACCATCGAAGCGAAAGGAAAAACCGCGCTCGGCTTCATCGAGTTGCATTGACGAAACGCCGATATCGAAGACGACGCCGTCGACAACTTCGACGCCCTTTTCCGCCAGAGCCTCGCGCATCTCCGCAAATGGGCGATTGATCAGGAACAGCCGGCCGGCGAATTCTTTTGCCCAGACTTTTGCGCGTTCAATTGCGCTGGGATCGCGGTCGAAGCCATACACCGTGCAATCGGCGGCGGCGAGTATCGCACGCGTGTAGCCGCCGGCGCCAAACGTTGCGTCCACATATACGCCGCCATTTTTCGGCGCCAGCGCTGCGATTACTTCTTTCAACATCACTGGTTGGTGAGCAGGCATTGCAACAGCCGTCATTCCGATCCTCCTGATGGAGCAGGATTGCGCAATGATCGTTTGGCTTCGTTGGCGATTTTCTTCGCTTCGTCTAGCGGCGCCGCAAACAGTTCCGGATTCCATATCTGGAACGACCGGATATGCCCGGCGAAGAGCGCCTGTCCGTTAAGTTTTGCGTGTTTGCGCAAATCCTCAGGCAGGTTGATGCGCCCTTCGGTGTCAGTGCAGATCGGGCTCATCTGCGTCGCCATGGACCGCTCGAGCGCGATGCGCTTTTCAGAATACGGATCCAACTCTTCAATCATCGACAACAGGTAGTCGATGTAGTCCGCGCCGCCGCATTCAAGGCATGGTTCATCCGTAGACGGAAGACAGTAGATGACGTTTTCGGTCGCCAGATCGAGCACGCGCCGAAACGCCGCCGGCGTCGCCAGCCGGCCTTTCGCATCGATTTTGTTGACGTAGGACCCGAAAAACCGGGCCCCGGCCCCGCGCCGCATGCCGCTTCCTCCGCCGCGCAGCGCACACAGAGTTTCGGCGTCAGGTTTTCCCCAAGCTCGAAATCGCGCGCGCACGCCGCCCCTTTCCCGGCTCATTCCGGGAATAGATGGGATAGCATGGGATTTTATGGGCGGTCAAAGGTTGAATCGCACTGGACCGCCGAGACGCGCCGATAATTACGGAACAGAAACAGAACACGCCCGAATCAATGCCAGGCGATTTTCGGTAAATATCCGTTAACAAAGGATGAATTTTCCCACTTCTGTGGGGAAAACAATCAGCTCAAGATGCCAGCTTTCGGCCCTCAACGGCCGCGCGCGACCGCGGCGCTTCAGGCGTAAGCCGCACATCGCAGCGACTGGCGTCAGCGCCAATCGCCACCAGCCGCTCGAGTTTTTTCAGCTCTTCGGTCGCCGCGTCGAGCCTTTTACGCGCCTCGTCGCCTGCCAGCTCGAGACGCTCATGCGCAACAAAGAGACGGTGACGGCGCAAGCTTGCGCGATCACTTTCACCGCCAGCCCGAGCGCCCTCACCAAGAGAAGTGCGGTCGCATTCGAGCGCTTTGAGCGACGCTGACGCCGCTTCTTTTGCGCGCTCAATGTCAGCGAGATCGGTCCGGAGATCTTCCGCTTCTTCGCGCGCGAGGCGCAGAAGAGTCATAAGATTGTCGCGGGCGTTTGGCTCAATAAACATGGCGACCTTTCTTCCCAACCGAAACGCTGCGCTCGCAACGCAATCATCTGAGTCCAAGGCGCGCACCTAACCAGCGCGCACGTGAACGCTTTCGTTTCGACGCCGACATGGAACTGCACGCACGTTCCCTAGCTTTGCGTTCCGCCGCCGCCGCCGCAACAACTGCGATAATTAAACCCGCAGGCTTAAGGCCGGGTAAATTGGTGAACCGCTTTAACCAGAAAAAAGCCGATTATGCTTAATGACAGCGCCTGCAAATCAAGCAATCACTTGACTTCGCCAGTAACCAGTATTTTCGGGGCCTTAAAATTCCCGCGACAAAGCAGCGAATTTGATTCACGCTGTTAACCATTATGAAATCTTATCGTCATTAACTCATGATCGATAAAGCGAAAGAGCGCGGTTCGAACCAGAGGGGAACAGCGCGCCAACAGGAGACTAACCATGCGGGTTCTGCTGATCGAAGACGACGGCGCCACGGCACAAAGCATCGAGCTGATGCTCAAGTCCGACGGTTTCAACTGCTACACCACCGACCTGGGCGAAGAAGGCGTCGATCTCGGCAAGGTTTATGACTACGACATCATTTTGCTGGACCTGAACTTGCCAGACATGACCGGTTTCGACGTGCTGAAGTCGCTGCGTGTCGCCAAAGTCAATACGCCAATCCTCATCCTGACCGGACAGGGCGACATTGAAACCAAGGTTCGCGGTCTCGGCTTCGGCGCCGACGACTACATGACAAAGCCATTCCACAAAGACGAATTGGTTGCGCGCATCCACGCGATTGTGCGCCGCTCGAAAGGCCATTCCCCGTCCGTCACCACCACGGGCCGCCCCGTC
>CAZAOB010000064.1:0-19302 GCA_964486635.1 uncultured Caulobacterales bacterium | reverse complement strand
TGCGTTCTTTCAGCGCCATGGAAACGCCGGCGAGCGTGCCGCCGGTGCCCACCGCGCAGGTAAAGCCGTCGACATTGCCGTCGGTCTGTTTCCAGATTTCCGGGCCGGTTGTCGCCACATGAATGTCGCGATTGGCGACATTGTCGAACTGGTTCGCCCAGACCGCGCCATTAGGCTCGCTCGCCGCCAGCTCTTCTGCGAGCCGGCGCGAATAATGAACATAATTGTTCGGGTTGGCGTAGGGGACAGCGTCAACCTCGATCAGTTCGGCGCCGTGAAGGCGCAATGCGATCTTTTTCTCCTCGCTCTGGGTGCGGGGGATGACGATCTTGGTCTTGTAGCCAAGCGCCGCGCCGACCATGGCGAGGCCGATGCCGGTATTGCCCGCGGTGCCTTCCACGATGACGCCGCCGGGCTTCAAGGCGCCGGTTTTTTCCGCGTCGCGGATGATGCCCAGCGCCGCGCGGTCCTTCACCGACTGGCCGGGGTTCAAAAACTCAGCCTTGCCGAGAATGGTGCAGCCGGTTTCTTCCGAGGCGCGTTTCAGTTTGATCAGCGGCGTATCGCCGATGAGATCGAGCATGGATTTGACGGACATGGGCAGGCGACTCCGGGGGCGCAGACGGGACTTTATAGAACAGCTTTCGCCAATGTGCCCGCTGCTCGCGCGAGTTTGAACCGAGTATTTCTAAACTGGTGCGGAGATATTGTGGACTTAACGTCCCGCCTTATCCACCGCCTTCGCTTCGTCCCACACCGCTTCCATCGCATCGAGCGATGCATCGGCCAGGTTCTCGCCGCGCTCGGCGAACGTCTTTTCAATATATTTGAAGCGGCGAATGAATTTTTCATTGGCCCGGCGAATCGCGCCTTCGGGATCGATATCGAGATGGCGCGAGAGATTGGCGAGAACGAATAACAAATCGCCGAATTCTTCCTCGATGTGATCTTTCTCGCCGGCGTCGAGGGCCTCCTTCAGCTCTTCGGTTTCTTCCGCGATCTTGTCGAGCACCGACCGCGCATCGGGCCAGTCGAAACCGACGCGGCCTGCGCGCTTTTGCAGCTTCACCGCACGGGTCAGACCGGGCAGGCCAGCGGGAACATCCGCCAACAGACTATCCTCGCCCTTGGCTTTGCGCTCTTCGGCCTTTTGCGTTTCCCACGCCGCAGTCTGCTCTTCGGCGGAACGCATATCGACGTCGCCAAACACATGCGGGTGACGGCGGATCATCTTGTCGGCGATCTCCTGCGCCACATCGCCGAAGGAAAAGAGGCCCGCTTCCTTCGCCATCTGTGCGTGAAACACCGACTGAAACAGCAAATCCCCAAGCTCTTCTTTCAGCGCCGTCATGTCATTGCGTTCGATCGCATCGGCGACTTCGTAAGCCTCCTCGATTGTGTAGGGCGCGATGGTTTTGAAATCCTGCTCTAGATCCCACGGACAGCCGCCCTCCGGCGATCTGAGCCGCGCCATGACCTCGAGCAGCGCATCGATTTTGCGGGCGTCGGAAGAAGGGGAGTCAGTCATCTCTCGATCCTGTGGCGATTTCTGCTCAGAATGGGCAGCCATAAGGCCAATTCCGCTGGAAAGCCACCAACCGGATGCAGCGCTATTCCACAGCTTGATTTTGCGCCGCCGCTCGGCCATTCAGGACGCCTCAACTGCTTGATTGCACGGGAAAAGAAGGAACGCGCTCATGCCCATCCAGGAAGCCAAATATATCTGGCGCAACGGTGAAATGATCCCCTGGAAAGAGGCGACCGTGCATGTGATGACCCACGGCCTCCACTACGGCACGTCCGTGTTTGAAGGCATGCGCGCCTACAACACCAAGCACAAGGGCGTCTGCGTCTTCCGAAATCGCGAACACATAGAGCGGTTGCATTTTTCGGCGCGGGTCTATCGCATCGACATCACGAAATACTCGACCGAAACGTTGATGCAGGTCTGCAAGGACGTTGTCTCCAAGAATGAACTTGACAGCGCCTATATCCGCCCGATCGCCTGGCTCGGTTATGGCGAGATGGGTCCGGCCTCGTTTAACGCGCCGTCGGAAATCGCCGTGGCGGCATTTCCCTGGGGCGCCTATCTCGGCGAAGACGGATTGAAGAACGGCATCGACGTCGCCTTTTCAAGCTGGCGGCGCATGGCGCCGGGCACAGTACCGGCAGGCGTCAAGGCCGGCGGCAATTACCTTTCCAGCCGGCTTGTCTCGCAGGAAGCCAAGCTCAACGGTTTCGCCGAAGGTTTGGGCCTCGCCCATGACGGCACGGTCAGCGAAGGCGCCGGCGAGAACATTTTCGTGGTGCTCAACGGCAAGATTTATACGCCTCCCTCCGCATCCTCGATCCTGTCGGGCATCACCCGCGATACGGTCATGGTGCTCGCCCGCAAGGCCGGTTACGAAGTGATTGAGCAATCGATCCCCCGCGAAATGCTTTATGCAGCGGATGAAGTGTTCCTCACCGGCACCGCCGCGGAAGTGACGCCGGTGCGTTCTATTGACAAAATGCCGGTGGGCAAGGGCAATCGTCCGGCTACGTCGCAAATTCAGGGCATGTTCTTCGGCCTGTTCTCAGGCGAGACCAAGGACGAATGGGGCTGGCTCGACCCGGTGAAGTAACGGCCAGTGGCGAACAAATTAAAAGGCGGCCCAAAGTCGGGGCCGCCTTTTTCATTTTAACGGCTGCTAGTTATCCCGGTTGGGATTGACGCCGATGGTAATCTCCGACGGTCGGTTATTAAGTGTCGTAGATATTTCCGGGCAGTCGGTGGCGGTGTAGGTCACGCCGCGCGCCAGAACCTCGCCCGGGACGCCGCAAAAGCGCGGCGCCAGAGCGACACCCCGCAGAAAACCGCCGCTGGTGATCGCGTTGGCCGGATCGTCTGGAATGCCGACTTCAAAGTGAACATGCACGCCGCTTGCGGCCCCGACATCGGATTCGATGCCGATCAGTGTTCCGGCCGTGACCGGATCGCCAACACTGAACCCAAGCTGTGTGACGGTGTTCTCTGCGATGTGGGTGTATTTCGACCATTCGCCATGGTCGTGCTTGATCCAGACGTAATTATTGTTGTCGTTACAGTCCTGATCGGCGGGTGTTCCTGACGGGCAGTCTTCGTTGAACGAATCTTCAATGGCGGCGATCACCCCATCGGCCGCAGCAGCGACGCCATGAGCGACTCCCTGCGGCATGCCGACAAGATCGAAATTCTCACGATCGGGAGCGCCGCCCGCGGTATGCGAGTAGGAATCGCGGCTGACGAAGACTTGCGTGGCGCCGGCGAAAGGCAAGCGATACCGGTTTTTTGTCTTCTCAGGACGGATCACCGCAAGGTCTGTTTTCCCGTCGCCATTATAGTCAGCCGGGTAGGGATGATCGGTGATTTCGCCGTATTTGCGCGTGGTGTTCGTGCCGCCGTCCCGGTTGGTGTCGATGCCCCATTGCCATTGGTGGCCGACCTGGCGGGTGATGGCGAGATCGGCCTTGCCGTCGCCATTGTAATCGGCGGGGAAGGCGTAATCGCTGGTCAGGCCGTAATTGACGTCGAGGTCCGATGTTCCGTCGCCGTTGTAATCGGCGATCCAGCGCCAGTTGTCGCCGCTTCTGCGGCGGACGCCGTAATCGGTCTTTCCGTCGCCATTATAGTCGGCGGGTTGGATGATGTCGGACGAATCGCCGTCATCGGTGTCGAGATCGGCCGTGCCGTAATTCTTGCGAATATCGGGCGAACCGTCGCGATTGGTGTCAATGATCCATTGCCATTTGCCGCTTGAGATTTTGCGCACGACGGCGAAGTCCTGCCTGCCGTCGCCGTTGAAGTCGCCGGCGATGGGAATGTCGGTCGCCGATCCATAGTTAGTGATGTTGTCGGCATTGCCGTCGCGGTTCTGGTCGAGCCGCCATTGCCACTGGTTTCCGACTTTCACGATGACAGCGAGGTCAGTCTTGTTGTCGCCGTTGTAGTCGCCGGGAAACACGCGGCCATTCTTGCTGCCGAATGTCACGTTCAGGTCGGTGCTGCCGTCGGCGTTGTAGTCGGCAAGCCACTGCCAGTTCGTTCCGTCATTGCGCACTACGGCGAGGTCGGCTTTGCCGTCGCCGTTGAAATCGCCGGAAACGTAGTCGTCTTTCATATAGCCATAAGCGCGCCGGACTTCCGACGGGCCGCCGCTGGTGGTATCGGCGATCCATGTCCAGCGGGCCGCCGATGCGTTGTTTACTGACAATGTAAGGAAGGCTGCTGACATCAGCAGTGTTCTAGGGTGCAGTCTCATAACAGTTCTCCCCCTGGTTAGAGTGCGAGGATACTTACCGTTACAGATGCGGCGAATTTCGGTCAGAGATTGCGGCCTGACAAGGGCGGCGGCGCCGATATGGCGCCGGGCCGGACCACGTCAAGGCCGGGTTGTCGTTACTCTTCAACAGTTTGCGGATCGATCCGCAGCGCGTCCATGATCACGTGGAAAATGTAATTCTGCTCGACCGTTCCGGTGAACAGATAGGAATTGGGACCTGACGCATAAATCTGGACATCCTGGCCGCCATGGGTCTCGCCGCCCGTGGGAACCAACGCCGGCTGCAGGTAGTTGAGCTCTTTGACTTCTTCCTCGCCGCCGATTGGCCGTTCTTTGAGGTCAACGCCCTTCTGGAAGACGCTTCCCGGACCGTTGGCGTAGCCCAGTGTCGTATACGGCTTGCCGTCTTCGGCGAGCATCAACTTGTTCTCACCTTCGTCAGAGACATAACGCACCAGCCCGAGGATGTCGTTGCCTTTGCCAGGATAGCCCGCGAAAGTCAGCGTGTGACCGTGGTCGGCCGTGACGATGATCAGCGTGTCGCGAACGTCAGTCATTTCATGAGCTGCAGCAACAGCTTGTGCATATTCCTGCGCGTCGATCAGCGCACGGGCGGCATTGCCGCCGTGATGAGCGTGGTCGACCTTGCCGCCCTCGACCATCAGCACAAAGCCGTTTTCATTGCGCGACAACACATCAATAGCTTTGCGCGTCATTTCTTCGAGCGAAGGCTCGCCGGCCTTGTCAGTGGCGCGGTCCGCCTCAAACTCCATATGCGAGTTTTCAAAGAGACCCAGCACACGAGGATCCGTAGACGGATCAATCGCGTCGAATTGCTGCTTGTTCCAGATGAACGAGTGTTGATCTGATTTGGCGGCCCACTCAGCGGTCAGATTGCGGCCATCCTTGCGCCAGCCTGTGCGGCCGTCATCTTCAGGGTCATTGGCGTCATTCGGCATGAAATTGCCGCGTCCGCCGCCCATGGCGAAGTCAACGCCGTCGCCATAGGGAAAGTCGATGAGCTGGCTGGCGATATCACGGCAACCGAGCTCATAGGCTCCGTCGGGGAGGTTGCCGTCGTTTTCCCAATCGCGGTCAGGCACATGCGCGTAGGTCGCCGCCGGGGTTGCGTGGGTGAGGCGCGCCGTGGAGATGACGCCAGTGGCGAGGCCGTGTTGCTCTGCGATCTCAATCATCGTCGGCGCGTGGTTGCCGATGCTGGCGGCGCAATCACTGCGCGGGGTTTCTTTCTTCACAGAAATATGGCCGACACGGGTCTTGTAACCCGTCATCATGGCGCTCGCCGTGCCTGCGGAATCCGGCACCTGCATATCGGTGTTGTATGTCTTCGACATAGCGAGATGCGGGAAGCGTTCAAAGAACAACAGGTTCTCTTCGCCCTCTTCGCCGCGCGACTGGCCATCGTATATGCGCGCTGCGGCGACAGTGGTTGGGTCCATGCCGTCGGCGATGAACAGGATGACGTTCTTCGCTTTTCTCGTGATCGGTTTCACGCCCTTGCGCTGCGCCAGGGTGGTCTGCGCCCCGTCAAACCAGAGATCGCCGGTTGCTGCGGTTGCAGGCGCCGTTTTGTCGCCGCCGATCATGAGCGGCCCACTGGCGCAGGCTGTCAGGCTGGCGGAAAGCAGCAACGCTGTCGGAAGTCTCATGAGTATTCCCCTTGATCGAGCACAAAGTGATGACTGCCTCCGAACGGCGACAGAATTGTGAATTGGTCAGCAACCCCCGTCGGGCGAGCACGCGCCGCTGCCCGGATAGCGCGTATCAGCGTAGCCGAAAAACCACCCGTCGCTCGCTATAGCCGTTTGCGGCGTCGCATGCCAGTTAATCGGCGTCAGCTTGTGCCCCTTAGCCTCCAGCAAGCGGATCGTATCGGCGCTAAGTCCCGGTTCGTAAAGGATTTCATCGGGCAGCCATTGCTGGTGAATGCGTGGATGATCGACCGCATCGGCGATATTCATGCCGCGATCGATAACGTTGACGATGATCTGCAAGACGGCGGTGATGATGCGCGATCCACCCTGCGAGCCGGTGGCGAGAAACGGTTCGCCGTCCTTGAAGATGAATGTAGGCGTCATTGACGACAAAGGCCGCTTGGCGCCGGCGATGGCGTTCTTTTCGCCGCCGACTAGGCCATAAAGATTCGGCGCGCCGGGGGCGGCGGAAAAATCGTCCATCTCGTTATTCATCACGATGCCGGTGCCGGGGATGACAATGCCGGACCCGAAATTGGCGTTGATCGTGTAAGTGTTGGCGACCATGTTGCCGTCGGCGTCGATGACCGAGAAATGCGTCGTGTCGGCGCTTTCATAAGGGTAGGGGTCGCCGGCGCCGATCCTTGCGGAATCCATCGCCTGTTTTGGATTGATTTTCGCCGCGAGGCTGCGCGCATAGTCTTTCGAAGTTAGACCGGCGACCGGCACATCGACAAAATCCGGATCGCCGAGATGTTCGGCGCGGTCGGCATAGGCGAGGCGCATGGTCTCGGCCAAGAAATGCAAATGCTCTGCATCGTCGCTCTGGCCTTGATGCGGCGCGCGCGTTTCTAGCATGTTCAGCATTTGAATGAGGTGAACGCCACCGGAACTTGGCGGCGGCATCGTGACGATGTCATAGCCGCGATACGTTCCCCGCAGCGGCGCCCGCTCGACGACTTTATAGGCCTCCAGATCGGCATGCGAAATCAATCCGCCAAATTTGGGCATTTCGGCAACCAGCGCCTCGGAGACCCAGCCCTTGTAGAACCCGTCGCGGCCCTTTTTCGAGATTTCCTTGAGCGTGCGTGCGAGGTTCTTCCGTTGGAAATGCTCGCCGGGTTTATAGGATGCGCCGTCCGGTTTAAAGAATTCTGCGCGGGCTTCGGCGTTGCGCATCAGCATCGCTCGCTCGGATTCGAGGATCGCCAAAGCGTAGTAGGAAATCGGGTAGCCTTTTTCAGCGAGCCGGATGGCCGGGGCCATCACGTCCTGGCGCGACAGTTTTCCGTATTTTTCCTGTGCATGGAGGAGACCCGCCACCGTGCCTGGCACGCCGGCGCCTTTGAGCGTGTACAGAATATCGTCGCTCGCAACCTCGCCGTCTTCGTTCACATACATGTCGCGCGACGCGGCGGCCGGCGCCGTTTCGCGATAGTCGATCGTTACTGTGCGGTCTTCATCGCGAAGGTAGACCAGCATAAAACCGCCGCCGCCAATGTTGCCGGCACCCGGATAGGTGACGGCGAGGGCGAAGCCAGTGGCGACCGCCGCATCGACAGCGTTGCCGCCTCGGCCAAGAATCTCCGCGCCGATTTGCGCCGCCATTTTCTCTTCCGCTGTGACCATGCCCTCGCGGCCGCCATTGGGATGGTGGATCGCCGGCGTCAGCGGCGGGGTTTGCGCTTGTGCGGGCGAAGAAAGAACGGCGATCGTCAGGATCGCAGCGTGAAGTGCCTTGTGCATGGTTGCCCATCCCATCTTGCAGCCCAATCTTGCCAGCCCACGATTGCCAGCCCGGCCTTGCTGAGGCTGCGTTATAGGCTGGTTTCGGCCGGGAAAACCATGCCAGTATCGCGACATAAAAACTCGCCGGCGAATGAGGAAACAACCAGAACATGTTGAAATATCTGCGTTACGGCGCTCTTGTGTTGACCGTGCTGGCGTTTGGTGTGGCGCTTTGGCTGAAAACCCCCGGGCCAGCCCCGTTCGATGCGAACGCCGCGATTGAAGCGGGTGGCCAGTACCAGGCGCGGATCATCCGCGACCGGTTCGGGGTTCCGCATATTTACGGCAAGCGGGACGCCGATGTCGCTTTCGGTCTCGCTTACGCCCATGCCGAGGACGATTGGGCCACCATCGAAGAAGTTATCCTGTTTTCGCGCGGCGCGCTGGCGCAGCGCAACGGCAGGGATGCGGCGGTCACTGATTACCTCATCAAGGCGCTAGGCTCCGCGGACGCGATCGCCGAACGATATGAAACAGACCTGTCCGAAGAAACGCGCGCTGTGGCGGAAGCATACGCCGCAGGGGTCAATTTCTATTGCGCCGAAGACCGCTCGCGCTGCGCGCGCGACGCATTGCCGGTGAGCGGCAAGGATGTGGTCGCAGGGTTCGCATCGCGGCAACCGTTCTTCTACGGACTCGATGACAAGCTGAAGGAAGTTTTTGACGGCGACGTAAAGGTCGCAACGCGCGCCGATGCGGCGCGCGAAGCGTTTCTGAAGATTCCTGCTGGGTTCGAAACCGGCTCCAACGCCATGGCCGTCGCGCCCGTGCGTTCCGCCGACGGTCACACGCGGCTGATGGTGAATTCGCACCAGCCCTATACCGGTCCGGTCGCCTGGTACGAGGCGCGGGTGAAATCGGACGAAGGCTGGGACATGATCGGCGGGATATTTCCAGGCTCGCCGGTGATCCTGCATGGCGCCGGGCCTGATCTCGGCTGGGCCTTTACGGTGAACAAGCCCGATCTCGTCGATGTCTATACGCTCAAGGTCGACAACGCCAAAAAGCCGGAACAATACCGGTTTGACGGCGGCTGGCGCGATTTTAACCTCAAGAAGGTGAAGTTTCGCGTGCATTTATGGGGCCCGTTCAGCCTGCCGGTGACACGCCGCGCGCTTTCCTCCGTCCACGGACTGGTATTGCAGACCGATCATGGCGTCTTCGCCATCGCCTATGCCGGCGCCGGGGACATTCGCACGCTGGAACAATATTACCGGATGAACCGCGCGGCGAATTACGCCGAATGGCGCAAGGCGATGGAGATGCAGGCGCTGCCGAGTCTCAATGCAGTCTATGCCGATGGCGACGGCGTCATCGCCTATTATTACAACGCAGCGATCCCGGTGCGCAAAGCTGGTGTCGACTGGACCAAGGTGCAGGACGGCGCCGATCCGTCGCTGGTCTGGCAGGGAACACGGACGCTCAATGATGTGCCGCAGGTAGTGATGCCGGCCTCCGGCTATGTTGTGAACGCCAATCACTCGCCGTTTCAATCATCGAGCGCGGACGACAATCCAAAGCTCGAAAATTTTCCGCCGGAATACGGGATTGACCAGCGCATGACCAATCGCGGTTTGCGCATTCAGACGCTCTATGGCGGCGATGACTCGATCACTGGCGAGGAGTTTGTCACCTACAAGTTCGATAATATCTATGCGCAGGATTCCCGCGTGATGGAGCTGGTCAAGCAGCTCGCGGCGACGAGTGCGGAAGATTTGCAGGCGGAAGCGGCCGTGCTCGCGGCGTGGAATGGCGAGGTGACGGCGGACAACCGCTCGGCGGCGCTGGCGATCCTGACGGCGCAGCGGGCGCGGGGTTATCTCTTGAATGATGAAGACGCCGAAACGCCGGATTATGAAGAAGCCCTGCGGGAAACTGCGAAGGAGCTGAAACTGCATTTCAGCCGCGTCGATCCGGAATGGAGTAAAGCGGTGCGCCTCGTGCGCGGTGACGCATCGCTGCCGCTCAATGGCGGGCCGGATACGCTGCGCGCGGTCTATCCGGATGCGCCAGGTGAGAATGGCGTGCGGCCCTCGGTCGGCGGTGACACATATATTCTTTATGCGGATTGGTCCGGCGCCCGCGACGTCAGCATCAAGACCATTCACCAGTTCGGTTCGGCAACGCTCGACGAAGCCTCGCCGCACTACGCAGATCAGGCGCCGATCTTCGCGGCGGAAGAATGGAAAACGCCGCCGATGGACATGCCGTCGCTGCTGAAGGAAGCGACGCGCGATTACCGGGTGGGCGGAAATTAAGGCATAGGTTAGTTCAGCGAATCTCTTGCTGCCTCATGCGGGAAGCTGCCAGAACTTTTCAGCATTTCCCCTTTTGATTGCATGTTCATGCTGATAATCGCCTTTTAAATTACTAGAATTCACGCAACAAGATCACAAGCCGGTTGCCGAAACGGCATTAATTCAGCAGAGTGAAAACCTAACTAAGGGGAAAGTTTACCATGGGTTTCAAAGTTTGGATTTTGGCGGCGCTGGCGAGTTTGGCGGCGACGTCGGCGGGTGCGGTGACGCTTCAGGCGACATTCGGTGGTTCCGTGTCGGACGGTGTCGAAACATTGACGATTTCGGGCGGGTTTCTTTATGAAGATTCCGACCCGATGCTGCCGACAGCGATCGCATGGGACGATCCCAGAATTTCAAATTTCATTCTGAGTCTGACCGGAGGTCCGAGCGCGTTCACGTTTGACATAGGCTCAATCACCGGCACAGGTCTTGACGCGGCGCCCTTCAATCTCCAGACGGCGACGATCAATGCGCAAACCTGTTTGCTGGCGAGTGTGCCGGGCTGCCAACCGAACGCCTCCGGCCACGTTATTACATTTGTAAACGGAACCGCCCTCTATAACGCCCTTAGCGGCAACAATATGTCCGGGGCTTTTACATTTAGCGTTGAAGAAATCGCCGCCGTTCCGCTTCCGGCCGGAATACCTCTTTTCCTGACGGGGCTTGGCGCAATTGGAGCGTTCAGGCTTCGCCGAAGACAGTCGTAAATAATAGTTTTCTACGGCCCGGGTTGTGAGCGGCGGCTTACTTTGACGAGCCGCCGCGGATCATCATCACCGCAGCCAGAGCAAACCATGCGCACATGATCGCCAGCGCAAGTGTCATGCCCGGTATGTTGAGATGCAATTGGCCGCTCAGAATGCCGCCTGCCAGCACGACCCCGCCGGCGATGCCCGCGAGCCCGGAAATGCGCGCAAAACCGCTCATGCGAACCAGGCGCCCAGCCCACAAAAGCATCCCGGCGCCATAGGCGATAACGCCGGTCTCTGCGAGCACCTGATTGGTGGCGCCGAGCATGCGCAGGATCGGTTCGAATTCATTGGCCATCCCGGCAGAAATCAGTTTTTCGGCCGTCTCCGGCACGATGAAACCCGACACCAGCGCGGCGCCTATCATAGTGAGGGTGGCGATTCCGAACACCAGCAGGCCAGCGCGGGTGAGGAAGTAATTCCGGTTCAACAATTCCGCGAGCATGGCGAGGCAGACGAAGAACCCGGCGGTGATGGCGATCAACATGCCGTGGACAAGACCGTTAAGCCCCGACTCCGCCGCGGCTTCCTCCGCAAGCGTGTCATAACCGGGCGTGCCTAATGTCGGATGATGCGCCATAAACAAAAGCGCAAGCGCGCAAAGGCCGAGCAGGACCGCGCCGGCGGCTCTCGTCGAATTGCTGTGGTCTGGTTGTTCACTCATGGCGGCCTCCTGTTGCGGGCGGCAAACATGCCGCCGCCCGTGCGGGCGGTCGATACGCGAATCCGCGTTTCCGGACATTTACCGCAAATTGTCCGGCGCGACTTTTCGGCGGTGATTTGCTAAGCGGGATGCATGACCTATGACGAACAGCAGGACAGCCGGGCGCAGCGCACGAGGATGGCGGTGTTTAATGCTTTCCGCGATCTGGTTTTGTCGCGGCGCTATGACGATATTCGCGTGGCGGACATCATCGACCGCGCCGTTGTCGGCCGCTCGACATTTTATGAGCATTTCAACAGCAAGGACGATGTTTTGCTCACGTCAATCGAGCCGCTGTTTACGGTGCTCGCCGACATACCGACGGGCGCCGACCACGAAAGGGTTCGCTTTGTGCTGGCGCATTTCTGGGAGCAGCGCGCTTTTGCGCGCATCATTTTTCAAGGCGATCTGTACGACAAGCTGGCGCGCAAACTCGCCGCGATGATCGAACAGCGAAGCGAGGGGGCTGCAGCGGCGCCCGCGCGCCTTCATGCGATCAGCAACGCATCATCCTTGGTGGGCGCCATCCGCGCTTGGCTCGCTGGCGAATTCTCCATGCCCGTCGACGAACTGGTCTTGCAGTTGACCGGCGATGTTATGCCGCGGCCCTAGTCAAACTCGACCACATTGCCGGAATAATCATAAAGATCGAGATGCTGGGCGATCTTGCCGTCCTTGACAGTGATCGCCGTGACAATCGGCGCCGCGCCGGATATGGGGCGATCGTCCTTAGTCACAAGTTGATAGTTCAGCATGCCGATAAAGACCACGACGCCATTGCTTTCATAGCGGCGTTCAAGATCGTAATCGACCGTGAAAGAGCTGTATTGAGCGGCGTAGTCGCCGAGGCCCTTCAGCGCTGCTTCTTTGCCTTTGAACATGAACATGCCGCCGCTGGCGCTCTGTTCCGACGAAGTCGGATCAGAGAAAATGACATCGTCCGCCATGAATGGCGCCATGGCGTCGACCTCAAAAGTCGAGTAGGCGGCGAGATAATCCTCGGCGACTTTGATGTTTGCTTCCGACGCGGTTTCTTCAGCGGCGAGCGGCGCCGTCATCAGCGCCATTGCGGCGAATGCGTATTTCATTTTGAACATGGGTGTTCCCCTCCAGCTTTTCCGTGCGCAGCAGAAACGCGTGAGCCAATGCAGGACAATTCACAATATCGTCAGGCGGGATGAGCTGAAAGAATTGCGCGGTGAATCGTTTGCGTGCTCGCTATAGGCCGCTAAACGTTGTGATCGAATTGAAGCCGCATCATACTGCGTGAACCGGTTGGGCCGAGCGAGGCAATGAGGTCTTGCCAATGGACCCGGACAGAGGCCGGCGCATTGAAATAACCAGAGGAATATCGTGCAAACCAAGTCAAAGGTTTTGTTGCTGGGCGCCAGCCTGGTTTTTGCCGCTGCGGAGGCCAACGCAGCCGACGCTATTTCCATCGGCGCTACTGCAAAGGCGCCGCTGCTCGACGGGCGTTGCGACGGGGACGAATGGAAAACGGCTACGAAATTTGAATTGCCGGCGCAGGCCGCAATATATTTGATGCATGATGACGACTCGTTGTTCATTTGCGGTAAAGGCAAAGCCGAGGACTATGCGGTCATCGATGTTTACATAGAGCATGCGGAAACCGGCCAGCTTCACAAGTTCCATCTCTCCGCGCAAATGGGAGAACACATCTATTCAGGTGGCGAATGGGGTGAAACCGAGAGGTGGAAGCTCACCGACTGGACCGGGTTTTGGGTGCCCTATTTCGGATTCGAAGAGACCGAAGACGGAAGACGCCCGAAATTTCTCAGAGGCTCACACCGGGAAGTCCAGATTCTGCGCAAGAAATTTCCGGGCGACGAGTGGACCATGATGTTCGGCCTGAGCGCAATCAACAACGAAGACGGTTCCGGTGGAGAATTCCGCTATCCTGAAAACGCAGTGGATAACGACAAGTCGACCTGGCAGGAATTTTCGTTTTCGAATTAGGCCAGCCCGAATTTCTCCAGCGCGGCCTTCGCGATCGGTTCGCCCCATTCCTGCACGAAGTGGCCGGCCTCAGTGACTTCCATCGGCTCCGGGCAATTCTTGATGAATTTGCGCAAGGCATGCATCGCCGGCGGGCCGAGCACAGGGTCCTGCATGCCGATCGCCATGAAGCTCTCGCCGGTCCAGTCCTGCGACCAGAATTTGCGCGCGGCGAGCGAAGTCTCAACGCCTTCCTTCGATGCGGGCGTTAGGTCAGCAGCGCCTTTTTCCTTGAGCATGACGAGTTCGGGAAAGCGCCGCACGCCGCCCTTGTAACTTTGGTCGGGGTAGGGCGCATTATAGGCGGCGACCTCCGCGTCGGTGAGGATCGGCGTCGCGCGTTTCATCAGCGCGCCCACATCGAGATCGGGCTGCGAGCGGTTGAAGGCGCGCCACATGGCGAAGCCTTCCGGCGCTTCCTCGCCGCCGGGCAGGCCGGTGTTCATGACGATCAGCCTTGTATAACGCGCCGGCGCAGCCATGGGCAGCGTCAAGCCCAGAACGCCGCCCCAATCCTGCACCACCAGGCACACATTTTTGAGATCAAGCTTTTCGACAAAAGCGAGCAGGGCGCCCCGATGAAAATGATAGGTGTACGTCTCATCGCCGACCGGCTTGTCGGAGCGACCAAAGCCGAACATGTCAACGGCAACAAACCGGTGACCAGCGCCCGTGAACACCGGCGCCATCTTGCGGAAGAGATAGGCCCAGCTCGGCTCGCCATGAATGCACAAAAACGTGACGCCGTCTTTTGGCCCTTCATCCACATAATGCATCCGCAGCCCTTCATAGCCGGGCAGATCCTCCACATATTTCGGCGCATAGGGCCAGCCGGGAAGATCGGCGAAGCGGTCATCGGGGGTTCTGAGGGCTTTTATTTTCGTCACGATTTATCTCCGAAGCGGTGTCTATCTGCGTCTAACGGTATTGATGGCGCGGGCGCCCCCTGCAATCATACATGCAAAAGAAAAGGGGCCGAGATGAACTTAATTGACGGGAAAGCAATTTTCAAAACGCAAATGCAGTTGTCGTTGCTGGCCAGGATTGCGACCGGCGCGATTTGTTGCGCAGTTTTCTTTCTCGGCGCGGCGCAAGCCCAAACGGTAAAATTAAACGTGGATGCCAGCCTTGCGCAGAGCATTCTCGACAGCGTTTGTTCCGGCGAGGTGGTCGATGAGGCGGCTTTTCGCGCGTCGCCGCTGTTGCAAAGTCAAATCCGGCACCACACCGGCCTTTCCGACAGGCGCGACATGGATGCCTTCCTGACCGGCCTTAAAGCGGCGGCGAAATGCGAAACGCTCGAAGATGATGTCTACAGCTTTGCGCCGCTGGTGGAAGAGAAGCAGAAATTCGCCGACGCGGTTGGATTTTTTGCGGGGCGCGCGCCGGAGATAGAAAGCTTTGTGGTTGAGACCCTCGCGCCATACCTGCCGGCGGATCTCGATTTTGAGGGCGAGCTGGTGCTTTCGGTCGTCGGCAATCCCTGCGGCGGATTTTCCATGGACGGAAGGTTCTACCTTGCCTTGAACTGCCTGCGCGGCAGTTACGAAGCCGATTACATGGCGGCGAAGGTTGTTTCCGCGCATGAGACCTATCACGCGGCGCAATACGCGTTCTATCATCCCTTTGATGAAGAGGTAGAGCAGGTGAAGACGGTCGATGAGGCGATCGACTATCTCTTCCTCAACCTGTTGCTTGAAGGGTCGGCGGAATATGTGGCGGACTCGCGCAAGATTGACGGCGAAGGCCGGGTCTCGAAATTCTTTCAGGATTTTGCACGGAACGGATACCGAAATCTCGGCGCCAATTTCCGGATGATGAACTACGCCGCTGACATTCTCGGCAATGACGAAGACCTCTTGCTGCGGATCAAGGATGTTTACCGGATCGGCTTTGGCGGCGGCGACGGGCAGGGCTTTTATTATGTCGGCGCGACAATGGCCGGACATATCGAAGCGATTCAGGGCCGCGAGGCGCTGGTCTGCATCATGGCGCTTCCGCCGGAGCAGTTCGTGCGCGCCTATCAGGCGGCGGCCATAACCGCGCCCGATGAAGCGATCCCGCCCTTCAGTGCGGCGCTGATGAAGGCGGCGGACCGCCTAAGCAAAAAGCGCGACCGCGCGCTGCGCTTTGAAAGCTGTGTGGGCTGAGGGCTCGCGGGCCGGTCGCTGGCCGGTCGCAGGCCGGATAGACGGTTTCCTTCTGTCGCGGCGCGGCTATAGTCCCGCGCAAAACCTCAGCCGGACAAAAGGAACAGCTACATGGCGGAAAAGACGTGTGATCTCGTGGTGATCGGTTCGGGGCCGGGCGGCTATGTGGCGGCGATCCGCGCGAGCCAGCTGGGCCTCAAAACCATGATCGTCGAGCGCGACGCGCTGGGCGGGGTCTGTCTCAACTGGGGGTGCATCCCGACCAAGGCGCTGCTGCGGACGGCGGAGGTCTACACCAATATGAAGCACGCTGCCGATTTCGGCCTCAAAGCCGAGAACATCTCGTTCGATCTGAAAGCGGTCGTCGAGCGTTCGCGTGGCGTGTCGGGGCGCATGGAAAAAGGCGTCGGCTTTTTGATGAAGAAGAACAAGATCGACGTGGTCTATGGAACCGCGCGGCTGGAGAAGGGCGCGAACGCGCCAATTGTGAAAGTTAAAACCAAAACCGGCGAAGAAACCATCAAAGCCAAACACGTGATCCTCGCCACCGGCGCGCGGGCGCGGACGATCCCCGCCGCAGGACTCGAGCCCGACGGCAAGTTCATCTGGACCGCCAAGGAAGCGATGATCCCTGATGTGATGCCGAAAAAGCTGCTGGTCATCGGCTCCGGCGCCATCGGCATTGAGTTTGCGAGTTTCTATAACGCCCTAGGCGCGGAAACGACTGTGGTGGAAATGGTCGAGCGCATCCTGCCGGCGGAAGACGAAGAGATTTCCAAATTCGCCGAGCGCCAGTTCAAGAAGCAGGGCATGAAAATCCTCACTTCCGCCAGCGTTGAAAAACTCGAAAAAGGCGCGGCGTCGGTGAAGGCGACGATCAAGCTCAAAGACGGCAAGACCGAAACGGTCGAGGCCGACCGCGTTGTGCTCGCCATCGGCATTACGGGGAACACGGAGAATCTCGGGCTTGAGGCGCTGGGCGCGAAGATCGACCGCGGCCATGTGACGGTCAATGAATGGCTCGAGACCGGCGTCAAAGGGCTCTATGCCATCGGCGACGTGGTCGGCGCGCCCTGGCTCGCGCACAAGGCGTCCCATGAAGGCGTCCTCTGCGTTGAAAAGATCGCGGGGCTAGAAGGCCTCCACCCCATGGACGTCACCAAGATTCCGGGCTGCACCTATTCAAACCCGCAAGTGGCGAGCGTCGGCCTGACTGAGGCGAAAGCCAAAGCCGCCGGCCACAAGGTCAAGGTCGGGCGCTTCCCCTTTGTGGGCAATGGCAAGGCGATCGCGCTGGGCGAGCCGGAAGGCATGGTCAAGACCGTGTTCGACGAAAAGACCGGCGAGCTGCTCGGCGCCCATATGATCGGCGCGGAAGTCACCGAACTCATTCAGGGCTTCGGCCTCGCGCGGAGCATGGAAGGCACCGAGGAAGACCTCATGCACGCCATCTTCCCGCACCCGACGCTGTCAGAGATGATGCATGAGAGCGTTCTGGATGCGTATGGAAGAGTGGTGCATGTTTGAATTTCTAGATGACATGGTTTGGAATGGGCGCAATTGTTTTCAATACGCAAACTACCGGAAATCTTTATTAAGAGCTGCCAATATCACCGGAAGGTACTTTCTGACTTGCTCTCGGTCACTTTCCTTCTCCGCTTCTGTCAATCTTGAATAAGGTGTACCTATTTGCTGTTGCCAGCGCTGCACTAAATCAGCAGGGAGCAAGATTGAGCCATCGTGCAGAACTTTCCCTTTCTGATGCATGTACCGCTGCCAATGCGCCCATCGTTCATGCTCAATAGTTGCTAAATCATCTATTAAGCCATCAAGAATGCGTTCGAATTGCTTATTTAGCCTCATGGTGAGTAACGACCTGTTTAAATCACGCCTTTTGCAACTAACCGTCGATAGTGCTCCCCTAGTGCTGTAAGTTTCACTTTCTTGCTACCCATTGCGGCGTGCCACATATGCGGAGCATCTAACGGTACGAGTAAATTAACACGGTTATATTTCTGCAACGTTTCGAACACTTTAGTGTGCGCAGGGTTAGGGGGCGCAAACTTTTCTTCCTCTTCCTTGGACCTTTCAGGCTCGTAGCTGGGATCAAGTTGGTACTCGAAGTTTGCAGCCGGAAAAAACTGAACAATTTTTCGTAACTCTGCAAGCGGTAGTGGTGGGGCCACTCTTCGAAGCGAAACGAATTTTTTAATGTTAGTTTTGAAAACTGGGCGTTGCGCCCACGGGCCTAGTGATTGGTCGACATGGGCGTATGCGGCACCTGGCGTTATCTCACCGACAAGATTTGCTGCGGCACCACCAAGGGCGTCAACAAAAAGCGTTGTAAATGTTCCGGACCCGTTTTCCTCGGTAGCGTACTGCTCTGCAGTGGAGGCGGTTAAAATTGTGAGACCTTCCGATAATTCAGTCACGCCCTTGGCGTTGGGCCTATCGCCAACAACTCCGCTATGACAACTATCGAGGACGATAATTTTGTTTTTTGCTTTTGACGCGTTTGCAAATGTAATCACGTCTATAAGCGGCAAGCCGTCATCACCATCTTTACAATCTGAGGCACACAGATACCCCCCAGTTGCTTCCAAATGACCGTGACCGGCAAAATAGAATAGCGCTACTTCGCTATCATCGGCAAAAAGCTCTTGAACGTAGTCTTTTAGGTCGCGTCGAGAAATAGCTGTGCCGCCGTCCTTAGCAGTAAAAATCCGTGTCCCAAAATTTACTGAACCGTCTTCGTTGCGCTCAAGCAGCGCACACACTTCAGATGCATCATTCACACACCCGTATAAAGAGGGAATATGGTGGTAATAATCGATCCCTACAACAAGTGCCTTGCGCATACTGCATTATACCCTCTGAATAAAGTTATGTATATTGTCCCACGTCCAATTTAGAATGCGCCGTTCCTTAATGACATCTGGCACCAGCTT
Source organism: uncultured Caulobacterales bacterium (assembly GCA_964486635.1). Lineage (GTDB taxonomy): Bacteria > Pseudomonadota > Alphaproteobacteria > Caulobacterales > Parvularculaceae > Hyphococcus. The sequence goes on along the minus strand of CAZAOB010000064.1, from coordinate 632 downwards.
CGGCCGTTTGTCGGGATCGTTGCTACCGTAAATGAGCAACACTGGAACCCCTTCTTCGAATGCGCACTTTAGTTCCCAGATTTGCCCATCCGCATTTCTGGTGTTTTTCGTGACGATGCCAATTAAGCCGTCACAACCTTTAATCTTGGTACGACAATTCTTTTTCCATTCGCTGTCCCAAGGTTTCTTCACGGACATGTCGGTAAAGCTGAATGGTGTGGATGAATTTTTTCCTTGTCCTACAAGAAAATCGCGAAGGGTCGCATCCTCTATTGCAAAGCTTATGAATATTCTTTTGTTACTGGCCATGATTTGAACTTTCCTTGTGAAGTTTATGGGTGTTCAAATACACCTTTAACACGAAAAGAACAAACAGGAAACATGAAAATCGTTCATTCCTCACGGAGTGGGGGGGGGACCCCGGTATTACGCTTATGGCGCGACGATAAGTGAGGGAAAAGCTGCCGTATTTCTTATACGCCGCACCCAGACTCGCGCGGCGCCTCGCCATAATAACACGGAAATAAACATGGTGGATAATTATCCCCCATGTTTCCGGCGCCCCTATACTGCATGAATTCCGGGCGTTGAGAGACGGCGAGGCCAGCCGTAATTCGCCGGTCCGGGGTGCA
>CAZAOB010000063.1:0-19313 GCA_964486635.1 uncultured Caulobacterales bacterium | reverse complement strand
CGCCCATGCAGTTACCATAGCCGCCGATGCCCGCGACCACGCCGCCGACCAGATGCCGCGTTTTGGGATGCGCCATGTCGCCAAAGCGCAGCGCGTTCATATTCGCCACCGGCCGCGCGCCCATGGTGAAGACGTCGCGCATGATGCCGCCGACGCCGGTCGCCGCGCCCTGATAGGGTTCGATGAAGGACGGGTGGTTGTGGCTTTCCATCTTGAAGATGGCGGCGAGCGGCACGCCGTCCTTGTCATTGCCGATGTCGATGACGCCGGCATTCTCACCCGGTCCGCAAATCACCCAAGGCGCCGAGGTCGGAAGTTTCTTCAGATGCCGCCGCGAGGATTTATAGGAACAATGCTCCGACCACATGACCGAGAACACGCCGAGCTCCACGAGGTTCGGCTCGCGGCCCATATGCGCCTTGATGCGCTCATATTCTTCGGGCTTGAGGCCGTGTCCGGCGACGATTTCGGGGGTGATGGCGGTCATGAACAATCCGGGCTGAATCTACGGCGCTTCCATAGGCCGGTTGGGTTCACGGCGCAAATACTGTCACGAGCGATCCAGCATGGCGGCGCAAGATCCTTCGAGCGCATCCGGAGGACAGAGGATCATCTCCCGCTCGACCGTCACCGGCGGGGTCATGAGCTTGTAGGCGACTGCCGCGACCGCCATCAAAGCGACGCCCGTGGCGAGGCCTTTGTAGTATTCGCGGCGCTCGGCGATGTGGCGGCGAACCGCCTCCAGGATCGACGGCCGCGCGGGCGCATGGGCCGCGGTCTCGCCCGCCGCCATCTGCAACTGATATCCGAATTTAGGAATGGTCACGATGATCCGGTAAGGACGCCGATCATCGCCAAGCGCCCGGCGCAATTTGGAGATCGCCTGGGTCAGCGCCTCGTCGGAACCCTCATAACCCCAGATCTCATTGAGAAGGTCATCGCGCGATACCGGCTCTCCGGCGCTGATGAGCCGCTGCAACAGGTCGGAGAGGCGCGGCTCAAGCACCAGCGTTTCGCGTTCGCTCTCAAGTCTGCGATCGCCGGGATGATAAGTGACGCCGCCAATTCTCAAGGCATGCCCGGTGAGCGCCGCCGGCCTTTCACCGGGAGAAAACTCCTGAACGGACATATCTCGAAACCTCTCCTCAGGACTATTGATGCGGCTTTGGCGCAAAAAGCAGTGGAATCAACCCGCGAAAGGATAGTTCAGTGAAGACAAGCAACCAACCCGCAAGCCGCCGTCACACCGCATGGCCCCGTCCGCTCGCCGCTTTGTGCCTTGCGCTTGCGCCCTTACCGGCCTGCGCCGTGGAGCCGCCCGTATCGGACGAGCGCGCCGAAAAGATTGAGATCGCGAAGGCGGCCCTCACCGAAAAAGGGTTCAAGGGCGTTATCGCCATCGCCTATGACGGTGAGGCGCCGGTTTACGCGGGCTTTGGCGAGGTCACGGCCAGTGGCGTCCCTGACAAGCGAACGCAGGTTGAATTGGGCTCTATCGTCAAGACTTTCACCGGCGCGGCGGCGATGAAACTGGTCGATGCCGGATCGCTCTCCATGGCTGACCGGCTTGCCGACTTTTTCCCCGATGCGCCGGCAGACAAAGCCGCGATCACGGTCCATCAGCTGCTAACGCATTCAGCGGGTTTCACGCATTCCGTAGGGAGCGATTACGAATACCTCTCCAAGGCGGACTTCCTGAAACGCGCCATGAACGAGCCGCTGATTTTCGAACCCGGATCTGCTTACGAATACTCCAATGTCGGAGTCTCGCTCGCCGCCGCGATCATCGAAGAGATCAGCGGCAAGTCCTACGAAAACTTCGTTCGCGAAGATTTGCTGGGCAATCTTGATGCTCGCGATATCGGATACGAAGCTGCGTTCGACACCAGCCGGTCCATGTTAACTCAGAACGGACAGACAATCGATCAGGCGAGCTGGGGCGGGCGTTCTCATTGGGCGCTCATTGGAAATGGCGGCATGGTGGCCAGTGCGGAGGCCATGATCGCCTTCATACGCGCATATGAAAGCAGCGGCTTGACCACCAAAGCGGCGAAGGAGCTTACGCATGCGCCCATGGTCCGTGAAGGCGAAGGCGCACCGACCTATACTGGCTATGGCCTGGTTGTAGATGATCATCCGCAGTTCGGGCGCAGCTACTGGCATAATGGCGGCAGCGAGAATTTCACCGCGAACTGGACGCATTACGCCGATCACGGACTGATCGTGTTCGCTGCGTCGCAGGGCCATGACGTTAATGCGGACATTGCGGTGGAAACCATTGCCGCGACGCTGCTGCTTGAGCCGGCAAACTAGCGCCCGCGATACAGATAGTCCTCCGGCAATCCCAGCCGCCGGCAAGAAACGGCGGCTGGACCGGAGCGCAGGATCAGCCGGTCTGCGCGCCGAGCCATGCGCCGGATGACGCGCCCTTCGAACGGACGTAACCCGAATTTCGAACCAAGGCCCAGCACCTCTCTGACCGGCGCCGGCGTCAGTTCCACTGCGGCGCGCACCAGTGATCGCTGTGCAAGCTGCGCAGGCTGCGGGAAGGCTTCAGCCTTTTTCATGATGGAGAGAAACTCAAAGACAATGTCCGATGCTTCAAGCTTGGGCGTCATCGCTGCGAACAGGATGTCTTGTTCGGCGCGCGACGACGGCGCGCCCGTGGCGCCATAGAGCGACGCCGCAGTTTGGCTCTCTGCATAATACCGGTCGCGTTCCGCGTCGCTCAGCGGCGCCGCATACTTGCTGTATGACTCGAGGAATCCATAGGCGGCGGTGGCCTGCACCCATGTGAGCAATTCCGGCTCGCTCGCTTCAAATGCAGCGCCGGACGGTGTGACGCCTTTAATTTGACGGTGGATCGCGTTAACGCGACCGATCATCTGCTCCGCGACACTACGCGCGCCGTAAACAGTAATCATCGCAGCGAGGCCCGTGCGCTTCAGCCGGCCGACAGGATTGCTGCGAAACGTGGTATTCTCCCACACGCCCGTTCGAATGCGCGGCTCAGCCAGCTCGAGGATCACCGCCGTAACGCCGCCGATAAAAAGCGTGACCGGGTTCTTGAAGATGCGCCATGAAATGGACTCTGGCCCGACCAAGGCCGCCTCACCGTTCGGCGCCGAAAAGTCCACTCTCGCGAGCGACGGATCACCGAGATAGTCCTGCGCCGCCTTGTCGAGATGCGCCTCCAGTCCGGAACGTACGCGTGCGCGCAACGGTTTAATCTGCAACATGCCACTCAACACAAATCACCTTCCGGACGACAGCGCAACTTCATCAGCAGGACGAACGAACGCTCAAAGCATATTGTTCGCCATCGCTCGCTCGTCGTCCAGAAAAAACGCCGGAATTGGCCACAATGAGACAGAACCGGCGCCGTATTGAGGTCATGGCACGGCTTATTTGGCGACCATCCAATAAGCTTCGACAAACTCGTACGTCGTCGTACCCAGTTTGATCACTCTTGGCGCGATGTAGTCTGCGCGTGGTTTGTATCCGAGCTCTGTGCGCGGATGCGCGACAAGCTTTCCGCCTTTCGCCTTGAAGTCGAATTCACGGATGACCTTGTTGTCATCGGTAAGTTCAACCGTCAGCTTGTAGTTGCCGTTCTCTTCAAGATTGGCGCGTGAAAACAGCTCTGCATTCGCCTCGCCCTTGCGCTCATGCGGCTGGAACAAGGTCAGCACATGCCGGCGCGCCATCTCGTGATCGAGCATGCCCTGGTTGAGCTTGCTGTGAGCGACCAGTTTGCCATTTCGCTTGAGTTTGACATTCACTGCGGCGCGGGTTTGCCCCGCTGGAAGGTCGCCCGACCCGCCCCAGAAACTCACATTGGTGGTGAACTCGTCCTTGTAGGCCGGGAAAGTGAAATACGCGTAGTCTTGCCATGGCCCCTTGAAGCGCATGGTCTGTTCCGGGTTGAACGGATCGTCACTCGGCGCGTCGGCGACAACTTCGAATGGCAACCGTGTCGCCAGATCGCCGGAAACATAAAACTCCAGCACGTAATCGCCAGGCGTGAATTGGTGCTCCGCATGGTTTTCCGGCTGTATCCTGCCGAACACAGACTGCGTGTAGCGGTAGTTAGGGAAGAACCCGAAACTCGCGACTTCCTTGTTTTTGGATTTGATGACCGCACGCACATCGAGCTCTGACTGGGGCGCGAAGATCAAGTCATATTCGCTAAGCGCCATGAAGCCATTGTCGTAGATCGACGTTTGCAGCAGCGAGTCGAGGCCGACCGTTGGCAACGACCCCTTGGCGCCCGATTTTGCCGGCGGCGGCGCGGCCGTATCAGGCGAGCTGGATGCTTGCGGTTGCGCGGCGCTGACGCTGGCGTCGGATTTTGCTTCCGGCGAACCGCAGGCGGTCAGCAGGACGGAGCTTGCGGCCGCTATAAAATACGGACGCAGTTTCGCCGAGACTCTTTGATGGATCATCGTTCCCCCTTAAGTGCTTTGGTGACGCACCGCCATCCGCGCACAACACAAACAGAAGTCGCGCGACGAGGCCGTGTACTGTTTTACGCAAAACCGTTGCGCACACCCCATGATACGGATGGGGCGATCACGCGCAAAAAATCTGATTAGTTCACGCGCTCAGCGTAGACTGCGCGAGTCATGGTCAAGCCGCCGCACTGCGCTGCATCGGTCTGTTCGGCCCAAATTGTGGCCTCTTTTCCAAGCAGCTCCATCGGCGCTAATGGCACGCCGACACGCCAGACCATGCCGTCATCGGAACGGAGCGTCACACATTCAGCGTCGGCGTAGCTTACATAACCCTGCAGCACGGTGAACATGGTGTTCACCGGCGCGCCTTCATACTCGGTACGCAGAAAGTCGCTGACGGCGATACGGTCGTTCAGGATCATCGGGCTGCTCGCCGACACCTTTGTCACAGCGGTGCAATGCGCAGGCGTGTCACGGCCTTCTGGCACCGGCTTGAACTCGCGCACCTGCTTTATTTTGCCGTTTTCCTGACGGCGCAGCACGGCGCATTCCATCAACGGCGAAAGCGGATCTCCGACCATCATGTCACCGCGCGTTGAAATCATGACGGACTTCGGCGCAGTCGGTCGCACCGGCGAATAAATCACTTGGGTCGACGGGTAAGATACAACGCCGGCATTGCGAATACGCGCGGCCGAGCGCTGTTGATAGCTGAGGCTCTTGTCGTCGCGCATCGATACGGGTGTGCTTAGCGCGCTCGCGCGTACAAAATACGGCGCGGTCGATGACGAAATGTATGTCGGGGCGACGCCATTCGGAGAAGCGTAGCTCGGCGCGGGTGCAGGCGCGCGCGCCGGTTCGGTATATTCAGCGTAATGATAAATCGGCGTATCGTAATAGGTCTCGGCGACCTCTACGTTGGCGCTGCCCGAAGGAATGTCGTTCGCTGACGAGATCTCATCGGGAACGGCCAGATGTTCGCCCGGAGAGACATAGTCCGGATTGACGCCAGTGTTGGCTTCTCTCAGCGCCGACAAGGAAACGTTGCAAGCGCGCGCGACCTTGGCGAGCGTTGTCGGCGCATCGACCGGATAGGAGTGTCCGCACCGGCCGGCCATCGCCGGGCTCGCGGCCAGAAGACCGGTCGACACTGCGACCGCAACCAGACCTAGTCGTTGATGTTTGTCCATGGCCAATACCCCCTCAAGCCGGTCACGCCGGAACAAGGTTAATATCACGGATTCCGGGCGCTTGTTCAATGAAAAGCCGTCCACGCCCCCCTTCTCTCGGCGGACGGCAGCCCGCTCATACGTTTTGCTAATTTACGGGTATATCTATTTGTAATATAGAGTATTTTTGTGGTTATGGGCGCGGCTCCTTGTAGACCTCCCCGGCTTTCATGACAAAGTCCACATTTTCCAGGACCGCGACGTCGTCAAGGGGATCGCCTGAAACGGCAATAATGTCGGCGGCGCAGCCAGCCTCCAGACAACCCAGCGAGCCGGATTTGCCGAGCGCCTCCGCCGCCAGCGAGGTCGCCGCGCGAATCGCCTGTAACGGCGTCATCCCAAACTGCACCATCCGCGAGAACTGCTTGGCGTTATCGCCATGTGGATAAATCGCTGCGTCGGTGCCGAACACTACTTTCGCGCCGGATTGGACTGCCTTGCGGAAGCTCTCCCGCTGCACGCCGCCGACCGCCCGCTCCTTGTCGAGCGACTCCTGGAGCACGCCGTTCTTTTCGCCCTCCGCCAGTGTGTATTCCGTATTGTAGATGTCCATGGATAGGTACACGCCGCGGCGCTTCGCCAAGCTGATCGCCTCATCGTCGAGATAACTTGCGTGCTCGATGGTGTCGGCGCCGGCGCGGATAGCGTTTTTGATGCCGATGGTCCCGTGCGCATGCACAGCGACCTTCAGACCGCGCATATGCGCCTCGTCGACAATCGCAGCCAGTTCTTCCGGCGTGCCCTGCGGCGCGCCCAGAAGCGTGCCTTTGGAGAATACGCCGCCGGTTGAACACGTCTTGATGAAGTCGACTCCGTATTTGATATTTTGGCGAACCTTGCCGCGCATTTCCCACGGGCCTGTGGCGACGCCAGCGCCGCTCGCTTCGGCTTCCGGCGGCATGTAATTGTTGTCAGAACAATGGCCGCCGATGATGCCGACGGGCGGTCCCGCTGCGAAAATCCGCGGTCCGGGGATGTCGCCGTCGTTGACTGCATCGCGCAACGCCAGAACCTCGTATCCTTCAGCGCCGGTGTTTCGCACGGTGGTGAACCCGGCCATCAGGGTCTTCTTTGCGTTGTTCACGGACCAAATCACAAATCGCTCACCTGGATAGGCGAGGATCGAATACCCCCCGCCCTTGGTCGGATCGCCGGTCAGATGGACGTGCATATCGATCAGTCCGGGAAGAATGGTTTTTCCAGGCAGGGCGATCCGGCTCGCGCCCTCGGGCGCCGACAGGTTCGCTGCGGCGCCGACATTCACAACGACGCCGTCCTCTATGACGAGCGCTGGCGCTTCGATGACCTGTCCGGACCCAGGCGAAATCAGCCGATCGGCCGTCAAATACACTGTTTCCGCAGACGCTGAAGCCGAAACCAGCGCTGCGAACGCCGCTACGATTGTGATTGTTGGATATTTCATGTCGCCCCTACCCGATTGAATTCTTGCGGTATGGTTACGTTAACCGTGATTTACGTCAATAAGCGAAAACCGCGCCTTCATGCTCTCCATTGGGCCGAATCGAAAAAAGTCAGCAATCGGAAAAATTGGCGTGCGGCAATTAACGACAGATTACCCCGAACGGATCACCTTCAACGCACATGACAGCCGCAGCGCAAGGCTAAAACAACCGCAAACGGTTTAATTAGATTTGCAAATATTTTGCTGCCGTTAAGGATGTTTCCTTACGCCCTTTTAACGCAGACGGCCGCATTCTCCGACAAGCACAAGTAGCGTTCGGGGAGTTCCCTATGCTGGTCCTTAACACCGGTGTAGCCGGCAAAGATAATTGCAACCGCAATAAGCGTCGTCTGACGCCGGTGATAAAAAGTTTCGCGCGGAACAGAGATGGAAATATCGTGTTTCTGTTCGCGTTTATGGCGACCGTCCTGTTTTTCTTTGCAGGCGGCGCCGTAGACTACACGCGATGGAATGCCGTTCGCGCTGACATGGTTGAATCCATGGATGCGGCAAGTCTTGCGCTTGCACAGCTCTCTTCCAGCGATCCGACTCTCACAAAGCCAGAGCTAAAGGAATATGGCCGCAAGTTTTTTGAGGCGAACTTCCATTACGAAAACGCGCTCGAGCCTGGCTGGAACATTGAATTTGGTCTCGACAATAATGCACTGATCATCACGTGCATCACCGGCAATATAAAAACCTATCTCCTGGGCGTCGCCGGCATTCACAAGCTCGACATCGGCAAGTGTGTCGAGATCACAAAAAAAGGTTCCGGCCGCGTCGAACTCGCCCTCGTGCTCGACGTTACAGGGTCAATGGACAGCTCCATTGGCGGCGAAAAGAAAATCGACAGCTTGAAAGACGCCGTCGAAATTATGCTTGATGTCATGTACGGCTCGGACACTACCAGCGAAAACATCAAAATTGGCGTCGTACCATTTAATGCGAACATCAATGCCGGCGGATCGACAGGCTGGAACAGCGCCTGGTCCGACACGAATGCAGAAGCCTACTATCACGGATGGCGCTTCTTCCATGTGACAGAAGCCGGCAATGTGGACATGAACACGAAGGTCAACCACTTCAAACTTTACAATTCGCACGCAGACTTAAGCTGGTCCGGCTGCGTTGAAGCCCGCCCCTATCCGTTGGACGAGCTCGACGTGCCAGCCGGGTCTTCCTACACCATGACTGAAATCAACGCGGCGATGGCGATCCCGGACGAGTATCTGACCAGTCTCAACGCACAAGACGTCCGCAACTACGACGCCTTTGACGATGCCCCTTCTTACAAGGTGTCCAACTCCGTATTGACCAACTCGGTCAATTCCAAGTGGGTGCCGGTGTTTTTGCCCGACGAAGTTGATTGCAACGACAGCGACGATTGCGACAACGGAGACTATGGCGAATCCGGCACGACGACTTATGGCACGCCGTGGGCCGGTTACATGTTCGATGACCCGGATGACGACAACAACCACTCTTCGGGCAATATCAACGAAGGCGATTACGGCAACCGCAACTTCATCAATGACTGGAGCTACACAAACTATCAGCGTGGCTGGCGCTTCCATCGCTACGCGAAAACGGTCCACTACTTCCGTGAAGTGCTTCAGGGGAATATCACAGACTCCGCATTCCTTTCGTTCTTGAATCGCGCGTCTGTGACGACGTCGCCGCTCAATTCATCTAATCACGGTAAGAATTCGCAAGAATGGCTGTTGCGCATATCCTATCCAGGCTGGTGGGACAGCGCTACGGACAGCTACAAGGGCAAATACGATCTGAGCCCTAGCCTGTCATCAAGCAGAGGTCCGGAGATGGATTGTCCGGACCCAATCCTGCCGCTGACAAACGTTCGCGCCACAGTGGAAACCCACGTGAACGCCCTTCAGCCGCGAGGCAATACCGACGTTGCTCACGGCGCCGCCTGGGGCTGGCGCATCTTGTCTCCGGAAGCCCCTTTCACGGAAGGTATTGCCGAAGGCGATCCGGACTTTGAGAAATGGCAGAAAGCGGTCGTGATCATGACCGACGGTGAAAACGTTGTCGGCAGCGACACCAGCACGCACTGGAACACTACCCAGGGCCAGTATGGCTTCGGCATGGAGGAGCGCATGGGCTCCGGCATGAACACCAGCGGCGAAATGGTCGACGATCTCGACAACAAGCTGCTGCGCGTCTGTCACCGCATGAAAGCAGAAGGTTATCTGGTCTACACGATCATGTTCGGGCTCGACTCGAACTCGACTGAAGCCGTCTTCAAGGCGTGCGCAACACGGCCGAGCGCTCCCTACTTCCAGGATGCGGCCGACGGCGACGACCTTGAAGAGGCGTTCGGAGAAATCGCCGCCGACCTCGTCAACCTGCATATCAGTAAATAAGAAGGACCTGCTCAATGTACGGCAAGGCGCGGAGAAACTGGGCGGATCGGCTGGCGTCACGTCAGTTCGGCAAGAACTCCAGCGGCTCAACAGCCGTCGAGTTCGCCATCGTCGCGCCGGTCTTTCTGATGATGATGTTTTCGGTCTTTGAGGTCGGCTGGTTCTTCTTTGCGAACTCGGTTGTCGACGCCACGGTTGGCGACGCGGCCCGTCAGATCAAGACTGGCCAGGTTCAGAAATCATTTGGCGACAACGACGACAAGTTCGAGAAGATGTACGACAACATCTGCCGCGTGGTCGCCGTATTTGGCGGTTGCGAAAACCGCCTCACCATTGAAGTCGACACCTACGACACATTCGCGCAGCTGGCGGCTGACAATACCCCGCCTGTGTGCGCTGACGCGCCGCCCGATGACGTCTCTGCGATCCCGTTCAATCCCGGCGATGAACTGCAGATCGTGCGCGTTCGAATTTGTTACATTTACACGACGCTGAACCCGGCGATCGGAGTCAACCTGTCAGAGCCCGGCACCAGCAAGCGCCGGCTTGTATCAACGGCGATTTTCAGAAATGAACCGTACGAACTCAACAATCGCGAAGACTAGAGGCGTGTGTGATGATCAGTATTCGTAGTCTCAGCATCAGACGTCTTGCCAAGGCCGACAGCGGCCTCGCCGCCACGGAGTTCGCCGTTCTACTGCCCGTGTTGGTTCTGCTGTTCTTTGGCCTCGTGGAAGCGTCCACCGCCATGACCGTCAACCGCAAGGTCGCGATTTCCGCCAACACGTTGGCCGATCTCGCCGCGCAGTCCGAGACATTGCTGGAGAGCGATATCGACGATCTGTTTGAAGGCGTCATCAGCATTGTCGAGCCGAACGATACAACCACCTTGCAGCTACGCTTGGTCAGTGTTGTTCTGGATGAAGATGGCGATCCCGTTGTTCATTGGAGCCGGGACTCTTCAGGAGCAGCGCCCTACTCTGCCGGATCGTATTACGTGAACCTGGATGACGACGAAGTCCTGAGCAGCATCGGTTCGCTCATTGTGGTGGAAATGAACTACACCTATCTGCCCAGCATGACGAATCATGTGCTCGAAACGCCGATCGTGTTCGACCGAAAGTCGATCCGCTGGCCGCGTCTCACCAGCAAGGTTCAGCTCTGCGACGATCAGGGCAATTGCACGACCTGACCGACGCAACGCCGAACGATCTAGCGCGTCAACGGCTTGTATTTAATCCGCTTTGGCACATCAGCGTCGGCTCCGAGCCGGCGCTTTTTGTCTTCCATGTAGTCCTCGAAGTTTCCTTCAAACCATTCCACATGGCTGTCGCCTTCAAACGCCAGAATGTGCGTGGCGATGCGGTCGAGGAACCAGCGATCGTGGCTGATGATTACGGCGCAACCGGCAAAGTCTTCGAGCGCCCGCTCAAGTTCGCGTAATGTATCGACGTCAAGATCGTTAGTCGGCTCGTCGAGCAGCAAGAGGTTGGCGCCCTCCGTCAGCATTTTAGCGAGCTGAACCCGGTTGCGCTCCCCGCCAGAAAGATTGCCGACTTTCTTTTGTTGATCGCCGCCCTTGAAGTTGAACCAGCCAACATAGGCGCGTGACGGCATTTCGCGTTTGCCTAGCTGGATGACATCGAGGCCGCCCGAGACTTCTTCCCACACATTCTTGTTCGGATTGAGATCGTCGCGCGACTGGTCGACATAACCCATTTTAACCGTATCGCCGATGCGCAAGGCGCCCTCGTCCGGCTGCTCCTGTCCTGTCAGCATACGGAACAGCGTAGTCTTGCCGGCGCCGTTCGGTCCGATAACGCCAACAATACCGCCAGGCGGCAGCTTGAAGGTGAGGCCATCAATCAGAAGCTTGTCGCCAAACGCCTTTTTCAAGCCTTCCGCTTCGATGACCACACCGCCAAGTCGCGGTCCCGGAGGGATTTGTATCTGTGCGACATTGATCTCTTCGTTGGAAGACTTCTGCAGAAGTTCGTCATATGCGTTGATCCGCGCTTTCGACTTCGCCTGCCGCGCCTTTGGCGATGCGCGAATCCAGTCGACTTCGCGATCAAGCGTCTTTTTGCGATTGGCTTCTTCGCGCTGTTCCTGCTCAAGACGTTTCCGTTTCTGATCGACCCAGGAAGAATAGTTTCCTTCGTAAGGAATGCCCCTGCCCCGATCCAGTTCGAGAATCCAACCGGTCACGTTGTCGAGGAAATAGCGGTCGTGCGTCACCAGAACGACAGCGCCCGGAAATTCCCGCAGGTGATGCTCCAGCCACGCCACAGATTCTGCGTCGAGATGGTTTGTAGGTTCGTCGAGCAGCAACAAGTCGGGCTTTGACAACAACAGCCGCGCCAGCGCGACGCGACGCTTTTCACCGCCGGAAAGCTTGTCGACCGGCCAGTCGCCCGGCGGGCAGCGCAAGGCGTCCATCGCCATTTCGATTTTTGAATCGATATCCCATCCTTCAGCGGCGTCGATTTCCTCCTGAAGCTTGGACATCTTTTCCATGAGTTCGTCGGTGTAATTCTCACCGAGTTCAGTAGAGACCGCGTTAAATTCATCGATCTTTGATTTGATTTCGCCCACGCCCTCCATGACGTTCTCGAAAACGGTCTTGGATTTGTCGAGCTCGGGCTCCTGCGGAAGGTAGCCGACCTTCGCCCCATCGGCGGCGTAGGCTTCGCCGTTAAATTCCTTGTCCACCCCGGCCATAATCTTCAGCAGCGTCGACTTACCCGAGCCGTTGACGCCCACGACGCCGATTTTTGCGTCGGGGTAAAACTGTAAGTGTATGTCTTCCAATATCTTTTTGCCGCCCGTGAACTGCTTCGACAGGCCGGACATGAAGTAGATATATTGATATTTCGCCATATGGCCTTCGAGGCTCCTCGGGGGTGATATTGCGTTGCAAGAGGGGAACAGCGCCGCGTCTTATCCCCGAAATGACCGCTTTTCAACGCAAAGCAGCGTTTTCGATCCGCGCCGCTTCGCCTATATAGAGAGGATCGGGCGGGTACGCCGCTGGCGCTGCGATCAATAATGGGCGCAGCCAGTGACGCATTGGGGAAAGAAAAAGAACATGTCTGGATATGTCGATAAAACGCTGGCCGGCGGCGAGGAAATCATCCACCGGGCCAACTTCAACTGGACCTACAGCTTTTTCCCCATGATGTGGTTCGCACTGGGGGCAGGATCGCTGGCATTTTTCTTTTTCATTCAGTTCGCCGCTGAAGTTCCTTTTGAGCGGCTGAAGGTCGGCTGGTGGTCGGCCGGAGTCGCCGCCGCCTGCGGATCGTTGATCCTGCTGAACCACATGATCGTGCTGATCACCACGGAGATCGTGGTGACCACCTACCGCTTCGTCTACAAGACGGGCCTCATTTCCCGGAACACGCAGGAAGTCAGCCTCAACAAGATCGAAGAGATCACACTGCACCAGTCGATCTGGGGCCGCGTTCTGAGCTACGGCAAGCTTGTGTTGCGCGGCACTGGCGTTGGCGTGATCGAACTTCCCGATCTCGATGACCCGATCCAGCTACGCAAGATCATCGAGAACGCGAAGTCGGCCCTGCGTACCGATCAGCGCGACCGTCGCCGCATCAATGAGGATGACGACGACTGATTGATGGCGCGTATGACTGCTACAGAAAGACGTCGACGGCCAGATAGAGCCAGAACACCGCGAGCGTCACAAACCCCACGAAGAAAAGTTTGAAGCGCGTCATCACCACGTTGCTGCCAATGTGTATGAAAGCGTGCCCGAACCGCGTCGCCACGAACAGCCATGCAAGGCCCGCCGCCACCCAGCCAGTGACGCCAAACTGGAACGCGAAGAGCGCGCCGGCGTAAAACAGCACAGGCAGCTCGAACTGGCTGGTGACGGAGTTTGCAATCTGACGCGCTTTGACCGGCCAGGCCGCCTGATCATAGGCAAGCTCGGGCTTAAGGTTCGCCCGATCGCTGGCATACGTAAATCGCGCGCGCACCAAGAGCAGATAGATGACAAACGTCATTGCGACTTGCGCGAATACCGCGCCGAACAGCGCCATTTGTGCTGTGGTCATTGGCAGACTCCTTTGAGGATGGATTCAAGAAATTCGCGATCAGTCTCGTCGAACTGAGCCAGTTGATCGCTGTCGACATCAAATACGGCGACCAGCGATCCGTTTGCGTTAAAAACCGGAACAACGATCTCCGATTCCGAACGGGCGTCGCAAGCAATGTGGCCGGGAAACGCATGCACATCTTCTACAATTTGCGTGACGCCGGTTTCCGCCGCCGCCCCACACACGCCCTTCCCAAACGGGATGCGCAGGCAACCGAGCGTCCCCTGATACGGTCCAATCACCAGCTCATTCGACTTTTCCGGATCGACGACATAAAAGCCGGTCCAGAAATAGTGATCGAACGCGTGATGAAGGATGTTTGAAACCGTCGCCATTCGGGCGACCAGATTGGTCTCGCCCTCGAGGACGGAGGCGATCTCTTTTGCAACCTCGGCATAACGAGCGGTTTTATCAGGTTTTGTCATGGACTAAACATCCGGTGAGGCGACAAGAATCGCAAGCCCAATGAGCGTCACAATCGCACCAGCCATCACATTGAGGCTAACCCAGCCTGAACCCGCAATGCCTTCCAGGACGATCACATAGCTTGGCGTGAGCAATGTATAGCCGACGGCCTTTGCGGCGGGGATGCGCATTACCGCGAACTGCAGCAAAAAAATTGTCGCTGCCGTTGTCGCCGGCGCCAGATAAAGGACGCACCACCAGACAATTGCCGGAAGGTGCAGCCAATCGGTTTGCAGCACGGCCGGCGCGCCATAAACGAACAGGCAAGCGCCCGTTGCAAGAACCGTCCAAAACGAGAACATCAACGTTGTCTCGCCGCGATTGAATTTTTTAACCAGTGCGTTGTTCAAGGAATGCGCAGCAACGCCGCAAAAGAATATCAACTCGCCCGCGCCGATCGCGAAGGTCAAGATCGCCTCAATATCGCCGCGAAAAATCACCCAGACCGTTCCCGCAGCGGCCAGTGAAAGACTGCCGATGACGACGGACCGTGCGGACTGACCCAACAGAACGAATGCAAACCCTGCGCTCATCAACGGCATCAAGGTCATCACCGCGCCGGTCGATACAGAACTGGTGAGACGCAGCGCCGTGAACATCGACACGAAATAGAACGCCATCAGCCCGCCAAGGACGAAGAAACGCCAAACTGCTGTGGGTTTCAGCAACGCCGCGCGCTTGCCAGGCTGGGTGAAAGCAAACGCAACCGCCCCCATGATTGGGATCGCAAAGAGATAGCGAACAACATTCAGCGCTGCCGGTTCAATATGCGGCGCCGCGCGTTTGCCAATAAAAAATGACCCTGCAATCAAAAGGGCAAACAACATCATGGCCAAATGACCCTGAAGTCGCGCGCTTAATGGCGGAAGAAAAACCGACTTTCCAATATTCACGGGGCGATTTTGAACTCAAGCGTCAGCGGCCCGATCTCAACCCGGATTTTGTCGCCCTTTACGACGGGCCCAACGCCTTCGGGCGTTCCTGTAAAAATGAGGTCGCCAGCTTTCAGTTCAAATTGCTCGGACAATGCAGCGATGATTTCACTTACCGACCAGATCATCGCCGTTAAGGGCGCCTCTTGTCGGATCTCGTCATTCACCGTCGTCTTCAGGCGCAAAGTCGGCAACTGCTTTAGCGTCTCGACTGGATGGATGGCGCCGAGGGGTGCGGAATTGTCAAACCCTTTAGCAGTGTCCCAGGGGGCGCCGGCCTTCTTGGCGCGCCGCTGGTGATCACGGCGGGTGAGATCGCACCCAGCTGCGAAACCGAAAATATGCGCGTCGGCGCTCTCGGCGCGAATACCCGAACCGCCGGATTTAAGCGCGACCACAAGTTCGCCTTCATAGTGTAGATCTTCGGTTGCCTGCGCGAAGGGTATGGCGGCGCCATCGCGAACAACCGCGTCGGCCGGCTTGGTGAAGAAAACCGGTGGATCGGCTTTCGGATCGCCACCCATCTCACGCACATGTTCAGCGTAGTTACGGCCAATGCAGAATATCCGGCGCACGGGAAAGTGGCCTCCACCAAATACTTCGGCGACAGGTTGAAGCGGCGGGTCGAAGACAAATCGCATCTGCAGTATCCCGGTTTTCAGTGCAGCATCGCCAGCCCGATGGCGATCAAGGAAACGCCCAGCAGCGACCCGACCAGCGGGATCACGAACCAGAAGGCACGCGCCATCAAGACGTAGGCAGCGCCAAACCCGACCAGTCCCATCCGAACGGTCATATCAGACAGAACATCGGGCCGCACAAGCGCGCAGTACATCACCACCAATGAGTAGAACAAAATTCCGGCGCTGTGGCTGAAGTGAAAGCCGAGATAGGAAAGCCAGAAATTCTTGACGTCTTTGCGCAGGTTGATGCGCGTATTTTGCAGTTCATCCAGCAGCTCACGCTTGGCTGGAAGGAACGCGCGCGGCGACTTCATATCCATCACCGTCAACCGCAGGTGAAGGGCGCCCAGCACGAAAAAGCAGACAGCGCCGGCACTAATGATCCATTGCGGGTTCATTGTCCCCTCTTGCTCAGCACACGTTTGGTCGATGGCGGAAACTTTTCCAGCAATCCGACCGGACGAATAGGACGCGGTTCGAAATTGCCGCCGCAATTGGGGCATACGCCCCCTAAAGCTCCCTCCGCGCACTCTACGCAGAAAGTGCACTCAAAGGTGCATATTCGCGCAGCGGCGTCAGTGGGCAGGTCTTTGTCGCACCGCTCGCAATTCGGCCTTAACTCAAGCATGACCCGGTTCCGGTTTTGGCATCGATTTTATGTGCACATCGGTCTGGGGGAATGGAATTTCAATGCCGGCTTCCGCCAGCGCCTTGAAGATGGTGAAGCGCAAATCCGTGCGGACCTGAAGACCTTTCGAAATGTCGTTCAAGAAGGCGCGCAGCTCGAAATCGAGCGACGAAGCGCCAAAATCGTTCCAGACCACAAAGGGTTCCGGATAAGCGACCACCAACGGATGCTCATGTGCGCACTTCAACAGGATTTCCCGCACCTGCTCGGGATCTGAGTTGTAGGAAACGCCAACGGGAAGGCGGAAGCGCCCGATTTTGTCTTTGTGCGTCCAGTTCGTGACGGTTGAGGAAATAAGCTCTGAATTGGGGACAATGATTGAAGACCGGTCAAACGTTTCTATTTCCGTTGATCGAACGCTGATCTTTTTAACGGTGCCCTCACCCGACGGCGTAACAATCCAGTCGCCAACCTTGATGGGGCGTTCAAACAACAAGATCAGACCCGACACGAAGTTGTTGACGATCGACTGCAAGCCAAAGCCGATGCCGACCGACAGCGCCCCTGCGATCAGCGCGAGATTTCCTAGGTTCACGCCAAGCGCTGAAATTGACGCAAAGAGCGCGATCACCAGCCCGGCATAACCGAGCAGCGTAATCAACGAGTTTTGCACGCCGATATCAGCGCGCGAGTGAGCCAGCGGTCCGCGTTGAACGCCGCGCTGTACGAGCTTTGTAACGCCCATAATGACGACAAACACCACGAGCGCGGCAGCAAGCTTTGCGATCGACGGGATGTGAACGCCGCCAATATTAAATCCGAACAGCGCCTGTCCGGCGAGATCCTTCACCGTGGATCCCGGCACGCCGAAAGAGACCAAGATTGCCGGCGCCAACACAAAGAACAAACCGGTATTGATAATCAGCCGGGACCAGAACTTGTAGTTATTCGACTCCACATCGTCGCCGCCAGCTTCGCCCGATAGCTGCGCGCGCAGTCGCAACGCGCTTTCAGCGAGCATCGCTTGCAAGAGCCAGGCAAGCGCAAATACCAGTGCCAGAAACACAATTCGTGAGGCAAGAAAGTCTGCGAGAGCCACATAGCCGGTTAACGCAGCAATAATGATGACAACCGCAAGCGCGCGACCGGACTGGCGCAGAACGCGCCAGCCGCCGGACGGTGTCTCATCTTCGACGCGCCACAATTTTCCACGACTAAGGAAAAACACGCACACACCGATAGCAACTGCGCCGGATGCTTCAATCATGCGCAAAAGCGCTTCATCGGCCTTCGCCGCCACACCAATCGCCGACAACAAAAGCTTGAGCGAAAAGACAATCGCAATCGACATAGCGAGCGCGCTGACGGTTCGCCCGCGCCCTGCGTCAATTGATGCGATGCGCCATTCAGGTGAAGACGGGGCGAAAAAACCCGCGGTAAATCCCGAAACGATCAACACCGAAAGCACACCGATCCAGAATGCACGCGCCGCCGCCTCCCCGTCTTCAGCGAGCACGCCTTGCGCACGCAGAGCTTCGATGATCACCAAACCACCGATCACGCCCGGCGCTGTTCGCGCCGCCATCTTGAGCCCTGCAACGACAACGCGGCGCGCCGGCGTGGGTTTCCGTCTTTCCACAGCATTAGAGAAAGTTTCTGATATCCAGCGATTAACGGGCCAGAACATCAGGATCGAAGCGACCAACGCACCCAGAATGATGAGCAAACCGCGGCCCAATGTGCCGCCCTCGCTCTTTCGTGCGCTCCACTGTGAGAAATAGCGCCCAATCCGCTCGGACACAGCACTCGCTGATGTCCATGCCTGCGCCCATTGCGCCGGCGCTGCCGGGGACGCGCCACGCTCACCCAATGAGCGATAGAGCGCGCCGACTTTCTCGCCGGAAAGGCGCGTAAGCAACTCTCCCGCTTCGTATATGTTCGCGAGAACCCGCGTGCGCTCACCATTTAATCGCGCGCGATCTCCTTCGAGCTGGCTTCGCTCCTCGGCGATGAAATCGCTTTCCGGCGCGTCGTTTTCGCCGGGCGCGGGACCGAGCAGTTCAATCTGCGAACGAGAAACTTCCAATTCGCGTTCAATTTCGGCAAGTCGCAGTCGGCCCTGATCACGCGTCTCCCGAAGCTGAAGCTCGATCTCATTGGCGTCCTCGATCGTGCCTTGGTTGATGGATGTGCGAATAACGCTAATGGCGCGGCTTGCCGCCTCAATCGCGCTGGCGCGATCGGATTGCGCCAGCGCGCCTGCCGTCGCGGAAATAAACAGGGCCAGCGCAATAAATGCGATGCGCATCATCTTCAAAGCCATTTCTTCATCTTGAACAGAACCAACAAAAAGATTCCGATAGCAGAACAGGCGGCGACAACAAGCCAGAATGCGACCGGATCTTCCACGCCGGGCATGCCGCCGACATTGATCCCAAACAACCCCGTCAAAAATCCAAGCGGCAGAAAGATCGCAGCAACTACTGATAACACCATCATATTGCGGTTCATCTCTTCTGCGCGCTGATCGGTCAGCTGGTCTTGCAGCACCATGGCCCGTTCGCGCACGGCATCGATGTCTTCAGTCATGCGGGTCACGCGGTCGGCGACTTCGCGCAGTTCGACTTTTGTGTGATGCGTAAGCAGAGACGATTCATCATTAGCGAGCCTGTTTAGCGCATCGCGTTGCGGCGCGATGAAGCGGCGGAAATGAACAGCCGATTGCCGCGTGTCGGCAAGCTTGGCGCGTAGGCCCGACCCCTCGCCCTCAAGCATGGCGGCTTCGAGGTCATCGACCTCCTCTTCAATTTCCTGGACGTATGGCTCGGTGCGATCGGTGAGCTTGTAGGCGAGCCGGGCGACAATCGCGCCGGTATTTTCAAACTGCGCACCTTTGAGAATTTCATCGCGGATATCCTGCGCGGCTTTCAACCGCCGCCGGCGCGTGGTGATCAGCTTGTC
>CAZAOB010000062.1:12843-19657 GCA_964486635.1 uncultured Caulobacterales bacterium | reverse complement strand
AACAACCCGCCGAGTCTAACATATGGCTCGGAGCACCTCGATGGGGCAGGCCACTTTTGATGGCGGGCGCGCCGCGCGGCATCGCCATCATCAACGGCACCGCCGCCGCCGCCGTCGGGCTTGGCATGCAAATGTGGGCCGCCGGCATCGTACTGGGACTGATCGGACATGCCGCCGCGGTTTACGCCGCGAAGAAAGACCCGAAATTTCTCGAAGTGGGCGTCAGACATTTGAAGCATGGGCAATATCTCTCATGCTGAATCTCGCCGAATATCAAAAGCGTCCGAAGCGCCTCGCCGACTATCTTCCCTGGGCTGCGCTTGTCGCGCCGGGCATCGTCCTGAACAAGGACGGCGCGCTGCAACGGACTGTCCGTTACCGCGGCCCTGATCTCGAAAGCGCCATCCCGGAAGAACTTCTCAGTTATACGGCGCGAGTAAATAATGTTCTGCGCAGGTTTCGATCAGGCTGGGTGTTGCATTTTGAAGCGGCTAGGGTTCCCGTGGCGGATTATCCGACGAGCGAATGGCCGTGCCCCTTATCATTCCTCATCGACGAGGAGCGCCGCGCCGCATTTGAGTCGACCGCAGAATATTTCGAATGCGAATACTTTCTCACCTTCGTTTATATGCCGCCGGCTGACCGGGCGGCGCGGGCTGAGCGAGCGTTCCTGAAACAAGACGAACTTGCTGTTCCGGACCATGCGGGCGATCGTCTTGGCTATTTTGTCCAGGAGACGGACAAAGCGATCGATCTTCTGGCGCTGGCGATGCCGGAATGCCGCCCGCTCGATGATGATGAAACGCTTGCCTATCTGCATGCGTGTGTTTCTTCAAATCAGCACAGTATCATCGCGCCGGAAACGCCCCTCTATCTTGATGCCCTGCTGGTCGATGAGCCGCTAACGGGCGGTCTTGAACCAAAACTGGGCGAAGCGCATTTACGGGTGATTTCCGTTCTTGGATTCCCGCCGGCCAGCGAGCCCGGCTTCTTGGATAGCCTGAACGCGCTCGCATTTCCGTATCGCTGGACAACGCGGTTTATCGCTATGGACAAGGCGAGAGCTTCCGCTGAACTTGCCAAATACCGCCGCCAGTGGTTCGCCAAGCGAAAGTCCATCGCAGCAATCATCAAAGAGACGCTGTTCAATGAAGCCAGCGCGCTCGTTGATACGGACGCCGACAATAAGACAGCCGATGCTGACGCCGCGCTGCAGGAACTCGGCGCGGACGACGTTTCTTTCGGATTTCTAACGACGTCGGTTGTCGTACACCATCAGGAGCGGAGCGTCGTTGATCAACGCGTCCGGGAAATCGAACGCGTCTTGAACGAACGTGGCTTCGTGACCATTCGCGAGTCGGTGAACGCCGTGGACGCTTGGCTCGGCAGCCTGCCCGGACATCTCTATGCCAATATCCGCCAGCCGCTCGTTCACACGTTAAACCTTGCGCACATCGCGCCATTGTCCTCCGTCTGGGCGGGGCCGACGTGTAACGATCATCTGGGCGGACCGCCCTTGGCTCTGGCGACGACCCGCGGTCATACGCCATTCCGGTTATCGACGCATATTGGCGATGTCGGTCACACGCTGATCGTCGGGCCAACCGGCGCCGGGAAATCGGTGCTTCTCGCTTTCATCGCCGCGCAGTTTCACCGTTATGAGAATGCGCAAGTTTTCGCATTCGATAAAGGCCGCTCGATCCGCGCTGCATGCCTCGGTCTTGCAGGGGTCGTCTATGATCTCGGGTCCAAGGCGGATCTTTCCTTCCAACCCTTGCGCGATCTTGAGGCGCCGGAAGACAAAGCGCGCGCCCAACGCTGGCTGCTCGGTTTGCTGGCGCAAGAAGGCGTGACGGTCGATCCTCCAATCAAAGAGGCGGTTTGGTCGGCGTTATCCAGTCTTGCCGCTGCGCCGACCGCTGAGCGCACGCTCACTGGTCTCTCACTCCTGGTCCAAGACCGGAGTCTCCGCAATGCGTTGAAGCCCTTCACCGTTGAAGGAGCATTCGGCGACCTCTTTGACGCAGATAAAGAGGCGTTTTCGCTTTCAAAATTCGTCTGTTTCGAGATGGAGGAGCTCATGCGGCAGCAGTCGGCTATCGCACCGGCGCTCACCTATCTCTTTGATCGGCTGGAAGAGCGGTTCAACGGAAATCCCACGCTTTTGTTGTTGGACGAAGCCTGGTTGTTTCTCGACAATCCAATGTTTTCGGGAAGAATCCGAGACTGGCTGAAGACGCTTCGCAAGAAGAATGTTTCTGTCATCTTTGCGACCCAGTCGCTGAGCGACGTGCAAGGCTCCGCGATTGCGCCGGCTATTATAGAATCCTGCCCATCGCGAATATTTCTGCCCAATCCGCGGGCGCGAGAGTCGAGCATCTATTCAGCATATTCGAACTTTGGACTGAACGACCGGCAAATCGACATCATCGCAAGCATGACGCCCAAGCAGGAGTATTATTACCAATCTCCCGTGGGCAATCGCATTTTTGATCTTCGGTTGGGAGACATTGCGCTCGCGTTTTGCGGGGCGTCTTCGCCGCAGGATCACCGGCTCATCGACAAGATCCTCCGTGAGGCGAGCGACGCGCCCTTTGCGCAGCAAATGCTTGCCGCAAAAGGGTTCGACTGGGCCGCCGCACTCTTGCCGGAACCATCATTATCGAAAGGAGAAAGAGAATGAAACGCAAAATGAAAACCCTTGTTTCAACGCTCGCGCTGGCGATCTCAGCGAGCATCGCGCAAGCGCCCCCAGCCAACGCCTTTATCCTGGGCGGGATCGTTTACGATCCGACGAACTATGCGCAAAATCTTCTGACGGCCGCACGCACGCTTGAAATGATCAACAATCAGATCAAGCAATTGACGAATGAAGCAGCGATGATCGCCAATCAGGCGAAAGAGCTGACCCAGCTTCCCTATTCTGCAAAGGCGGCGTTGAAGGCGCGACTCGTTGAGATCGACAAGTTGATCCAGACCGCCAATGGGCTCGCCTATGATGTCGCGACAATCGACGCCGCCTTCAAAACGCTCTTTCCTGAAGATTATTCCGCCTTTTCCAACCTCGCCATGGGCGCGGCGGCGAACGCTCATTGGAAAGAAGCGAGCAGGGCGCTGAACGACGCCCTCGTCATGCAGGCGAAGGTGACCGAAACGATTGCCCTCGACGTTTCGACGCTCGAAGAAATCGTAACCGAGAGCGAAACCGCGATCGGCGGCCTGCAGGTTGAGCAGGCCGGAAACCAGCTGCTCGCGCTTCAAACCAAGCAGTCCATGCAGACCGCGCAATTACTGGCGGTTCAGTATCGCGCCGAGGCGCTGGATCGCGCCCGCCAGCTGCAAACGGAAGAACGCGCCCGCATTCATCGCGGACGCTTTCTCGGCGACGGCGCCGCTTATACGCCATCTTAATCAACGAGCACGCCCATGGACGACCTCAACGTCATCGACGATTTCACCAGCACCTTCATCGCCTATATTGATAGCGGCTTTGGGCTGCTTGCCGGCGATGTCGGCTTTCTGACCGCTGTCCTGATTGGCATTGATGTCGTCCTTGCAGGATTGTTCTGGGCGTTTGCCGGCGAACAGAACGTCCTGGGTCAGTTTGTCAAAAAAGTGCTCTATGTCGGCGCGTTCGCTTTCATCATTAACAACTTCGCGTTGCTCGCGAATATCATCTTTTCGTCTTTTGCGGGGCTCGGCCTGGTGGCGACGGGAACGTCGCTTACCGCAGCGGACCTTCTAAAACCGGGTTTCGTTGCGGCGACAGGATACGACGCGGCTTATCCGCTCCTGGAGGAAGCCAATTCGCTAATCGGTTTCCCCAGTTTCTTCACCAACTTCGTCACGATCATGATCATTTTGCTGTCATGGGTGATCGTGCTCTTCGCATTCTTTATTCTCGCCATTCAGCTTTTTGTTACAATCATTGAATTCAAGCTGACGACGCTTGCGGGATTTGTTCTCGTTCCTTTTGCGCTCTGGAACAAGACATCGTTTCTGGCGGAACGGGTGCTGGGCAATGTCGTCGCGTCCGGCGTCAAGCTCATGGTTCTCGCCATCATCGTCGGCATCGGCTCGACCATATTCGGATCGGTCACCTCAACATTCACGCCCGGATCGGTGACTCTTGAACAGGCCGCGTCAACGATACTCGGTTCGCTTTCGTTATTGGCGCTTGGCATTTTCGGGCCCGGGATCGCCACGGGACTCGTTGCCGGCGCCCCGCAACTCGGCGCAGGTGCAGCGGTTGCTACGGCTGCAGGCACTGGCGCGGCAGTGATAGGTGCGGGCGCGCTTACGGCGTCCGGCGCCCGTGCGGGTGTCGCGGCCGGTCAATCGGCCGTGCGCGCGGGAGCGTCCATGGCCGGCGGCGCAAGCGCTACTTACTCCCTGGGTCGCGTCGGGTCCGGCGAAGGCGGCTGGCGTTCAACCGCCGCCGGCGTCGGCGCTGTCGCTCAGGCGGGCGCTGCTGGCGTCGCTGACCGCGCTCGCAGTTCCGTAACGCGCGCAATGGGTTCGCCAGGCGAAGCCTTTCGGTCCGGCGCGCGGCGCGCGTTTACGTCAACCGGCGGATCAATCAACTCAACGCTTTCGGCGGCGAAAGACGTACCCGGCGTGAAAGACGCAGCGGCAAATAGTGCGCCGGATTGGGCGCAACGCATGCGCCGCGAGCAGGGATTGCGGGACGCGAGCCTGACAGCGACGCATATGGTCGCTTCGGGAGACCGACCGGGTTCCGGCGATGCGCCAAAACTTCGACAGGACGAGGACTGAGATGATGTTCAAGCGCTCTTCCGTAAAATACGGCGAAACCCCGGCGCCGGAGACTCCCTATCAACGCGCGCAAGCGATCTGGGATGAGCGGATCGGGTCCTCGCGCGCACAGGCAGCGAACTGGAGATTGGCGGCTTTCGGATCGCTCATCATTGCGTTGTCAGCAGTAGGCGGGCTCTTGTGGCGATCGACGCAATCGATCGTGACGCCTTATGTCGTCGAGGTTGACGCGGCGGGCACAGTCCGCGCCGTCGGCCCAGCGGTCGAAACTTACAAACCGAAAGACGCGCAGATCGCCCACCACATCGCGAATTTTATTCGTAATGTCCGCTCCATTTCGATTGACCCCGTCGTGGTTCGTGAAAACTGGCTGAAGGCTTATGATTTCGCCACGGATCGCGGCGCCGTCGCATTAAATGATTACGCACGAGAGAACGATCCTTTCGCTGAAATCGGCCGACGCAGCGTCAATGTGGAAGTGACCAGCGTGGTGCGCGCCAGCGATGACAGCTTCGAAGTGCGCTGGATCGAAAAAACTTACACCAACGGCCAGTTTGAGAGACAGGAGCGGTTTACCGCCCATATCACGATCGTCCTGTCGCCGCCGCGTACAGCGGAAGCGATCCATAAAAACCCGCTCGGAATTTACGTTCACGGAATCAATTGGTCGAAGGACCTCTCATGAGGAGGCTTGGTATGAGGCGTTTATTATTAGCAGCGAGCGTCGCCGGATTAGCCGGGTGCGAAACGGCGAAGTTTGAGGCGCCGCTTGATCCAGCGCCAATGAAGCCCGCGCGAGAGATCGCCTTTGGCGATGACGAGCCATTGCGCGAGATCGTCGAGACGGCAAGGCCTTATCCGTTACCTGGACAATTGAAACCGAAAGAAGAACCCGCGCCGCCGCCATCGCTCGCCCCTTTCGAACGGATCGACGCTGCAAACGACCGCGCCAAGGTGGAGCCCGACCTCGACCGGTTTCTCAATGCCGTTCAGGTCTATCCTTTCATGGACGGCGCCCTTTATCGACTTTATGCGGCGCCGGAGCAGGTGACGGATATCGCGTTGGAGCCGGGCGAAATTCTCAATTCGGTTTCCGCTGGCGACACGGTTCGCTGGATTGTCGGCGATACGACCAGCGGCGGGCCGAGCGGCGAGCGCGTGCATATTCTCGTGAAGCCGATCGCGCCGGACCTGAAAACGAATCTTGTCATCACAACGAACCGTCGCGCCTACCACCTTGAAATGCGCTCGTTTCGCGAAACCTATATGGCCGCGATTTCCTGGACCTATCCGCAGGACCAGTTCAAACGCCGCCATGACGAGAACGAACAGTTGCGCAAGCGCGACGAAATAATCGTCGCTGCGGGCGTATCGCCGGGCGATTTGCAGTTTCGCTATGAAATCGAGGGCGACAAACCGCACTGGCGTCCTGTCCGCGTCTTCGATGACGGGCGTCAGGTGTTCATTCAGTTCCCGAAGAACATATCGCAAGGCGAAGCGCCGCCGCTTTTCGTTCTCGGACGCAAAGGCGATCCTGAACTCGTTAATTACCGGATGCGTGGCAACTATTACGTCGTTGACCGCCTTTTTGCCGCCGCGGAGTTGCGTCTCGGCGGGAAGAAGCAGGATATCGTACGGATTGTGCGAACCGACCTGAAGAGGCGGTCGTGACCGAACGTGAAAAAGTAGACCCATCGACGCTCGAACTGCGGCCCAGACCGCGGCCTGTCACGCGACTTAACAAGAACGCGCTGATGCTGGCGGCGGGCGGGGCGGCGCTCGTCATCTTCGCCGCAACGAGCATTGCGTTGAAGCCGCCGCGCGCGGCGAGCGATGCGCGCCCTCAAGAGTTATACAATGTGGATACAAAGCCGACCGCCGAAGGGCTGGAGGCCTTGCCGGCGAGTTACGGCGATATCCGCCAGCCGCTTGGCGATCTCCGCCATCCTGTCGGCTTCAACATTGGCGAAGGAAAAACGCAGATAGGAATCTTGCCCGGGGCCGAAATAGGCGCCGGGAAGACACAGCATATTCTGTT
>CAZAOB010000062.1:0-12833 GCA_964486635.1 uncultured Caulobacterales bacterium | reverse complement strand
GGCAAGTGCAGGGCCAGTGAGAAATCGATCTCTCGGCGGCGCCGCCCGTCGCGCCGTTTAGGAATGCGCCCGAGGCCGATGCAGCGAGGGAGGCGGCGCTCCGGGAAGCGCAGATGGCCGCGGATGCGCGCGAGGCGGGGGTGTTCTTTCAACTATCGACACCAGCAGTCCAGGCGATCAGTAGAGAAAGCGCGCCGGAACGCGTGTCGCCTTTTGATATTGCATCGGCCTTTCAAGGCGCCGCAGCGGCGACGGCGCCGTTCGGCAGCGAACGGGAAAACGATCCGAGCCGACAATTCCGCAAACTTCAGTTTCTGGAGAGTAATCTCGATTCCGCGACTGACAACGGCCATCGTATCGAAGACCCGGAAACGCCGTTCGAAGTCATGGCCGGTTCGATTATCCCGGCAAGCCTGATCACGGGCGTTAATTCCGACTTGCCGGGAACGGTCGTGGCGCAGGTCACGCAAAATGTTTACGACACAGTGAGCGGCCAATATGTGCTGATCCCTCAGGGCGCGAAGATTATCGGCCGATACGACAGCGTGATCGCGTTTGGGCAGTCCCGAGCCCTTTTGGTCTGGTCGCGTATCATCTACCCGGACGGCGCATCGATCGTGATCGAAAACATGCCCGCGAGCGACGTATCCGGTTACGCCGGTCTCGCCGACAAGGTGGACTTTCATACATTCCGCTTGCTGAAAGGCATCGTCATTTCAACATTACTCGGCGTCGGAACAGAATTGTCTTTCGGCGACTCTGAAAGCGATCTGGTAGAGGCGCTGCGAGAGTCCGCGCAGTCATCCGCAAATCAGGCTGGACAAAGAATTGTCCAGCGGAATCTCGACATCCAGCCGACAATTAGGATCAGGCCAGGATGGCCGTTTCGCATCATTGTTCACAAAGATCTCGTTCTTCGCCCGTATGAAGCGGAAGGAGCGATCCGATGAGTCTTAAACTCGGCCCGATTCCGGAACGCGCCCCGATCAAGCTCAACATATCGCTCGCGCCCCCCGTTCACGAAGCGCTTGTCGATTATGCGGCGCTTCATGAGCGCGCCTATGGCGCGAAGGCGTCGATCCCGGAAGTCGCAGCGTTAATGATTGAAAACTTCCTGGAAAGTGACCGGTCCTTTCGGCGGGCGCGCAAAACCCTTCATCAACCCGTGAAAACAAAGGAGACTTCAAAATGAGCGTAATCGGCACATTTTCGAAAAGCCCGGATGGATACGTCGGAACGATCCGAACCATGACAATCAACGTGAAAGCGAAAATCGTCGCCAACGACAAGAACGGAAATGACAAAGCACCAGACTTTCGAATTATCGCCGGCAGCACAGAGCTTGGCGCCGCCTGGCGTTCGAACAGCTCCGGCGGGGACAAGAAATCGTTTCTCAGCGTTGAACTCGATGATCCGAGCTTTGCGGCCCCCGTTCGCGCTGCGTTTTTTGAGAATGCGAACGACGGGACCGGCGCTCTGGTTTGGAGCAGGGCGCGCAACGCGTAAGCGCTAAATCAGCAAACTTCGTTCTGTTGAGAGTAGGAGTGTGAAATGTCGCTTGCAGCAAGAAACCATCAATCCGATTTGACGAAAAAGGATCGGCTCAACAACGAAGAAGCCGCGAAGTATCTTGGTCTGAAAGCCGCCACTTTGAATAAATGGCGGGTTTATGGCGAAGGGCCCCCGTTCATCAAGGTAGGCCGTCTAGTGCGTTATAGGCGCGTCGATCTTGATGCTTACCTTTCGGGACGCTTGGTCCAATCTACCAGTGAATTCTCGGCGCGCTAGGTTATACATCCGATACTAAGCTGCCGTCCGTGGCGCGGCTATAATTATTACGGCCCCAATGAGGCAGAAGCTGGCTCCGATAATATCCCAACGGTCCGGTTTCAAACCTTCAATGAACCACAACCATGCAAGAGAGCTGGCAATATAAACCCCGCCGTAGGCAGCGTATGTTCGGCCAGCAGCAATGCTATCGACCAAAGTTAGCAATATCGCGAACAAGATTAGCGACGCGATCCCCGGCAAAAGCCACCAGATAGACTTGTCGAGCCGAAGCCACGCCCAGAATGCGAAGCATCCTGCGATCTCGGCGATGGCTGCAGCAATATAGGCGGCGATGGTCGGCATTCTTGTTGTCCTTGTGATTAATGATTGACGCCTGAATCGACGTCCAATTCAAGGATTCCATCTGAGGTGAGACGAAATTTCAGTTGTGATGATCCGCGCAAAGGGATTGACGTATGTTATGGTAGCTCATTTGGCGGTGGAAAATTGAGTAGAAGCTGCATTTGACGACGGAGCGCCCCGGCAGCCAGAAGATGGTCGCCTGTTTATGCTGCTTCGCGAGAAGCTGAATCTTCCGAGACTAAGGTTTCAGATGAATTTAGCCTTTGAAGAATTGTTTCACTGACGCGATCCGCAGCGTCCGCAAGCACATAGTCGACACGATGGGCATATCGGCTTGTTACACTCGACAGTTTGTGTCCGAGCAGGCCGGCAATGATTAGCTCGCTATATCCCAATTCAAAGGCCACCGTGGCATAACTATGTCTGAAAACGTGAGGCGTCACCCCACTGACCCCTGACTCCTTCATAAGCCAGGCCAGAAATTTTCTGATTTCTTTGATGGGCCCGTCGCACAATTCAGACGGGAACACGAAATTGGCATCCATTTCATGCGGAAGCGATGATAAATGATCGAACGCCGCTTTTCCCCAAGGACGAAGCTGCGGTCCGGTCTTTGAATCCTGAAGCCGAATGCAGCGACTTTGAGGGTCAATCTCGACCCATTTCAGATTCAATATTTCTCCTCTTCTGCAGCCGGTGAGCATGAGGGCGACGGCGGCGTTCATTAGGGTAGGGCTGAGTTCCAGCTCTCTGGCCCGAACCAGCGCGAGGCCGATCGCCTTATACTCAGCCTCTGATAGGAATCGCGTGCGTTTGCCCTCCGCTGGTTTGTCGATATTCAGGCAAGGATTGTCTTCGACCCATCCTGACCGCATGGCGAATTTGTACATCGCAGAGAGCAGATGAACGGACTTGGCGCCTACCTGCGCGCCGCCGCGGACAATCGAGCGCCGTCTCGGCCCGGTCTTGACATCGACGGCGGTTTTTCCGTCGCGAACGTCATACATAAAGCGTTCGATATCCATCCGTTTCAGGTCGGCGATTCGCTTTTTACCGAGCAGGGGTTTGATGTGCCTTTCGATTCGCCCCTTATCAACCGCCAACGTCGAGGGCTTTTTCGGGCGGTTTCGATGAAGAATTCGCCCAGCTTCCGCCTCCGTAAAGTATCGGTCGCAAAGTTCAGTGATCGTCATTCCGTTTCTGTATTCACGCGCCTCGCCCACAGGGTCGGCGCCAGCGGCGACCTTGCCGAGTTCGACGAGAGCCAGTTTTCGGGCTTTCTCGACGGTCAGAGCGCCGTATTTCCCCAAGGTTGTTTTGCGCTGCTCTCCGTTCGAAGTCCGGTATTTGATCTGGAATGACTTCACGCCAGATGGTTTGACCCGAACACCGAAACCGGTCAGATCTGCATCCCATACTGAGTAGTCGCGGCCGGCGATTGGCTTCAACTGATCAACGCTTCGTTTTGTAAGTCGTTCTATGTTTCGGCGGGGCATTTTCGAGTCCCTATTTCCATCACGCCGGAGGTCGGCGGGGTACCTAGGGGGTACCAAACGGCGTCAAATTCGATCCAAAATCAGAAAATCCAGTTTAACTTTTTTGACGCCGAAAGTCCAATAAACCACTGAAAAATATGGCTTAATCACACTAGAGAAAACTGGGGAATATTTCGGAAAAGATAGTATCCTGAAACTGTCACGCCGGAGGTCGCGGGTTCAAGTCCCGTCACTCGCGCCATTTCTTCAACAATTACAAAGCGGTATCGAGCATCGGCTTCAAGCGGCATCGGCGCTCTGCGCTCCAGATTGTCGTTTGAATCAGAATAGACTCTGAAAGTGGTCGCGAGGGGCCGTGAACGCTCGCCATGAATAATATGCGAAAGTCGACAGATCGCGCGGACCGCTAATCGGGCTTTCTCGTGCGCGTGAACCTTGGAAAGACCTAGTCAGTTTACCGTTTCGGTGTCTGTCATGTTGAGAAGCCGGAAGCGATCACAAAACGAGCTGTCGGATTCGGTTTCGCGTTCGCCCTTAGAGTCACAACTGCGTCGCAACGCGTCGCGATAGTGATCGTCAAACTGAGTGCGGGCCCAATCAAACCCCAGTTCGTTCACCAGATCCAAGTATGCAGACAGTGGACCTCTATCGTTCAGAAATACGTGACCATCGTCGCCTGGCTCGA
Organism: uncultured Caulobacterales bacterium; assembly: GCA_964486635.1. Classification (GTDB taxonomy): domain Bacteria; phylum Pseudomonadota; class Alphaproteobacteria; order Caulobacterales; family Parvularculaceae; genus Hyphococcus. The sequence goes on along the minus strand of CAZAOB010000062.1, from coordinate 8,519 downwards.
AAGATTCCATGCGCCAGATGTATAGTTTCTCGAACAACTCGCCAGCGTTCCCGGTCTTTCGTTTGAACAGCTCGTCCACAATTGCTTTGCGGCTCTCATGCGCGCGCGTCCACGCCTTACTTTCTTTGTCGCTTTCAAAGTTCGTAGACTGAGCAAGAACCAAGTATTTGAGAAAAAGCGGGGAGGGCGTGTACCCCTCCGCGAGGTTCTGTGGGCCATGATCGGGGCCAGTTGCGGGCTTGCGTTCGCTCATCTCATCCACTCTTCGGTGCGGCAGGCGAATGGCCCACCTGTCCAATTTCCGCACCCTCGAAAAAGTAGCTCATTTCCACGCTGTAGTAGATGCTGAGCGCGTGAAGGTATGCCGCGCTCACGCGACCCTTGCCGGTTTCAAACCGATTGACCTGAGACTGACTAATTCCCAAGAGTTCAGCCACCTCGGACTGATTTAGGCCGGCGGTTATCCGCAGCTCCCTAATTTTTTTGCCGACGTGCGCATCGAGAGAATTGCTACGGGATCGGCCGGTTGTCATCGTCTTAAGCCCTCGCTGGATGGTTCTGCTTAGAAAGTCGTTTCGGATATAAGCAAATTTCGCTTTCAAAATATCTATCGCTTCGCGCCGGTTTTTAGGTGTAAATCCGGTAATGCACGTGAAGAAAGCGATGATCATGAGAATATTGAGCATCGTGACGTGCCTGAGGCCCATGGCGAAGGCAGGCCAGATGAATCCGGCCAGATTAACACCTGCCATGGCGACTTGGACAAAGGCGAGGAACGCCGCCCATTTGTGCGACAACAGTTTCGAATGTGTGCGATAGATCTCGATAAAAACGAGCGCTAGGCCCAAATCTATCAAGGCGTAGATGATGAGCAGCATTCGCTCGCTCAAAAAGTTGTTGTAATTAAACGCGAGTATGAGGTTCGACGCCGCCACGCTGGTTAAGAGCAGAAACCCGCCGGCAATCTTCTTTGGAGACCCCCACAGGCAAGCGATCAACGCCACAGCAAAAGCTGACGAAAAATAGCAGACCGCTATGAAAATCGCGGGGGTCACGGCGGGTTACATTTCCATAATTTCCGGCTCGGTCGGCTTCGGAATGCCGCCGGTCATCTGGACGTCGAATTGATCCAGCGAGGTGAGATACTTTTGCACCTTGGCATGACTGAGCGAGATCTCCCGGGTGTTGTCGAATGCTCTGACAAGAATGTTCTTCGCGTGTTGAAGAAGGGAAAGCACAGCCGGGTTGACGACTGACGAGCCGGTTTCTTCCAACACGGATACAAAACTCATGTTTGCTTTCGAGGCGGTTCGGAGCGCATGCAGGCATGCCTTCTCGGCCGCAAGCAGGTCGTCCTGGGCGTCACGCACGTCTAACGATACTTTGGAAACTGGGTCAGCCTTCAGCCGTGTAACGGTGTTTGTCATTCCAATGCCCCATGTTTTGCAATGATGCAAAAACTGGAGCGACTCTTTCAAGCGTGGCAAGAAAAATATTCGTAATATGCATAAAAAACAATTTATTGGGGTGGTTGCTCAACCTATGGGAGCATTGTAGCAATTCCCAGCCTCTCATAATCGCAGTGTCGAAACCGCAAGTTTGCTGAAGTTTTTGCCGCTTTGAGCGCTATTTTGCACGATTCTGCGCTTGCTAATGCCGTGAATATAAGGATATCTTTATATCGTTATATATATTTGGCAAGGGCTGCCGACCATGGGCGAAATTCGTTATTCATTTGAACTGTTTCCGCCAAAAACGCCGGATATGGAGGCACGCCTATGGGACAGCGTCGACCGGCTGTCGGCGCTTAATCCTGCCTTCGTATCGGTGACTTATGGGGCTGGCGGGTCCACCCGCGAGCGCACCCTGGGGATCGTCGAGAAGCTCGCCCGGACAACCAAATTGAAGCCGGCCGGGCACATCACTTGCGTCGGCGCCACGCGCGCACAAGTGGACGACGTCCTTAAGAGATATTGGTCGGCGGGCGTGCGCAGCATTGTCGCCTTGCGCGGCGATGCGCCGGAGGGGGCGGGCGCTCCCTATACGCCGCACCCGGAAGGTTATGCTTATGCGTCTGACCTGATCGCGGGCGCGCGCAGCATTGGCGACTTCGATATTTCCGTTGGCTGCTATCCTGAAGTGCATCCGGACGCACCGAGCCTGGACGCGGAAATTGAAAATTTGAAAAGAAAGTTCGACGCGGGCGCCACGCGCGCCATCACGCAGTTTTTCTTTGAGCCGGAACACTTTTTCCGCTTCATCGATAAAGCGCGAGGAGCCGGGATTTCGGCGCCCATCGTGCCTGGCATCATGCTGCAATCGAACTTCAAGGGACTTGTGCGCATGGCGAAGCTTTGCGGCGCAGAGGTTCCGACGAGAATCGCGGCGCTCTATGATGGCTTCGATGATGATGTGCAGACGCGCGATTTGATTACCGCGCAACTCGTCGCTGAACACTGTAATCGGCTGCGCGAAGGCGGCGTCTCAGATTTTCATTTCTATACCATGAACCGCGCAAGCCTCTCGTTAGCGACGTGCCGCCTGCTTGGAGTCGCGAGAGCGGCGGAGGCGGCGTAATGACCCGTTCTGATCGCATTGCTGCGCTGAAGGACGCTGCAAAAAAGCGCATCCTTATTCTAGATGGCGCTTGGGGCGCGATGATCCAGCGCAAAGGTCTGACCGAAGCGGATTATCGCGGCGAGAAATTTGCGGATCACCCGGGTCAGATGAAGGGCAATAACGACATTCTGTGCCTGACGCGTCCGGACATCATTAGCGAACTGCACGAAGAATATTACGCCGTTGGCGCGGATATCTCCGAGACAAACACGTTTTCTTCGACCGTGATTGCACAGGCCGATTACGAGCTCGGCGCCGATGATGTGATTGCGATCAACCGCAAGGGCGCCCGGCTGGCGCGCGCTGCGGCTGACAAGTGGTCGGCAAAGACGCCGGGCAAGCCGCGATTTGTTGCGGGCTCTATCGGGCCGCTGAACAAGATGCTGTCGATGTCGTCCGATGTGAACGACCCTGGCGCCCGCAGTGTTACTTTTGACGAAGTGTATGACGCCTATCGGATGCAGATAGAAGCGTTGAACGAAGGCGGCGTCGATCTCTATCTGATTGAGACGATTACCGACACACTGAACTGCAAGGCTGCGTTGAAAGCTATTAAAGATCTCGAAGACGAAGGTCTCGAACCGTTGCCCATTTGGATCTCCGGCACGATCACTGACCGGTCGGGGCGGACTCTATCCGGTCAAACCGTCGAGGCGTTCTGGAATTCCGTGCGTCATGCTAAGCCGTTTGCTGTTGGGCTGAACTGTGCGCTTGGCGCCGATCTGATGCGTCCGCATATCGCTTCATTGTCGCGCGTCGCTGATACATTGATCGCCGCCTACCCGAATGCCGGATTGCCGAATGCGTTCGGCGAATATGATGAGACGCCGCAAGCGACATCGGGAATGGTGGGTGAGTGGGCGCATAGCGGTCTTGTCAATATTCTCGGCGGCTGTTGCGGTACAACGCCGGATCATATCGCCGCCATCGTCCGCGCAGTAGAAGATGCCGCGCCGCGCGAGGCGCCGGTGCGGCCGCGCGCCATGCGGCTTTCGGGCCTCGAACCCTTTGAAATCGCTTGAATGTCATGACCAATCAGACCGCCACTTTCGTCAATATTGGCGAACGCACGAACATTACCGGCTCTGCTGTCTTCCGGAAGATGATTGCCGAGGATCGCTATGGCGACGCGGTGGAGGTCGCTCGTCAGCAAGTTGAAAACGGCGCGCAGATCATCGACGTCAATATGGATGAAGGGATGCTCGATGGCGTTGTAGCCATGCGCACCTTTCTCAACCTGATTGCGGCCGAACCAGACATTGCGCGCGTGCCGATTATGATCGACTCATCGAAGTGGGAGGTGATCGAGGCCGGCCTGAAATGTGTCCAGGGCAAGGCCATTGTGAACTCGATCTCGTTGAAGGAAGGGGAAGAGCAGTTCCTGAAGCAAGCGCGGACGATAATGTCCTACGGCGCCGCGACCGTCGTGATGGCGTTTGACGAAAAAGGGCAGGCGGAAACGGCGGATGAAAAAGTCCGCATCTGCCAGCGCGCCTATGATCTTCTGACAGAAAAAGTGGGATTTCCGCCAGAAGACATCATCTTCGATCCGAACATTTTTGCGGTGGCGACCGGCATTGAAGAACATAATGACTACGCGGTCGCTTTCATCGAAGCAGCAGGGCGTATTCGCAAGACGATGCCGGGCGCGCACGTCTCGGGCGGCCTTTCAAACGTATCGTTCTCTTTTCGCGGCAACGAACCGGTGCGCCGCGCAATGCATTCCGTCTTTTTGTATCACGCGATCAAGGCCGGACTGAATATGGCCATCGTCAATGCCGGCCAGCTCGATATTTATGACGACATTGAACCGGAACTTCGCGAACGGGTTGAAGATGTGATTCTCAACCGGCGCGATGACGCAACCGAACGCCTGCTCGACATCGCTGAACGCTATCGCGGACAAAAGGGCGAAACGCAAAAGAAAGATCTTTCCTGGCGCGAGAGGCCCGTGAATGAGCGGCTTGCGCATTCGCTGGTGCATGGCGTCAACGAATTCATCATCGAAGACACCGAGGAAGCCCGCCTGCAGGCGGAGCGTCCGCTGCATGTGATCGAAGGCCCTTTGATGGACGGCATGAGCATCGTCGGCGATCTGTTCGGCGACGGAAAAATGTTCTTGCCGCAAGTGGTGAAGTCAGCGCGCGTGATGAAACAGGCCGTCGCGCATTTGCTTCCCTATATGGAAGAGGAGAAGGAGCGGCTTGGCGTTGCCGATCAATCAAACGGCAAAGTCGTCATGGCGACGGTCAAAGGCGATGTCCACGACATCGGCAAAAACATTGTCGGTGTTGTGCTTCAGTGCAACGGATATGAAGTCATTGATCTCGGCGTCATGGTCCCGTGCGATACGATTCTCGACACGGCGGAAAAAGAGAACGCGGACATTATTGGCCTCTCGGGTCTCATCACGCCATCGCTTGATGAGATGGTGTTTGTCGCCACGGAAATGCGCCGGCGCGGCATGAACAAGCCGCTGCTGATCGGCGGGGCGACCACGTCGCCCGCACATACGGCGGTGAAGATCGAGCCTGGTTATTCTGCGGCGCCGGTCATCCATGTGACCGACGCAAGCCGGTGTGTCGGCGTTGTCTCAGCTTTATTGTCGGAAGAGGCCCGTCCGAAACTTTGGGAGGATACCAAGAACAAGTACGCCAAGATGCGTGCGGCGCGCGATGGCGGCGGCCCTAAAGAGAGGCTGACGCTTGAAAATGCGCGGGCAGCACGATTCACGCCCGACTGGAATGCGGACGGACCGGTGGCGCCGTCTTTTACTGGCGCAAAAGCAATCGACGACGTCAGCCTCGAAGACGTGTTGCCATACATCGACTGGACGCCGTTCTTCATGAGCTGGGATTTGCCCGGCCGCTATCCGCAAATTCTGAACGATGACAAACGCGGGGAAGCTGCGCGAGGGCTTTGGCGCGACGCCCAAGCAATGCTCGACAAGCTGGTGGCGGAAAGATGGCTTACCCTCAAAGCCGCGGTCGGATTCTGGCCCGCCAATGCTGACGGCGATGATATCGTCTTGTGGACAAACGAAAAGCGCGATCAGGAGGTTTCAAAATTCTTCACTCTGCGCCAACAGATCAAGAAAAAAGAAGGCGCCAATGTCGCGCTCTCCGACTTCGTTCGCCCGAAGGGCGAGGGCGCGGACTGGATTGGCGGGTTTTGCGTGACCGCCGGTCATGGGGAAGTTGAGAGATCGGAAGCGTTTAAAAAAGCCAATGACGATTACTCCTCCATTATGGTGAAGGCGCTCGCGGACAGATTTGCTGAGGGGTTCGCGGAATACCTGCATGCGCGTGTGCGCCGTGACCTATGGGGATATGCGCCGGAGGAACAACTCTCCGTCGAAGAGCTGGTTGAAGAAAAGTACGCCGGCATTCGCCCGGCGCCGGGTTATCCTTCGCAGCCGGACCATACAGAAAAGAAAGTCCTGTTTGACTTGCTCAATGCACAAACCCGCGCCGGCGTCGAACTGACGTCGAGTTTCGCCATGACGCCCCCAGCAAGTGTTTCCGGCCTCTATTTCGCCCATCCGGACTCGCATTACTTTGCCCTTGGCCGAATCGCAAAAGATCAGGTCGAAGATTATGCGCGCCGCAAGGGATGGGATGTCGATACCGCCGAAAGGTGGCTTAGCCCAGTGCTGAACTACGCACGCTGATCGGCCACATTCAATTCCCACAGGGCGGCAATCTCTGTAAGAGAGAGGAAACGGATATTTTGGCCGTGTCCCGGCCCGGAGGAATTCACCATGAGCGGTAATTCAGAACAGTTCGAGCGATGGATACGCACCTCCTTTGTTGAGATGAACACGACGCTTGAAGAAAAGTACTTCGCGCAGGAGCGGCGCGAAAATGTCGATGGAGTTGGCGACGCCATCAAGGCGCAAATCCGTGACGAAGGCCGTGAACATATTGTCCGCTTGGTTGAGGAGGGCAACACGGATGAGGGCTTCGACAACGCCTTCGATCTGCTTGGCGATGTTGGGCTCTACATGGCGTCGTTGCGGCGCCATGAGCTAACCAATCCGGCGCGAGAGGAAAAGTCGCCATTCCCTGAAGCGTCAGCATTGTCATTACATATCGCAGCTTCTGTCGGCATGGCGCCACGCTTTTCAACGGCGCACCTGGCGATGCGCAATGCGGCGGTGAACGGACGGCAGAAGAGTTTCACCTCGCTTGACGACGAGTTTGTGTTTCTTGACTACAATACGCGCGGTATTCTCGCTTTTATGAGAGTGGCCGATGCCTTGATGCGCATTTTGCCGCTCGGCGTGTCGCACCCTGTGACCGAGACGTTGCTCGAAGATGCTGCAAACGGACTGAAAGACGTCATAAAATATAATGACGTGCTGTTCGAAAAACTCGACACGGATCGTTTCTTCTATTCTGTGCGGCCGTATTACAAGCCGTATCGCGTTGGGCGTCAGGAATATCGTGGCGCTAATGCCGGCGATTTTTCAGGCATCAATGAAATCGACTTGCTGCTGGGGCTGTGTAATGCAAACGATCCTTACTACGCTCAGCTTTTGGTCGACAAAATGCTGTTCATGACGCCGGTGGATCAGGCGAGCCTTCGCGACTGCATGCGGCGGCGGAGCTTGTTGGAGCAATTTCTTGATGAGGCTGAGGCGTCGTCCAAGGAGGCCTGGTTCAAACGAAACGCCAGCGCGTTTCTGGAGGTTTGCCGGTTACATGGCGCCACAGCGGCCCAGCATCACGATCAGCTTGTGAAGTCTTTTATTGAAAAGCCGTCGGCGGCCCTCGCCGAAGACAAGCTGGCGCAAGTGACCGCGAGTGGGCCTCCATTGCCTGTCTTGCTGCGTTCATTGGAAGTGTTGCGGGATATGCGCCTTGCCGCGGATCGCAAGGATATCAAGACCAGCTACGACAAGATTGAGTCGCTAAAGCGACTCGTCGCCGTTTAGCTTTCATCCATTCCGTCAATGCGGATCTTGGATGCAAGCGCTGTACGAATTCGTTCCCGCTGGGCTTCCGTTCGCTGATTTGCTTCCTTGCGTGCCGCGTCCAGCTGCTTGGCTTTGACTGCTAGCGAGTCGAGATAAGCGTAGGTGTTGATAAAGGCTGCGGGGTCAGATTCCTTTGCGTCGGCGAGGTCGACGACCTTCTTCTGCAAAGCTTTGCGCTCTGCTTCGAGACGGGACATCTCCTCGTTCGCCGCTGCAAGCCGGTGGCGTTCGCGATCGAATTTCATCTCCGCGATTTTTTTGAGTTCCGCCAGTTGATCAGTTTGATTGGCCATAAGAACTCGCTTTCTTGCGCATGGCGTCGGCAAAGTGGATCGCGGCGGCGACCGCTGCATACTGCTCGCGCTTAATTTCTTCACCGATCTCCACACTGGCGTGGATCGCGCGGGCGGTCGGCGGATCCGACCGGATGGGCACGCCTGCGATCGAAGCGATTTCACGAATCTTCGCAGCAATTTCATCAGTGCCCTTCGCCACACAAATCGGCGCGCCGCCGCCCTTGCGCTCCCATTTCAGCGCGACTGCGTAGTGCGTTGGGTTGACGATGATCACATCCGCTGTCGGAACGTCTTTCATCATTCGGTTCCGGGCGATTTCCTGACCACGCTGGCGACGACTTAGCTTCATCGTCGGATCGCCTTCCTGCTCCTTCATTTCCTTTTTCAGCTCTTCCAGCGTCATTTTCAGCTTGCTGGCATGCTGATGGCGGGCCCAGGGCAAATCGACCATGGCGAGCGCGACGGAGAAAAGGACGATCATGCCGGCGAAGATCACGCCTTCTTGCAATATTTTCTGCGGCAGGATTTGTGCCGGCAGAAGCGCATCGGAAGGCAGCATCGTGACGCGCTGCGAAAAAACGATCCCAAACAAGATACACACGGCAAGCAATTTTACCGCACTCTTG
>CAZAOB010000061.1:0-19949 GCA_964486635.1 uncultured Caulobacterales bacterium | reverse complement strand
CGAGAGCCTGGTCGACGGCATCCGCCGCGGCACCGACGTGATGCTGGCCGGCAAAGTCGCCCTCGTCGCCGGTTACGGCGATGTCGGCAAAGGCTCGGCGTCGTCCCTGCGCGGCGCCGGCGCGCGCGTGATGGTCACGGAAGTCGATCCGATCTGCGCGTTGCAGGCGGCCATGGACGGCTATGAAGTCGTCACCATGGAAAAAGGCGCGCCGCGCGCCGACATCGTCATCACCGCGACGGGCAACAAGGACGTCCTCACCGTCGATCACATGCGCTCGCTGAAAGACATGGCGATCGTCGGCAATATCGGCCACTTCGACAATGAGATTCAGGTCGAGGGCCTTCGCAATTACAAATGGGCGAATGTCAAAGACCAGGTCGACATGATCACTTTCCCGGACGGAAAGCGCATGTTGCTTCTTTCCCAGGGCCGTCTGCTCAATCTCGGCAACGCCACCGGCCACCCGTCCTTCGTCATGTCCGCCTCGTTCACCAACCAGACGCTGGCGCAGATCGAACTGTGGACCAAGGGCGACCAGTACAAGAACGAAGTCTACGTGCTGCCGAAGCACCTCGACGAAAAAGTCGCGAAGCTCCACCTCGACAAGGTCGGCGCGATGCTGAGCCAGCTTTCCCCGGAACAGGCCGACTATATCGGCGTGCCGGTCGAAGGCCCGTTCAAGCCCGACCAGTACCGTTACTAAACGCATTCAACACCGGATGCGATGAGACGGAGGGCGGCGCTTGCGCCGCCCTTTTTCTGTTTGCACGCACCATTTCCCCTGTCGGTTGCTGTCGCTTCGAAAACGCTCATGACGTTCATTGGCCGCCTTCGCGGCCAGCCCGTGAAACATTGCGCAACTTGACGCCTCTCTGTGTTTTTCTCACCCGCTTGTTCATTGGGGTTGCGGCGAATCTGGCGCCATTTGGATGTTTCTGCTCCGCCACTGTTCCACGCCCTTCTCGCATTCGCGCGCGCACTCTCCGTATCCGGACGGATAGCGCGCAGTATGTCAGATGTGTGGAGTGTAAGGGCGCCCAGATTATGGGGGATAACTTTTCACCAACACTGGGTTTGGTGAAAGAATTCATCGGAAATGATGAAAATTTTCGGCGCGCACTCGCCTCATTGGGGTGTGGCTTTTGGCGAATATCATACCGCTCATCCCCGCGTAGGCGGGGATCCATGACGCAAGCGCAGTTCTGCTTCTTCTGGATTCCCGCCTGCGCGGGCATGAGCGGAACAAAAAAACTGTGCTTTTCCCTTGCGCCGATTTTTCTTGCTACACATGTCGCAACGCGCTAAGCTGCGACTACTGTAGCATAAGCGTTGGCACGGGGGCGTGCTTCACATCTGGCATCTCGAAACGCGCCTTCTTTCGCATCGGCCCAAGCCTCAGAGGTTGCCTGAAGAGCTTGCGCCTTTACCTGAAAGGAATGCTCTATGACATTGTTTCGCTGGATAGTTGGCGCCCCGTTCGCAGGTCTCGTCACGGTCGCTCTGTTTCTCTTGATGGCCTTTCTCATTCCGATCATCAAAATCACCACTGACGAGCCACCGCCGGAAGACGGCCGCAAGATCAGACCGCCCTCCGAGACCATCCCCGATGAAATTCCCGAGACTGATTTTGAGTTCAAGAAGTCAACAAGTCCCACTGGCCCCATCGTCCGGCCGGGGCCAACAAAGGTTGACCCGACGCCGCCCGGAGCGGGATCAATGGCCGGCCCAACCATCCGCATCGCGCCTCCCTACCCGGAAACCTGCCGGTCGCGAGGCATCGAAGGACTGGTGGTCGTTCAGTTCGACGTCACGCCGGAAGGCAACGTGGTCAATCCCCGGGTGATCGACTCGCCCCACGCCTGCTTCAACCGCCCGCTGATCAAAGCCGTGTCGGGGTGGAAGTACTCGCCAGCCAGCGGCGGCGGCATGCGTTACGGCGTGATCGAGCGTTTCAGTTTTTACCTTACCGATTAAAGCCTTAGGGGGCCGACAAGCTGTTGAAAATTTCATGCAGCTTGCGGCCCCAAACACGCCTTTTGCCCTAGCCGCGCCCAACGAACACAGTACATATTGTGCAGTTCAAAAGCCGGTGACACAAAATATCGCGAATCTGCTTATCCGTTTGGCGGGGAGAGCACATGCGCGGTCGAAACCGGCGCGAACAGGATGCTCGGCATGCGGCTTCACGCGAAAAAACTGATGTCTGGTTCGATCTTGGCGGGTCTCGGCGGGGCGTTGCTGGCGCCGCCCGCGATGGCGCAGACGTCGGAGACCGGCGCGCTGGGTGCAATCGATCCGTTCCTGGCGGGCGCGGCGGGCGCTGTCGCCCTGGCGGTGGCCGCCGTGGTGTGGGCGTTTCGCGTTTCCGCCGCCACCCGGCATCAATCGCTGCACTGGTCAGACAAGCTCGCCGAAATGGAGGCGCGCCTCGAAAAGTCAGACTCGGTTCTCTCCGCCCATCCCGGCCTCGTTCTCGTCTGGGAAGACGATTCTGAATCCATCGCTTCCGGCTGGGGCTCGCCGAAAATTCTGGGCGGTCCCGCCGCCCTCGCTTCGCTCCTGTCGTTTTCCAAGGACGATGATCAAGCGAAGACCGCGCCTGTCGATCGGTTGTTGAACGCTTTGGGCGCCTTGCCGCTCCAGGACGACGACGCGGAAAAGCCGGAAACCCTGCGCGACAAAGTCAAAAACCTGCGCGCGCACGGTGTCGCCTTCTCCGGCAATGTGGTGACGCCCGACGGTCGCTCCATCGAAATTGACGGACGCGTGGCCGGCGGTCAGGTGGCGCTGTGGATCACCGACCCGGCCGTGCGCATGGCTGAGGATGGCGCGGTGATCGGCGCCTTCCGGGAACGCGCGGTGGACTTGCATGGCGCGCATGCATTGCTCGACCGCTCGCCGGTTCCCGCGTGGCGGCGCAACGCCAATCTTGAACTGGTCTGGGTCAACCGCGCCTATGCCGAAATCGTCGAGGCGCCGAACGCCAATGACGTGGTCAAGCAGCAGATTGAACTCGACAACTCCATCAAGAAACTCGCCGCAAGCGCGGCAGCCGACCGCAAAGCCAACGAAGGCCGCGCGATCATCAATTCGCGTGGCGAACGGCGCGTGTTCCGCATTGTCGAAACGCCGTTGCACGGTTCAGGCGATGCCGCGCTAGGCGGCGTTGCGCTCGACGTGACCGAGCTCGACAAGGCGCGCAGCGAGTTGAAGCAACAGATCGACGCCAATCAGCGCACGCTCGATCAAATTCAAACCGCAGTTGCGATTTTCGGCGCCAGTCAAAATCTCATTTACTACAATCGCGCGTTTCAGGAGCTTTGGTCCCTCGACGACGCCGAGTTGTCCGGGCGCGTCTATCACGGCGAAGTGCTCGACCATCTTCGCCTCAAGGGCCGCCTGCCCGAGCCGGCGGACTTCGACGCATGGAAAGAAGGACAGCTCGCCCTGTACACCGAAGGTCTGGCTGAGCCCGGATCTGAGCGTCTGGGCGGCGCGCCGGACGAAACCTGGCACCTGCCGGACGGGCGAACATTGCGTGTGGCGCGCCTGCGTCACCCGCTTGGCGGCGTGATGCTCGCCTTTGAAAACATCACAGAGAAAATCACCCTCGAAGCGCAGTTCAACACGCAAATCAAAGTCCAGAAAGCGACGCTCAACAATCTCGCTGAAGGCGTTGCGGTGTTTGCGGGCGACGGCACACTGAAACTTTACAACAAGGCGTTCCAGAAATTGTGGCGCCTCGATCAGCGCCACCTCGATGCGCGGCCGCATGTTGATGTGATCGTCGACAATCTGAAAAAGCTTGCGAGAGACGCAGACAGCTCCTTCGACGCCCTGCGTCGCTGCGTCGCTTCAAAGTCCCACGAAGATCGCCAGCCGCTCGAATTGCGCGAAATTCGCCTCGCCGATGGCCGCACGCTGGCGATCGGCACCGAGCCCCTGCCCGACGGCGCGACCCTGGCGCATTTCATCGACGTCACGGATTCCAAAGAGCGCGAGAAAGAATTGAAAGACCGCAATGCGGTTTTGGAAAACGCCGACCGCTTGAAGTCCAAGTTTGTCGATCACGTTTCGTATCAGCTCAGAACGCCGCTTTCGACCATTATCGGCTTTTCCGAAATGCTCGACGGCCAGATGTTCGGCATGCTGAACGATCGCCAGAAAGACTACGTCGCGAGTATCTGTTCGGCATCGTATCATTTGCGCGACCTGATCAACGACATCATTGACCTCGCCGCCATCGACGCCGGTCAGATGGACCTCAATCTCAAAAAGACCGACATTAGAAAACTGCTCGAAAGCGCCGCAACGTTCGCCGCGCTGAAGGCGGAAGACACGCAAGTGTCGTTGAAAGTCGATTGCCCGAAAGACATCGGCGAAGCCGAAATCGACGACAAGCGCGTCAAGCAGGTCCTGTTCAACCTGTTGTCAAACGCATTCGCCTACACCGGCTCGGGCGGTTCTGTAACCATTGGCGCGCGCCGGGTTGGCAAGGCCGTGAAAATCTGGGTCGCCGACACCGGGCGGGGATTGTCGCCGACGGATCAGGCGCGCGCTTTCGATGCCTTTGAAAGCCGCGGACCAAGCGCCGGCGCCGGGCTTGGCCTCGCGCTGGTTGAGCGCTTCGTGAAGCTTCATCACGGCTGGGTCCGCATGGATTCAAACGAAGGCGAAGGCGCGACGATCACCTGCTTCTTGCCTGAGCCGGTTGCGCCTGCGGAAACTGCGCCATCGGAAGCGGCAGCTGCGACGGCGAGCACCGAAGCGAAAGCCGCCAAAAAGCCAGCGCGCAAGCGTCGTGCGAAAGCCGGCGCAAAGACCGACAGCGCCGCGACCAGGCCCCAGGCCGCCGAATAGGCGAAAATTTGCTGTTTCCAGAAAATCCTCCCGCGCGCTAAGGTGCGGTGATGTTGTTGTTGACCCTCCTCGCCGTGCTGGCGCCCGCTGAAACGGTTTCTCCGCGCTATTCGGACTGCATCGAGCTGGTCAGCGCCGATCTCGACCTGGGCCGCATCGCCGCGCAACAATGGGTTGGTGAAGGCGGCGGCGCGGAAGCGCGCCACTGCCTCGCGGTTGCCGACCTCAAGGCCGGCTTTCCCAAACTCGCCGCTTTGCGCCTGGAAGAGATCGCGCAACGCAACGACGCCGGAGACGACTATGTCCGCGCCCGACTTCTCGCGCAGGCCGCATCAGCGTGGCTCGACGCCAATGATGCGACGAGAGCGCAAGCCGCCCTCGATCAATCGCTTGCCCTCGTGCCCGACAGCGGAGAGCTCTATTTAACCGCCGCTAAAGTCCATGCAGCCCATCAGCGTTGGCAGGATGTGATCAGCGCTGTGAACCGGGCCGAAGAGGACGGCTTTGTCAGCGCAGAAACATATGTGTTGCGCGGACGCGGCCGGTTCGTCACCGGCGCTTACGAAACCGCCGCCAATGATGTCGTCACAGCACTCTCTCTTGATCCGGTGAATGTGGACGCGCTGGTGCTGAGGGGCGAGCTCGCCCAGGTCGGCGTCACCATCGACGTGTTTCTCGACAGCGCAGAATAATCGCAACTCCGGTCGCGATCCGGGCTCGACCCGCGCACAAAATCACCCCAGTGTCCCGCCGTTAACGATTGGTTAAGGATTGCATCCTCCGATGCGTTAACTCATCGCCAGAAAAGGGAACAGCTCCATGTCGAGCGCATCATTGCACGGCAAAACCGCTCGCGAACTGCAGGAGCAACTCGCCCGGGAGGCGCAGACGCCGCTCAGACAGCGCCGGCGAACCGCTCTGTCGCGAGCCGCCCGGCTGCATCTGATCGATATTCTGTCACGCTGGAGCGGGCCGGGCCTCGCACTGATCGCTGGGGTTTCCGTCTATCTCGCTGTCGTGGCCGGGCGCGTTTATCCGGGCCGCGCCGCTGCCTGGGCGCTGATGATGCTCGCGGCTATCTGGACCTGCCGCCGGCTTCGCAGCCAATTCCGGTCTGGCAGCCGTCTTACGTCGCGTCCGTTCCGCTGGAGAGCGTCGTTCACCGCGAGCCTGTCGGTATTGGGCGTCATTCTCGCCAGCGCGCCGATCCTGCTGGCGCCCTCCTTCGCGCCGGCGGCTTTCGGTGTACAGATCCTCGCCCTTTCCGTCATCGCCTGCTTCGTCACGGCGATCCTGCTCGCTGCGCACCTTCCGAGCGCTGCTGCGCTCGCCCTTCCGGGCGCCGCCTTCGCGCTCCTCGCCGGCTTTCGCGCCGCAGACACAGGCTTGCTCACGGCGGCGCTCGCCGCTTCTCTGCTCGCCGTTTGCGGACTGTTTCTCACCAACCGGTTGCTGGAGAAGTCGGCCGCGTCGCGTTATCCGCGCATGTCGTTGTTGCGCCGCGAAGTGGAACGCCGACGGACGGTGGCCGCGAGCGTGGAAACACCCCCTTCGCAAGCATTCGGGGCCTGATTCCGCTCCCTTTCGCGCCTTTGCAGCGATTTAGCTTCAAGACTTCCTTTTCGGCTTCCGCATCACCCGAACCGCCCTCCGGGCGGTGTTCGATGTCGCGCGAGTTTGCCTTCATTTTATTAGACTTCTTCAAAGCCTTTACGTTATGACGGCGACAACAATCACACGCGCAAAGGAAGCGATATGCCCGAGGGCTTTCTCACCGACACAGATGGTCAAATTCTCGACGACGTCATTGCGCTTGCGCAAAAGAAAAAGACCGTCGAGCTCGATGAAAAAGGCGCCGTCACGCCCGCGTTTCGCAGTTATCTTGAGCAACTGGTGCTGTACGCAACCGGCGAAGATCAGATCTGGGACCAGCCGCAATCGTTGCTGGCGCGCGCATCGGCGGCCTGGAAACACGCACTGACCAGAAAGCCCGGTCAAAGCAAAATCTCGTTGCGCATTGACGAAGGCAAAGGCGTCACCGATCGCCGGATGGTTCTCGACATCGTCACGGACGACAAACCCTTCCTCGTGGATTCCGTTTCCGCGGCCCTCGCGGAAGCGGGAAAGCCGGTAAGCTTTTTCTCAAACGCGGTCGTCGCGGTCACCCGAAATTCCGCCGGCAAGCGTGAACCCGGCCAATCGCAGTCCGGCATTCGGGAATCCATGATCCACATCGAAATGGATCCTCCGGTCGTGGAAAACGAACTGGAGGCGTTGCAGCAGGAAATCGAACATGTTCTGCGCGACGTCACCATCGCCGTCGAAGACTGGGAAGACATGCGCGCCCGCCTTGGCGCCTGCATTGCGCAACTGGAACGCTCCCGCCTTCCCGGCGTCAAAGCCGACGAACAGCGCGAGGCCGTTCAGTTCCTCAAGTGGCTCTGGGACAATCGGTTCGCATTCCTCGGCGCCCGTCATTTCAATTTTGTCGGCGAAGGTTCAGACCTGCAGCTCGTGATCGACAAGGAAAAAGACCTCGGCATTCTGAGCGCGCCGGGTCGCGATGTTTTAAAGTCCACGTTCCAGCCCGACGGCAAGCTTACACCGGCGGTTGCGGCATTCTTTGACTCCAGCGAGCCGATCATCATCGCCAAGTCGAGCACAAAGTCGCAGATTCACCGGCGCGCCTATATGGACTACGTCGCCGTCAAGACGTTCGGCCCGAACGGCATCGCCAATGGCGAAGAACTGTTTGTCGGCCTGTTCACCGCTGACGCTTACAACCGCCCCGTTTCCGACATTCCGCTCGTGCGCGCGAAGGTTGACGCCGTTCTGGAGAAGACAGCCTTCACTCCCGGCGGGCACAATGAAAAAGCACTCATCAACATTCTTGAATCCTATCCGCGAGATGAGCTGTTCCAGGCAGACGTCGATACGCTCTGCGAAACCTGTCTCGGAATTTTGAGGCTCTACAAACGCCCGCGCGTAAAACTGTTCTTGCGGCGGGACCGGTTCGATCGCTTCATCTCCGCGATGATCTATGTGCCGCGCGATCGCTTTAACTCCGACATTCGCGAACGCACCGGTCAGCTGCTCGCGGAAACGTTCAATGGGCGCATTCATTCCTTCGCTCCGTTCTTTGGCGACGCGGCGCTGGTGCGCGTTCACTTCGTCATCGGCATCAATCCTGGCGCGCCCGAAGGCCCCGGACTGACAGAACTGACGCGCGCAGTCCGCGAGATTTGCCGCACCTGGAATGACGGACTTCTCGAAGCAATGCGCGAAGCCCATGACGGCGCAACACCCGCCGGGTTGCTCGCCAAATATGAGCGGGCTTTTGATGCAGGCTATCGCGAACGCACGGCGCCCGCTGAAACGCTGGCCGATATCGCCGCACTTGAGCAGCTTGATCAGGCGCCCATGGTGGTTCGCGCCTATCGCAAGCCGAAAGACAGCGATCAGACTGTCCACATCAAGATCTACAAGAGCGGCGCGCCGATGACGCTCTCAAAACTGATCCCCACCATCGAAAACCTCGGCCTGAGCGTGCTGCAGGAAGCGAGCTATCAGGTTTCGCCGTTCGGCGACGCGAAGAACGCCTTGTGGGTACACGACTTCAAGACCGAGCAGGAAGACGGCCAGCCGGTTGCGCTCGCCGATGTACGCGAGGCTTTTGAAGAAACCATTCTCGCCGTGCTCGAAGGCCGGACCGAAGACGACAGCTTTAACAATCTCGTGCTCACCGCCGGCATCAACTGGCGCGAAGCATGGTTGTTGCGCGCCGCCGCCAAGCATCACATGCAGGCCGGATTTGCGTACTCTCAGGCCTATATCGAAGAGGCGCTGGCCAACCATCCCTCCATCGCCCGGCTTCTGGTCGCTGCATTCCACGCCCGCTTCAACCCTGACGGGCCGGCCGACGCAGAAGATCGGATCAAAGACGTCAAGGCCGCCGACGACGCGATCGAAGAAGCGCTCAACGCGGTCGCCAGTCTCGATGAAGACCGGATTATCCGGCGCTTCCGCACACTGTTCGCAGCGATCATGCGCACCAATTACTATCAGCGCCTGCCGGACGGTTCGGTCAAAACCTATATCTCTTTCAAGGTCGACAGCCACAAGGTCGCGGAAATTCCCGAACCAAAACCGTATCGCGAGATTTTTGTATGCGGCCCGCGCGTCGATGGCGTGCACTTGCGCTTCGGCCCGGTCGCACGCGGCGGATTGCGCTGGTCGGACCGCCGCGAAGATTTCCGTACGGAAGTCCTCGGCCTCGTGAAAGCGCAGCGCGTGAAGAACGCCGTGATCGTGCCGACGGGGTCGAAGGGCGGCTTTTATCCCAAGCAACTGCCGGCCACCGGCGACCGTGCGGCGATCTATGAAGAAGGCCGCGAAGCCTACAAGATATTTATCCGCGGTCTTCTCGATCTGACCGACAATATCGTCCAGGGCGAGACGAAAACGCCGGCCAAGATTGTGCGCTGGGACGATGTCGATCCCTATCTCGTCGTCGCCGCCGACAAAGGCACGGCCGCTTTCTCCGACACCGCCAATGCGATCTCGGATGAGTACGGATTCTGGCTCGGTGACGCTTTCGCGTCGGGCGGCTCCGTCGGCTACGACCACAAAGTGATGGGCATCACCGCGCGCGGCGCCTGGGAAGCGGTCAAACGCCACTTCCGCGAGATTGGCAAGGACATCCAGTCCGAACCCTTCACCGCCGCCGGCGTCGGCGACATGTCAGGCGACGTTTTCGGCAACGGCATGCTTCTTTCAGAGCAAACGAAGCTGATCGCCGCGTTCGACCACCGCGATATTTTCATCGATCCCGATCCGGATCCGGCGAAATCATACAAAGAGCGCAAGCGCATGTTCGCCCTGCCGCGCAGTTCGTGGGCGGACTATGACAAGAAACTCATCTCTAAAGGCGGCGGCGTCTTCCCGCGCAGCGCCAAGTCGATTCCGCTGACGCCGGAAATTCGCACTGCGCTCAATGTCACTGCGAAAGAAATGACGCCTTCGGAACTCATCCGCGCGATTTTGAAAGCGCCGGTAGAATTGTTCTGGCTCGGCGGCATCGGCACTTATTTCAAAGCCGAAGATGAAGAGAACTGGCGTGTCGGCGACCGCGCCAATGACGCCGTGCGCATCAACGCCGACGAAATCGGCGCCAGCGTCGTGGGCGAAGGAGCTAATCTCGGATTCACTCAGCTTGCGCGGATCGAATATGCCCGAAATGGCGGACGCATCAACACGGACGCCATCGACAACTCCGCAGGCGTCGATTCCTCAGACCACGAAGTCAACATCAAGATCCTTCTTTCGAATGCGATTGAGCATGGCGAGTTGAAGCGCGACGACAGAAACACCCTGCTCGCTTCGATGACGGAAGACGTGGCCGAGCACGTCTTGCGCCACAATTACGATCAAACCCGCGCCATCTCGCAGATGGAAATGAGCGCGCCTGCCGATCTCGGCGTTTACGCGCGCTTCATGTCGACGCTGGAACGCGAAGGCCGCCTCGACCGCGCCATCGAAAACCTGCCAGACGCGGAACGGCTCGCCTCCATGCGGCACGCCGGTCTTGGACCGACCCGACCGGATCTCGCCGTGCTTCTGGCCTACGCCAAAATGTGGCTGTTCGACGAACTGGCGAAATCGGAAGCGATGGACGATCCGTTGTTTGAACGCGAACTGGTCGCGTACTTCCCTGAAGCGCTTCACAAGTTCAATCAGTCGATCGTTTCGCACCAGCTGCGCCGCGAAATCATCGCCACACGCCTGTCGAACGAAATTGTCGACACATGCGGCGTTGCGTTCGTTCAACGTGCGGCCGAAACGACGGGCCTCGACTTCGCCACGATCTCGCTGGCGTATGAAGCCGTGCGGCGTATCTACAATCTGCATGACTTTGCTGCGGCTGTGGATCATTTGGACAATGTCGCGCCCGCCCCTTTGCAGACGTCGCTTTATCTTGAAGCATCCCGTTTGCTGGGCGAACAGACATTCCACTTGCTCGGCGACCCAGACGCCCGCGAACGGCTGGCGCGCCGAGGCCTGAAGGCTGTGGTCGAACAATATCAGGACGCTGTCGCAGAGTTCAAAACGGCCCTGCCCGACATCCTGCCTGAAGACGCCGCTGCAGCGCTCGCAGAGCGCCGTCAGGCCTGGATAGACGACGCTGCGCCGGAGTCCATCGCGCAGGATGCCGCTGCGATACCGGCTCTTGAGTTTGCGTTCGACATCGTCAATCTCGCGCGCGAAACCGGCTGGTCGAACCCCGGCGTCGGCGGCATTTTCTTCGCTGTCGGCCGGATGTTCGACATCGACGCCGTTCGCGAGAAAGCGCGCCGCGAACCGCCGGCCGATCACTTTGACAAGATCGCCATCCGTCAGATTATTGAAGACCTGACCGCTCGTCAGCGTTTGCTGACGACGCGGGTGATCGCCGCGGCGGGCGCAGAACCAAAAGGCGCACCGGCGAAATGGACGGACAAAGTGATCGACAAATGGCGCGCAGGCGCTGAGGACGCGATTGCAGAGTTTGAAGAAGTCGCTGCGGAACTCGACCTCACCGGCAATGTCAGTGTCGGCAAGTTCACGCTGTTCACGCGCAAGCTCGACGATCTGACGGCTGAGTGATCAGCCGTCAGTGCTAATGCCGGAAATGCCGGACGCCGGTAAAGACCATGGCGAGGCCGGCATCATCCGCCGCCTTGATCACTTCGTCATCGCGCATGGAGCCGCCGGGCTGAATGACCGCCGTGGCGCCCGCTTCCGCAGCCGCGAGCAATCCGTCCGCAAACGGAAAGAAGGCGTCTGAGGCCACAACCGATCCGATCGCCAGCGATTGCGGCGCGCCGCATGCTTCGGCTGCGTCCTGCGCCTTGCGCGCGGCGATGCGCGAGGAATCGAGCCGGCTCATCTGACCTGCGCCGACGCCGACCGTGGCGCCATCCTTCACATAGACAATTGCGTTCGACTTCACATGCTTGGCGACTTTGAACGCAAACAGCATGTCAGAGAGTTCCTGCGCACTCGGACTGCGCTTGGTCACGACTTTCAGTTCATCCTCGCGCACAACCTTTGCATCGCGCGACTGCAACAGGAATCCGCCCGCCAGTGGTTTGATGACCATGCCGGCGTCTTCCGGCGAAGGAAGCCCGCCGGTCAAAAGCAGACGCAGGTTTTTCTTCGACGCGAACGCCGCCACCGCCTCTTCATCCGCATCGGGCGCGATAACAACTTCAGTGAAGGTCTTGATGATCTCGGCCGCAACCGCGCCGGTGAGTTTCTGGTTGAGCGCGACAATGCCGCCAAAGGCCGACACAGGATCGCAGCGAAGCGCCAGTCCATAAGCGGCGAGCATGTCCGCCGCCGTGGCCACGCCGCACGGATTGGCGTGTTTGATAATGGCGACCGCAGGACGTTCGGCGCCAAATTCCGCGATCAGTTCGAACGCAGCATCGGTATCGTTCAGATTATTGTAGGAAAGTTCCTTGCCCTGGAGCTGGCGAGCCGTGGAAACGCCGGCGCGAGGCGCGCCCGTCCGGTAGTAAGCTGCCTGCTGATGCGGGTTCTCTCCGTAGCGCAGCACCGCATCGAGACGGCCCGCGATGGAGACGTCTTTCGGAAAGGTCTCGCCATTCTGTTTTGCGAACCAGGCGGAAATAGCTGAATCATACGCAGCAGTCTTCGCGAACGCTTTTGCCGAGAGCCGCTTCTTTGTGTCCCCGGCAAGCGCTCCGGCTGACTCAATCTCGCCTAGCACGATGTCATAATCCGCCGGGTCGGTGACCACGCCGACAAAGCGATGGTTCTTCGCTGCGGCGCGGATCATCGCCGGGCCGCCAATGTCGATATTTTCGATGCACTCAGCGAAGTCGCCGCCCTTCGCCACGGTTTCCTCAAACGGATAGAGATTGACCACCAGCAGCTCGATGCCGTCGATACCGTGATCACTCATGGACTGGCGATGACCGGGATCGTCGCGCAAGGCCAACAACCCCCCATGAACGCGCGGATGCAGGGTCTTGATGCGGCCGTCCATCATTTCCGGAAATTCGGTGATTTCGGAAACGTCTTTGACCGCAAGGCCCGCTTCGCGCAACGCCTTCGCCGTGCCGCCCGTGGAAACGATTTCGACCTTCGCTGCGGCGAGCCGTTTGGCGAAATCGACGATTCCAGACTTGTCGGAAACAGAAATCAGCGCGCGGCGCACCGGCGTTTGTTCAGTCATGGCGAACCCTTAAATTGCTGGGGCCGCCTTAACGTCCGGCAAGTCGCCTTGCAAGGCGAGGCGCCAAGATTCTACCGATTCGATTTGTTCGGCGTACGAGAGGCAGCGCCGGCATTGGCGCTGAACTCGGGCACGAGATGATGCACCGCCTCATCCAGCACCGGCTGATCGCCATGCAGCGCCGCCTCGATCACGTCCGCGAGCCTTGGCGTCAACAGCGGCAGATCGATCATGGCGGGCGAAGCGAGCAGCACGCCGTCGGCGCCGGTCTTGATCAGCGCATCCGTGTCGAGGAAAATTTCCTCAAAGAGCTTTTCGCCCGGACGAAGGCCGGTGAACTTGATTTCGATATCCTTGCCGGGCACGAGGCCGTGCGCCTCGATCATGCGCTTGGCGAAGTCGAGAATTTTCACCGGCTCGCCCATATCGAGCACGAACACCCGGCCGTCATGGGTGACGATGGTCTCCTCCGCCACGTCCAGGCTGGACGCGAGCAACACAAGCTGCACCGCTTCGCGGGTCGTCATGAAGAACCGGATGATTTCCGGATGGGTGACGGTCACCGGTCCGCCGCGCTCAATCTGGCGCGTAAAGAGCGGAGCCACCGATCCGGTAGACCCGAGCACGTTGCCAAACCGAACCGTCACAAATCTGGTGTCGTTCTGCGCGACATCCAGCGCCTGCGCATAGAGTTCTGCAATGCGCTTGGTCGCCCCCATGAAACTCGTCGGATTGACCGCCTTGTCCGTTGAAATGAAAACCACTGACTCCGCATCGTGATCGATGGCGGCATCGAAAACATTTTTGGCGCCCAACACATTGGTCAGCGCCCCGGCGCAGCGGTTTTCCTCGACGATCGGCACATGTTTGAATGCGGCGGCGTGCAACACTACGTCAGGCTCGGCCCGGCGAAACACACGGTCGAGATGCTCCATCCGGCAGACATCCGTCAGCTCGGAATGAATTGTCTCGCCATGACCGGCGTCTTTCAACTCCATATCGATCTGGTAGAGCGCCAGCTCCGAATTATCGACAAGGGTCAATTTGGCGGGCTCAAATCCGATGATCTGGCGGCACAACTCCGATCCGATGGTGCCTCCGGCCCCGGTGACCAGAATGCTCTTGCCGGCCATCATCTTGCGGGCCGCGCGCAGATCGATCTTGCGCGGCGCGCGCGGCAACAGCGTCGCGAGATCGATCAACGGCGGCGTACTCGCCGACGTGCGATCCGATCGGAGGAACGCCCTCAAAGTTTCGAAAATCCCCGACATGCTCGCGCCACGTTGCTCAGGTCAATTATGCACATCGTCTGCTGTAGCGCCAGCACATCGATCATCGTGAGCGCGCCCGGACAATTTCCTCACACGGCGTCTTGCCGCTGCAACGCCCATTTGACGTTGATGGCGGTATCGTCCCGCCGCTCAAATGCACTTGCCCGAATGACAATTTGTTCACATTCCGCCGGCAATCCGCCCGCGCCGCTGTAAACGCTTTTCTCAAGCACGAGCTCCGGACAATTTGACTTAAATCTCCAGCCCTCTTTGTTGGGCAGCAGCAAGATCACAGACTTCCGGTCGCGCGCCAGCGATGCGCGGACGCCCGGATGCAAATGAAACCGCCAGACGGCGCGATCGACTTCACCGGCAGCGCAACCCGCGAGCATTTCCTCGCCGCGCAGATCCGATCCGGCCGCGTTGATGAAGAGCCTGCGCAAGTAGGACGCGCCTTCCGGATTGTGGGTGGCGATCTGCCGTTCGAATTCAAGCAGATGTCCGCTCGCTTCTTCGCCGCGCCGATGGGTGGTCTCTCCGAACACAGGCTTTGTCGGCCCGTCGAGAAACGACAACGCGGAATGTGCGCTGCGCCGTTCCAGCGCCTTGCGCCAGTCCGCGCCGCGGTGCGCGCCATTGCCGCAATTCACCAGCACACGGCTGCGGCCGGAAGAAAAATGAAGCGAGCCCGCTCCCTTGAAGCTGCTGGATGCATCGTCAGCGGTGTCGACAACCAGCAAGGCGCGCGAGGCTGTAATCTTGTGATAACCGGAATGGCGCGCAAAATCTGTCGGCCCAATATCCGTATCCGAACCATTTTGCACCGCGATCAACGCCTTGGCGTCATCCTCGTAGCCGCCATTGAAAACCGCGAGCTTTCCGTCAGAACAGCGAAAGAAAGCAGCCATGGCGCTTGCGCGCTGCACTTGATGACGCAAAAAGCCGGGCGGCTGGAAGCCCCGGGATTCGATCGCCTTGATCAGCGATTGCAGCCGCAGGGCGAGCTTTAACTGGCGCGAAGGATTGCGGCTGACATGACCGCCATCGGGACGAAGCTGCAGCCGCAGTTCGCGCCGCGCCATCTCAAGCCCGCGTTCGGCGGGGCCTTCGCAGCCTGGCAACGCGTAGCCGGCAATTCCGAGGCCAAGCGATGTCATCAGCCGGTCAAAGCCGTTATCGGCGCGGTGGGCGGAACGAGCCAGATGCCGGGTCTGGCGCGCCATGCAGGACAAGACCCGGCTGCGCCACAGCGCATCCGTTCCCGACAACAGCAATGGATGATGCGCACAAAGCTGAACCAGCCGTTCGGAAACCAGATATGGCTCCCAGCTTTCCGCCGACCATCCCTCGTAGCGGTCGAGCCATGAGCGCATCATTGTCCGCGCCGGCGCGCGCCCGTCATCGCCGAGCGCGGAGAAATGCCGTAGCCACGAGAATTCCTGCAAATAGGCGAACAACCCGCCATCGACCGCTGGCAAATCCCAAAGCCGGTCAAGCTCTTCTTCGCAGTCTACACTCTCATTGCCCAGCGCGATCCGTCCGCGCGTAAGCGCCAGCGCAATCGCCTTATCAGGGGTATACGGATCATCCGGCCGGAACAGCAAGCGGTCCGGCGCCGGACCTTTCAACTGCGCCTGATAAAACGGGCTCTCGCCCCACGCCCGGCGAACGCGGGAAATCACGTCGCGTGAAGATTTGCCGGAATGTCGAGCGGGACGCGCCATGGTCAAGTTCCCGGACGCAACGCAGCGATGTTCGGGGCGTATTTTTCTGCGCCTCCGCGAAACACGGCTGATCCGGCGACCAAAACAGTCGCGCCTGCACTGATCGCCTGCGGCGCCGTTTGCGGATCGACGCCGCCGTCGACTTCGAGATGGATGTCGCGGCCAGTTCGATCGATCATCTTGCGGATCGCCTCGATTTTCTTCAGCTGAGACGAAATGAATTTTTGGCCGCCAAACCCCGGATTGACCGACATCACCAGCACCAGATCCAGATCGTCAATCACCGACTCGATCGCGCTCGCTGGCGTCGCCGGATTGAGCGCGGCGCCCGCCTTCACGCCTGCGGCTTTGATCAATTGAAGGGTGCGATGAAGATGCGGTCCCGCTTCCGGGTGCACCGTCAAAATGTTCGCGCCGGCCGCCGCGAATTCCTGGATGTAAGAATCGACCGGCGAAATCATCAGATGCACGTCAAACGGCAGTTCCGTGACGCCGCGCAATGCTTTCACCACCATCGGGCCAATGGTCAGGTTCGGCACAAAATGACCGTCCATGACGTCAACATGAATGAAGTCGGCCCCGGCCGCAGCGACTGCCGCGATCTCCTCGCCCAGACGGGCGAAATCGGCGGACAAAATGGAGGGGGCGATCAGAACTCGGCTCATAGTTTCAGGTATCGTGATGCGCTATCGGCGCGCAATAAGGTCGGAGCCGAAATCATCGAGAGCAGCGCACTATTTGGGAAAGAAAAACCCCGCCCTGAAGGCGGGGTTTTCTGGGGTGGTGGTGCTTTGCAAAGGGCGTCAGGGCGAGCATCGGGATTTTGCTCTTGGGCGCTTGGGTGACCGCCCATGGTCTGAGATGTAGACCTCGAATGGGGCGAAACTAAGACCATTTGCCCTGAATTGTGTCCAAATTACTGTTTTTACTGGTTAATTTTCATTAGGCATGTTTTCCCGGGAGTGCGTCCGGGCCTTCGCCCTCACTGGAATCAAGGCCTTGCGGGTTTTCAGCACTCCATAAAGGCCGGCGCCCATGAGCGCTGCGCCTGAGAGCAACCCGCCAATCCACTCAACATCGAAAAGGCCAATGCCTGTGAGTGCGAAAAGCGCCAGTCCGAACAACACCGCGAGATAGCGCAGCGGCGATGCGAATGTGCGCCCGACGACCTTCACGGCGCCAGAAGCCGCGCTGGCGGCCACACGAGCGGTTTTCATCGCGCCTTCAGCAACAGCTTCCGCCACGCGGCGCGCGCCGATGAGCTTAATGAGCCCGGCCAGCGCGCCGGCGGCCACGGCCATCAGCGCCCACTTTTTCGCGCCGATGGGCTGACCTTCATCCGCCTGGTCGCCTGCGTGCGCGACGGGCGCAGGCGCTTCGACAGAGACGATCGCCGGATGCGCCGCCGGGTCCATCGCGCCGGCGCTCGCGGGCGCGAGGGCCGCCGACGCCGCAAGCAGCGACGCCGCCGCCATCAGTGCGGCTTTGCCTTTGCCAAGCTTGATCTCATTTATGTTCACAGTGACCTCCGGTCGCATGAGGCCTTTAAATGGGCGCCCGAAGCGGCGCTTTCAACGGCGAACACTCTAAAGCGCAACCTCGCCCAGACCGCGCCGCCGGGCTGCGGCGATCACTGTGTTGCGCAACAGGCAGGCGATGGTCATCGGGCCGACGCCGCCGGGCACTGGCGTAATCGCGCCAGCGCGTTCTTTCGCTGCTTCAAAATCGACATCGCCCACAAGGCGGTTCTTGCCGTTCTCTTCGATGCGGTTGATCCCGACATCGATGACGATGGCGCCCTGCTTCACCCAGTCGCCCTTGATCAATCTGGCAATGCCCACCGCAGCACAAAGGATGTCGGCCTCACGGCAAACAGCTGCGAGGTCCCTGGTGCGCGAATGCGCCATGGTGACGGTGCAGTTTTCAGCGAGCAGCAGCATCGACAAGGGCTTTCCCACCAGGATCGAACGCCCGACGACGACGGCATGCAAGCCGGAAAGGTTTTCCTTCACCGACTTCGCCAGCATCACAGACCCTTGCGGCGTACACGGAACAAGCCCTTGCTTGCCGAGGAGAAGCCGGCCAGCGTTCGCTTCGGTCAGGCCGTCAACGTCCTTGTCGGGGTGGATTTCGTTGATCACCCGCTCTGACGCGATATGCCTGGGCAGCGGCAGCTGCACCAGAATGCCGTCCACCGCATCGTCGTCATTGAGCTTGCGCACCAGCGCGACGACTTCATCTTCGCTGACCGACTCGGGGAGTTTATGCTCGATCGAGCGCATGCCGGCCTTTTCCGTGGCAATCCCCTTGTTGCGCACATAGACCTGGCTCGCCGGATCCTCGCCGACCAACACAACCGCCAGCGCCGGCTGTACGCCATGTTTTTCCTTCAGCGCCGCGACAGCTACTCCGACCTCGTCGCGCACCGTTTCGGCGAAGGCTTTTCCGTCAATGATGGCAGTCATGATTGATCTCCAGCGAGCGCGAGGAGCGCAGCAGCAAGGTCCGTCCCGGCCGGGACGATGGCGATAGTCTTCAAGCGCGAAGTCTCTCCCGATGCAACCGTCAGGTATGATTTTGGCAAGGCAAGCGCTTTGGCGAGAAGCTTGATCACCGCCGCATTCGCCTTGCCCTTGTCGGGCGCCGCCGTGACTTTTACCGCAAGGCGCTGCTCTCCGTCGGCGCCAGTCCACAAGCCAGAAATCTCATTTGATTTTGCGCCGGGCGTGACGCGCAGGAAAACGCGGCTGCCTTCTTGCGTCGTCTCAAAAAATTTCATGCGACCTGGCTGCGCCGGATCAACTCATTCCGACGCGCGCCGCGATCCACCAGTTCATCTGACGCAGGAAGAATACGCCGAGCAATAGCACGATCGGCGACAAGTCTATGCCGCCCAGATTGGGCATGGCGCGCCGGATCGGCCCCAGTGCCGGCTCAGTCAGCGCAATAACTGTGCGCCAGACCATATCCACAAACTGATTGTGACGGTTGATCACGTTGAAGCTGATCAGCCATGACATGATCACCATGATGAAGACGACCAGCGAGTAAATCGACAGGATCGCGTCGATCAGCGAGAAAAAAGGCATGGGAATCATGGCTGCGCGGGGCTCCTGTCCATCGGCCTTTCGCACTTAAGGAGTGTCGCCGCGCCATGCAAGTTGAGGCGCTATTGGTCGGCGTTGCGGTCCACCGGCCGCCGCGCGCAGATCAGCGGGCTGGCGATCCCGCCAGCGCGGACAAACCCGACCCCTTCCTTCTCCACGATCAGCAAGGTGACGTCGGCGAAAAAGTCATCGGGATTGGTGGAGAACGCCGCCTTGTCGGCGGCCCAGACGAGCCGCCCGGCGATATCGGCGACTTCGGTTTTGCCTTCCCAGCAGCCCGTGTAGGCGCAGACGGAGAACTCTCCGGTGCGCCGCGCTGAAATCGCCATGGGCGTGGACTCGCCTTCCGCTTTGGCGGCGCATCCATCGACCGAGCACCAGACCTCTACGTCGTTGGAGCAGTCCCAGATGTCTGGCGGTATTTCCGATTTGGAAGAAGAAACAAGCGCGGCGAGCAACATCATCAGCATGGGTTCATTTCCTTCCAGTTCAGAAGTCAAAGCGACGAACGCCAGCCTATCCGCGCGACCGGAAAATGACCAGCGCGCACGTTCCGCAACCAGCCTGACGCGCCAGTTTTACGGCGCAGCGCACAATTGACAGGCGGACAAATGCGGACGTAAGACGCCGTTTCCCATACGGGTTTTCGGACCCGTCCGGCGCCATGTCGGGGCTGTAGCTCAGTTGGGAGAGCGCGTCGTTCGCAATGACGAGGTCAGGGGTTCGATTCCCCTCAGCTCCACCA
>CAZAOB010000060.1:0-20934 GCA_964486635.1 uncultured Caulobacterales bacterium | reverse complement strand
GAGCGCGTCGTTCGCAATGACGAGGTCAGGGGTTCGATTCCCCTCAGCTCCACCACCGTTCAAGTGGACCTATTTTACTGCGGCGGGAACCGCGCCAGCGCCCAGCCGATCGCGCGGTCAAACCAGTCGTGCGCGTTCAAATGCAAATTGTTATTATGCCCGGCGCCCGGCTGTACGTAAGTCTCGAAGTCGCTCACCAGAGGGAAATACAAGCGCTCCGACACGTAAAGCGTTGCATCGCTCGTGCAATCGTCGAGCCCGCCAAGGCTCGCTTGAATGCAAAAGATATTGTCATACTCTCCCAACACGAGAAGCATTGGCGCCGTGATGGCGATGGTTGAAATCTCGGAGGTGGGCAGCGTTCCGAATTCTGTCAACGCGCCAAGTCCCTTTGTCGATTCGTCCGTTGCAATCACTGACGGATCGCTTGTCGCCGTGTTGTAAAACAGGCCGGCGCGCGACCCCGGCGCCGTTGTCATGTAGCCGAGATCGAGACCGACCAGCGGCCGCAACCTGCTATCGAATAACGCCGGCGTGGCGTTGAGCAAGAGATTGTGTCCGCTGCCGAGCGGATGTCCGAAACCAGAGCTGATGATTCCGTCTACGTCATTGAACAATGACGCCTCAATCCACAAGGCGGCCGAGCCAGCAGAATGCCCCACGGCGATGACGGTTTCATAAGGACCGCCAGGGAGCACACCGTTGCGCGCGGCGCCGATCACGTCGTGAATGGAATTCGCGTGGGTTTGCAGCGTCATCAACACACTGGGCGGACGCGAGCTTTGCCCCGCCGTTCCTAGCCGGTCGACAGCAAAGGTGCTGTAGCCCGCATCAGTCGCGGCTTCGACATAGTCATATGTGGGACCGAAGTCCGACGAAGACCAATAGCGATGATCATAGGTGAAACCGTGCACCAGTATTTGCAGGACGGTGGACGGTCCGGACGACGGATGGCAAAGACGGCCAAACATCTGATGCGATTTCGGGGCGCCTGGCGCGAGCGAAACCTGCACGATCTCATCGCTGCATGTCGGCGACGCCTGCGCTGCTCCACCAGCAGTCAGCATAGCGGCCCATGCCGTAATCAACGCTTTCAAACAAAACCACAGCCTTGCGCGCATAACACGCCTCCCTTGCAACTTGCTGAAGATGATCGCCCGTTCCCAACGGCGGCGGCGTGCTGGAAAGGCCGCGCCGCAATCGGTTTCACCGTGCGTTGCTCGGGACTAAGAAAAGATCAAAATCTTGTTTGCAAATGTTTGCAAGGCCGACGCCATAGACGCGGAAGAACTCGCATCAACCCTGCTGATGCTTGATCTCCGCAGCGCGATGGATCGCCTTGCGGATACGGTTGTAGCTCCCGCACCGGCATAGATTTGTGATGTTGGTATCGATGTCATCGTCAGTGGGCGCTGGAATTCGGGAAATCAAATCCGCGGTGGCCATGATCTGTCCGGCCTGACAGTAGCCGCATTGAGGCGCATCTTCTTCAATCCACGCCTGCTGCACCGGATGAAGTTCGTCGCCATTCGCCAGACCTTCAATCGTTACGACTTCAGCGCCATCCACTGCCGACATAGGCAGCACGCAGGACCGAAACGCCTGTCCGTTGAAATGCACCGTGCAGGCGCCGCACTGGGCGATGCCGCATCCGAACTTCGTTCCTTTCAAGCCCGCTTCCTCGCGCAGGTACCAAAGCAACGGCGTTTCAGGATCGCCGCCAAACTCCATTGCTTTTCCGTTGATCTTGAACCGAACCATCATGCATTCTCCAGAAAAAGTCTCAGAGCCAGCCTCAGACGCGAAGCTGATCGGCGATCGGCAGGCGCCGGATACGCTTGCCCGTTGCGTGAAAGATTGCGTTGGTGAGCGCGGGAATGATGGGCGGCAAGCTGATCTCGCCAGTGCCCGTTGGCGCCTCTTCGCTTTCGACAACATGGACTTCGACGTTTTTCGGCGCTTCATCGATCCGCATCATCTGGTATGTATCGAAGTTTTGCTCGACGACCTGGCCGTCTTTCACATGGATCGCCTGGTGCAACGCCACGGAAATGCCGTCCATGGCCCCGCCTTCGATTTGGGCTTCAACACCAAGCCTGTTCACCGCCCGGCCGCAGTCCGCCGCGCTAACGACCCGCAAAATTTCAAGCGCGCCGTCCTCCACCTTTACGTCGACTACATGCGCGCAATAACTGCCGAAGGTGAAGTGTGAAGCAATGCCTCTTCCGTGACCTGAAGGAAGGGCGCCGCGCGCGCGCCAGTCAGACTTCTCCGCAGCGAGTTGCAGCACCGCCGCGTCCCGGCCTGTATCGTAAAATTCAGCGCCCCATCCAGGGTAAGGAATGCGCTGTCCCGCCCCCAGCATCTGCAGGCGAAAATCGAGCGGATCCATGTCGAGCGAGGCGGCGATTTCATCAATGAAGCTCTGAATCATGAAGCCCATCGTGTTGTGTCCCGGTCCACGCCAGGCGCCGAACCACATGCCGCGCCGCGGGCGGAAACTTCGGCCACGGAAATTCGGAACCACGCCTGCCGGAAACACGTCGATATGCGCGCCATGTCCGGCAATCTTGTGATCCCACGCAACGACGCGATTGGCGGCGTCGATGCCTGCGCGCAAACGGCTGACACCCGATGGATTGAAGGCGTCTTGCTGGATGTCGTCTTCGCGCATCCAAGTGACTTTGACCGGCCGCTTCAATCGGTGCGAGAGCCAGACAGCTTCGGACGCGTAATCCGTCGGAAACTTTCGGCCGAATCCACCGCCCATGCGCGCCGTCTCGACCGTAACGTCGAGCGTATCGCAGCCGGTGATTTCAGCTACGCAGTGGGCAATCCGGTTTGGAAACTGGTGCGCGGCAATAACTTTCAGAACATCTTCGCGCATGTCCGCGATCGCGCTGTGAGGCTCCATGCAGACATGCGTCAACACACTGAATGCATATTCCGCTTCCACAGTTTTTTCCGCGCTTGCAAGCGCTGCGTCGACGTCGCCGTCCGTGCGAAGCGTTGTGCCACCCTCCCCGCTATCGAGCAGAGATTGGATCTCAGCCGCAAGCGTCTCGGTGCTTTCCTCTGTATACTCCCCTTTGTCCCATTCAACCGACAATGCGCGCCGCCCCTTGATTGCGGCCCACAGGCTTTCAGCAACCACTGCAACGCTTCCGTGCAACATTACTTCGCTGTCGCTTCCCCGGGCCGGCCAGTTGCGGTCAATCTGAATGACGTCAATGACCCCGGCTACGGCGCGCGCCGCGCTGTCGTCAAAGCTGAGCGGCGTTCCCTGAAAGTGAGGGCAGCGCAGCAAAACGGCGTGGACCATGCCGGGCATGGTTTGATCAATGCCGAACACGGGCGCGCCGGTGACGATTTCGCGCCCGCCTTTGATGCGGCTGGCCGATCCGATGATTTTGAACTCTGCGGGCGCCTTCAGCACGGGTTCTTCATCGCGTTCAAACGCAGCAGCCGCGTCGATCAGCTCACCGTAAGGAATGGCGCGGCCATCCGGTTCGTGAATGACGCGGCTCATGTCGGTGCGCAACGCAGAAGCGGGCACGCCGAGGCGCTCGGCCGCCGCCCGCACCAGCCGGCTGCGCACGGTTGCGCCTGCTGCCCGCAACGGCGCGTAGTTTCGATTGACGCTCTGGCTGCCGCCTGCGCCCTGATAGACGTGAGCGAAGTCATAACCGTTCTTGGCCGCATCGCCGCCCAATTCTCCATCTGCGAGTTTGCGCATGGCGAGCGGCATCAGTTCGACGGTGACGCGCGACCAGTCCGCGTCGAGTTCCTCGGCGATGATCATCGGCATGACAGTGAATGTGCCTTGCCCCATTTCCATGGTCGGCGCGCCAATCACGATAGAATTGTCCGAATTGATGCGAATGAAGGCGCTGAGCTGTTCTCCGCGCACAGGCTCCGACCCGCCGCCCCGCCGGTCATCCGGCCTGCTACAGGCGACGAAACTCATTGTCGCCGTCAGCGAACCGCCGATCATTCCAATTCTGAGAAAGTCGCGCCTGTCGAATGCAATGGTCATGGATATCCTCTTCGATGTGGAACAACTCATCGTGCAGCTTCATCATCAGTATCTGGATATCCATTCGCGGTGCGTTCGTTTCGCCCCGTATGGGCAACCGTTGATCGAAAAAACTACCACTTGGCCGCCAAGCGCGCGGGGCCGGCCCTTCTTGTGCGCCCGCAAGGCGCGGTTGCACATGGGCATTTGGGCGCCAAACCTTGTGGACATGGGCGCGGCTTGATCTAGAATCCCGCCCAATTCGCAACCAAGGAGCGCGCCATGGCCGCAGACACCGCCCACACGCCGACGACCGGCGAATCCGAAGGCGTGCGAGAACTCCATCGGCTTTTCGCAGTGCAAAAATCCGCTTACGCGTCGGCGCCCTATCCTGCCTATGAAGAACGCATCGCCAATCTCGACAAAATCATACGGCTGGCGGAAGCAAATGAAGAAGCATTCATCAGCGCGATCAGCGCGGATTTTGGCAACCGGGCGCGCCAGGAAACAATCATTGCCGAAATCATCGTGACGGTCTCCGGCGCGAAGCAAACAAAGAAGCAACTGAAAAAGTGGATGCGGCCGCGCGGCGTGCCGACGCCAGTCCATATGCTGCCGGCGCGCAGCCGTATCGAGCCACAGCCGCTCGGCGTCGTCGGAATCGTATCCCCCTGGAATTATCCGCTGCAGCTTGCGCTGGCGCCGGCCTTCGCCGCGCTCGCCGCCGGTAACCGCGTGCTTATCAAGCCGAGTGAACTTACGCCTCGCCTGTCCGAAGCATTGCGAGCGGCGGTCGCGTCGGAATTCGATGAAAGCGTCTGCGCCGTTGTCACTGGCGGGGTTGAGACGGGCCAGGCATTCACGGAAACGCCCTTTGATCACCTGTTCTTCACCGGCTCGACGCCGGTCGGAATGCGGGTAGCCCAGGCTGCTGCGAAAAACCTGACGCCGGTAACGCTTGAACTTGGCGGCAAGTCTCCGGCGATCATCGACCGGACGGCGGATATCGATGCGGCGGCGAAGTCGATCGCATACGGCAAGATGATGAATGCCGGTCAAACCTGTGTCGCACCGGATTACGTTCTGGCGCCGCCCGACCAAATCGATCCCGTCGTGGAAGCCATCTCAGGGGCCGCGCGAACGTTGTTTCCCTCGATTGACACGACCAATGACTATACTTCCATCGTATCGGATCGCCACTTCGCGCGCTTGAAGTCGCTGGTCGATGACGCACGCGACAGGGGCGCACGCATCGTGGAGGTTGGTTCTTCAAACGCACTTCATCCCCAGCGCAAGATGCCGCTGACGATGGTCATCGATCCGCCGCAGGACGCCGCCGTGATGCAGGAGGAAATTTTTGGCCCGGTGCTGCCGATCCTCCCTGCAGGTTCTTCAGAAGAGGCCGTTGCCTTTGTCAATCAGCGGGACCGTCCGCTTGCGCTTTACTGGTACGGCGAAGACGACGCCACGCGCGACCGCGTCTTGCGCAATACTGTCTCCGGCGGTGTGACGGTGAACGACACAATCTGGCACGTTGCTCAGGAGAATTTGCCCTTTGGCGGCGTCGGCAAAAGCGGCGTCGGCGCCTATCATGGAGAGGCTGGCTTCAACACGTTCTCGCATTTGAAACCTGTATTCTACCAGAGCCGGTTCGCCAGCGGATCCATCATGCATCCGCCCTACACGGCGAAAACCGACAAGGTCCTCAACTTCGTTCGCAAAATTCTTTAGGCGCTCATGAAGCAAAATAATAACGGCCGTGAGAAAATCGGTGAGTTCGATTACGTGATCGTCGGCGCCGGTTCAGCCGGGTGCACTCTTGCCGGACGATTATCGGAAGATCCTTCGATCAGCGTCTGCGTCCTCGAAGCGGGCGGGCCGGACAACAATCCGCTCATACATGCGCCAATCGGCTTTGCATTTTTCGGCGACAACTCGCCGCTCAATTGGCGATTTGAAACCCTTCCGCAAAAGCATCTCAATGGCCGCAACGGCCACCAGCCGCGCGGCCGCACGCTCGGCGGGTCGAGCTCAATCAATGCGATGATCTATATTCGCGGCAGTCACGCCGATTATGATCGCTGGGCCGAACAGGGCGCAAAAGGATGGGCGTGGGACGACGTATTTCCCTATTTCCTCAAAGCTGAGGACAATGCGCGCGGGTCCGATGCGCATCACAGCATTGGCGGCCCGTTGGGCGTTTCTGACTTGCGCTACAAAAATCCGCTCTCGGACAAGTTTCTGGAGGCCGCGTCGCAACTGCAACTCCCGGCCAACACAGACTTTAACAGTGATAGCCAGGAAGGGTTTGGCTTTTACCAAGTCACCCAACGGGACGGCCAGCGTTGCTCTGCTGCACGGGCATATCTTCATCCGGCCATGGAACGCACGAATGTCACCGTCATCACAGACGCGCATAGCGAGCGTGTGGCGTTCGACGGCGCGCGCGCCGCTGGCGTTGAATTCAGACAGGGAAAGAATTCCAAAGCCGTTGCGGCGAAACGTGAAGTCATTTTGGCGGCGGGCGCGTTCCAGTCGCCGCAACTGCTTCAACTTTCCGGCATCGGCCCCGCCGCGCATTTGCGCGAGCACGGAATTGAAGTCATTGCAGACCGTGCCGCGGTTGGCGAGAATCTGCAGGACCATCTCGACTGGACGGCGCTTTACAAGTCACCGTCGGCTGACGCCGTCGGCATGCATTTCGCCATGGCCATGCGCGCCCTGCCCGCGCTTTCAGCCTATCGCAAAAAACGTGAGGGGCCGTTCACATCCAACCTCGCGGAATGCGGCGGTTTTGTAAAAACCAACCCCAACGAGACGGAAACAGATATTCAGCTTCACTTCGTTCCGGGACTCGTGGACGATCACGGCCGAAAGAAACATTTCGGGTCAGGCATTTCGTGTCATGTGTGCGTGTTGCGGCCCAAATCGCGCGGCACTGTGCGGCTTTCTTCCGGGGATCCGATGGCGCCCCCGGCCATCGACCCGAATTTCCTTTCAGATGATGACGACCTGCAGCGCCTCAAGAAAGGCGCGCGCCTTGTCGAGCGGTTGTTCGATGCGCCTGCTCTTAGGGAAGTGCGCGGCAAGCGGCTTTATCTCGACGAACCGGCGGACGATGCGGCGCTCGAAGCCGATATTCGCGCGCGTTCCGACACCATCTATCACCCGGTCGGAACATGCCGCATGGGCTCGGACGCAGACGCGGTTGTCGATACGCAATTGCGCGTCAA
Source organism: uncultured Caulobacterales bacterium (assembly GCA_964486635.1). Taxonomy (GTDB): domain Bacteria; phylum Pseudomonadota; class Alphaproteobacteria; order Caulobacterales; family Parvularculaceae; genus Hyphococcus. The sequence goes on along the minus strand of CAZAOB010000060.1, from coordinate 13,686 downwards.
CGGCGTTGAAGGGCTTCGCGTTATCGACGCCTCGATCATGCCAAACCTCATTTCCGGCAACACCAACGCCCCGACGATCATGATCGCGGAAAAGGCGGCGGATTTGATCAAGTCACATCGTTAGGGTTTTCGCCAGCGCCACGCGTTCTTCCGGCGTTCGTTTTTCATCGCCCAGCGCCATCGCCTTTTCGAGCACGAAGCGAAGCCCCTTGCGATTGGCGATCTGGATTGAGATGCCCGGCCGCGCATTGAGCTCCAGCAACATTGGTCCCTTGTCGCGGTCAAGCACCACGTCGACGCCGATATAGCCGAGCCCGGTCACCTCATACGACTTCGCCGCCATCAACATGATGTCGTCCCAATAAGGCGTCTGGATGTTTTCCAGCGGATGCGCCGTGTCGGGGTGAATATCGATGAAGTAATCGTGCTGCATGGCGCGCATGGAAAGTCCGGTGGCGAGATCGATGCCGGCGCCGACGCCGCCCTTGTGAAGGTTCGCCTTGCCGTCGGATTCCGCTGTCGGCAGGCGCAGCATGGCGAAGACCGGAATGCCCTTTAAGACGATGACGCGAATATCCGGCACGCCGCGATAGGACACCTTGCCGAACACATCGTCGAACTTCACGCGGTACTCGACCAGCGCCTTGTCCGGCTGACCGCCCAGCGAATACATGCCGGAGAGCATGTTGTTGATCTGGAACTTGATCGAATCGAGATCGATGCGCTTGCCAGACGACAGCCGCCAGCCGCCCTTGAGCGGGCTTTCAACGACAATAATGCCTTTGCCTTGCGAGCCCTGCGCCGGTTTGATCACGAACCCGTCAGGGTGATTGATGAATTCCGGCAAGCGCTTCATGTCGCGCGCGTCGCGAATAACGCCAAAAAGTTCAGGCGTGGGAATGCCGGCCGGCGCCGCCAGTTCTTTCGTCACCAGCTTGTCGTCAACGCGCACCAGATATTTGCGCGGGTTGAGCGCATTCACATATTTGACGTTGCGCTCATTGATGCCGATGACGCCGTTCGCCCGCAATGCGCGATAGGTGCCCAGCATCGCTAACTCGCCAACGCCTTAAAGCGCCACAGCTCCGACAGACGCAAGCCGGTGTACCGCCCCATCAGGACGCACAAGCCCATCAGCACGAGCAGAAGCTCGGGGAACTGATACATCAGATGCTCCATGAAGCTGTTCGTCATGGCGAGGTAAGTAATGGCGGCGGCGATGAGCGAACCAACTCCCTGCTTGATCGCTTCGCTCGCGGAATTTTCCTCCCATACGATCGACATGCGTTCAATCGTCATGGTCAGGATCACCATCGGGAAGAGCGATATGGAAAGTCCCATCGCCTGATTGGTTTCGGCCATGAGCACGGCGAACACCGCCATGGCGATCACGATGAATATCAGCACTACGGCAAGTCGCGGCACCAGCAACAATTGAAGTCGCTCTAGGTAGAAGCGCAGCGCCAGCCCCAACGCAACGAGCAAGGAAAACAACAAGACGCCGTTCAGCAATGCGGTTTCCCGGAATGCTATACCAATCAGAACTGGCATGAATGTGCCGAGCGTTTTGAACCCCACAAACTGACGCATAAACACCAGCAGCGTGATGCCGATCGGAATCGTGATGAGCACCTGGTAGACCAGCTGCGTCGTCAGCGGCAGCGAAGAAAAGCCTATCGCCTTACCGAACGCTCCGGCGGGGCCAGGCTTGTTTTCAGCAATGGCGGCGGCGGATGCATCCTGTGAACGCAACGCAACCTGCACTTCGAGATTGTCGACGCCGGCGGCATCGACCATGGGCGCGGCGCCGTACCAGATTGTAAAGAATCTGGTTGGATCGCCCTCGGGGAAGTAGCGGAAATCGCGGCCGTCAATGAAGTATTCGAGCCAATGGCGGGTCTCCACCCGGCGCCGCGCCTCGGTCAAATACACGCCGTTCGCAATGCGCGCGGCAATGCCTTGAGACTGCAGCAGGTGTCTTACCAGATCGAGCTTCCCGACCACGCCGCCCCGCTGATCGAGCAGAGCCGCAATTTCGTCAGCATATTGCTCGCTTTCGGTGCGCTCGCCGAAGGTTTCAGAGATCGCCAGATCGGCAAACGAGCGATCGTCCGCCGAACGCTGACGCAGATTGCCCGACCATACGATGAACGCCTGACGCTTCACCGGATCGGCTTCAAACGGAGACACTTGCGGCTCGGACTCTCGAAATGCGAGAGGCAGCGGGGTTGATTTCGTTTCGCCCAGCGTCTGCGCCGCGTATCGCAGGACCTTTCGGTTCGCCGGATAGCGGTAAGTCCAAACCGCCTTGCGGTTTCGCGTGTCGGCCTCGCCAGTCAGGCTCAACCCGAAAGAACCATTGTAAAACTCTTCCTGCGGGAACGCGCGCTCGACATCGCTCGCGGGAATGAACGCTTCAATACGAGCCGGCTGGTTGCGGCCATCGAACTCCACATAGAGTTCATAGTCCCAGAGCGTCGATCTGGCGCCCGGTGCAAGCGGATAGTGCAGCGTGAATGCCTTGATCAAAAAAATGATCAGACCGGCGGCGATCAGACCAAGGGCGAGGATCGTCGCGTGCCGCAACTTGATCTTCATTCTGACTTATCTTCTTTCTGCGGATCGCACTCTTCGGCCGACATAAACGTCCGGCTGGCGTCGACCAGGACCCGGTTGGCCAGGAATTCTCGGCCAATCAGAATCTCGTATTCGAAGTCGCCCCGGTCCGCGAGGTTCAGTTCCGCCCTGCCCCATCTTCCGCCTACGCAGAGCGGCAGGTGGATGACCGGACGGCGAATGACGCCGCCGGTCTTGGTTTTGATCCGTGCGAAACGAATAACGTTCTGGTCGTAGCGGATCGCGCGCCCGTCCTTGCCGATCAGCCTGAAGCGCACCCAGTTGTCGCGTTCACCGCGCTGGTACACCTTCACATTGTAGGCATGGATGGAGCTTGTGTCCGCGCCGGTATCGAGCTTGCCCTTCATGGAAAGCGCCAGATTGCCGACCGCGATGTTTTCAATATAGCCGAGCGTCACCGGCTCGCCGCGAGAATCAGCGTCTTCGGCGGCATGCGCAGAAAGCGCCGGCAGCGCGAAAGCAAAGCCAGCAAGCAAAGCGTTAGGTCGTTTCATGAATCGTCTCCCGGACCGGCAAAAGGCCGCCGTTAACCGGCGACGAAATAGCAAAGCCGTTCATAAAGTAAACAGCCATTCCCGTGTACAAATTCCCAGCCTCGGCCTAACTATCGCAAATTCCGGCCAAGCGGCCTAAATCACCGCGTTCCGGCCAGAAATTTGCTTTATTTAAGCCACCCGGGCCGGATTATAGGCAGGCCGGCGGCGAAAAACGAGGTCGAAGACAAAATGTGCGGCATTATTGGCATTCTGGGCTCAAGCGACGCGGCGCCGCGCATTCTCGCGGGACTGAGGCGACTGGAGTACCGGGGCTATGATTCGGCAGGCATCGCGACGCTGGACGGCGGCGCGCTATCGCGCCGTCGCGCTTCAGGCAAGCTTGGCAATCTGGAGGCGGCCCTCTCCGCAGCGCCGCTCGCCGGCCCCGCCGGCATCGGACACACGCGCTGGGCGACCCACGGCGTTCCCAACGAGACGAACGCTCACCCCCACGCCACCCATCGCGTGGCGGTTGTGCATAACGGCATCATTGAAAATTTCGCCGAGCTGCGCAGCGAGCTAGAGAGCCACGGTGTCGTCTTTGAGTCCGATACCGATGCAGAAGTCTGCCCGCAGCTCATCACCTACTACCTCGAGAATGAAAATCTGGGGCCCGCCGCCGCCTTCAAAAAGGCTATCGATCGTATGCGCGGCGCTTTTGCCTTTGCAGCCATTTTTTCCGGTGAGGATGATCTGATGATCTGCGGCCGCAAGGGAAGTCCCCTCGCGATCGGTCGCGGCGATCACGAGATGTTTTTGGGCTCCGACGCGTACGCGCTCGCTCCTTTCACCAATCGCGTGACCTATCTCGAAGAAGGCGATTGGGCCGTGCTGACTCGAAACTCGATCGAGATCTATGACGAGAGCAGCGCAAGAGCGGACAGGCAGGAAAAGATATCATCAGCTTCGCAAGGTCTGGTCGACAAGGAAGGTCACCGGCACTTCATGGCGAAAGAGATCCATGAGCAGCCTGAAGTGATCGCTCATACGATTTCGCGCTATGTGGACACCGCCAGCATGAGCGTGAAGTTGCCTGAAGGCGTTTTTGATTTCGCCGTGCTGGACAGGCTGACCATCTCCGCCTGCGGTACTGCCTACTACGCCGGGCTGGTTGCGAAATACTGGTTCGAAAAATGGGCGCGCCTTCCCATTGAGATCGATGTGGCGTCCGAGCTTCGCTATCGCGACGTGCCCTGGACGAAAAAGGGCGGCGCGCTCTTCATCTCGCAATCCGGCGAAACCGCAGACACCTTGGCGGCGCTACGCGAAGCCCGCGCAAACGGCCAGCAAATCGCCACGGTAGTGAATGTCCCCGAATCGTCGATTGCGCGAGAAGCCGACATTATCTTCCCGATGGCTGCCGGCCCGGAGATCGGCGTCGCTTCGACGAAGGCCTTCACCTGCCAACTCGTCTCTCTTGCTTGCATCGCCATCGCCGCCGGTCGCTCTCGCAACGTGCTGTCGGATGACTAAGAACGGTCTCTGGTTTCCAGCTTGCTCGAATTGCCGAGGCTGGTCACCGAAGCGCTGAAGCAGAGCGACAACATCGAAGTCATTGCGCGAGATATCGCCAAGGCCACAGGCATATTCTACATCGGGCGCGGCGTTTCATTTCCGATGGCGCTCGAAGGCGCGCTCAAGCTTAAGGAAATTTCCTACATTCACGCTGAAGGTTATGCATCCGGTGAACTAAAACATGGGCCGATTGCGCTCATCGACGAGCACCTGCCCATCGCCGTGCTCGCGCCTATGGATGCGCATTTCGAGAAAACCGTCTCCAATATGCAGGAAGTCATGGCGCGCGACGGTCGGGCGCTGCTGATTTCCTGCAAGGACGGAATCGCAAAAGCCGGCGCGAAAGCATGGGCGACGATTGAGACACCCAAATGCCACCCCATGTTGTCGCCGATCGTCTACGCCGTGCCGGTTCAGCTGCTGGCGTATTTCACCGCGACCACCAAAGGCACTGACGTTGACCAGCCGCGCAATCTCGCAAAATCAGTGACGGTTGAGTAGCCGCACATTAGGCAGCCTCCGCCAATCAGACTAAACAAGGTTCGATGATTGACGACCGCGCATATGACAAGAAACTGACGGCTTCGCTGCAACGCCTGCGCCGCTGGTATTGCGAGGCCGCGCTGCCGTTATGGGCCGAAAACGGATACGACCGGTCTCGCGGCGGATTTTTTGAGGCGCTGAACTTTGACGCGACGCCGTCAATTGCGCGCCCACGGCGCGTGCGTAGTCAGGCGCGCCAAATTCATGCTTTTTCGCAGGCAAGCCTGCGCGGCTGGTCGACGAAGGCGAACACGCTCGCCAGCGAAGGCTTTGACTATTTCATCGAGCGCGCCTGTCCGGATCAGGGCGCGCGCGGCTGCGTTCATCTCCTCGACGATCATGGCGAAATCCTCGATGACCGGCGCGATCTCTATGACCAGGCATTCCTGCTGCTCGCTTGCGCGTCGCGCTGGAGCGCAGGAAAGGATCAACGCGCGCGGGATTTGGCGGCGCGCACTGTTGAATTTTTAGATCGGGAACTTTCCTCACCGCATGGCGGCTGGTTCGAAAGCGACCGCAGAGAATTGCCGCGCCGGCAAAATCCTCACATGCACTTGTTCGAAGCCTTTATGGCGCTCTATGAGGCCACAAGCGAAGAGCGGTACTTTGAGCATGCGAACGACATCTATGACCGCTGCTTTCGCACATTCTACAACGCGGCAGACGGGATCATTGTCGAACACCTGCTCGAAGACTTCAGCCGTGACGCGAACGCCAGAACTATAGAACCTGGACACATGTTTGAATGGGTGTGGCTGCTAAGCGCCTATGAACGGCTGACCGGCGCGGACTGCTCATCTGCACGGAATACACTTTACGCCCGAGGGGCGTCGCTCGGCGAGGATGCGCGTTTTTTTGGATTCGTCAGCAATTCGATTGACCTGGACCGCCCTCGCCAACACGGATCCAAGCGTCTGTGGCCGCAGACCGAATATTTGCGCGCGAGCCTGGTGCAGCACGAGAGCGGCGACGCAAAATCTGGCGCGCGAGCCGGATCGCTCATTGAAGGTCTCTTCAAGAGTTATCTGGAAACCAGTATCGAAGGACTGTGGATCGACGAATTTGACGAGCTGGGCGCACCAATCGCACAAGACGTACCCTCGAGCATTCTGTATCATCTTCATGAAGCGGTCGCCGCGGCTGACCGGTTTCTGCAACCAGGAAAAGTCTTGTGAACATTCAACCGGTCATCATGTCAGGCGGTTCCGGCACGCGACTATGGCCGCTGTCCCGGCGCGCGCGACCAAAGCAGTTTCTCAATCTCGTCACGGACAAGTCTCTTTTTCAGGAGACCGTGCTTCGCCTGTCCGATGGCGGCGCGCAGTTCGCGCCTCCCCTGATTATCGCCGGCCGCGATCACGAAGCGCTGGTGATCGAGCAGCTGGCTGAAATCGGCGTCGCGCCAGCGGATATTATTCTCGAGCCGTGCCCGCGCAACACCGCCGCCGTCGCTGCCGTCGCCGCTGCATGGTGCGCCGCTGAAAATCCGGGCGCCGTTATACTGATGTCGCCTGCAGATCATCACATCAAAGATGCCGCAGGCTTTCGCCAAAATGCGCTGCGCGGCGCAAACGCCGCCGCCGATGGCCGTATTGTCACCTTTGGCATCAAACCGACGCACGCCCACACGGGCTACGGCTACATCCAGTCAGGTCGCGAGTTGAGCGCCGGCGTGTGCGACGTTACGGCGTTCAAGGAAAAGCCCGATGCGCAGACAGCCACAGCTTACCTCGAGAATGGCGCGTATTTCTGGAACGCCGGCATTTTTCTGTTCAGCCCCAGCGCCATGCTGGACGCGTTAGGCGCGCATGCAAAAGAGATAGCAGATTGCGCCGTTCGCGCCCTGGAAAAGTGCGCGCGACAAGGCGCCGTGCGCACGCTCGATGAGACCGAATTCGAGAGAGCGCCGAGCAACTCCATTGACTACGCCGTGATGGAAAAGACCGATCGGGCGGCGGTCGTGGGCCCCGTGGATGTCGGCTGGAGCGACATCGGAAGCTGGAGTGAAACCGGCTCGCAGACTGACATGCACATGCTGATAGACAGCAGCGACGTCATCGTTCGTTCAGATGGTCCGATAATCGGCGCAGTTGGCGTCGACAATCTCATCATCGTCGCCACGGGCGATGCCGTTCTTGTGGCGCGTCGCGACTGCGCACAGGAAGTGCGCAAGCTGGTGGAAGAACTGAAACGACGCGGACGCGAGGACCTGTTATGACGCAGCGCATCGTAGTTGCGGGCGGCGCCGGCTATATCGGCAGTCATGTGTGCGTTGAATTGCTCGCCCGCGGCGATGCTCTCTTGATCATTGACGATTTTTCAAATTCGCACCCGGAAGCGATCAATCGAATTCGCGAACTCGCCAAAGGCGACGTCGACGTGCTGAAAGCCGACATGGCCGATGAGGCCGCGAGACAGAGCATCGTCGATGCCGTATGCAAGTTCGCCCCCACCGGCGCGGTTCATCTCGCGGGCCTCAAGGCGGTCGGCGAGTCCGTGGCGGACCCGGCCCGATATTATCGCATCAATCTGGGCGCCGCGCTGACTCTGATTGAAGCGCTAACGGCCGCCAACGCGAAGACAATCGTGTTTTCTTCCTCAGCTACCGTCTACGGGGAAGGAAACGCAAACCCTGTTGATGAAAGCGGATCCAACGCGCCGTCAAATCCGTATGGCCGGACGAAATTCTTCATTGAAGAAATGCTGAAGGATCTCGCGCGATCTGATGACGCCTGGCGGATCGTCAATCTGCGCTACTTCAACCCTGTGGGCGCACACCCGTCGGGGCGGATCGGCGAAGATCCCTACGGCGTTCCCAACAACTTGTTCCCGTTCATCGCGCAGGTCGCCGTCGGCCGACGCACGCAATTATCAGTCTTCGGCGACGATTATCCGACGCGCGACGGAACCGGCGTTCGCGACTATATTCATGTCTGCGACCTCGCGCGCGGACATGCTGCGGCGCTGGACTACCTGTCCAAGCCCGATTCCGGCGGAGCGATCGATGTCAATCTTGGCACGGGAAAGGGCTATTCCGTTCTGGAGTCGATCGCCGCGTTCAAGCGCGCGTCCAATCGCGATATTCCTTACGAAATCGCCCCGCGCCGCAGCGGTGACATCGCGGAAATTTTCGCCAATGCGGGTCTGGCCGAGAAACTGTTCGGCTGGCGCGCGGAAAAATCACTTGATGACATGTGCGCCGACCACTGGCGTTGGCAAAGCCAGAACCCCAACGGCTACGAGCGCTAGGCCGCCTGCTCTGCGAACTGTCCGTAGCGGCGATAGCGCACCATGTAGCTCGGCAGAATGGATTCCACCGTGCGCGGCGATACGCCGAGATCCGAAATCGTAGCAACCGCCCCGCTGGCGTCCACCACATTGTCGTACTTCAGGAGCTTTACCTGATCGCGGGTCAACGGCGGCTCGACGAATGGCGCCTTTCCGGCAGCCTCGCCCGCCAGGCCAATGAGCGATGCAACGGGAAACGGAACGGGCGCCAGGAATCGCCGCTGACCGGTTTCTCTCAGCATCAGCTCCATCAGCTCACGGAACGAATAAATTCGCGGACCGCCAAGCTCGAAGGTTTTCCCGGCAGCTTCCGGCGCCGCGAGCGCCGCGCAAATTGCATCCGCAACATCGTCGACATAAACCGGTTGGAATTTGGTCTGGCCGCCGCCGATCAGCGGCAATGCAGGCAGGAAACTGGCAAACGTGGCGAACTTGTTGAAGAAAGAATCTTCCTGTCCGAAAATGATCGAAGGACGAATGATGGTTGCGCTTGGAACCGCCTCACGAACCGCGCGCTCGGCCTCGCCTTTTGTTCGCGTGTAAATGCTGTCGCTCTCTTCGTCCGCACCGATTGCGGAAAGTTGAATGAAGGACTTTACGCCTGCCTTCGCCGCAGCCCCGGCGATCATCGCCGATCCCCTCGAATGCACCGCTTGAAATGATTGCGACCCGGACTGATACAAGATGCCGACGAGGTTGATCACCGCATCGGCGCCCGACATGGCGTCATTGATGGACGGCAGATTGCGGACGTTGCACTGCTTCAGCTGGATCTGGCCGACCGCGCCCATGGGCCGAAGGAATTGCGCATGATGCGGCCGTCGGACCGCCACCCGAACGCGCCAGCCGCGACGCGCCAGTTCGCGCACCACGTTTCGCCCGACAAAGCCGGACCCGCCAAAAACCACAGCCAGCTTTCCCGTCACGTCGCAATTCTCCTGCATTTCCGGCCGCTCAATTCGCCAGATGCTCCACATTTGCGGTTGGACCTATCCGAATTCAGGGCTCGGGACAATTGGCGAAAGCCGCGCAGCGGCGGCGGGATAGCGGCGCTGCCAAAGCGCTGGAGAAGCAACCGTCAACACCGGGCAGGATTGCATAGGACGGCGCCTCTCCAGAAGCCGACGCCGAGTGTCTCATCCAACATAGAGCGCTGGCGGGCCTGGCATGGTCGCTCAGCGTCGTTTGCGGCCCGTTTAGCCTGCCAGAGAGTATTTCTCGCGCCTCGCCGGCCATGCTCGAGTGCGGGCCGGCAGACGCCATTTGAAGGCGCTTCTGCGCACGGGCGAGTTCGGCCGCGGGCAGCGGCAGAATCCGGCGCTGCTCAATTGACATCGCCTGCGCAGCCCCGTAATCAGCCGCCTCCACCTGCCCAGGTGGCGGAATGGTAGACGCGCCAGCTTCAGGTGCTGGTGTCCGCAAGGACGTGGAAGTTCGAGTCTTCTCCTGGCACCACTTTACGCCGCCCGTAGAGCGCCACTGGTGGGTTAATCTTCCAGAATCGATACCTGAAAAAGCTCAGCGCGCATCACGCACGTGCGCGTCTCTAGCGTGCCAGTCCATCATTGAATGCCGGGGGTGCGCCGTTTTGTTGCTTGCCTGGAAGCCGAACATCAACGTCCGCGAGCTTTCGCCAAGCCGCGACGCCGATCCCCGAACCAAGACAGGTTGGACGGCTTTCTAGTTGAGCCCGCTCAGGAAGATGCTCTGCGTCACTGCTTGCGTCGTCATCGTGGACGCACGGCTGAGGCCAGTCGCGAAGCTGTATCCTTCCACCACCACATCCATGCGAACGCTCTGCGTGATATGCACGTTGTTCAGCGCATTGTTGATGATGGTCGTGACACCGTTCGGGCCGATATCGCGAATGACTTCAGGGTTTCCTACTTCCGTCAGCACCATGGACATGTTTGCCCCATCGGGATCAGCGCCGGAGCCGGCGCCGCCCGCCGCGGAACTCGTCTGGGTTGGCGTTGACTGTTGCTCATTCGATGGCGACGGCGTGTGATTTGCCGGGCTGCCGTCCAGCGAACCGCCGGTAACTGCAACCTGTGCAGGCGGCGTCGGTGTCGACGCTTGAGAAGTCGCAGAGGAAATAAAAGGCGCATCCGGCGCAGCCTGGTCTGCGTGAGAAGCGCTGACGTCGATGGCCGGTATCGACGGCGTACCGCCAACTGCGATGCCTGAGTTATCCACCACCGTCACCGGCGCGCTTGCGCCTGCATCAGACGGTGCGGGAGTCGACGGCGCCGCTGACGCGGAAGGACTTGTTGCGGGCGCGGCAGGCACCGTGGCTGCGGGCGCCGCAGGAGTTGTGGCCGCCGGCGCCGCCGGAGCGGGAGTCTGCGCGGGTGCGGCAGCGCCTCCTTCCGGAGCCGTTGGCGTCACCGCAGCGGATGGAGCAGGCGCTGCAGGCGCGCTTGGCTGCTGAGCGCTGCTGCTCGCAGGCGAAGGAACATTGTCTGGCTGGTTGTTGGCGTTATTCGAGGACGAATTGCCATTTCCGCCATCGTTGAAAACACCGTTGGGAAGCGGTCCGCCGGAGTCGCCGAACACGCCGTTCGGAAATAGCGGCGCAATCTGGAGCGGCGCAATATCAACGCTGATGTTGAAGTTCATCCCGCCGAAACGGAAACCGCCGCGCGCCTCACCCAGCTGAGCCGCAGACATCGGCGCTTCCTCGAGGTCCAGAATTCCGCCGGCGAACAGATCTTCCTGCGCGGCGCCCAAATCGCCAGCTGCAGCAGATCCAAGCGTCGCCAAGCTGACAGCGCCAAGAAGACTAATAGACTTCACGATAAACATTATTGAACCTCCACAGCGGTGTTGATCGTGAATCCGGAATATGTCGGGCGTGTTTGGTTGATATAGAGAGATTGCAACGGCTCGTCGTCGCGCGCCCGATCATGGGGCGCTGAAGGCGCAAGGCGCCAATCGTCGATCTTGTTGAAATTCGCTTTACCGCGCGTCACGTCGGAACGGATAAACAGGACCGTTCCATCCCATCGCTGCTCAAATACATTACGCGGCAGCGAAATTACTCCTGCGGACGGGTCGCCGATCAATACGACTTCGTCCGTGATGCCTTTGATAACAACAAAGTGCTTGTAACCGCGCACATCAACGAGCGCGATGCCCGGAACGCCGATTTCTTCGATGCGTTCCAGCGTCAATACGAAACCATCGGCTTTGAGACCGGTGCTTTCGAGATACCTTTTCATTTCGAGGAGAGAAAAACCAAGTTCGCGAATACGGTCCTTGTCGCCGACTTCCCACATGGCGCGGAATGCGTCGGTCTCCGACGTATCGCGGCCGTAATGATGGGTCAGGAGCGTGGCAAGCGCCGCCGAACCGCAGCTGAAGTCATATTGCTGCTTCACCACCGTGGTGAACTTGCGCTCGGCCATGCTGACGACGTTGATCCGCGGCGAAGCCCCGCCCACGAACAGCTGAATGTCGCTTGCGTGGGCCGGTCCGGCCGAGAAACCGGACATCAAAACGGCAGCGAAAGCGGCGGCGCGAAGGCCGCTGGACTTTCCGATTTTGCCGATGCCGAATTTCATTGTTCCCCCAGATCCCGGGCCTACTGGCCGGGAACTGCGCCTTGCAGATAGATGTTCATATTGACAATGCTCTGCATCACGACGCCGGTGCCGGAATTGTTGAACACGGTGGTGATGCCGCTGTTGTCCGCGACGATATTGTTCGAGACGTCGCCGCTGGTTGAATTGTTTGTGGTGACGCCACTGACGCTGCCGTTGTTTTCGGCAATGTTGACGCCCAGATTGGCGATGTCGACCGCGACGCCCGCACCGCCTGAAGCCGATGACATCTCGGCGTCGTTCAAAGCGGAAACGCCGGAGATCGAGGCGAGCTCGTCGAAAATGTCCATTGATTCTTGAGGCACAGTTTGCGCGTAGGCTGCGAGATCCATCTCGCGCTGCGCGTCATCTGCGTTGGGATTCGTCGCCGCCAGTATCGGCGTGATGATGAAACCCCAGGCACTCATACCCATCGTCTTATTCCCCCTAACACAACTATGGCGGGCGTAGTCGAATTTACTTTAGCCTGAGAGGCGAACCGCAAATCTGCACGTCTAGTTGATATTAGTAATATAGCATCGATTCTGGTGGTCGTTAGTTATCTTTTATTAAGGCGCCGCGGAAATTCCGCGGCGCCCCAATAGAGCCTGCGCTTAGTTCGGCAGGTTAACAGTGCCGACGTTGACGCTCTGCGAGTTCGAGAAGCTGCCAACACCAGTGTTGTTGTTGTTGATGGTCAGACCACGGTTGTCTGTCATCGACTGCTGGTTGATGTTGCCTGTCGCAAGCGAGCCATCGAACGCTGGGTTGCCGATGTTCACGTTGGAGACAGAAGCGGACAGTTCAGAAGAGTTCAACTGAACGTCACCGATCGTCAGCTCGAGCGAGAAGTTGTTCGAGTCGTTGATCGAGTTGTCCGAGTTATCGACGTTGACAGTACCGCTGTCATTCGCAACCGCAGAGCCGTTGTCGGCCATGTTGTTGTCGGAGTTGTCGATATCAACGGCGACATCCACGTCAACATCCGTATTCGTGGAGTTGTCGGAGTTGTCGGAGTTGTCGGAGTTGTCCGAGTTGTCCGAGTTGTCAACGGAAACGGAGCCGCTGTCGTTAGCGACGGCAGAGCCGTTGTCAGCGTTGTTGTTGTCGGAGTTGTCGGAGTTGCCCGAGTTCGAAATGTCGAGATCAAGGCCGTCATTGTCGGAACCGTCGCCGTCAATGTCGAGACCATCGTCATCCGTCTGGGTGTTGCCGCTGTCAGCAACATCAACGTTTGCGTTGGTGTTGGTTTGGGTCGAACCACCAGAAGCAGAGTTCGAACCGTCAGACGCGCTGTTCGTCTCGTTACCGTTGTCGGAAACGGTCAGATCCAGGTTGCCCGAGTCGTTGGTCGAGTTGTCGGAGTTGTCCGAGTTGTCCGAATTGTCGGAGTTATCGGAGTTGTCGATGGACGAGCCATTGTTGGCCGATCCATTGTCTGCCGACGAGTTGTCGTTGCCCGAATCCTGAACATCGACGTCGAGAACGTCGTTGTCAGAGCCGTCGCCGGTGAAAGCTTCGACGTTGTTCGAGTCGTTGGTCGAGTTGTCGGAGTTGTCCGAGTTGTCGGAGTTGTCCGAGTTGTC
>CAZAOB010000059.1:0-21210 GCA_964486635.1 uncultured Caulobacterales bacterium | reverse complement strand
AATATTTCCTATAGCGGGGGTCTATTGGGCGGTATCTTGCACCTGTTCTAGGGAGAATGCCGCTAACCAGGGCCGCTAAAGCGTTTGGAACTCGGGGGAGAGACAAACAATTTTAGGTTCTGGAAGTTGCGGAAGCGCGCCAGTATCGCCGCCGCGATGCTGGCGCGCTTTCTATTTGGGGCTCTCCCATGCATTTGGCATAATTTGCGACAATATAAATTGTGCAACTATTATGTTGTCAGGTCGGCAGCGCGAAAGCGCCCAGTAAAAGAACCGCCCTCAGGCCGCCAAATTGATGCCTTTTCCCTCGAAAAACGGCCGAAGTTCGCCATTTTCGAACATCTCACGGACAATGTCGCAACCGCCGACGAATTCGCCTTTGACGTAGAGCTGCGGGATTGTCGGCCAGTCAGAGAATTCCTTGATGCCGTTCCGCAGTTCATCGGATTCGAGCACGTTGGCAGAGTTAAACTCGACGCCCAGATGATCGAGAATCTGGACCACCACTGACGAGAATCCGCATTGCGGAAACTGTGGCGTGCCTTTCATGAACAACATGACTGGGTTGGCTTCGACCTGGGATTTGATGTCGTCGAGAATGGCGGTCATTTTGGGTAACTCCGTTAACGGTTTGCATTAGCTAGGCGCCGGTCCGGCAAGCGTCAAGGTCCGGACCCGGCCCGCTGTGGACTGGCCTAAGCAGCCTTCTCCGCGATTTCAGAAACGATTGCTGCGATCTTCTTGGCGCCCCGCAGCCGCGCCTTGTCGTCAAGCCAGTCCTGGCGAAACACGACCTTTTGGTCCGGGCGAAGTTTTACGTCCAGCGGAGATGTCGCCATGAATTGAACCAGACCTGCGACATTGGCGAACTGATCGTTTCTGAACGACAGCACGGCGCCCTTTGGGCCGGCGTCAATTTTTGCGATGCCCGCGCGACGGCAAATCGCCTTGATCGCGACAATCTCCAGCAGCTGATCGACTTCGCGCGGAAGTTTGCCGAACCGATCTACAAGCTCAGCCGCAAACGCATCGATTTCGTCCTGGGTCTGCATGTCGCCGAGGCGCCGATAGAGCGCCATGCGAACGTCAAGATCAGTGACGAAGGTTTCGGGTATCAACACCGATGTTCCGAGATTGATCTGCGGCGACCACTGATCTTCGCTGGCTTGCCCGCCTTCGCGCAGCTCGGCGACCGCCTCCTCCAGCATATGCTGGTATAATTCGACCCCCACCTCTTTCACTTGGCCGGATTGCTCTTCACCCAGAAGATTTCCGGCGCCGCGAATATCGAGATCATGGCTGGCAAGCGTGAACCCTGCGCCGAGCGTGTCGAGAGACTGCATGACTTTAAGCCGCCGCTCCGCCGCCGGGGTCAGTTTCTTGCGTGCGCTTGTTGTAAGATAAGCGTAGGCGCGTTGTTTCGATCGCCCAACCCTGCCGCGCAGCTGATAAAGCTGGCCGAGCCCGAACATGTCGGCGCGATGCAGGATGATGGTGTTCGCAGTGGGAATATCGAGGCCGGATTCAACGATGGTTGTCGAAACAAGCACGTCAAACTTGCCCTCGTAAAACGCCGTCATGATATCTTCGAGC
Source organism: uncultured Caulobacterales bacterium (assembly GCA_964486635.1). GTDB lineage: Bacteria > Pseudomonadota > Alphaproteobacteria > Caulobacterales > Parvularculaceae > Hyphococcus. The sequence continues at coordinate 19,617 of CAZAOB010000059.1, read as the reverse complement.
TCACCGGCCCCCATCTGGCCGTGCGCAACCTTGAACTTAAGTTCAGGAAGATGCTCGCTCAGATATTCTGAAATGTCGTCCAGATCGCTGATGCGCGGCGCAACATAAAAGCTCTGACCGCCCCGGTAATGTTCGCGCAACAAGGTTTCACGCGCCACGACGGAGTCAAATGGTCCAACGGTGGTCCGCACCGCCAGCCGGTCCACAGGCGGCGTTGCAATCAAGGAAAGATCGCGAATGCCGCTCATGGCAAGTTGCAGCGTTCGGGGTATCGGTGTGGCCGTAAGTGTTAATACATGCGTGTCGGCGCGAAACTCCTTCAGGCGCTCTTTGTGTTTGACGCCGAAGTGCTGTTCTTCGTCGACAATAACCATGCCCAGATCGCGGAACTTGATAGCCTTCTGCAAAAGCGCGTGCGTGCCGATAATGATATCGACCTGGCCATTCTCAATGCCCTCCTTCGCCGCTTTGGCGTCTGATGACGACACCATGCGCGAGAGCTGCGCAACGCGAACCGGGAAGCCTTTGAAGCGCTCTGCGAAATTTCTGTAGTGCTGTCGCGCGAGCAAAGTAGTCGGGACGATCACCGCGACCTGGCGGCCGGTCATGGCCATGATGAAGGCAGCGCGCAGCGCGACTTCAGTTTTGCCGAAACCAACATCGCCGCAGACCAGACGGTCCATTGGCTGTCCCTTTGCCAGATCTTCAATCACATCGGCAATAGCGTTTTCCTGGTCTTCAGTTTCCGCGTACGGAAAGCGCGCGCAGAATTCGTCATAGGTTCCTGCCGCCGGCGATACTGCTTCGGCATGACGCATGGCGCGCTTGGCTGCGATGGCGATAAGTTGCTCCGCGAGCATCTTGATGCGCGCGCGCATTTTCGCCTTGCGGCCCTGCCACGCGGCGCCGCCGAGCCTGTCCAGTTGCACGCCCGCGTCTTCGGAGCCAAATCGCGACAAAAGCTCGATGTTCTCCACCGGCAGGAACAATTTGTCACCTCCGGCATATTCAAGGAATAGGCAGTCATGCGGCGCGCCCTGCACGTCCAGCGTCTTCAAGCCCTGATAGCGCCCGATGCCGTGCTCCACATGGACGATCAAATCCCCGATGTTGAGGCTCGATGCTTCGGACAAGAAGTTTTCTGCGCGTTTCTTGCGCCCCCGGCGCACGAGGCGGTCGCCAAGAATATCCTGCTCGGAAATGAAGGCGGCGTCCGGCGTTTCAAAGCCTGTTTCGAGGCCGAGCACCGACACCAACATTGGCGCCGAAAGTGACTTTACGTGGTTCCAGTCATTTGCCTGCGCCATATCCTTCGCGCCGTGATCGGACAGAACGGTGCGCATTCGATCAGCCGAGCCCTCGGACCAGCACGCAATCACCACTTTCTTTTTCGCTGCACGCAACGCCGCAGCGTGCGCGTTCACGGCATCGAAGACGTTATTCTTTTCCGCTGCGCGTTCAGCTGCGAATGTGCGGCCCACTTTGGCGCCGAAATTAAACGCACGCGTGTTTTCGGGCGGCGCGAATGGCGACAATGGGCGAAGTTTGACCGAGAACAATCGCTCCTTCCATTCGGCCTCACTCAGATACAGCGCATCGGGCTTTAGCGGCCGATAAGACGGGGCCGCAAAATCTGCGTTGCGCGGCTTCTTTGTCTGCGCGTCTTCGGCTCTCGCTTCGTAGTGGTCATTGATGGATGCCAGTCGCTCTTCAACTGCTTCGTCCGCAAGGTGATCGGTGAACACCAGCGCATCGCCGACAAAGTCAAACAACGTGTCGACTTCGTCGTAAAACAGCGGCAGCCAATGTTCGGCCCCGGCATGGGTGCGCCCGGCGCTGACCGCCTCGTAGAGAGGGTCGTCCCCGGCGGGGCCGAAGGCGGCCACATATCCCTTTCGAAAGCGGGAGACAGTGTCATCGCTGAGAAGGATCTCACTCGCAGCAGACAGAGAGAACCCCGGAAGCTGGCGTGTTGTGCGTTGGGTCTCCGCATCAAAGGATCTGATGCTCTCGAGCGTATCTCCGAAAAAATCGAGACGCACAGGTTCTTCGGCGCCCGGCGGAAAAATGTCCACCAGTCCGCCGCGCACGGCGAATTCTCCGGGTTCGCGCACGGTTGAGGAACGCGCGTAGCCGTTGGCGCTGAGATAGTTCGCAAGTTGGTCCATGGCCATCACCGCACCGGGGGCGAGCGACAACGCGGCCTTTTCAATCGCGGCGCGCGGCGGCGTGCGCTGGAGCGCTGCATTGACGCTTGCTACGACAATAAACGCCCCCTCGCCTCGCGACAGGATCGCCGCGAGCGCAGCCATGCGTTTGGAAGACGTTGCTGAGGATGGGGATACGCGGTCGTAGGGCAAACAATCCCAGGCGGGAAATTCGAGCACCGGAATGTCCGGCGCAAAGAATTTGAGCGTGTGGCTCATGGCGGCGGCGCGGGCGCCGTCGCGCGCAATGTGAAGCACCAGACTATTGACTGCGCGCGCGGCGTCGGCGACAGCAAGGGCGTCCGCGCCTTCTGGCGCGCCGTAGACGTCCAGGCGTCCGGGCGTTGACCAGGCTGTTTCGGCGCTGATCGCCGCCACGCCTGAAACCATTGTTTTCTCGCCGTCCGCCATGCTCAAACCTCAACGCAAATTGCGCGGGTCGCCGATTTGACGGCCCGCGTTCGAAGCGATTGTTTAGGCGCGAGTTGCAGTGGGCGCAATGTCGAATGCCTTCAACTGCTCCAGAACGGTTCCGGACAGTTCTTTCGGGGCTTCGGCGCCGCCGGTGGCCCAGGCGTATAAGAGCCTGTCATTCTGCTGCAGCAGCAATTCGAACTGGTCGAGTTCGTTCTCAGACATCGTCGCAAGTTTTGCCTTTGCAAAGCCGCCAATGAGCAAATCCGCTTCTTTAAAGCCGCGATACGTCGCGAGATACAAGAGGCGCTTGCGCCGGATGTCGACCGCTTCTGTCATTGTCCAACCGAATTGATGATGTCGATGATCGCGTCCGTCCGGCTGTGATGGAGCGTATGTCCTGTCTCGGGAAGCAGGGTCAGCGTGGCGTGGCTTATTTCACTTGCAAGTCTCATGGAGTGGAGTTTCGGGCTAACAGCCGTGTCATCAGCGCCCGTCGCGATCGCCACGGGAATCTGAAGCTCTCCGTAGCGTGTTTGTTGAGCGATGATTTCTGCTTTCAAGTTCGCAATATCCTCTGCGTTGGCCTTGAACTCTTTGGGGCGAAACAATAGCGCCAATCCGGACTGTTCGTAATAGGCGTGCGGCGGCTCTCCTGGATAGAATGAATTCGCAATTCCCCTACGCGCCGATAATTGCCCAAATGTCGGAATTACCAATCGTCGCAACAACACACCCGCAACTGGCCATTGAGACACGTTGTTGTACCATGCGATCCCGCCCGGCCATTCGTGACTGACCGGCGCCAAAAGAACGAGTGCGGAAACTTCATCTTGAAAGTCGAGCCCGTAGCGCAGGGCCACCGCGCCGCCGAAGCTCTGTCCGACGACAACCGGTTTTTCGACTTCAAGTTCGTCGATTGCTTGTTTGATGAGCGCCGCCTGTACGCCGAGGCGGTACCCATTATCTGCTCGCGGCGAGTAGCCGTGACCGGTCCTGTCCACCAAAATCACGCGTCGGTCGGCTGAAAGCGTGTCCCCCAGCGCCATTTTCATGTCGCGGAGATTGACGCTGGCGCCGTGGATCAGCACCAGAGGCGGCTTTATGCTTTCTCTAGGCCCCAAATCCAGAACATGAACGCGCTGGTCGCCGATGCTGATGAACTTGCCGAGGGCGGGAGCCTTCTTTTCCGCTGACCAACTGGAGCACCCCGTCACACCAAGCAGGGCGGCTGTCACCAGCAGAAAAATAAAGAACGTCACGCGCATGCGTCCTACATCTCGCCCGGCGCGGCGGCGATGATCGCATAAAAATCATCCGCCTTGAGGCTGGCGCCGCCGACCAATGCGCCGTTTACGTTGGAAATCGCGAGGATCTCCTTCGCATTGCCGGGCTTGACCGATCCGCCATAGAGAAGCCTGGTTCCTTCAGGCGTTCGCGCGCGAATGAAGTCGTGCATTTCGGCGATGTCGTCATTGGTCGGCGTCAGGCCAGTGCCGATGGCCCAAACAGGTTCATAGGCCACCACGTAGACTCCGCCTGCGTCCGGCAATGATCCGGTGAGTTGATTGCCGACAACATCAGTCGCCTCGCCTGCTTCGCGTTGCTCGCGGGTTTCGCCCACGCAAATGATCGGCGTCAGACCTGCCTTCAAGGCGGCGGCGGCTTTCGCCTTGACCACGTCGTCGGTTTCCGCGTGGTCGGCGCGCCGTTCGGAATGCCCGACAATCACGTGAGAAGCGCCGGCGTCGGCCAGCATTGCGGCGCTGATATCGCCCGTGTGCGCGCCGCTGGCGTTCTGGTGACAGTCCTGTCCGCCAACCTGAACGCCCTCGTCGGAGTACCGCGAGGCGAAGGATGCAACCAGCGTAGAGGGCGGACAGATAAGAACATCCCGATCCGCTGGAACGGCCCCGCCCATCTTGGCGAGCAGCGCTTCGACTTCGGAAGCCGAAGCGGCCAGTCCGTTCATTTTCCAATTGCCTGCGATCAGCGATTTCATGGCGAAACTTCCCTTCTTGCGACGGCGGGCCGGGGTTGAAATGTGAGGCCGGGCCTACGGGATGTGTCCGGGCCTGTCCAGTATTGACCGCCGCCCGCAAAGCGTTGTTTTCCGGGGGGCGAGCGGCCTTGCCGATCCGCATGGGCCCCACTAGGTTACGCGAAAATTCAAGGAAACCGGCTGCGTTGAGGCCGAAAAATCGAGGCTGGATAAATGCTTAATCAAGTTCGCGACAGTCTGAAGGGCGTGGTCGCCTGGATTTTCGTGATTTTGCTGGTCGCCGCGTTCGCCATGTTCGGCGTGCCGGAAATGCAGAACTTCACAAGCGGCGGCGTGGTGAAAGTGGGATCGGAGTCCTTTTCGCGCACATACGTCCAGCGCGAATTTGACACCCTCTACCAGCGGACCGCACGCGAGTCCGGCGGCGCGTTCACCCGCGAAGAGGCCATTGCGAGCGGCATGCCGTCTCAGGCCGTGGATCGCATTGTTACGCAGTCGGTCCTCGACCAGTACGCTGAGAAGATGAACCTGGCCCTGCCCCGTGAAGCCATTCGCGACTACCTTCAGGGCAACGAGAATTTCCAAAACCCGGCTACGGGCGAGTTCGACCGTTTGTCGCTCGAAAACATTCTCACCAACAACGGCCTGACGGTGAAGCAGTTCGAAGGCATGATGCGTGAGGATCTGACGCGGAGCCAGCTTATCGAGTCGCTCGCTTCGTCGTCGCCTGCGCCGAAGACGCTCATGGATGCGCTCGTACTTCGCGAAACCGAACGCCGCCGAATATCCTATCTGACGTTTACCGAAGACATGGCGGGCGAAGCCGCGGAGCCGACGCCAGCGGACCTGCAAGCCTTCTACGATGAAAATCACTCACTGTTCACTGCGCCGGAATATCGGACCTTCGATCTTCTCGTATTGCGCAGCGAAGATTTCCGCGAAGGCTTGAGCGTAGATGAGGCGGAAATGCGCCGCCTGTACGACGCCGGCAAGGATCGCGTTTACACGACGCCAGAAACGCGAACCGTCTATCAGCTGACTTATGAGTCCGAAGCCGAAGCACTGGCTGCAAAAGCCGAGCTCGACGAAGGCAAGCCGTTCGAAAATCTCGCCGAGGCCATGGGGATGACGCTGGCGGCCGCGACGTTCACCGACGCCAAGAAGTCAGACCTCCTCGATCCTTCGGTTGGTGACGCAGCCTTTGAGGCAAGCGTTGAAACCGGCGGCGTTGTCGGCCCGGTCCGCAGTCTCTTCGGCTGGACGGTCGTGCAGGTCGCAGGCATCACGCCCGGTGAAACGCGCTCATACGAAGACGTGCGCGAAGAACTTGAAGCGTCGTTTCTTGATAACGATCTGCGGCGCCGGTTGCAGGACGCCATCGATGAAATCGAAGAAGTGCGCGACACAGGCGCAGAACTGTCGGAAGCAGCTGAGGCGGCTGGATTTAAAACCGTCACCTACGGACCGATCGACCGCGTGAGCTTCGCTCCGGGCGGCGCGATCATCGACAAGGTGCCGGGCGAAGCTATCGCCGAAGCCTTCCGGCTCGACGAAGGCGATCAGAGCGAGGCTCTGCGCCTTGCGACCGATGACGGATACTTTTTCGTGTCGCTCCGCGAAATCACCCTGCCCGCGCTAAAGCCATATGATTACGTGGAAGAAGAAGTTGAGCGTCGCTGGCGCGACAAGGAGCGCCGCGATCGTATCGCCAAAACGGTGGATGCGTTCCGCGCTGAGATCAGCGGCGGAAAGACTCTGTCGGAAGCGGCTGAGGCCCTTGATCGTGCGCCCATAGAACTCACGATTGACCGCCGTTTTCAGAACGATGTCGTGACGCGCGACTTCAATGACAAACTGTTCTTTGCGGGCCTTAACGACGTGGTGACAAACAGCATAGGCTCCAACGGCGCGCAGGTCGTCGCGAAAGTTGAGGAGATCGGATACGGCCGCAACGCGATCTCGCCGACAGAGATTGCACTATTGTCGTCCCGCGTTGGATTGCAGCTCGACCAGGAGCTGATCGAAGCCTTCGTCAATAGCATTCGTGAAGACTATGGCGTGAAGATCAATGCAAGCCAGATTGACGCGCTGTTTTCTGACGGGTTTTAACTGGCGTGAGCGTAAGTCCTGATTTCGCAACATTCGAGCAGGCTTACGCGGATGGTCGCCCCCAACTCGTTCACCGGACGCTGGTCAATGATCTCGAAACCCCGGTTTCTGCGTTTCTGAAACTTGCCGGCGCGCGGGACAATGCGTTTCTGCTCGAGTCAGTTGAAGGCGGCGAACAGCTTGGGCGATTTTCCATCATCGGCTTTAAGCCCGACGTGATCTGGCGCTGTCACCAAGGGCGCGCAGAGATCAATCGCGACGCAGCAGCGGACGCAAGCGCGTTTGCCGAAGAACCAGGCGCACCCCTTGAAAGCTTAAAAAGGCTGCTTGCGGAATCGGAACTGGAAGCGCCAGAGGGCGCAGCGCCCATGGCCGCGGGCGTGTTCGGCTATCTCGGCTACGATATGGTGCGCCAGATGGAGCGTATCGGCGAGCGGCCGCCAGGTGGAGTCGGCGTTGCAGACTCCATTTTTATTCGGCCCACCATCGTCGCCGTGTTTGACAATGTCCGGCAAGAAATAAGCCTCTATTCGCCAGTACGTCCGGAAAACGGCGTTTCGGCCCGCGCCGCATTTTCGCGGGCCAGCGAACGTCTCGCCGATGCGGTCAGCGATCTGCAGGCCGCTATCTCCGCTACAGCGCGCAGTTCTGAATCTCCATCGCTGGCGATGGCCAAAGCTGTTTCTAATACGTCCGCACAGACCTATGGAGAAATGGTTGACCGCGCCAAGGAGTACATCAAGGCGGGCGACATTTTTCAGGTGGTGCTCAGTCAACGGTTTTCGCGCCCGTTCGAAGCCCCGCCATTTGAGCTTTATCGGGCGTTGCGGCGATCAAACCCTTCGCCCTTCATGTTCTACTTCCGCTTCGGCGATTTTTCGATTGTAGGGTCCAGCCCGGAAATTCTTGTGCGCGTGCGCGATGGTGAAATCACTATCCGCCCGATTGCGGGAACCCGTCCGCGCGGCGCGACGCCGGAGCAGGACAAACAGTTCGAAGTCGACCTGATCAACGATCCGAAGGAGCGCGCAGAACATTTGATGCTGCTCGATCTTGGGCGAAACGATGTGGGACGATCAGCAGAGATTGGAACGGTCAGGGTAACGGATCAGTTTACAATCGAACGCTACAGCCACGTCATGCATATTGTTTCGAATGTTGTCGGGCGTCTGCGCGCCGATGAACATCCGGTCAACGCAGTGTTCAGCGGCTTTCCCGCCGGCACGGTTTCCGGCGCGCCAAAGATCAGGGCCATGCAAATCATAGATGAGCTTGAGCCCTCTGCGCGCAGCATCTACGCCGGGGCAATCGGGTACTTTTCGGCGAACGGCAATGTGGATACCTGCATTGCGCTTCGCACCGCGGTCGTGAAGGATGGCGTCATGCATGTACAAGCCGGCGCAGGGATTGTCGCCGATTCTGATCCCGCCTCAGAACAGACCGAATGCGAAAACAAGGCGAAGGCGCTGTTCACGGCTGCCGACGCGGCTCTCGCCGGCCAGGGAAATCGCTGATTTTGCGGCGAAGCGCCCTTTCCTTGCGGTAAATCAACGTCCCATCGCTCGCAAATCACCCTAGTCTTGCCCCGACCGCGCCGCTGCGACTTGGCGGCGATGAAATTTTTGAAGGGGCCAAACATGTTGAAATCGATGAAGATCGTGCTCGCTGCGAGCACTGCACTTACTTTGGTGATGAGCGCGCCCGCAATGGCGCAAGCAAGCGAGACGACGACTGCGGACGCCGTCCAAACAGAGGACGATCGCTTATCGGCTTTCTTTGAGGAGCTGTTTCAGCGCAATCTCGCAGAAAGCCCGACGTTTCAGTCGCAACTCGGCATGAAAGGTCCTGACTACGGCAAGTGGGACGATTTCTCGGACGCCGAAGCCGTTCGTCAGAACGAGCGCACGAAAGATGACCTCGCTCGTCTGCGCGCCGAGTTTGACTACGACAAACTCAGTGAACAAATGCAGGTCAGCTATCGCATTTTTGAATTTCTGCAGGAACGCGCACTTGAAGGCTTCCCCTACCGGTTTCATGGATATGCATTTTCGACCATGAATAATCCGGTGACGTTTCCTGTCACATTCATGCAGAACATCCACCGTGTCGATAACGTGTCCGATGCTGAGGCCTACGTGTCTCGTCTCAATGGCCTCGCCGCTGTCGGAGATTCTCTGCTTGAGGGAATCGATATGGCGGCCGAACGCGGCATTGTGCCGACATCCTATTCCTTTGATCCTGTGATTACGGACGGCAAGGCGCTGTTGAAAGGCGTGCCGTTTGAAGCAGACGGCGACGATGCTCCGATCTTTGCAGACTTCAAGGAGAAGGTTGGCAAGCTTGAGATCAGCGACGACGAAAAGGCGCGTTTGATCGGCGAAGCCAGCGACGCGCTCGTCAATGTTTTCAAGCCCACTGTCGAGAAAATCCTCGCCAAGGTCGAAGAGGTTCGCGCTCAATCGCATGGCCCGAACGGCGTCTGGGCGCTGCCTGATGGCGACAAATACTACGAGAACCGGATTTCATTCTGGACCAGCGAAAAAGATTTGACGGCCGATGAAATTCACAAGATCGGTTTGAAAGATGTGAAACGCATTCGCGGCGAGATGCAGAAAATCATGAAGCAGGTCGGCTTCAAAGGAACATTGAAAGAATTTTTTACGTTCCTTCGCACCGACTCTTCAAACTTCTTTCCCGATACGGAAGAAGGCCGCCAGGCTTATCTCGATCAGTCGACGGCCTATATCGACGCGGTGTATTCAGACGTTGACGAATACTTCAACGTTCTGCCGAAAGCGCCGCTTGAAGTGCGCGCCGTCGAGAAATGGCGTGAAGAAACGGCGCCGATTGCGTTTTACAACCGCCCTACTCCGGATGGTTCGCGCCCCGGCATCTACTATGTCAATTTGAAAGACATGACGACCAAGCAAAAGCACGAAATGGAAACCGTCGCCTATCACGAAGGCGCGCCGGGACACCATTTCCAGCTCGCGATCCAGCAGGAGCTGTCGGGTGTTCCGATGTTCCAGAAATTCGCGTTCTTCGGGTCGTACTCTGAAGGATGGGGCTTGTACGCTGAACGCCTATCAAAAGAGCAAGGGCGATTTACCGACCCGATGCAGGACTTCGGGCGTTTGCAAAACGAAATGCTGCGCGCCTGCCGTCTTGTTGTCGATACTGGCGGTCACTCGAAAAAGTGGACGCGTGAGAAAATGATCAAGTTCATGCTCGACAACAATCCGATGACCGAAGAAGACGTCACCAAGGAAGTTGAGCGCTATCTCGACATGCCGGCGCAGGCGCTGTCCTACAAGATCGGCATGATCAAAATTCTTGATCTGCGCGAAAAAGCGAAAAATGAACTCGGCGACGATTTCGACATTCGCGAGTTTCACGATGTGGTGCTCAAGAACGGCGCCGTGGCGCTTCCAATTCTTGAAGAGCTGGTCGATGGCTACATCGCCAAGAAAAAGGCGGGCTAAACTCTTATAGCCTCAGAGTCGGCGCAGTTGCAGCTTGCTGTGACTGCGCCTTTTCATTGCCGGGTTGGTGTTGAATGGTTTTCAGCCCACTCGCAAAAACGAGTTCAAAACCGCGTGCCGGGGCCGTGGTCAGCCATGGCCCCAGAACATTCAGCGTTTCTGTGCGGGGATGGCCGATGGCCACCACGTATCCTGTCTCCACGGCGATGCGCTCGGCCACCGCAAGCTGGGTTTTCACCACATCTTCGCTCCCCGCTTCGTCATCGAGGAAGACGTCGCGCGAAAAGATGTCGATGCCGATCTCCGAAGCGGCCTGGCGGGCGGTGCTCTTTGGCGTCGTCACCGAGTCGATGAAGAATATGCCTTTGCTGTCGAGATAGGCAATCAAGGTCTTCATGGCCGCGATGTCGCTGGTCAGCTTTGATCCCATATGGTTGTTGACGGCGACATAGCCCTCAAACCGGTCGAGATTCCATTCAAGCTGGCGCAGAAACTCACCACCCGTCATGGCTGACTTGAGCGCATGGGGTCCCGGGTCCGCGTTGCCCTGTGGCTCCATGGGCAGATGCAACATTACCTCGCCGCCCGACTGACGCGCAGCGTCGGCGAGCGACGCAACTTTGTGGGCGTACGGAAGGAATGAGTACGTCACCGGGCCCGGCAGATTGATAGCGCGTTCGCTATTGCGCCGGTCAACCCCCATATCGTCCAGAATGATCACGATCTTCGGGCGCACGGCGGGCATTTTCGGCGTAAAAGCATGCGGCAGATCTGGCGGCGGCGTGAGACGCTCCGGCGCTTGTCCGGACAAAATGCGTTCAACAACCTTGTCTCGCTGTGCGCGCGCAATCTGCTCGACAGTTGGTTGCTGCGTGACCGTCGTGGCCGACTTGGCTGACGCACTCGCTCCGCGTTCGCCGAGATAAGCGGAAACGGCGCCGACAAAAACACCAGCGAACGCAATCGCCACCGTCGCGATCAGCCCAGCATTGCCGGCCCGCTCGCCCGGATAGCTCGTCCGCCTTTGTCTGATCGCCGCCCTCAGCATTCGTCTCAACCTCGCCCATAGGCGCTTGCGCCGCAGACAGGCGGCGTTAAACCATTGGCCAATGGTCCACTAACGCTGATTCTCGAGCCGATGATCCTGCTGATCGACAACTATGACAGTTTCACCTTCAACCTTTTTCACCTGATAGGTGAATTGGGGGAAAAAGTGCGGGTCGTGCGCAATGACGCCCTGAGCGCAGCGGAAGCGCTGGCGATGGCGCCTGAAGCGATCATTCTGTCTCCCGGCCCCTGCACGCCCAACGAGGCCGGGATTTGCCTCGACCTGGTCGCCGGCGCCGCCGAGACCAAAACGCCGCTGTTTGGCGTCTGCCTCGGCATGCAGTCGATTGCGCAGGGGTTTGGCGGCCATATCCGCCGCGCCGGCAAGCTGATGCATGGCAAGACCTCGGAAATCCTCCATGATGGCGACGGCGTTTTCGCCGGACTGCCTTCGCCCTTCACCGCGACGCGTTATCACTCGCTGGTCGCCGAACGTACGAGCCTCTCCAACGCGCTGAAGATCACGGCCCGCGCGGCGGACGACGATGAAATCATGGGGCTAGCTCATAACGCCTTGCCCATCGCAGGCGTTCAGTTTCACCCCGAGAGCATCGCCACCGAACATGGCGCGCGGATGATTTCCAACTTTCTCGCAGAAGCACGCCGGAAAGTTGATGCATGAGCGCGTTCACCACCCATCTCCAGCGCGCGACCTCCGGCAAGCCGCTCAATGCGGTGCAGATGCGCGAGGCGATGAGCGCACTGTTTTCCGGTGAAGCAACCGATGTAGAGATTGCAGGATTTCTCGCTGCGTTGCGCGCGCGCGGCGAGACGGTCGAGGAAATTGCGGCGGCGGCGCAAACCATGCGCGAACATGCGTTGAAAGTCGAAGCGCCGGACGATGTTGTCGATACGTGCGGCACTGGCGGCGATGGCGGCGGCACCTACAACATCTCCACGGCGGCGGCGCTAATCGTTGCCGGCTGCGGCGTTCAGGTCGCCAAGCACGGCAACAAGGCACTTTCTTCAAAGTCCGGATCTTCTGAAGTGCTGGAAGCGCTGGGGGTTAAGCTCGACATTCCGCCTGCGGCCATCACACGCTGTATCTATGAGGCGAATGTGGGCTTCATGTTCGCCGCCCTCCACCACAAGGCCGTCGGTCATGTGGCGGCGGCCAGAAAAGCGCTGGGGGTCAGAACCATCTTCAACGTGCTCGGTCCACTTTCCAATCCGGCCGGCGCAAAGCGGCAGGTCATGGGCGTCTTTGCGCGCGATCTCGTGCGTCCTATCGCCGAAGTGATGCCGCGCCTTGGCGTAACGCGCGCCTGGGTCGTGCATGGCTCTGACGGCCTTGATGAGCTGACCACCACCGGGCCGACCCATGTGGCCGCACTGGAGAACGGACTTGTCACCGAATTCGATGTGACGCCCGAAGAGGCGGGCTTGCCCATGGCGAACGCTGCGGACCTCGCCGGCGGCGACCCGCGTGAAAACGCCGATGCCCTTCGCCGTTTGCTTGACGGCGAAAAAAACGCCTATCGCGACATTGCTGTGTTGAACGCGGCAGCGGCGCTGATCGTTGCGGAGAAAGCCAATCATCTGGAACCCGCAGCGCGGATGGCCGAGCGAGCAATCGACTCCGGCGCCGCAAAGGACGCCCTCGCCAATCTCGTCAAGTATTCTAACGCCTCATGACAATCCTCGACGACATCATCGCCTATAAGAGAATCGAAGTGGCGGCGGCGAAAGCCAATGCGCCCATCGCCGCTATCGAAGCGCTGGCGAAGGATGCCGGGCCCGTGCGCGGGTTTCGCCGCGCGCTGGAACGCAAGGCGGCGGAAGGTTTCGCTCTCATCGCCGAGGTCAAGAAGGCAAGCCCCTCCAAGGGCCTGATCCGCGCCGATTTCAACCCAGCGGAGATCGCCCGCGCCTATGAGCAAGGCGGCGCGGCATGCCTTTCGGTGCTGACCGATGAGCCGAGCTTTCAGGGTGCACCGGCGTTCTTGCGTCAGGCGCGGGCGGCGACCCGCCTTCCCGTTTTGCGCAAGGACTTCATGATAGATCCCTATCAGGTCGCCGAAGCGCGCGCCTGGGGCGCGGACTGCATTCTGCTGATCATGGCGTGTCTCTCGGACGGCCAGGCCGGAGAGCTGATGAGCGCGGCGGAGCGATGGAAACTCGACGTACTGGTTGAAACACACGACGAAGATGAGATGAACCGAGCCGTTAAGCTCGGTGCGGAATTAATTGGCGTAAACAACCGTAATCTCGCAACTTTTGACACATCTCTTGAGACAACTTCGAGGCTGGCGGCGATGGCGCCGGCGTCCGCCCTGCTGGTCAGTGAGAGCGGTATCAACGGTCACGCCGATCTTGTCCGGCTGGCCGGGTACGGGGCGAAAGCCTTTCTCGTGGGCGAAAGCCTGATGCGTCAGCCGGATGTAGAAGCGGCGACCCGGGCGCTGTTGCAGGGTCCGACCGCCTGCTGACGAGCAGGCCAGCCGGCTTCCAGCCAAATGAAAAACGCGACCCCAATAAGGGGGCCGCGTTTTGAAAGTATGCCTGGTCTTGAAACGCCCGGCTTTCACCTGGCGATTAGACCTAGTTCCGCGTCGGATAGATACCCACAAGGTTCACACAGGCGCGAATGGCGAGATACGGCTGCATGTTGTTCTGAGACTGGTTTCCGCCAGTATTTGCGACCGTCGTGGTCGTGTTCGTCGTCGTCGATGTTCCACCGATGGAAGACGGGTCCATGTCCACATCAGCCTCAACTCCGCTGCGATAGATGCGCGCCGTACGGCCATCCGCCAAAACGTTGTTTGTTGGCGATGCGACATTGCCCGTCGCGCTGGAGGCGCGCAGCGTTGTCGTAGACGACGACGTCGAGGTCGATGTCGCTGTGTGCGTGTGTGACGGCATTTCACTGACCGACATCGTGTTGGTCTCGGAACCGCTCTTTGAACCAATCTGTCGATTGGACAGCCCGGGCCCTTGTCCAGTGTGGATCGGCACGCGGCCGCGCAGGTCAGGCAGACCGAATGTCGTTCTTCCATCGCCGCCATAAATCGTGCCGTAGAGCGAAAACAGCGCATCATTCTGCGAGATGGCAAGCAACTGACCGTTCGCTTCAGTGGTGCCGCGCGGGCAGAAGGTGAATCCCACCCAGGTAATTTCGCCAATGTACTCATTGGGCCCTGCGTTCGCCGGGGTCGCAATGGTGACGCCGGTGAGCGCGGTGAGCGCTGCGACACTGGCGTAAAGTTTGTTTTTCAACATGGTATCTCTCCGTTTTTGACTGATGTCCGGCGCCTAGTTGCGCGGCGGGAAGATGCCTTCAAGTACCACGCAAGCGCGCAGGGTCAGGAAGGGCTGCATGTTGTTTTGCGGCTGACTGCCGCCATTATTGGCGATTGTCGTGGTGGTGTCAGTCGTCGTGTTGGTGCTCATCAGCGAGGACGAATCCATGTCGACATTGGCCGTTCCATCGCGATAGACGCGCGCTGTGCGGCCATCGGCCAGCACGTTGCCTTCCGGCGACGCCGTGTTGCCAGTCGCGCTGGAGGCGCGAAGCGTGGTTGTCGACGACGAATTGGATGTGGAGGTGGCGGTATGGTTATGTGACGGCATTTGATTGACCGTCATCGTGTTGGTTTCAGAGCCGCCTGTTTGGCCCAAATTGCGATTGGAGAGCCCCGGTCCTTGACCTGCGTGAAGTGGCGCACGGCCTCGAAGGTCAGGCAGCTGAAATGTAGTGCGTCCGTCGCCGCCATAGGTCGTTCCGTAAAGCGAAAACAGCGCCGAGTACTGACTGATCGCCAATAGCTGACCATTGGCGTCCGTGGTGCCGCGCGGACAGAATGTAAAACCCGTCCAGATGATTTCGCCGAGATACTCTTCCTGGGCGTTCACCGGCGCCGTGACGCCAGCCGTTGCAAGAATGGCGAGCGAAGCTGCGCCGAGATGCAGTTTTTTCAGTGTCATGGTCTCTCTCCCGATTGAAGTTCGCCGCCTGATACGCCCCCATGTGCGGTCCACGGCGCGAACGATTGATACGATAGCTTACGCAACAAGTTCCCGAACGCGCTGTGGCGTCCGGGTTAGATTGTGTGTGTTTAGGCGGCCGCTTTGCGGCGGCGATTGCCGGCAAAGCCGAGGCCGGCCATGCCGAGCGCGAACAATGGCAACGCCGCTGGCAGAGGAACGTCGGACACATTGCCGGCGCTCAACTGAAGCTCGAAGCGGAAGCTTGAGATGCTGGCCATTGCGCTTTGCTCAAAGCCGAGCGCGCCGAACTCCGCCAGCACTGCAAGCGAGGTCAAGTTCGACAGCATGGCCGAAGACGTGTTTTGCTCGCCCAAAACGGAGTCATCGAAAATGTCGAGGAAATCGCCGCTGTCCAGAACGAATGTCACCAGCGACTGTGCATCGCCGGTGATGTCGAGGCCTGTTCCTGCGAAGGAAAGCGTTGCGCCGAGAATTTCCTGACCCGACATCAGATCTACATCGGCGAGAAACTCAAAGATGTAACCGATGAAATCCAGATCCCCAGTGATACTGAGCGCCGGGTCGATGCTGAACTCGAGCGCCGCCGTATTCATACCGCTCACGCCGGTCACCGAAATCGTATCCGTATCGACGCCAATTGTGCCGAAGTCATCGCCGTCGGTGAAATTGAAAGATCCGAAAGTGACGTTATCGACCGTGATTGAATCGCCCGCCAAAAGATCAGTGAGCGAACACGTATCGGGATCGCCGCAGCTGGTCATCACGGCCGCCGACGCTGGCGCCGTCGCCGCAACACACACGCCCGCAAGCGCAATCATCATTGTCTTGAAATTCATAGCACCCTGCCCCACCAAATTACTATGCGCACCAACGCACGGATCGCCTTGCAGGTCAACGGAAAACTGCGAAATGTCTGTGTACGAAATAAGTTGATGCGTGAGTTAACTAAAACGCAATCGCGCTCCGGTTGTCATTTCCCGAATCGACACAAAATTGGATTGGCGGAACGGCGCAGATCCTTCTATCCCGGCGCGGTCACGTCGGCCATTTGCAGTCGGCGCCGAGCGCTCCCGGACCGGCCGGCGCGCTGCCCTCGGATCGTGGGAAGAAGCGCCAAGTCCGGCCCTTCCCCCGGCTTTGCTGGCGGCGGCAAGATTTTCCACAAGTTCGGTTGACGGCTAAAAAGAACATCAATAGAACATCGTTGTTGTTTTGTTCTGGTGTCGTTTCGGCAGTGCAAACAGCTTTGTGGAGAATATCTGACTTCCGACCCGCTTCATTGGGGAAAAACCCCGCACCGGCCGGACCATGGGAAAGAATAGAGGGCGCCATGCTCACAAAAAAGCAGCATGAATTGCTGAACTTCATCAATGACCGTCTGACGGCGACCGGCGTCTCGCCCTCCTTTGATGAAATGAAGGAAGCGCTCGATTTACGGTCGAAGTCCGGCATTCACAGGCTGATTACCGCGCTTGAGGAGCGCGGCTTTATCCGCCGCCTTCCCCATCGCGCCCGCGCATTGGAAGTTTTGCGCCTGCCTGAAGGCATGGCGGCCGACACTTCGCCCGCGCCGGCGCAAAAAGGATTCCGCCCGGCGGTGGTCGATGCGAACTTCAAGCGCTCGCGAATGCCCGCGGCACAGCGTCCGGCCGCACGGGTGTCGCCGCCGCCTGCCGGGGTGATCGATCTTCCGGTGCTTGGGCGCATCGCCGCTGGCACGCCCATCGAAGCGATCCAGCACGAAGTCGACCGCTTTTCCGCGCCGGAAGCGTTCGTCGGCAAGGGAGATCACTACATCCTTGAGGTGCAGGGCGAGTCGATGATCAACGCCGGCATTCAGGATGGGGACTATGTTGTCATCAAGCGCTGCGCCGACGCCGAGAATGGCGCCATTGTCGTGGCGCTGGTCGATGATGAGGAGGCGACGCTGAAACGCTTGCGCCGCAAGGGCGCGTCGATCGCGCTGGAGGCGGCAAACCCTGCGTTCGAGACCCGGATTTACGGTCCCGACCGCGTTGCAGTTCAGGGCAAGCTGGTCGGGCTGATGCGGCGGTATAACTAGCGACCGCCGGTCCAGGGGCGCTTGCCGCGCGCTGCGCTCACGGTCTCCACACGAAGCCTTCCGTCTCGCTCGATCCATACCGCATGGGCGCCGCGCCGCCAGACCGACCGGCGGTCAATCAGATACGCTTTGCAGGAACGCCACTCAGCAGCACTCACCGGAAAGAATGCGATGACGAGTTCTGCGCGCGCGCAGTCTTCGGCGATCTCCATCCGGTCCGACGCGAACGCCACTGAGATGTTGGCAAGGTCTGCAACATCGCCGGCGCACCCATCTTCGTCACAGCGATAGATGTCGCTTAGGGGTTTTGGCCGCACCCGTTCGCCATCGAAGCCGGCCGCCTCTTCCCACATGCGCGAGGCGAATTTCTCGCGCCGTGGCGCATGCACGTAAAGGGCGGTGTCGCCATTTGCGTCCGAGGCGATAACGCCGGCGTTGGCGCCGCTAGCCGATACGAACAGAACCGGCGGCCGCGCATTGGCGACGAACAGGGCGGCGGCGGGAATCGCCGCCAGTCCGGCCAGCCGCCACGGCGCTTGCGACAGGCAAAGCCACAGACCTCCCGCAGTCAGCGCGAGCATGGCGGCGAGCGGCCACTGCGCGGTGATGGAGACAGCGCCATCGAGCCCCGAAACGCCGCTTGCAATGTCCAGCACCCGTTCCATCCACCACGCCGAAGCGCGCCAGGCCCCGCCATCAAGTCCGATTGGCGTCAATACCAGCGCGATAACCGCGAAAGGCACGATGCAGAACCCCATGATCGGCATCGCCGCCATGTTTGCGGGAAGCGAATAGATCGCCACACGATTGAAATGAAACAGCGCATAAGGCGCGGTTGCGAGCGCCGAGACCGTATCGGTCACTGCAAGCGCGACGAAAAAGCGGCGCGCCCGCGTGAGCCAGGAGAAATCCTCCCCGGGCGCCGCTCTCGCGCTCATCCACTCATAGGCGGCGATCAAAGCGGTTACGGCCGCGAATGACATTTGAAAGCCCGGACTGAAGATTGCTTCGGGCGTGGTCAGCAAGATAAATACAGCCGCGATCGCGACATTGCGCAAAGAGAGGGCGCGCCGGTCAACCAGAATGGCCGCGAACATGATCGCCGCCATGACGAAGGCGCGGCGAGCAGACCATCCGCCCCCGGACAAAATCAGATAGAACAGGCCCGATGCGAGCGCAGCCGACGCGGCCCACTTCTTGATCGGAAAACGCAGCGCCAGCGGCTCAATTGCGGCGAGAAAAAAGCGAACCGCAAAGAAGACAAGTCCGGTCGCAAGCCCCATATGGAGCCCGGAAATGGCCAGCAGATGCGCGAGCCCGGAATCGCGGAGCGCTGCTTCCGATTGCTCGGATATGGCCCCCCGCTTGCCAGTGACGACCGCTGCGAGGATGGCGCCGCCCTGCCCCGGCGCCTTCTCCAAGATCCGCCGCGCCAGACTCATGCGGACCGTCTCAATGCGCGCGGACATCCGCTCCTTGCGGGAAAGGTCTCTGGGAGCCGCGACCAATGGTTCAGTCAAGGCAATGCCCACCGCGCCGATTTCCTGAAAATACAACTGGCGCGCAAAGTCGAAATGATGTGGCGCTACGGGCGGCGGCGGCGGCGACAGGCGCACACGCACCCGAACCACATCGCCGGGCGCCACATTGAACGCCTTGCCTCGCCAGCTGATGCGGGCCCGCGCCGGAAGATCGCTTTGCGCGACGCCGTCTATAGCGACGATGTCCAGCACATACCGCCGCTGACGCGCGCTTTCATCGACCGAGACGATTTTGCCAGTCGTCCAGACAACGCCCAGCTCGCGGTGTAGCTGCGGCGCGTCCACTTGCGCTGTGCGAAAATCCGCGGCGGCGAATCCAAGTGCGAGCAAGACCAAAGCAGCGCCGACGACGCGCAGCATGGACGAGGCGTGCCACATGACGGCGCCCAGCAGCATGACGATCAAAGACCAGTGCCATGGCGGCTCTGCCTTCAGACCGAAATACAAACCGGCGCCGATAGCGATCATCACCGGCGCCCACAAGGAAATGCGCGCCAGATCGGTGGCCGCCCATCGACGGACGGATGCCCCGGCGAGATGCGCGAGACGCGCCATAGGCGGCGCCTCTGCGAATTGATCCTGTTGCGAAGCCCTTCCTAGGGGATCAGCTGCCATCGGCCTTTCCAAAACGGGTCCGGCCGGAAGGCATAGGCGCCGAATGGCTGCCGTGTTATCCCGCGCGGCGCTTTCTGCTACTACGCAACTGACAAGGGGCGGCTTTCTCTAATAATGACAAATACAGACA
>CAZAOB010000058.1:0-21641 GCA_964486635.1 uncultured Caulobacterales bacterium | reverse complement strand
GCATCTCCGACGAATATCACGTGCTGCGTCACGCGATGAACCTCGAGACCGTCAACACCTATGAAGGCACGCACGACATTCATGCGCTCATTCTCGGGCGCGCCATGACCGGCATCCAGGCGTTTCAGTGAGCGCCCAAAGGACAATATTTCGATATTTTATGGCCATTTTTGAGAAAATGGTCTCATTTTAGGTTCACGTATCCAATAATTTCGATATTCTTGGCTCCGTCAGTACAGATCGGAGTCAGCTTATGCGCCACCCTTCCGTCGCACTTTGCGCCAGCGCTGCCGCCATCGCCTACATCGCAGCCGCAGCTTCACCCGCATGGGCCCAGCAACTCTCTGACGATGAGTTGCGGACCATGCTGTTGGAGTTGAAGCAAGAACAGTCGGCGCTTAATGCAAAAATCGACAAGGTTGAATCGCTGCTCGCCGACAGGTTGGAAGAGAATATCAGTCCGCTTTCCTCAAGCGTCGTTTCTACTGAGGCCGTTCCCCCGCCTGCAGATCAACCAAGACTGACATCCATGGCGGCGACGGCCGAAACTGCTCGGCTTCAGTTCTCTGGCGATCTTCAGCTCCGTTATGAGGGAAATTTTAGCGACGTGGATGCGCCCGACCGCAATCGCGGCGTAATGCGCGGTCGGATCCGTGCAGATTATCAGGTGAACTCTGTGGTTACGATCGGAGCAGAGATGTCGACGGGTGACGCAGACGATCCTAACTCCGTTCACGTCACCCTGTCGGACTTCGTCGATGATTTCGAAGTGAACCTTAGCAGGATGTACGCTCGATTGGATTTCGATAATGGTGTGAGCCTTGTTGGCGGAAAGTTCGCAAACCCGTTCATGCGCACCGACCTTGTCTGGGACGGTGATGTGAATCCGCAGGGTGCGGCCGCCATGTATTCATTTCAGCCGGCCAGCGGAATCACTATCAGAGCTGCCGGCGTTTACTCAATTATCGAAGAGGCTTCCCTTGGGCCCGATAGCGACATGCTTGGCGGACAGGTTCAACTGACATTTGAGCCCCATCCCGACTGGCGCTTCACTGCAGCTGTTGGATATTACGACTACAGTCTTGACACAGTGACCAGCGCGAACGCGGGTGATTTTCGCGACAATCTTCAGAACGGCCTGGGCGGGTATCTTTCAGACTTCGATCTGTTCAACGTGCTCGCCAGCGCCAGCTATCTCGGTCTCGGCGAACATTGGCCTGTCACCATCACGGAAGACTACGTGAAGAATTTGGGCGCCGCCGTCAACGACGACGAAGGCTTTGGCACGGAAATCTCATTGGGACAAACGGCGTCGCAAGGCGATTGGCGCTTTGCTTACGGCTATTCCCAAGCAGAGATCGACGCAGTCCTCGGCGCATTCTCCCATGACAATCTGGGAATCGCCACCAACTATCAATCGCATTTGATCGGCATCGACTACGCGCTCTTCGAACATGTGATCCTGAATGCAACCCTCTATCACTACAAACCGCTGAATTCCGCTTATGCCGGTGTGAACGCTCCACATGACTGGCTGGACCGCCTGCGCCTCAACTTGACTGTGAGTTTTTGACGTCGAGGAGACGACAACGCTAATGCCGCATCTGTTTCATTTTCCCGGCGCGTGTTCGCGCGTGACGATAAACGCTCTTGAAGAGATTCGCCTTGACTATACGGATGAAGCCATAAATCTGCGAACGGGCGAGCAGCGAACCGAAGCCTATCTGCGCGTTAACCCAAAAGGCAAAGTGCCGGCGCTTATTATCGGCGCATTCACGATCACGGAAAATCCGGCCATTCTGTTTTATCTGCAACAGACCTATCCAGCCGCACGCTTGCTGCCAATCAAGGAAACGCCTCTTAGTTCGACCATCGGTCTTACTGACATGCTGTGGTGTAGTGCGACGCTGCACATCGCCGTGCGCCAGATCATGCGCCCCGAAAGCTTCACGAATGATGCTGCGTCTGTCGATGGTGTCCGTAATGCCGGCGTGGCGACTTATAAAGCGGCCGCCAAACAACTAAATGATCGGTTTGCGAACGGCGCATGGTGGTACGGCGACGCCTGGTCGATTCTCGATGTCTACCTTTACTGGACTTACTCCACCGCTGGCAAAGGCGGCTTTCCACTCGGAGATTATCCGGCGATCTTCGAACATGCGAAACGAGTGCAGGCACGGCCGTCTTTCCAGCGCGCACGCAATCGCGAAGCACAGGCGGCATCGGACGCCGGGTTAGTCCAGGATTTTGCACGAGCGGACGAACAGTTTGCCTAGTTCGTGAACTCTAGAATGCGGACGCGTATCCGATCTCAAATCTCAGGCCGACAGCTACGGCGTCGCGCCGCGCCGGATCAAGGCCGGGATTGATGATGTATTGTAGATTGGGCTGAAGCGAGAGCCACTCAAAGACCGGTGTGCGGTAGCTTGCCTCAATGACGGCTTCAAATTCTGCGGCGCCGAGATTTGCAGCGCGGTACTGCTGAGAAACGCCGGCATAGACGATAGCGATTCCAGCCTGGTCAGCGCCCGCATCACTGAGCAAGCCATCATAAACCAGCCCGGCTGAATAAAATGACGAGAACTGGTTGACGCCGCCATCCGCCCAACCCGCTCGAACAAAGCCCGCCAGCGCACCAGCCCCGTCAGCGCGCTCAAAAAGCAACGCCTCGCCGCGCACATACGCGCCGTCACTGTCTTGTTCCCCAATACCGTCGTGCCGGGCGAAGGGCGATGTGTAACGCCAGTAGCCGCCGATGGCTCGAACTGGACCGAATGTTGCGTCGGCTTCCGTGATGATCAGCGCGCCATCGGTCTTGCTCAAATTCACGACCGTTCTTGCAGGCTCGTCCGGATCGCCGGGGACACCATCGAGGATCGCCGTTCTGATCTTCAAGTGTTCCGTGAGCGAATACTCCAGACGAAGCGCAAGCGATGTAATCGGAAAAATGGATGGCCCGGCTTCACCCGATTGTGAAATATCGGCTCCGATACCATGGGCGCTGCCGATAAAAAACGAAGATGCTTCGAGCGCGTCAAATTCTGAATTAAGATCGTAGAGGCCAAACCTCGCAGACCATGCCCCGCCGCCGAAGCGGCGCTCAATCCATGCCTCATAGAGTCTGAAGGCGTCGACCGGCGCCTCGATATTGCTCACAACCATAGCGTCGCCGACGATGTCTTCGGAGAACGGCGTGCCATTATTATAAAGGCCGTAGACAGACATAGTTGTGTCGCGCAAACCCAGGAGGGCTTCAAGATCGGCGTTCACGACGACGTCAAAATTGTCCAGGTAGCGTGCATCTCGGCCGCCCTCGCCAGAAGCAAGTGTCCAGACTTCTCCCGTGTAGGTCAGTTCAGCCACAAACGGCGACGAATCTTCGCCCATTTCGGAGGCATTGGCCGCGCCTTCTTGCGACAGGAACGCCGCTGCCGCATACGCCCATGGCCGAGGCTTGCGCACGGGCGCAAAGAGAAACGCAGCCAGCGACACTAGTCTTGCCGAGCTGTCGCCGTTTCGAAGTAGGTCAGCGCTGCAAGCACATGCGCTCTGACGCCATAGGCGAGAACCTTTTCGTCAATATCGAATTCTGGCGTGTGGTTGCCCTGCGCCTCTTCATAGGATGTAAAGTCGGGCGTCGATCCCAAAATGTAATACGCGGACGGAATTTTTTCGGCGAAGAAAGAAAAGTCTTCGGCGGCTGAGCGGCGCGTTGCATCACTATTCACTCCGGGGGCGCCGGCGGCCATGCGCAGACCCGGCAGGATGCGCGTCACCAGCTTGGTGTCGTTGATGGTTGCTGGGGTATAGTCGCCATATTTCACAGTCGCGCTTGCGCCGTAGGAATTCGCAAGATCTGCGACGGTTTTGTCTATTTGCGCTTTCACGTTGTCGAGGCGCTCAGGGCTGTAGGTTCTGATTGTTCCTGTAAGCGTCGCCTCTGAAGGCAGAATGTTGCCGCGATTGCCCGCATTCAATGCGCCGATGGAAACCACCGTCGGCTCCTGCAAAACATTTACCTGGCGGCCGGAAATGCGGGTCATGGCTTTGACGATATCGGCGCTAAGCTCGACGAGATCGTTGCCTTGCCATGGCTTCGCCGCATGAGCGCCGCCTCCGGCGAGTGAAATGTTCAGACTTGTCGCGCCCGCCAAGAAACCCTTTGGACGAATATCGATTAGCCCCACGGGACCGGGCTCCACATGAAGCGCAAACATCGCTTCTGGCGTCAAATCGTCGAACACGCCCTCTGCAAGCATTCGCGCCGCACCTCCCGTTTCGCCAGCCGGCGCGCCTTCCTCAGCCGGTTGAAATACGAACAGAACCGTCCCGGCAAGGTCATCCTTCATGCCAGACAAGACGCTCGCGGCGCCCATGAGGATTGCGGTGTGCGCATCATGACCGCAGGCATGCATGACAGAGACTGTTTCGCCATTGTACCGTGCTGTCGCTTTGGATGCGAAGGAAAGCCCCGTGTTTTCCTTGATCGGTAATGCGTCCATGTCGGCGCGGATAGCGATGACCGGGCCCGGTCTGCCGCCTTTAAGCACACCGACTACGCCGGTTTTCGCGATGCCTGTTTTTACTTCGAAGCCGAGCGATTTAAGGTGCTTTGCGACTTGCTTCGCTGTTCTGAATTCTGTGTTGCTGAGTTCCGGATGTTGGTGAAAATCGCGGCGCCAGGCAATGACGTCGCTTTCGACATTCGCAATCGCCGCGTCTACGGATTCCAAGTCCGCGGCTGCTGCGGGAAAGCTCATGAACGCCAAAGCCGACAGAGCGAATTTCATTTTCATATTGACCTCCCGACGCCTATTCAACAGGGCTCACAATGATTTTCAGGCGGTTGGCGCCGCAACAGGCGCTTTCAATTTCCGCTTGCGCGCTGAACGGGTGACCCACATGACAATGCCGGTAACGCCGAATAAAGCCGGCAGAAACCCGCTCACAAAAACGAACAGCTTCCAGATAAAGCCCCATGACCCGCCGAGGTGAATCTGTTCCATTTCTTCTGCGGCGATGTCAGCAGCGCTAGGTTCTTCTTCATGTAACTGTTGCGCGGCGCCTGTTTCATCATTGACGGCGAAGCGCTCCACGCAGCCGGGCGCGGCGCTGCACGCAAGGTGGACAGACCAGACTTTTCGCGACTCAGTCGGCATGGCGATAAACACGAGCCGACCGCCTTCGCCAGCGCTGCGCGCAATGGCGACAGCTTCATCGGCGCTGATGGCAGGCGACGCCATCGGCGGCGAGGGCGGCGGGCCCGCCTCATGACTGCGGCCGGCGTGGGACGGCGCTTTTTCTCCGGCAAGGAAAGAAACGGGCGCACCCAGTGAATTCGGAAACACTATCCAGGCGCCGGTGAACGCAACAATGGCCAGCGGAATAGCGCTCCAGATTCCCGCAAAATAATGAAGGTTTGTGTTGACGCCTGGCCCTCGCCGCCAGCGCATGCCCTTCATGAAACTGGCGTTGCGCGGCCACCAGATCCAGATTCCGGTCAAGGCTGAAAACGTAAGAATGAATCCTAGCAATCCAACGATTGGCCGTCCGATCTTCGGCGTCGCCAGATGTCCGTGCAGCGCGTGCATGTACCACATGCCGTCCGGCGCGAGGCTCCAGTCAGCAACTACCTCCGCCGAAGCGGGATCAAGCCAAACGCGATAACGAGCAGGCGGTCCGACGCGCTTAACAGGATAAGGCTTTCCGCCCGCGAGTATTCCCTGCCCCGCATATTCCGGCATGCGCAGCGCGCTCACCTGATCACCGTCAGGCAACGCCGCTTCAGCGGCCGCAAGATAATCCGCCACAGAACGCTCTTGATATTCGCGCGCGACTTTGTAGCGATTTGGATGGAAGAATTTCTCGGTCGCTTCAGGCCATACAAGCGCTGACCCGGTGAGCCCCAGCAGAATGAGTGGAATAAAAAGTATGAGTCCCAGCCACCTGTGTGTGACAATCCACAATTGCCGCAGTTGCTGTGAACTCGCTCTAGCTTTCGTTTTATCTGTTGTTGTTTTCACGGTCCCGATCTGACTTTGATTTTCCACCGATGTGCCAGTCATCTGGCGATGTTTCGTGAACGAGAACGCGAATCGATTCAAGCGGCGCACCAAGAGTTTCAGAAACAGCCTCGCTCACACGCAACGCCATCTTCTTTTTCTTTTCGTCACTGCGTCCTTCGAGAATATGAACGTGTATGATCGGCATTAGGCTCGCACCTTGAATCCGGCGGCGCCGAGTTTTTCAACTTCCAGCGAAACGATGTCGCCCGGCTGCAGCGCGACGGCCGCTGTCGCGCCGCCCGCCATGATGATCGAACCGGCGCCGAGATCGACTTCGTCTCCTGCCAGACGGGCCGCCGCCGCCAACGACCGCAAAGGATTGCCGAGGATCGCGGCACTCGATCCGCATTCCTGCGTGCGGCCGTTCACCGACATGATCATTCCAAGATTGGATAAATCGAAATCCGGCTTGCGCCACGGGCCAACGACAAAGCCCGACGAACTGCTATTATCGGCGACAACATCGGTGAGCGAGAATTTGAAATTGCGGTAGCGCGAATCGATGATTTCAAGCGCCGGCGCTGCCGCCTCGATCGCGGCTGATGCTTGCGCCAGACTTATCTTGCCTTTCAACGGCGCCTTCAGCAGGAACGCAATCTCAGGCTCCACACGAGGATGCACGAAATTCTTGCGATCGATCTCTCCGCCGTCCTCAACGATCATGGCGTCTGTGAGGCGACCCCAGATCATATCGTGGACACCCATCTGCTCCATTTTGGCGCGGCTGGTGAACCCCATTTTCACGCCAACAATTTTTTCGCCGCGCGCTTCACGCCGGGCGATGCTGGCGCGCTGTATATGATACGCGTCTTCCAGCGTGATCTCGTTTTCCAATGAAATCTGCGGCGTTGCTGTCGCTGTGGACGCCGCATCATCCAGAGTTTCCGCCAAGCTGTTGATCCTGTCGCTCACGACGCGGCCTCTTTCTTCTTTTTCAAATCAAGCGTCACATCAACGATCATGTCTTCCTGACCGCCAACCATGCGCCGCTCGCCGAGTTCGATGAGAATGTCGCGCACATCGACGCCAAACCGCTCAGACGCATTTTCTGCATGGCGAAGGAAACTCGAATAGACGCCGGCATAACCAAGCGAGAGCGTTTCACGGTCGACTCTGACGGGGCGGTCCTGCAAGGGACGAACAAGCTCTTCCGCTGCATCCATCAGCTTGAACAAATCACAGCCATGCTCCAGCCCCATGCGGTCGGCGGCGGCAATGAAGACTTCAAGCGGGGCATTCCCGGCGCCGGCGCCCATGCCGGCAAGCGACGCATCAACTCTTATGGCGCCGAATTCCACAGCGATGAGCGAATTGGCGACGCCAAGCGACAGATTGTGATGGGCGTGGATGCCGATTTGCGTTTCGTCTTTCAGTGCCGCGCGAAGCGCGCGCACGCGTTCTTCTGCGGTCTTCATGGTGAGCGCGCCGCCGGAGTCAGTTACGTAGACGCAATGCGCGCCGTAACTCGCCATCAGCTTAGCCTGCTCGGCGAGTATTTCAGGCGGCGACATGTGAGACATCATCAAAAAGCCAGCGACATCGAGACCGAACTCCCGCGCCTTTTCGATATGCTGCTTGGAAATATCGGCCTCAGTACAATGGGTGGCGACGCGAACTGATTCCACGCCGGCGTCAGCGGCAGCTTTGAGATCGTCAATCGTACCAATGCCCGGCAGCAACAGAGTCGTCAATTTCGCATGGCGCACAACCTCGCGCGCGGCCGCAATCCACTCAAGGTCACTATGCCGGCCGAAACCATAATTGAAACTTGCGCCGGAAAGCCCATCACCATGCGCAATTTCAATGGCGTCGACTTTCGCCGCGTCCAGCGCAGCCGCAATAGCGGTCACATGCTCTAAGCCGTATTGATGACGGATGGCGTGCATTCCGTCGCGCAGCGTCACATCCTGAATATAAAGTTTGCTCATGACGCCGCCGCCATTCGTTCCTGCTGAGCGGCGACGCGTTCGCCCACCGCCAATGCTGCGGATGTCATGATGTCGAGGTTGCCGGCGTATTTCGGCAGATAATCACCTGCCCCCTCGACTTCCAGAAACACGGACACTTTCAGTCCTGACGCCATCGTTCCGTTCGGCGTCCGCACTTTCGAATTGTGCCCGAGCTTTTCAAACTGGACTTCTTGCTTCAGCCGGTAACCAGGGACGTATTTCTGCACTTCGCCCACCATGGTTTCAATCGACGTGCGAACCGCTGCTTCGTCTTCCGTGTCAGCGAGACAATAAACCGTATCGCGCATCAACAGCGGCGGCTCGGCGGGATTGAGAATGATGATCGCTTTGCCCTGTTTTGCGCCGCCGACCGCTTCAATCCCGCGCGACGTCGTCTCGGTGAATTCGTCGATATTGGCGCGCGTACCCGGCCCGGCCGATCGCGACGAAATGGACGCGACGATTTCCGCATACTCAACGTCGGCAACGCGAGAAACGGCGGCGACGATGGGTATCGTCGCCTGCCCGCCACAGGTGACCATGTTGACGTTCTGCGCCCCGGTCATCGCATCGAAATTTACCGGAGGCACCACATACGGGCCGATAGCTGCTGGTGTCAGATCGATCACCTGTTTGCCGTCCGCCTTCAACACTGGCGCATGCGCAAGATGCGCCTTGGCTGAAGTAGCGTCGAACACGATGCCGATTTCGGCGTAATCCTGCATGGCGCGCAGTCCGTCCAGCCCTTCATGGGTGGTCGCAACGCCGAGCTTCTTCGCCCGCGCCAGACCATCGGAGTCCGGATCGATGCCGACCATCGCCGCAAGCTCCAAAGAACCGCTGCTGCGCAACATCTTCATCATCAAATCGACGCCGATATTACCCGAGCCGATGATCGCCGCCTTCATACTCATCGTTCTACATCATCCGAAAAAATCGCGGTAACCGCACCAAGTCCGTTCACTCGCGCATGAAACCGGTCGCCAGCAGCAGCCGTGATCATGGGGCCGAGCGCGCCGGACAGGACGACGTCGCCTTCCTGCAGCGGCTTCTCTACTTCAACCAGTTTGTTGGCGAGCCACAGCACGGCATTCAGCGGATTGCCCAGACATGCCGCGCCACAACCAAACGAAATTGGGTCGCCGTTCTTTTCCATCACAGCGCCGCAGAGGCGCAAATCGACATCGTCGATCTTCTTTGGCGCGCCGCCCAAAGCGAACAATCCCGATGAAGCATTGTCGGCGATCGTATCGTAGATCGAAATGTTCCAATCGCGCACACGGCTGTCGACAATTTCAATGGCGGGCAGTGCATAGGCAATCGCATCGATCACGTCCGCGAGCGTCGGATTTTCTCTATCAATAGACTTTCTAAGCACAAACGCGATTTCGGCTTCCGCCTTTGGCTGAATTAAGCGGCCCATGGGAATCGGATCGCCATCTGCAACAGCCATGTCGGCGAAGAGACAACCGAAATCCGGCTGATCAACGCCGAGCTGACGCTGGACCGCCAGTGAGGTCAGTCCGATTTTCCGGCCAACGATCCTGCGGCCTGCCGCAATCGCCCTTCGCGTCAGATCGTGCTGAACTTTGTAAGCGCCTTCGAGACCAAGAGGTTCAATGGCCTCCTTGATGGGCTCGCAAGGCGAGCGCGTGGCGAACGCTTCAGCGAGACTATCAGCGGCGGTGGTGATCGTTGCTTCAGGCATTCATCAACTCGTCTGGAGGCGTCGCTCGCTCTGCTTCGCCAATTCGCTTTACAGTTTGACGCAGATATTTTTCAGTTCCGAATAAAACTCGAGGCCATGCACGCCGCCTTCACGGCCGATGCCGGAACGCTTTGAGCCGCCAAAGGCCGTGCGCAAATCGCGTAAGAACCATGAGTTCACCCAGACTATGCCGGCCTCGATTTTCGCGGCGACTTTGTGGGCAGTCGAAACGTCCTTCGACCAAAGCGATGCAGCCAAGCCGTAGGGCGTATCGTTCGCTTTCGCGACAGCCTCATCGACATCGTCAAATGGTTCAAGATGACAGCAGGGGCCGAAAATTTCTTCATGCAGGGCTCTGGATGCAGCCGGCAGACCTTTCCAGACCGTCGGCTCAATCCAGCTGCCATTTGCAAATGCGCCATCCATTTTTGGCGCCCCGCCACCCAGAAGTATTTCCGCACCATCGTCAGCCGCGATCTTGTAGTAGCGCAGGACTTTACGCTGGTGTTCCGCGCTGATCAGCGGGCCAAACGAGGTCGACTTGTCGAACGGGTCTCCGGGCTTCAAGGCCTTGCCGCGCGCGACCAGCCTTTCTGCGAAATCGTCAAAGACTTCGCGCGCGACGTAAACCCGTTCCGTGCCAAGACAAACCTGGCCAGTGTTCATGTAGACTGCGCGCGCGATGCTCTCGGACGCTTTGTCGAGGTCCGCGTCTTTGCAGATAATCGCCGCATTTTTTCCGCCAAGCTCAAGAGACACCGGGCGTACGCCTTTGGCTGCGGCTCCGGCGATGACTTCGCCCGTAGTTGTCTCCCCCGTAAAGGTTATGCCGTCCACCTCGGGATGTGTCGTAAGAAATTCTCCCGCGCTGTTCGGACCGAAACCATTTACGACATTAAAAACGCCCGGCGGCACGCCAGCAGCGTTCATCACTTCTCCGAGCAACGTCGCGGTCGATGGCGTTTCTTCAGACGGTTTGACCACCACTGTATTGCCACAAGCAAGCGCCGGCGCGATTTTCCAGGTTGTCAGCAGCAGCGGCAGGTTCCACGGGCTGATCACTGCAATCACACCCCGGGGGCGGCGAATACTGTAGTTAATCGCGCCCTCGCCATCAGGCGTCATCATTTCAAACGCTTCGGTTGGAACGCCAACAATCAGGTCAGCAAAAATATTGAAGTTTGCCGCCCCGCGCGGAATATCCAGATGAGAAGCGAGGCTGATAGGTTTGCCGGTGTCCAGAATTTCTGCGTGGAGAAATTCATCCTGCCGCTTCGCAATCTCCGCAGCGATCCTACGCAAAACGCCGGATCGTTCCTGTACTGATAGTTTCGCCCAAGGACCATTCAAGGCCTTTTTTGCAGCAGCGACGGCTTGATCCACCTCGTTGCGGGTCGCGGCGGCGACCAGCTTGGCAACCTCGCCGGTGGCGGGATTGACCTTTTCAAAAGTATCGCCCTGCCCCCGCACATATGAACCGCCGATGAAATGCCCGACCTCGGGCAGCGGCTTGGACAGGATTTGCGGTGACGAGACGCTCATTTATTTTGTTCCCTGCCGGCGTTTGGCATAATCCGCGCCATGAACAGCGCCCCTAGGAAACGAATGTAACGCCAAAATTTCGAAATTCAATAGATTTCGGATCTGACGGAAGTCTCAACAGGCGAATTTTGCGCGATTTTTTCGCCCGAACATGTGAAAGGCAAGCAACAATTTCGAAACTTTTTCTTGACACAGCCGATGGCTCGCCGGGAAGCTTGGCGCAACGACATTACCAAAAGGAGACCAGCCAGGCATGAGCCATGTTGAACAGGGGCGCCTTATTCGAATCGCGGCCCGGGCGCTTGGCCGACACGGCCTTGCCCACGCCTACGGGCACTGTTCTCTGCGAATTGACGCCGACCTCATGCTGGCGTCGCCCGGCAAGCCATTGGGGCTGGTTGAGCCTGCTGAAGAGTGCACTAAAGTCCCTATCAACGGCCCATTCCCGGACGGACTTCTCGGGGAACTGCGCATTCACCGCGAAATCTACAGGCGGCGCAAAAACGTGAACGCCATCGTCCGGTGCCAGCCGCCTAAAATCATCAGCCTGTCGGCGCTCGGCCAGACGCCATCACCGCGACACGGTTTTGGCGCTTATTTCTGGCCCAAACCGCCATTCTGGGCGGATCCGCAATTGCTGCGAAACGACGCGAAAGCTGCGGAACTCGCGGATCTGCTTGGCGACAACAACGCCATCGTCATGCGCGGCAATGGTGCGGTGATTGCCGCGCAGTCGATGGAACAAGCGCTGACACTAACCTGGTATCTTGAAGACTCTGCCCGTGTTGAGCTCGACTGCCTGTCCGCCCTGCATGGTGGCGAAGCGCCGGTCTTGAGCAAGGAAGACTGCGCCGCACGCGCAGTCTACTCCGGCGGCATCATTGAGCGCATGTGGGATTTTCTCACTGACGGGGATCCTGAAATTTCGTAATCTTGTCTTTCCGCCGCGACCCGCTCCGGCTATTACAAATCATTGCAAACCAACAATAGATTCGTTCATGGCAAAAAAACCGGCTGCGACAAAAAAGAAATCAACCAGGCAGGCCAGCATTGTCACGCCGATCAATACTCAGGGACGAACACTTGCAAATGAAACTTACTCGCAACTGCGCGAAGATATTCTGAGCGGCAAGTACCCGCCGAACACAAAGCTAAAGCTTGAAGGACTTCTCGACGCCTACGATGTCGGCATGTCGCCGCTGCGGGAAGCGTTGTCGCGGCTCGTTGGCGACATGCTTGTGGTGACCGAAGGTCAACGCGGCTTTTGGGTAGCGCCGCTTTCTTTGGCCGATCTCGATGATGTTACACGCACTCGCGGTCTGCTCGAAACTCAAGCGCTCGCACTGTCGATTCAAAACGGTGACAAGGATTGGGAAACCGCACTGACAGACACCTATGAAAGACTTTCAAAGGTGGAGAAGAGCCTTCCCGAATCGTCGGCAGATATCTCTCCGAGCCTGTCGAAGCAGTGGGAGCAATGCAATCGCGAGTTTCATTCCGTTCTGGTATCAGCCTGCAATTCGCCTTGGCTAATTCGCTTGCGCAATCTGCTCTATCAGCAGTCTGAACGGTATCGTCGCGTATCTTTGCGAGAATCTCGCGGCCACCGAGACATCCAGGACGAGCATGCAGGAATCTATAATGCCGTCATCAAGAGAAACACGCTCAAAGCCTGCAGCCTGATCGAACATCACCTTCAACAGACTGCTGACGAAGTGCGCAAAGCCATTGTCGATCGCGAAGAATTCGCTGCAGGGGACCAAGTGACGCCGCCCGCACGGAAGCGCGCACGCTAGCGGCAAAATTTCGAAATTTTATTGACAGGCGGCCCGCCCCGGCGTTTAGTGACCCGACGAACATAGCGATCGAGCAGCTCGGGAACGCATGGAAAACCGCATTTTCTTGGCATTGTTGGCAAGCTCTCTGATCTTCGCAGGAGCTGCCTGCGAGAATAAAAGCGCAACGTCAGCGGATGCCGCTGTGGAGCAGCCCACCGCCGACACGACAAAGCCTGCCGACTCTGAATGGCTTTTGCATGGTCTCACCTCGACAGAAACGCGCTTTTCGCCTCTCGCCGACATTAATCGCAGCAACGTAAATCGTCTCGGTCTAGCGTGGACATATGACGATTTCATTGTGCGCGGACGCACCCATCGCGGCGTCGAAGCAACCCCGCTCGTCAGTGGACGAACCATGTACTTCACAGGTCCGTGGAGCGTCGTTTATGCGGTCGACGCGATCACCGGGCAAGAAAAATGGGTGCACGATCCTGACGTCGACGGCGCGTGGGCGCGACGGGCCTGTTGCGACGCAGTGAATCGCGGTGCTGCTTTGAAAGACGGTTTAGTTTACGTCGGAACGCTCGACGGATACCTGGTGGCGATAAACGCCGAAACCGGCGAGGAACAATGGAAAACTGATACGTTGCCGAATCGCGATTTGTCATATGCGATCACCGGAGCGCCGCGAATCGCCGGAGATCTCATTGTCATTGGAAGCGGCGGCGCTGAGCTAGGCGTGCGCGGCTATGTCAGTGCATTTAACTCCAAGACCGGCGAACTGGTCTGGCGCTTCTATACAGTTCCCGGACCCGGGGCCGACGAGCACGATGAAATCACAATAGCCAGAGAAAGTTGGGGCGCGGAAACACGATTTGATCTCGGCGGCGGCGGAACCGTCTGGGATTCCATGACATATGACGAAGACACCGGACTGCTGTTCGTCGGCGTCGGAAATGGGTCGCCGTGGCCGAAATGGACACGCGACCCCGGCGGCGGCGACAATCTGTTTCTCTCGTCGATCCTCGCCATCGACGCGGCGAGCGGTCAGTTAAAATGGCACTATCAGACAACACCGGGCGACAGCTGGGACTATACAGCAACACAAAACATCATACTGGCGGACCTGGAAATTGACGGCGCCGCTCGAAAAGTACTGATGCAAGCGCCGAAGAACGGGTTTTTTTATGTGCTTGACCGGGTAACGGGCGAGCTCTTATCCGCTGAAAAATACACCCCCGTAACATGGGCGGAAAGAATAGATCTGCAATCCGGCCGGCCAGTCATATCCGATTCCGCGTTTTACGATCAGCAATCACAAATTATCTGGCCCGGAACGCCGGGCGGCCATAATTGGCAGCCCATGGCGCTCAGCGAAGAGACCGGGCTCGTCTATATTCCTGTTCTTGAGATGCCGCAGAAGTTCAGCCTGCAGACAGATGATGTTGCGCGAACACACACCGTCAACACCAAAGCCGATGTAAAGGCGCCGCCGTTCGCCGCTGATGACGTCTTGCCTGAAAACGCACCGACACCGTCCATGCGTTCCTATCTCAAGGCTTGGGATCCCCTCGCACAGAAGGAAGTTTGGCGCAGCAAAGATCTCGGCTGGTGGTCGGGCGGCGCATTGGCTACGGCTGGCGGGCTTGTGTTTCAGGGCGCATCCGACGGAATCTTCCGCGTGTTTGACGCAGTATCCGGTAATGTCCTTCATTCTATCGACACCGGCACGGGAATCATGGCGGCGCCGATCACATACCGGATCGATGGCGTTCAATATGTCGCAATCGCCGCCGGGTATGGCGGCGCTCAGAATGCCCGTTTTCTGCCCGGGATGGCCGCGCGCGACCGCGAAAACTTTGAGCGGCTGATAGTCTTCAAAATCGGTGGTGGAGCAGTTGAACCTCCGCCGCTGCGCGAAGAACCCAATGTCCACCCCATCTACTCAGACGAAATTTATTCGCAGGAAGAAGTTGCTCTTGGCTTCAAAACCTATCGCGACTATTGCGGACGCTGTCATGCGCCCATGGGAGCGCCAAACGGGTATCCCAATCTCTGGAACCTGCCGCCTTCCACTCACGACGCCTTCCATCTTGTCGTCGGCGAAGGAGCGATGGCCTATGGCGGCATGGCCGGTTTCGGCGACTCATTGAGCGCAGCAGAGATAGACGCAGTGCAAGCTTTTATCATCGATTCACAGCGGAAAATGCGAGCTTCAAAGGATTAATTATGCGCCAAATTTCAATTCTATTGTTCGCCGTGATTGCTTTTTGCGGCGCGCCGGCATTGGCGGCGGAAACTTACGTCACGCAATCGCTCGCCTATGAAAGCGCGGCGAAAATGTTGAATGGCTCGCTAAAAGAAGCTGCAAAGCAAGAGCGCAACGTCGCAATCGTCGTCATTGACGCACGCGGCGACATTATCGCATCGGCGCGTATGGACGGCGCAAAACCCGTGGCTTTTGCTCTTGCCGTGAATAAAGCGAAGACAGCATTGCTGTTCCGCGGGTCGAGTCGGACGGCGATGGAAGAGATCAATAAGGGTTCTACCGCGTTACTATCGCTTGGCGATCTCGCGGCGCTTCCGGGTGGGCTCGCCGTACAACATAGCGGCGAATTTCTGGGCGCGATCGGCGTCTCAGGAGCACCTGCGGACATCGACGAACAAATCGCCGCGGCAGGTCTGGCGAAAATTGAAGACTAACTTTCAAACGGCGTCGCTCGCACCTTTAACTCTGCTCTCAAACCGCCTCCAGGGCGATTAGCAAGGGTCAGCGAGCCGCCATTCAACTCAGCGAATCGATTGGCGATGGCTAGTCCCAGCCCCGTTCCTCCGCGGCTGGCGGCGCGTTTGTCCGCCAGCCGTCGAAACGGCTCCAGAATCATTTTCAGTTGATCTTCCGGAACCCCGGGACCACGGTCCAGAACAACGATGCACGCCATATCACCGTCAATTGTTTCCGCACGCACTTCCACGTCGCGTCCATATCGAACCGCATTGTTTAGAATATTGACGATGGCTCTTTTCAGCGCCAGCGGGCGCGCCCACACATCGCAATTCGACCGTTCGACGAAGACTATTTCGGCGCCGGATTCGCATGCGTCGCAGACAATACTGTCAACCAGTGAGTCGAGATCGATCTGGACGATCTTTTCATCTGGCATCACGTCATGCGCCAGATCGAGCCCCTCGCGTACGAGTTGCCGCATTTCATCCGTATCGGACAGCAGCTTTTCATAAATCTCTCCTCTTTCGAGATGATCGAGGCGAAGGCGTATGCGTGTAAGCGGCGTCTGCAAATCGTGAGCGATGGCGGAGAGCATTTGAGTGCGCTCGGCGATTTGACTCGTAATTTTTTCCTGCATCCGGTTGAGCGCCGCCGCCGCCGACCGCACCTCCAGCGGGCCGCTTTCATCGAACCTTCCGCCCTCGATTCCATCGCCCAATTCTGCGGCCGATCGCGAAAGACGGCGCAAGGGAGCAGACGCAATACGGGCGACTATATAGGCCAGTAACGCAGCAGCGCCGAAAAGCGCGCCCAGATAGAGCGGATCAAAGGCTGACGGCGTATTCACCACAGTCATGGGCGTTTCGACGCTCAGCCATTTCACTGCGCCGGCGTCAGTTTCGATTCTCGCAACCCAGCATGATGGCGGCCGCATTCGCCAATATGGGCTTTCGGCGGCAGGGCGCGTTCGCTCAACCATATCGGGAAAACAAACCTGCA
Source organism: uncultured Caulobacterales bacterium (assembly GCA_964486635.1). GTDB lineage: Bacteria > Pseudomonadota > Alphaproteobacteria > Caulobacterales > Parvularculaceae > Hyphococcus. The sequence goes on along the minus strand of CAZAOB010000058.1, from coordinate 4,872 downwards.
AGGGAGCTGTGAACCCTTCGATGCTTGCGGAGTCCGAAAGCTTTTCCGAGAGATAGCGCGTCAGCATGGCATTGGCGCTTTCAACGGTCGGCTTTACCGCGAGAACAGAAACGCCTGGAATTACGCCTGCAGATTCCTCATGCTTCAGGAACTCAGAAACCCGGTCCGCAGCGCGCGCATTCTGCAATTCTTCGAGCGCGCTCGCCCGCTGCAAAGCAGATGTGTTGACGCCGACGGCCCCGGCGAAAACGAGACCGATGAAAAGCAGCGCAAAAATGCGCCCACCCATCGTGTCCAGAAATGACAGCGGACTTTTCACGGGAGGCTTTTAACGTCGGCGTTGAATCTATACCCGGCCTGCCTGACAGTTTTGATGAACCCCTCGCCGGAGTTCCCGTTCTTAAGCTTTGTACGCAGCCGGCTGACCTGTAGATCGACCGCTCTGTCATGCTCGGCCCCGAACGCGCCGGCTCCAAGCTCAAGCAATTTCTCACGGCTCAAAACTTCATTGGGGTGATCGAGAAAGATTTTGAGCAGTCTGTACTCAACTCCCGATAGGGCCACCATACGGCCTGAAGGGTCTATCAGAGCGCGGTGATCAACACTCATTGACCAACCCTCAAACATGTATTGAGCATCGCCGTGCGCGGAGGTGGTTTCGGACCGCGCTGACCGGCGCAGCACGCTCTTGAGGCGCGCGACAAGCTCTCGTGGCTCGAAGGGTTTGGCGAGATAATCGTCGGCGCCGAGCTCAAGACCGACGATGCGATCGATCGGATCTCCGCGCGCTGTCAATATGACGATCGGAATATCGCGTTCTGCGCGAATATAGCGGCAAAGATCGAGGCCATCGGCGTCCGGCAAGTTGAGATCAAGAATGATGGCGTCAAAGTCCTGTACGCTGAGGACATCTTTCATATCCGCGCCAGTGTTGACGATTACCGCCGAGAATGCCGCCCCCGTAAGATAATGCTCAACCAGCGCGCAAATCTCCGCGTCATCCTCCACGATCAGGATTTTGTTTTGACCGCTGGCCATCACCATTGCTGCGCCGTCAGTTTACGGGACGCGTCCCGTGTTTTTTGTCCATGGCGTTGCGCTCTTCATGAAGCGCGAACTGCTCATCGTACCACAGTCCTGCTTCAAGATTGTACTTCAGGCGCGAAAGAAACGCGCGACGCTCCTGTTCGGGCCATGAACGGACATCTACGCGCAGGCGGTACCGTTCCTCCGGCGTCATCGCCACATACTCCGCCGCACTCGGAACTTCGGTCTTCGGGGATGTCGTATCATCTGGCCGCGCAGTCGCAGGTTGAAGCAATGCGGCGTCCTCATCAAAGAAAAAGCTGACCGAACGGCTCATGGCGCCGGGCGTGACCGTTCCGTGCGCTTCTTCAACGAACAAGACGTGTTGCGCGTGGATTCCCGGCGTGTTCGCCAATTGCGCCGCCATATTCCTGGCGTCGTCGACCTGCGTGCGGTCTGCCACACCCGGCAAAGGCGGTCTTCCCGCGGGCGGCGCCGGCTGCGGTCCTTCTACTTGTTCTAGCTCGCCCACAGTCACCAGAACGCGCGCAGTGACGCCGGTTGTTTCCAGTTTTGGACTGAGCCGCGGCAGCACTTTGAGGATAAATCGCTCGCCCCACCAGATTGAGGGACTTGAGACCAGATAGGCGTCAAAAGCATCAGGCTGGTTAAACAAGGTGTGGAGTGCGAACAGCCCGCCAAAGGAATGGCCAAACAAGGCCTCACGCGTCGTATCGATCGGATAGCTAGACTCAATGCGCGGCTTCAGTTCTTGCAGAACGAACTTTAAGAATGCGGTGGCGCCGCCGAAGCCCGAGGGGGTTTCCATCTCACCGAGCGATGGCGTCAGATCGAGCGCGCGCTCCCGGCCGGGATTCTCGCCCTCGGGATAACCAATGCCGACCACAATCGCCGCGTCGCCGGGATTACGCCGCCCTCGCGTCCAGGCCCGCGTGATTTCTGTCATGGTCCCGAAATTCGCGTCCGCATCCGTCATGTAGATGACGGGATAGCCTTCGGCCGGAGGCGCTTCATGAGGCCAGGAGACAAATATCCGGTAAGTCCGGTTGTTGACGGATGACGTCATGTCGAAGGTGGCGCTGCTGCTGATGCTAACAGCGGATTGCGCCGATGGCGAAGCGGCGGTTTCTGCGCCGACGCAGGCGCTGGACATCAACATGCCCGCCGCACCATAGACCAGCGCCGTCCAAACTGCTTTCATCCCACCGCCCCTATCGTCAGTTCCAATGCAAAGCCGAGCAGGTGCTTAGCAATGCAAGTTCAAGCCCTATTTGCGCACGCGTTCGTAGCTGGTGGCCAGACTAGGATCGCCCTCGCCCTTGTAGGCTGATATGTCCGGATACGGATAGAATGTTCTCTCACGGTAGTTTTTTTCGCCCGGTTCGTCGGTCATCAGAAGCTCGTCCGGCGAAACACCTTGTTCCACCCACTTTTCGAGCGGAGTCAGCGCGTCGAACACATGCGGCCCATGACCACCAGAACCGTGATGCATGCCCGGCACAAGGTAGAGCTGAGCGAAATCGGCGACGGCCTCGCGGCCGCCCATGGCCTCTGTCATCTCTTCAAACCAGTTGATCGTGCTGACCGGAGAGATGAGCACGTCCGCCCAGCCGTGAATGATGATCAGCTTCCCACCGCGTTCCTTAAAGGCGCGGAGGTCCACATCGTCAGGGTTCATCATCTTGCTGGTTTTCGTCAGCTTCTTTTTATCGCGCGGATAATAGAATTCCCGCCAGTCGTAATCCGGGCCGGGCGCCTTATCCATTACCATATAGCGAATGCCAGACTGGCCGGCGGTCAGTGCAAATGGAAGCTCGTCTGCGCCCCGCACCGGCAGCAAGGTCCGCGCCCAATCGCTCTCAGTTCCGGGCGCCACAAAATCATCGAAGTACTCATTTCCTTTATTGTCCGTCGGGCGCGAGTACAGCTTTCGAACGGCTTCAACCTGCGCTTCGTTGAGGCACTGATTTAGGATTTCGGATTGGCCCTCCTTGCAGAGCAAGACAACAGGATCAAAATTACACTGAAACGGGTCGTCCACGATGGTGTCTTTAACGCCGTCCAACTCGTCGCAAGCTTCGAGAACCGCCGCATCAATCAACGGAGCTTTGTCGCTGTAAATTACTGGCTCATGGTCGTTCTCGGGATACACGGCCTTCGCCATCCAGGCGAGATGGATCGCGTTTTTCTCGTTGTAGGGAATGACCGGCGCCTTGACGATCACGCCGTCAAAATCTTCCGGATATCGCTGCACCGACATCAACCCTGCATTACCGCCCTTGGAAAACCCGGCGATATAGGAATAAGTGACGTCCTTACCGTAGAATGACTTGGCGATGGCCTTTCCGGCTTGCGCGCTTAAGTGGTTTGCGAGATAGGCGAAAGTGATTTTCGCTTCTTCATTGTCATAGCCCCAGACGCCGTCAAACGGCGCCTTGCTGTAGTGACCCCCATTGTTAGTGATCGATGCATATCCATCGTAAAGACCAGGCACCGTGATATCCGTATGAACTTTGCCACACCACGCGTCGCAAGCGCCGAGCATGAACTTCTCGTTCCACTTGTCTGGCGCCGGAAGCATCAGCGAAAACTGGATGTGTGGTGTGATATAGCCTTCAACGTGGCAGTGCTCAGGGAAAGTCTTCATGCCCGCCGGCGTCGGGTTACCCTGCGATACGCCGCGCTTGTGGAAGAAGCGTGTCTCGCGCGCTGATGCGGGCTTGGCTTTGTAATAGGTTGTTTGAACAATTTTCGCCGGGCGATCCGCGGCGCTTTCGAAGTTCGCCAGCGCCAGCGCTTCGCAGCGGCGCATTGGATCTTCGATTGTACTCGGCGGCGTCTGCGCCAGACTTTGCGCGGGCGCCATGGGAACAAATGTACACGCAGTGATTACAGCCGTGACCCTGATCGTGTTTCGGCGTATGATCGATAAAAGTTTCATGGCGTGGTCTTTCCCATTGCGCGGCCCGAATGTGCGGCGTGTCAATTCGGACATATTTTCGAAATTTTGGCGATTAGGCAAGCTTTCTGACGCATTATGGTTGATTTTTTGCCAAAAATATCGAAAATTACTCCAAATTGAAGATCATGCGGCCCACAATCTCGGGCCGCAATGATATGACCTCAGCCACGACGGGATGACACCATGGCAGCCAGAATTGTTTCCGCAACCGTTACAGCCATCGCTATCTCGGCGTTCGCCGCGGCTGTCGCAGATGAGCATTCGCTCACGGGTGAGAAAATCGGCGAAGTCTACGCAACCCCCAATACGATTGAAGTTAGGATTGGGCGGGAATTTCCCGCGTTCGATACAGACTTTTCCGGCGAGCTTGATCACTATGAATTCAGCAAATGGCTGCATCCGCTCGTCGATCTGCGCTTGAAATACGATGAAGCATCCGCCGAACGAGCCGAAATCGATTCCTTTATTGATGCGTCGTTCACCAAGGCCGACAGCGACAAAAATGGCGAAGTCAGCCAGCGCGAACTTGCGATCTTTTTTGGCGCAGATCTAAGCTAGTCAAGAAACTGAGGTGACATTATGAAAGTAGTCCAGACTCCGGGTTAGTTTCACAATGTCACCTCAATGCTGCCGCACTACGCCAAGAAAATACCTAATCGCGTCTATCGCTACTACGTTAGCGCGCCGTTGATGAGGGGCGATAATACCAACCCGGCAACAGTATCGCGCGTTAATGCGGCGGTCCTAGAACGATTAATTTCCGTTGCGTTTAACAATGGAAAGCCGGTCCATGCAAACAAGCCCCCCCTGACCGGGGTTCATTGAGTGGTCCAGCCTGAGCGTTAGAGTCTGGCCGCACTTTC
>CAZAOB010000057.1:14029-21741 GCA_964486635.1 uncultured Caulobacterales bacterium | reverse complement strand
CCCCGCGCCGCATCGCGGATCATCCGCTCCTCGTCGGTCAGCTGGCTTTCCAGCAGCAGCGGATCCCGCCAGTCGAAAGTGTGTGTGTCGGTCATAATTTTTCTGTTGCTTCTAGCTTCGACATGTTTGGATTTGAGGTTCTTGAAGTTGCACGCGACGACAGCGGTGAAACATTGACCAGCTCGCCATCGGAAATCTCCAGTGCGCTTCGAATACGCTCACTACAAATCACCGCGTCTTCCGTGAGCGAGCCGCGTCCGGAAATGCACCGGAAAGAAGTCGCGCGCATCGTCGCAAAGAGCAGGTCTTGATCGCCGGACTCTTCGGGCGCGGATTTCAGGTGAACAGTGCGCGACAAACGAAGGCTTGTCAGAGACTTTGTTTTCGCAGCGACGAGCGCCCCGCCATCGAGCAGGTCGATCACCCCGTCAAAACGAAATCCCTCTCTTTCGAGCATCGCGCGTGCGGCCTTGCCGCTGTCGTGGCAGGCGCCAATGGCATGCAATGCTGCGTCTGGGAAATCTCTCGTCGAGATAGGCTGCGCGGGCAGCATGGCGACAAGTCGATCGTTCTCGCCGCTCGCACAGATCCGGTCGGCTTCCATAAAGCTCATTCCGAGCCATGGTCGGCAAGCCGCTTCAAAAAAAGGCGAATCGCCGTCGGCGCCGATGACTCCGCGCAATTCGGCGAATACGGTGTCGCCAAAAGAATGCGGCGCTGTTGCAATATACATATACCGGGACTGAGCGAGCGCTTTCCCCGCGCCGCCGCTGCGAAAGTCCGGATGAACGAAGAGCGCGCCGATTTCTGTAAGAGCACAGTAGTCGTCGCTGATCTGCAGCGATTTCGCCGACCCGTCGTTTTTATCCAATATCCGAAAGTTTGCGAAGCCGGGGCGTTTGGGGCCGCCGCGCTTGACTGCGGCGCAGCCTGCAATGGCCCCCGACCGGCGCTCTGACATAGCCAGCACGATGGCGCCGTCTGCGCCACCCGCCGCGGCGCGACTCCCCGCCAGCATGCTGTGCAGTTTGGCTTCGTCAACTGGAAGGCTGGTGAAGCCCGGACCGGCCAGGGCCGCGAGACTCATGAACCCTGCTAGATCCTCGGGTTCCGCAAGCCGAATCACGAACTCGCTGACAGTGTCGCGTCGTTGCGTCACGACTTAGCCTGCCGGCGTTGCGACGAGGGCTTCGTTCAAGATGTAGAGCGCTTTCTCAATTTCCTCGCTAGTGACATTGAGCGGCGGCGCCATGCGCACGACATCGGCGCCGGCGACGCCGACGAGAAGACCTTTGTCGCGTGCGGCATCTCGCACTTTCGTATGAGGAACGGACAGACGAAGTCCAGTCAATAATCCTTTGCCGCGAACTTCAACGACCTTGTCAGCATGCAGCGCCGCAATCCGTTCGAGCCCGATGTTGAGCTGTTTCGCGGCAGCGTTGACTCCATCCATAAAGCCGGGCGCGAGCATTTCCTCCAGCACAGCTTGACCGACGGCGACCGCAAGCGCATTGCCGCCATAGGTCGTGCCATGGGTGCCGACCGTCATGCTTTGCGCTACCGCGCGCGTGGCGAGGCACATGCCCAGCGGGAATCCGCCGCCGACGCCCTTCGCCAACGCCATGATGTCGGGGTCTGCATTTTCAGCCCACTGATGGGCAAATAGTTTTCCGGTGCGACCGGCTCCGCATTGGACTTCATCGTAAATTAGAAGGATTCCGTGGGCGTCGCACATTGATCTGATAGAGGTGAGTTGCTCCGTCGAAAGCGGCCGCAATCCGCCTTCGCCCTGCACGGGTTCGACGATGATCGCCGCCGTTTTGACGCCGATCATTTTTTCCAGCGCGTCGAGATCGCCGAATTCGCATTGCTTGTAACCGGGAAGACGCGGCCCAAATCCTTCGACATATTTGGGATTGCCTGCAGCGTTGACGGCGGCATAGGTGCGCCCGTGAAAGGCGCCGTCAAAACCAATTACATCGACGCGTTCCGGGGCGCCGTTTACATAATGATAACGGCGAGCCGCTTTTAGCGCGCATTCGACGGCTTCGGTGCCCGAGTTGGTGAAGAACACCGAGTCGGCGAAGGAATGCGCGCAATATGAGGCCGCCAACTTCTGTTGGCCCGGCACATCATACATGTTGGAAAGGTGCCAAAGGCGTGATGCCTGCTGTTGCAACGCCTCAACGAGACGCGGGTGACAATGACCTAGGGAGTTGACCGCTATTCCCGCGATAAAATCGAGATAAAGCCGGCCATCGGCGGAGCGGAGCCAGGCGCCGCGTCCTTCGATGAAGTCTATCTTGGGCGGCGCATAGGTTGGAAAGATCGAGTCCCGAAATCCGTCAAAAGGCATATCCCGCTCCATATTGCTCAAAGCAGGGTAGTCAGGTCGGTGATCAGTTTGCATATTGTAATTGCGCAAAATTCAACTAAGATTGTGCAAAGTGACATAGATATTGGACAAAATGAAAGTCTCTGGCGAAGACCTTTCCCTTCTCAACCTGTTGCGGGAGGACGCGCGTTCGACCACCAGCGATCTTGCCCGCCGGCTAGGCGTGTCGCGCACAACCGTTCAAGTTCGTATGGAACGGTTGCGCCGGGACGGCGTCATCATCGGCTATACGGTAAAGACCGCGCCCGCGTTCGAAGAACGCCAGATTGTTGCGTTAGTGACTGTGGTGATTGCGCCGAAAGTCATGAACAGCGTCATTGCGGCATTAAGGAAACGGCCCGAAGTGCGACGGATTTACTCCGTCAACGGACCATATGACCTTTTCGCTGAAATATCAGCACCCAACGTCGCCGATATAGATAAAGCGCTCGATGCTATCGGTGAGATGGAGGGCGTGGAAAGAACGACCTCAATGATCGTTCTTTCCGTAAAGCTGGATAGGTAGTTTAATCGTTTTCGGAAATCTCGGCGCGAATCGCGCGGAACAACGCAATCGTATCCATATTATATTGGCGCCCGCCTTTTTCCGGCCAGTGACTCATTTTGACGATGACCGTATTTGTAGCGGGATCAACGGATAGAAACTGCCCGTAAATGCCGATCGCTTCAAAAAGCTCGGTTCCGAGCATTGTCCACCACTGATACTGATAACCGCGCGGCGCACCGGGAATTACGGGCGTCGACCCTTGATAAACTGTCGACTCCTCCACCCACTCCGGAGACAGTATCTTCGTCCTGCCCGCACGGCCGTCGTTCAACATGATCAGCCCAAGTCGCGCGAAGTCTCTGGCAGTGGCGTTAAACGCGCCACCGCCGACGGCTTGCCCAACGGGCGGTTCGCCATCAAGTAGCCAGAACGCAGGGGCTTCCATGCCGGCAGGCCGCCAGAGATATGCCTCTGTCGCCTGCGCCAGCGACATTCCTGTCGCCTCTTCCACCACTCTTCCAAGAATGGTGGAAGTGAGGGTTGAGTAGTTGAAAACTTCGCCTGGCGCGGCTTTTTTTGTGAAGCCGATGTCGGCGATGTCGGTGAAGCGGCGATTGTTCAGGTGCATCGCGCGCTCTCGGATCGGTTCGAGATCGGATGCGCCACCGGGACCTTGCTCCATGTAGCTGGTTCCGTCCCGCATCATCAAAAGGTCGCGGAGCGAAACGCCTTCATAGGCCGTGCCGGCCAAGCTGGGCAGATACTTCTCGACTGGATCATTAATGCTTTCAATTTTGCCACGGTCGAGCGCGGCGCCAAAAAGCATCGATGTCACAGACTTCGCAATCGACCATGACATGAACTGGTCGTCTTCGCCGCCGCCATTCCTGTAGCGCTCATAAACCACCTCGCCGTCTTTGATGACGACGAGCGCGTTCGTGTAGGTTCGGTCCAGCGCTTGCTCAAAGGTAAGGGTTTCGGACCCCACGTTCACGTTAGGACTGAGTTCGATAATGTTGGATTTGAGTTTCCAGCTTTTCTTTCCGGGCGATACCCATTCAGTCGGGTAGAAGCTGTCCATGCTGCGAAACGTGACGGCATTGATCTCGGCGTCGTCAGAATGCCGGCGCGCTTCCGCCAGAGCCTCTGACGCCTCGGCGTATGCATTCGTAAGGCCGGAGACGCACATCAAGGCAATCGCTGCCCATGCGCATTTCGACAAACTTGAACCTTTCACAATTGATCCCTCCCATTGCGGTTCGCTGATTTTGCGAGCCATTATCAATACTAGCCTTGGAATTTCGGCAGCGTCAAATATTTTCGAAATTTTGGACAGTCAGGGCCTTTTCGGCTGGCCTGAGCCGGAAAAAAGTGGCAAAAATATCGAAAAAATGCACCGGACATATCTGATTGTTAGAGATGGCGGGCGCGGGAGGGTGAATGTCGGCCAGAAGCAGCAGTCTGAAATTTGATTGCGCAACGCATTCCTTTGGTGCGACGGCGCTGGCGGCGCCAGTGATCATAACTTCCAATTAAATACAATGAATCAGCATTTGCATCGGGAACATCACGCATGAGCACGCAAGGTACGGTCTTGAATGTCGATAAAGTCATCGACGAAGCGCCGCTGAAGCGATTCCACTATGAACTTATCCTGCTGTGCGGCTTCATTGCCATGCTCGACGGATTCGACACGCAATGTATCGCATTCGTAGCGCCCGTCCTCGCAAAAGAATGGAGCGTTGAAGCGGGACTCTTTGGTCCCGTGTTCGCTGCAGGGCTCCTGGGCATCATGGCAGGACAGTTCGTGTTTGGGCCTGTATCAGACAAGTTTGGCCGGCGACCCGTCATTCTGGTCTGCATGCTGATATTCGGCGTGTTGACGCTTGCGACTGCCTATATCGATGACTTGAAGAGCCTTTTGTTCCTGCGCTTTCTGGCGGGCATTGGTTTAGGGGGCGCGACTCCGAACATTATTGCGCTGACCTCAGAATACGCGCCCGCAAGAGCGCGAGCGACCATGATTACGGTTATGTTCGGCGGGTTTCCGCTCGGCGCCGCAATCGGCGGGCTTATCAGCAGCAAGCTCATTCCGGAATTTGGCTGGGAGGCCGTTTTCTTGCTGGGCGGGATAACGCCGCTGGTATTCTTTGTCGTTGTGTTCTGGCGGCTGCCCGAGTCCGTATTTCACCTTGTGGACAGCGCCGCGCCTGCAAAAACGGTTGCAAAAGCTCTCAATCGGGCGGCTCCGAATGTAGGTGCAAGCGAGGCGTCGGTTTTTTCGCGCAGTGAGAAAGTTGAAAAGAAGTTTTCGCTTATCGAGATCTTCTCCGAGGGCCGTGCGGTCAATACGCTTCTGCTGTGGGTCGCCTATTTTGTCAGCCTGCTCATGATTTATTTTCTGATGAGCTGGCTGCCGCTTGTCTTGAACAACGCCGGTCATTCCATCGCGCGCTCGATTGTTTCTTCAGTATTTCTCAATGTTGGCGGCATGGCGGGAGGCATTCTGCTCGGCCGGTTTATTGACAAAATGAATCCGTTCACAGTCCTGGCCATCGCTTACGGCCTTGCGGGTGCGTTCATTCTTTCCATTGGCCTTCTTGGGTTTTCGACAGCGTTGCTGATGTCCGCTGTTTTCGCGGCAGGCTTCTTCGTGATCGGCGGGCAAACTGCGATGAACGCGGCGGCTGCTTCTCTGTACCCGAGCCGCATGCGATCGACCGGCGTAGGCGCAGCGCTCGCGGTCGGGCGCATCGGGTCAATTGTCGGTCCGATGGCGGGAGGCGTTTTGCTCAGCGCGCAATGGTCGACTGAAGCTTTGTTCGCCGCCGCGGCAGCACCAACGCTTGTTTCAATTGTTGCACTTGTGGCGCTCGGAGCGATTTTTTCCGCCAATAGAAGTCGTCAAGCGTAAGGTCCGCAGAATAGGGTCGCTGTCGCAGCGGAAGGGCTCGATTCCTTGCGCAGTGTGACGGGATTCTGCCGCCGGAAGCGCTCCTCCGGTGGGGAAATAGCTGAATTTCCGCCTTGAAAAAATTTCGAAATTTTGGAATATTGAACTGGATGCAAACGAGTTGCCGAAACAGGGAAGGGCCGCGACCATGAACGGACACAGATTGGCAGACCGCCGCAGAAAGTGGGCGCTTACTGGCTCGACTCTCGTATTCCTTTTGGCCGGGGCCGCTTGCTCCGGCGGAGATAACACCGATCAGGATGTCGGTGCTGCGACCGAAGACGTCCAAGCTGAACACAATGGGCAATCGGTGGGGTCGCCACTGTGTGCGACTTCTGAGGAGGCCGCGCGCGTTCAGGAATTTTATGCGGAGACCCGTCCTGGCGCCGTGTTGCCTATCCCCGGCCGGAAGTTGAACCTTGTTGAATCAAAAGTCGCTTCTGGCCTGTCGCCCCAACATGCGGTTGGCGTTGATGGAACGCCGGAAAGACTCGCCGAGATCTGGCGCAGCGTTGACGCTTGGGGCGAGGAAACAAATGTCAGGGCGGTCGTTTCAATCGACGGATGGCATCCATTCGACTTTCCGAGCAAAACGCCGGTTACCCAGGAAAAGCACAGCGCAGGATTCTACGATGTGTACGCTGATGGCGGAAAGGGCGTCCATATTCACTTGAAGCCGGAAGACATTAAACTGATTTACGCCGCAAACCTTCCGGGAACGGACGGAAGCGCGACCCGTTCCGTCAATCTCTACGATTCTGATGGTCGGCTTGTGCTTGGCGTCTACGCTAGCAAGGCCGGCAATGCAGACTTTGATGCTGCGGCGGTGGAAGGCTTTAGCGGGTCATGGGATGTTATCGCGAGCATGCCGCGCGCCTGCGCCCGTGAAAGTGTGGAGGGATAAGAAATGATGAAACAATCAAAACTCGGCGCGGCCCTGCTTTCTGTCGTTGCGCTCCAGGTCTCACCCGCTATGGCGCAACCCGCTGCCGGCTTTTGCGCCACCGAAGAACAGAAGAGCCAGATCGCGGACGCGTTTGCCGCCCGTGAAGGCGTGCCCACAATGATTTATGCGCGCAACACCGGCCTGCCCGAGTTGACCGTGGCTTCCGGTCTTCCTGCGTCAGTAAAATCCTATGGCGCCGAGGCGACACCCGACCGCGTCAAGGAGGTTTGGGCCAGTATTGACAGCTGGGGCGGCGAAGCATCGACACACGTAGTCTTCACCATGGGCGGCGATCATGTTGCGGACTTCCCGAGTCTGATTCCGCTGACTCAGCCCGATGATGGTAGTGGCTTCATCGATATTTACGCCGACAATGGCGACGGCGTACACGGTCACGTTTTTCTTGACCTGGTCAAGGCGATTTATGCCGCAGAGCTGCCGGGGCCGACGGGCGTGACCCGTATGGTTTCACTCTATAACGAAGATGGTTCGCTGATTGTTGCAATCTATCCAAGCATTGGCGCCAAGCCGTTCGATCAAAGAGCGATTGATGGTTTCGATCGCACATTCGAACAATTGAAAGAATACGCGCCACTTTGCGGTTAGTTCCGGTCTCAGCATCGAGGATCAAATGAAACTTCCTTCAATGAAATTGGGCGCGTTGTTGCTGATATTGGCTCCGGCGGTGCTTGGCGGTGCGCCCGCGACAGCCGCGTCGCCTTTCGATCCGCTATCAGCGAAAGAGCATTGGCGCGTCCTAGAGACGTTGAACGAAGCCGGCGTTGTGGACGATGCGACGCGATACTCACGCCTCGCGATCCTGCCGCCAGACAAGAAAAATTCATGGCGTCCCGGCGCCCGCGGGCCGCGATTGGCCGAGATTGTCGTCAAGCAGGGCGAGGCCGCGTATGAGGGGCTCGTTGATGTAGGC
>CAZAOB010000057.1:0-14019 GCA_964486635.1 uncultured Caulobacterales bacterium | reverse complement strand
TAGGCGCCGGAAAACTTTTGTCGTGGGAGAAAAAAGAAGGCGTGCAACCGCCCTGGCTGTTGGAAGAGTACTTTGGCCGCATCCCTGCGCTAGTGAAGGCCAATCCTGAATTCCAGGCCGCATTGAAAAAGCGCGGTTACGACGACCCGCAATTCATGAAATGCATCACCTTACCGCCGGGAAATTTCGGCGAGGAGCGATTTAAAGGAAAGCGCGTCGGCGTTGTCCGTTGTTATCCCGACGGCCCCAATATGAATACCTTTCCGCGCCGGCTCGAGGGCGTCCTTGTGTTTGCAGATATGAATTCCGGCGAAGTTTTGGAAGTGGACGATTATGAAGTCGTGCCCGCGGTGAAGACCGCCTCTGAATATGACTTCGCTTCCGTTGATGAAGGCCGTCGTTTCAAAACCCCGTTAAAGATCGAACAAGAAGACGGCCCGGCATTTTCGTTTGATGGCAACGAGGTCACCTGGGACAAATGGAGTTTTCACATCCAGTCCGATCAGCGTGTCGGCATTGTGATTTCGGAAGCCGCCTGGAACGACAACGGCAAGAGTCGTCCCGTGCTCTATCAGGGATACCTCTCTGAAATCAGCGTTCCCTACATGGCGCCCTACGGCGACTGGTATTTGCGGAACCCGATCGACGCTGGAGAGTATTCGGCGGGCGGATTGTCTGATCCGCTGGTTGCAGGCGTCCATTGCCCGCAACACGCAACCTTTATGGATGGGCTAATTGTTACAGACAGGGGCACACCGCAAAAAAAGGAGAACGTGATCTGCCTGTTTGAGCGGTCCGATGGCAATCCCAGCTGGCTGCACGACGTCGAAGGCCGGCAGGATCGTTCTCTGGTCGCGCGCATGGCTGCCCGGCTCGGCAATTACGACTATATTGTCGACTGGGTCTTCAGTCCCGACGGGCAGGTGCGCGTGGTGTTGGGCGCGACCGGTATTGTCGCCATAAAAAACAGCGTTGAGAAAAACGCCCTTTCAAAGCAGGCCGGCGAAGAACGCGCGGACGCGTATGGGCGTTTTGTGGACGATCACGTCGTCGCCATCAATCACAGCCACTATTTTAGCTTCCGTTTGGATCTGGATGTGGATGGCTCGCGCAATGATTTCCGTCTCGGCCAGCTTGTTCAAAAACGTCTACCCGAACCGCATCCGCGCAAGAGTATCTGGGTGCTTGAAGAATCGGTGCTGGGAAGTGAGTCGGAAGGACGGCTCGACGGCGGCCACGGATCGCCTGCCTATTGGCGAGTCGCAAGCGCGGATAAAAAGAACGGCGTCGGGTATCCCACGAGCTACCAGATCATGCCGGGCATGAATACGCGTACATTGATGTCAGAAGATGATTATCCGCGATTGCGTACGGGGTTCATCGACCATCCTCTCTGGATCACGTCTTACAACCCCAAGGAGCGTTTTGCGGCCGGTGACTATCCAACGCTCAGCGAACCGGGAGAGGGGCTGCCTTCGTGGTCACAATCGGACACCATTGCGGGAACAGATATCGTCGCGTGGTACACGGTCGGGATGCATCATGTTGTGCGTGCCGAAGACTGGCCCGTCATGCCGGTACTCTGGCATGATGTGACGCTGCGGCCGTTTGATTTCTTTGACCGCAACCCCGCGATTACATTGGAACCGACCGCGAATTAAAGTCGGGAGTTGAAGGAGCCGAAGATTGGCCGAGATTCTAGGCATTGGCGTTTCGCATTACCCGCCCTTTAGCGGGACTGACGAAAATATGGCGGACATCTTCCGCTATCGTCTGAAAGATCCGGCGCTGCCTGAGCACTTACGTGAATCCGAAAACTGGTCAGCAGGATTGCGCGAAGAGATGGCCGACGATGGCGGCGCGGCGGCGGCGGCTCGGCACCGCGAGAGAATGCTTGTTGGATTCCGGAAATGTATGAACGCTATCCGCGAATTCGAGCCGGATGTCTGTGTCATCTGGGGCGATGATCAGTATGAAAATTTCCGTGAAGACGTGATACCGCCATTCACGGTGCTCGCCTATGACGACATGAAAGTGAGGCCATGGGCGCAAATTCAGGGCTCCGGCGATATGGTCGGCAAGCCAAACTACTGGAATGAATCCAAAGAGTTTGAGCTTGACGTAAAGTTTCAGTCGGCGTTTGCGAAAGAGCTGACGAACAAGCTTATCGAAGCCGACTTCGACATGGCTTATGCATACAAGCCGCTTCACCACCCAGGAATTGCGCATGCATTCTTGAATGCGATTCTCTATCTGGACTTCGATCGCAGGGGATTCCCTTATCCTATTGTTCCCATGCCGATCAATTGTTACGGCTCACGCGTCATCAGCTATCGCGGCTTTTTGAGCAGCCTTGCTGATGTCGAACGCCCTCTCGATCCGCCGTCGCCATCGCCTCGGCGCTGTTTTGATCTCGGCGCGGAAGTTGCGCGCATCTGTGTGGACAGTCCGCATCGCGTTGCGCTGATTGCCTCTTCAAGCTGGTCGCATGCTTTTTTGTGCGACAAGACCTATCGCATGACGCCGGACGTTGAGTTCGACCGCACTATGTATGATGCGCTGGAGCGCAATGACTACGATTTCTGGCGCAGCAAATCGCTGAAAGAAACGACAGACAGCGGTAATCAGGAAATGCTGAACTGGATGGCGCTCATGGGTGCCATGAAGGAGCTGAACCGCGACGTAACCTGGTCAGACTTTGTCGAAACGCACCTTTTTAATTCGAGCAAAGTCGCTGCGATCTACAATCCCTGACGCGCAAACAGTCTCTCCTCGCTCATTCAAGGGTTATGAACGGCGCTGGAGATTCCATCGTGCGAAAATCTTCTTCATTCAATGCTTTTTCGTCCCAGTCGAGGCGGCCTTCATCGCAGAGTTGAGTAACCGCAAAGCTCAAGGCGTCACCCGCTGCATCGGGCATCATCATATGTGTCTCGAACTCCTGATAAGCGAAATCCTGTATAGAGCCTCCGCTCCAAACGACGGCGTCGACCGTCTCGGTCACCTCAAACCCATGCAGCATGATCGGTGTTTCGAGCGTTTTCATTTCTACAGCGACCGTCCAGCCTTCAAGCTCGCGAGGCCGAACGCGCGTCACGCCGTCCGGAATGGAAAGCCTCACTGTGTTTGTCGGCGATCCGTCACAGCCGTGAAATATCCGCAGCCCAGCGACATGAAATTCGCCCGCCTTGGCGGTCTGAGAGTCGAACACCACATGGGCATGCGCGGCGCTAGCGGAAAGGCAGCAGCAGGCGGCGAGCAAAGACTTTTTCACCATAACGGAACTTCTCCTTTAGTGATCGCCCGGTCCGGCTATGGTTGTGACCCAGGCGATAATTGCGACTATTGCAGTGAAGAGCACGGCGTCGATTGCTAGCGCGGCTTTCAGCGCGGCGCGACCCGAAGGCGCGGGCTCGCGGAGTTTCTTTCCGACCGCCAATTTGTTGAATGCGCCGACTAGCAGAACTAGGCATGCTGCTGAAAGTTTTGCGATCAGCAGCGCGCCGTATTGAGTCCGCAGCAGTTGCGATGCGCCACCAGAGATATGAATCGCCAACGCGACGCCCGCGATGAATAAAAGCGGAATCAACAGTATCGCAAAACGACTGAACAGTTCGGTGCGACGGCGCAGTGTTTTCTGACTTGTGTTTTTGCCTGGCCAGAGCCGAATGGGCGCCGCCAACCAGAACCCGGCGACAAGGACATGAAGCGCGGCAATCCACGGCCACGCGCCCGGCTCGTCGAGCGCGCGCGTATGGCCGGCCATCGCGAAGGAAGCTGACAGGAAGAGGGCGGCGATTGCTGCCGTCACTCGCGAAGCTACCCGCAATGACAGAGCCGCAGCGAGTAGGCCCGCCGCTATCAGGTAGGTTTGCGCGCTGTATATCGCCCATACCCAGTTAAACGTATCAGAATTGAATGCGCCGGACAGGGCGCCGCCGAAACTGGCATTCAGCAACACCAGCCGCGTTGAAAACGCTGCCAACACAATGATGATCATGGCTAGATGAAGGGATTTGCGCGGAGACTCGCCGCCATCGAGGGCGCGCCCCGCGCAAAGACCGATCAACATTAGCGTCGTCGCATAGAACAACGTTTGGTCTATAAACAAACACCATTCCAGCAACGACGGCATTGCGACCTACTTTACGGAAAACGGGATCTCGCCGCTCATCGGATGACCATCTTTTGCTACTGTGCGCCAGCGGAACACATAATCTCCGGCGCCGAGCGAAGGCAGGGGCACCGAAAAAGTTCTCTGCATCTTTTTCGGCTTTTCGTAAGTCATCGCCAACTCTTCACCGCCGGCGGTTGACAGAGAAACGGCGGTCAGCCCTACGTCCGCTCCAAACGCCAAATCCATCGCCGCTGGGGCAGACTCCAGCACGGCCCCTGCACTGATGCTGGAGGTTGTCAGCGATGTATGCGCTTGCGCCGACGTGGCGACGATGTTGGCGGCCAGAATGGCGGAGATGAGTATTCGTTTCAGTTTCATTTGAGCAACCCTCTTTCCCTAGTCGATATCCTGAAACCGCGCTCTGGCGCCATCTTCGGCTTCGGATTCCATCGCGTGGCGGTCAGCGATTAGAAATGCGTGAATGGCGTCGGCGTCTTCCTGGGAGAGGACGTCGCTGAACGAAGCCATGCCGCCATAGGCAAGGGTGCCGTTCATCAGGACATCGTTGAACGAGGCGTGCGCCGCAGCGGGCATGTTCCACAAATTCGGATAGGAGCCGGGTGAGCCGCGATAGGAATGGCAGCGTGCGCAGTTGTGGTAGAAAAGCTCTGCGCCTTTTGCGAGTGTGGATGCGTCCGCCGTTGTTAAGGTAGGAAGCGGTTGCGCCGTTTCGGGTGCGCGCAGCGGTGGCGGTTCGACGGCGCCGCCATCGAGTTTGAATACGAATAGAGTTTCGGGGTTTTCGTACTTATGAGCCGCCGCCTTGTCGGGGAAATAAGCGCTCTCAGAACCGCCCAGGCCAGACAAGATCGCCACATATTGTTCGCCATCAATCTCATATGTCATGGGCGGCGCTAGGGTCGCCACGCCGGTGTCGATGGCCTTCAGCAGTTTACCGCTCCGCGCATGATACACGCGCAGAAGGCCATCCGGCGCGCCTTGAAATACAAGATCGCCTGCAGTCGACAAGACGCCGCCGCTCCACCAGGGTTGATGTTCCGATTGCCAAACGACTTTGCCAGTCGCCGGATCCCACGCTTTCAACACGCTGTGCACAGTCGGCTCTGGCTGACCTTCGACAAGGTGTGCGTCTTCTTCATCGAAGGGCGGCATCAGCGGCGGACCTTTGGCTTCATTCAGGCTGCCCGGTTGATACTCAACAGTATCGTAACCCACATATTTCATCGGCGCTTCAAGCACCGGGATGTAAACGAGTTTCGTTTCCGGGCTGTAGGCCATGGGTTGCCAGTTATGTCCGCCAGAAACCGAAGGCCAGATTACTTTTGGTCCGTCGCGATAACTCAGTTCGTCATTGAGCACGGGCCGTCCGGTCTGCATGTCCACATGGCTCGCCCATGTCACGGTGGTGAACGGTTCGGCCGAGATGAGTTCGCCCGTGGCGCGGTCAAGGACATAGAAGAAGCCGTTCTTCGGCGCCTGCATGATGACCTGACGATCCTGCCCATCGATATCGATATCAGCGAGGATCATGTTTTGCGTGGACCCAAAATCCCAGCTGTCTGACGGCGTCGTCTGATAATGCCAGTTCAACTCGCCTGTCGCGGCATCAATCGCCAGAATGGATGAGAGGTAGAGATTATCGCCCTCAAATCCGGGATCACGCACCCAGGTCGGGTGCGGTACGCCATTACTAGTGCCAGCGTAAACGAGGTTGAGGTCGGGATCGTAAGCGATGCCGTCATATACCGTCCCGCCGAGGCCGATATCATAGCGCGCGTCGGGGCCCCATGTTTTTCGAGCTTCAGCTATTTCTGAATGTTCGTCCGGGTTCGACGGATCACCGGGGACAGTAAAGAATCGCCATGCGAGATCGCCGCTTTCGAGGTCATAAGCGGATATATAGCCGCGTGCATCCATATCGCCGCCGCCATTTCCAATAACAATTTTGTCGCCGGCTATTCGGGGTGCGCCCGTCACAGAATAGCTGCGCGAACGGTCGGTCAGCGTGTCTGCGCGCCAGACCCGATCGCCGGTCGCTGCATCGAGGGCATCGAGATACCCATCGACGACGCCCACATAGATTTTTCCATTGTGATAGGCGACGCCCTTGTTGTTTACGTCGCAACAGGTTTTTCGCGCCCATGCGCCTTCCGCTTCCGGATCATAGATCCATTTTTCCGCGCCGGTTTTCGCGTCGACGGCGTAAACCACACTCCACGGTCCGGTGAAGTACATGACTCCGTCGACAACAAGCGGTGTTCCCTGATTGCCGCGATGAACCCGTCCACGCACGACAAAGTCGTCATATTTCCATGCGAGACCGAGGCGATTGGCGTTTTGCGCGTTAATGTTCGTCAGCGTTGAATGCCGCTGCTCCTTTTGGTCATTGCCGTTGAAAACCCATTGAATGTCGGCGACTTCCGCTTCAGCAGGTTGGGGCGAGTGCGTGGTTCCTGCTTCCAAGGCTTCGCTGGAGCTCTCCGTCGGACTGGAGTCACCGGATCTTCCGCACCCGGAAAGAAACAGAGCGGCTGTGGCGACGGCGGCGCTGGATGCCAAAAAAAACTGTTTTGATCGCATCGGAAAATTCCTCATCTGGAGAAGGGGCGGCCTGCTGGATTGCTTGTGGCGCGACCATTCTTATGCGATAGAACAGGCGACAAGTCAAAAATTTCGAAATAAATGCACCATATGTCAAGCCTGAAATAAAGGCTCCTAAAATTTCAGGCCTGACACCAAATAATCCAGGGCTTTTCTAGAACCACGCTTGTCAGTGTGCGCCTTCACGCCATAAAATTTCGAAAATATTAGCCATGCCGACAAGGGCTGAAGAGAGGTCCCCCCATGATACTATCCAGACCGTCCAAGTGCTCAGCTGCTGGGTTGTTCGTCCTGCTGACGACTACTTTCGTTCTTCTGGCATTCTCTGGCCACGCGGAGGCCTCGCCTCCGCCCCCGGTGACTGATGATTGTTCAAGGCTGCGGATTGTCGACTTTACTGCTGTAGGAAATGGCGAGGCGGCGACGAAAGTTCTGACAGGCGATCGTGTCGCGGAGTCGGCCCTCACGGGCGGCGAACTCTGGCAGACTGCGCGCCGCGCACGCGTCATGGGCGTTCCGGTGGCTGAAGACAAGGAAGCACGCTTGCCGGCCCATTGCACCGTGACCGGCTACGTAAATCCGCATATCAAGTTCGAGTTGCGTTTGCCTGAGCCGCAAAACTGGAATGGCCGGTTTCTCCTTACGGCTTGCGACGGGTTTTGCGGAAAAGTTCCTAGCGATGCTCCGAAAGCTGGCGTATTGCGCAACTACGCAACCATGTCGACGGATGGCGGGCACTTAAGCGAACATCCTTTCGACGGCGTATGGGCGAAAGATAATCTTCAAGCGCGCATCGACTTTGGCCATCGCGCCAATCATGTCTTGCTGATGGCCGCTAAAGCGATCATCAAAGAATATTACGGCGAGGAGCAGAAATATTCCTATCTGACCGGTTGCTCAAAGGGCGGACAGGCCGGTGTCATGGCGGCTTCACGCTATCCGAACGACTTTGATGGGATCGTGTCGCGCGATCCGACCATCAACTACTCAAAAGTGAATATTCTCCGCTGCGGAGACACGGCGAAGGCCGTCTACGGCGACAATGGCGAAGTATTGCTCGATTCATCCAAGACCGTTCTGATCCAGAAAGCCGTGATGGCTCATTGCGACGGCAAGGATGGGCTTGAAGACGGCATGATTTCCGATCCGCGCAAGTGCGACTTCGATCCAAAGCAGATTCAGTGCGGCCAGCCTGGCGTCGGTCCCGATTGTCTAACGGAGACGGAGGCAACCGCTCTCCGCGATCTCTACTCTCCGGTGACGGATTCGAAGGGAAATTATTTGTACGCGGGGCAGGTCTACGGATCGGAAATGGCATGGCCGGCTTGGGCATTACCGTTGCCTGGCGACGAAGAGCCGATTTACGCACTTCGCGCCGCACGTGATTATCTAAAGTATCTGGCGTTCGAAGAAGCGCCGCCAGTCGGATATGACTGGAAGTCATTCGACTGGGAACGCGATCACGAAACGCTGAATGAGCTGGCGCCGTTATACGATGCTGACGATCCCGACCTTCGCGAATTTGAAAAGTCGGGCGCCAAACTGATGGTTATTCACGGTTGGGCGGATCCCGCCGTGCCGCCAGCGGCGACGATCGAATGGTATGATCAGGTTTCGGAATTTTTTGGCGGCCGCGACAATGTGGTGGATTTTGCGCGGCTGTTCTTGTTGCCTGGCAACCATCACTGCGACGGCGGCGTCGGGCCTGACACTTATGATGCGCTCGATTTGATGGTGCGCTGGGTGGAAAAGGGAAAAGCGCCGGAATCAATGCTGACAACCAAGTACTATGACGGCGAAGTCGAACGATCCCGGCCCGTTTATCCCTATCCGCTGGAGGCTCAGTACAAGGGCATAGGCGACATTAATGATGCGCGCAATTTCCGCCCGCACGACCCGCGCAATTAATTGGGGGTGAACATGAACAAGCATTTTATCAACGGCTGCGCCATCCTCTTCCTTGCGGGCCTTTCTGGCGCAGCAAGCGCCAATGCCGATGCGGGTTTGTGCGCGGGCTATTTCGAGAAACAGATCGTCCGCAATCATTTCTTTGGCTATGGCGGCAATCCGGCATCCCCGCCGCCCATTCCAAGCCATGATTTGAGATTGGTCGAGACGAAAGTTGTAAGCTCGCTTTCGCACAAACAAGCCGTTGGCGCTGTGGCTAACCCAGAACGGTTTGCGGATGTCTGGGAGACGATCAATGCATGGGGCGCAGAAAAGAACGTGAATGTCGTCGTGACGATTGACGGCTGGCACGCGTTCAGTTTCCCGAGCAAGGCGCCGGCAGCCCATCAGGATTCGAATGGTCGTTACGCGGTATCGGCGGATAATGGCGCGGGCGTCCGCGCACTCATCGATCCGGAGCTGCTGAGCTACATATACGCTATTCGTCTACCTGCTGCGAATGGGCGCGCGCTTCGAAATGTTTCCTTCTACGACAAAAAAGGCGATCTGGTTTTCGCCCTTCATGCAAGCGAGGCGGGAAAGGAAGAAGATCCGGAACTGATCGCAGCGTTTGATCGCACCTGGTCGGTGATTGAAGCCATGCCGGCGGCTTGCAGTGAATAAGGAACATCACATGAAAAACTTGAGTTTCATTGCGGCGGCGGCATTTGCTGGTCTGACGGCGCACGCCGCCCATGCAAATGGGTTGAACATCGGCGAGCCAATCGAAGCATGTGTAAGCGCCGATGTAACTACTGCTGTTGCGGCATACTATAAAGGCCACCCCGGCGTGACGCTGAACTCCGCAGCACAAGATCTCAACATTCCAGAACTCAATGTGGCGACTGCAGCGCCTGACTCGCGCCGGGTTGCGGCGAAAGTCACCGCTGAGCAAGTGAAAGACATCTGGACAAGCATTGACGGTTGGGGCGCGAAGACTGCGGTTCGCTTGTTATTCACGATGGGCGGCAAGCAGCTTATGGATTTTCCAAGTCTCGTGCCGACGCGCCAGGCAGACCTCCAAGATGGATGGCTCGATATTTATGCAGATGACGGCGCCGGCGTTCACGGTCACTTGTGGCTGGGCCGCGTTGACACCGTACATGCGGTTGATCTCGCCGGATCTGACGGAGAACGCACGCGGGCGATCTCTTTTTATGCGCCGGAAGGACACCTCATCATGGGCGTTTACGCGAGCATCGCAGGTGAAGATTTCGATTCCAAGGCCGTGAAAGGATTTGAACGCACCAGAAAAGCGATCGCCGCGTTGCCGCAGCTCTGTTCGTAAGCTGCGGTGCAGAAATGAGTGATCGCCAATTATATCACGCGTCGCGCCGCAGCTTCCTTACGGGAGCGGGAGCGCTTCCGCTTGCGGCCTGCGCCGCATCGACCTCGCCACGGCCGACGAATTCCGCGCGCACGCTGATCAAGGGTGGTTTTATTTACGCGGCCGATGAGACCAACACCGCCATTCCAGATGGCTGGGTATTTGTCGAAGGCAAACGCATCGCAGCCATTGGACCTTCTTCTCAAGAGCCGCCAGCCGCCGATCGCATCATAGACGCCAGCGGCAAACTGGTCTTGCCGGGGTTCGTCAATCCGCACTGGCATGAAAGCTTTGTCGAGGGGCCGGACCGCATGGCGCCCGACGATTCCGACCTTACGCAGATGCCGTTTTCTCAAGGCGGCGACATTGAGGCCCTGAGTTCGTATTTTGGCGTCATTGCCGATGTCGGTGAGAAGTTTACGCCCGAAGAAGCCATCGCAATCGCGCGGTGGAGCCTGTGGACGCAGCTTCGTGCGGGCACGACTGCGCTCGGCGATATCGGATCACTCAATTCGACTGACGCGATGGCTGAAGCGGCGATTGATCTCGGGATGCGCATTCGCGTTTCGCGCTGGGGATCAGACATCATGATCCCCAATGGTGCCAGTGAATACGCGCGCATCGCCGCCTGGGAGAAACAGGCGGGCGATTGGGACGCGCTAATGTCCAAATGGAACGATCACGCTTCCGGGTTGGTCGGCGGCATGCCTAGCGTGCTCGCAGCTTTCGGTAGTTCCGATGAACAATTGTTGGCGCTCAAAAAGATTGCTGACAAATATGACGCTCCCTACGCCGCTCATATGGCGCCGCTCAAGAATGAAGCGCTGGCGCTGCGACCGATTTTCGGCCGTTCAGCGATTGAGCGTTTCGATCATTTGGGCCTGTTGTCCGATCGTCTCCTCTCTGTGCACACCTCGCACGCCACGGAGGCCGAATACGACGCAGTTGTGAAGGCCGGCGTAAACATCGTTTATTCGCCTGCGAACTACGCCTTGCTGGGCGAACACACGATTAGTGACACGCATTTGGCCGCTCGCTTTCTCAAAGACGGCGTCAATGTTTCATGCAGCACTGACGGCAACATCTCCTATACGGGCGGCATGCCGGAGGCGATGCGCGCCATGTTCCTGATGATCAATGAATCCAGCGGCGACAACACCGCCATCACACCGAATGAAACCCTTCGCACCGGAACGCGCAATGGCGCGGCGGCGCTCGGGTGGGGCGCTCGCATCGGCACGCTGGAAGCAGGCAAGGAAGCTGATATTGTTATTATCGGCGTCGACGACTGGCGCTATCGGCTGATAACGCATCCGTTGAGCATTTTCCTGATTGCCGGCGGGAGCCAGGATGTGGAAACAGTCATGGTGGCCGGAGAAATTCTGGTCGAAAACGGACGTTCCGCTAAGCTCGATGAAGAAACGATGTTCCGTGAATATGCATCTGCGGTGGAAAGCGCACGGACGAGGATTTTCGGGTGACTTCGCGCCGCCTTGCCGCTCGCTCAAGACTGAGGTGAGCGCATGGTTCGCCTGATCTGTTGCCTCCTTGGAGCTATCAGCGCGCTCTCATGCGCTGCTTTCGGGCAATCACCTTCGCCCGACAGGCAGGATAGTCCAGTTGGTGAGTGGCGGCTGCACGGCCTTGAAGGTGGCGAAACGCGGTTTTCTCCTCTCGATCAAATCACCAAGGAAAACGTCTCGCGTATTGGATATGCGTGGAGTTTCGATGACGTCGTGGTTCGCGGCAAAACCCGTCGCGGCATGCAGGCGACGCCGCTTGTTGTTGACGGAACGATTTATTTCACCGGACCATGGAGCGTCGTTTACGCGGTCGATGCGCGCAGTGGTGCGTTGCGGTGGCGGTACGATCCTCGCATCAATGGTCAGCATGCGCGACACGCTTGTTGCGACATCGTCAATCGGGGCGTCGCCTATGCCGACGGTAAAGTTTTTATTGGCGCATTTGACGGTCGCCTAATTGCGCTCGACAAGGAAAGCGGCGAAGAAATTTGGCGCGTCGATACGATCATCGATCACGCCCGGAGCTATTCCATTACCGGCGCCCCGCGCATAGCTGGCGATCTGGTCCTGATAGGCAATGGTGGCGCCGATTTTGGCGTGCGGGGTTATGTTTCCGCATATCGGATCGACACCGGCGCGCTGGCGTGGCGGTTTTTCACCGTGCCGTCGGCGGAAGAAGAGGCGACGCCTGCCATGCGCATCGCCCGGCCAACATGGAGCGAAGAAACTGATTGGTCGTATGGCGGCGGCGGAACCGTCTGGGACTCGATGGTTTACGATGCGGAGCTGAACCGCGTTTACATCGGCGTCGGCAACGGCTCTCCCTGGCCGCACTGGGCGCGTTCTCCCGGTGGCGGCGACAACCTTTTTCTCTCATCAATTGTCGCGCTTGATGCTGAGACCGGACGCTATGTTTGGCATTATCAAACGACGCCGGGAGATAGCTGGGACTTTACGGCGACCCAGCACATCATGCTTATGGATCTCGTTATTGATGGCGAGAGCAGGAAAGTTCTCGTGCAGGCGCCGAAGAACGGTTTCTTTTATGTGCTCGACCGTGAAACGGGTGCGTTGATCTCAGCGGAACCGTACACGGAAGTAACCTGGGCCGAGTACATTGACATGAAGACGGGGCGACCGGTTGCGAGCGACAGCGCGCAGTTTCGGTCACAACCAGCGCTGGTCAAGCCATCTATTGCGGGCGGGCACAACTGGCAGCCAATGGCCATGAGTCCGCAAACCGGTCTCGTCTATATTCCCGTTCAGGAAAATGACATGCAAGTGTCGTGGAATCCGCAAGAGACGTATCAGCCTGGCGCCGTAAGAATGCAAACTGAAGTGATCTCCCCTGCGCCGCGTGCGAACGCCGACCCGATGCTCGGCATGCCGCGGAGCATGGCGTGGCGTGGCGTTCTGAAGGCCTGGGATCCAGTCGCGGGCAAAGCGGTTTGGACGAGCAGCGATCAGCCCTGGGCGCCGGGCGGCGTCCTGGCGACGGCCGGCAGATTGGTGATTCAAGGTGCAAGCGACGGCAAGCTGCGGTTCTTCGATGATGAAAACGGCGAGCTACTCGCACAGATTGAAACCGGGACGGCGATTACAGCGCCGCCGGTGACTTACATGGTTGACGGCAAACAATATATCGCCGTCGCCGCTGGTTTTGGCGGCGGGCTACGATATTACCCGCCGGGCTCGGCGCCGCTTGTTTTTGAAAATACTGAACGCCTGCTGGTATTCACCCTTAACGGCGGCGAAACGCCGGCGCCGCCGAAAGCGACGCCGCCGCAAATACAGCCCTTGCATCCGCAATCCTCATTTGACCGAAAAGAAGCGGCGCGCGGCCGCGACCTTTTCCTCCAACATTGCGGGCGCTGTCACACCTACCGCGGCAAGCCCTCCATCTATCCCAATGTTTGGAATTTGCCCCCTGATTTATACGATCATCTGGATGCGATTGTGCTCGAGGGGGCGCTCGTTGAAGCGGGAATGCCAGCGTTCGATGATGTTCTCGAGAGTGCAGACGTTGCGGCAATCCGCGAATTCATTCTTCGCGATGAAGCGCAGCACCGAAATGCACCGGAAAGGTAGAGCTGATGAAGCTTACGCGACGGGACATGATGAGCGCTTTCGCCGCTAGCGGGTTGGCGGTTGCGCCGGCGTTTGGCGCGGGCGCCCCCGCAATGAGGGTGGTGAAACGGCCAATCCCCGCAACGGGCGAGCCGCTCGGCGTAGTCGGTATTGGCACGTCCCGTGTGTTTGACGTTCATCGAGATGCGACCGCCGTGGCTCAATGCCGGGAAGTCGTACGCATTTTCTTTGATGCAGGCGCATCGCTGATCGACACCGGCACGGCCTATTACAGCGCCGAAACCGTCGCGGGCGATGCGGCGCGCGCTGCGGGGCGGGACCGTGCATTTCTTTCTACAAAAATTTTGACGGAAGACGAAGAAGTCAGACTAGGGGATTTGAAAGTCAATCACGAT
>CAZAOB010000056.1:0-21907 GCA_964486635.1 uncultured Caulobacterales bacterium | reverse complement strand
TCATCCTCATTGGTTTCATCGGCATAAACGCAGCCCTTGGCGTCTCGAGCGTCTTCACGCTGGCCCGCTGAGCCCTTCGTGGATCTGGAACCCCTGAGGCCGGGACATCGCCCCGTTCCGGCTTCTACCTGAGAGCGGCGCGCCCTTCCGTGGGGGAAAGGGCGCGCCGTCTTTGTTTGCGGGCGCGACAAACGGGAATTTTGCCTATAGGCTGGCGCCGGACGCGAACGGGAGAGCGCGAGATCCGTGAAAAACGCCGCTGCCGGTCTGATCTGGGAGCTGAAACGGCACCCATTCTTTGAAGCTTTGTCGGATGACAAGCTCAAAGGGCTTCTGGATTCTGCTCAATCAGTAGTTTTTTCCAGCCGCAAACAGATCTTCGCGCAGGGCGACGATAGCGACTGCCTCTACATCATTCTTTCAGGCCGGGTGAAAATTTCCAGCTTTTCGGACGCGGGCAAAGAAACCGTGCTGGCTTTCATGGGTGAAAACGAGGTTTTGGGCGAAATGGGCGTTTTCGACGGCGGCGCGCGTTCAGCCAGCGCAAGCGCGCTGCAGGAAACGCGCGCGCTGCGTCTCTATCGCCGCGACGTACTCGATTTTCTGGAGCGCAATCACGGCGTTGCCCTGCAAATCATCTCGGCGCTTTGCCAGCGTTTGCGGCACACAAATTTCCTGCTCGAAGACATTGCCACTCTGCCCGCAGGCCCGCGACTTGCGCGCGCTTTGCTGCGCCTTGGCGATCACTACGGCCACACCGACGAAAACGGCGCTGTGCATATCGATATGAAATTATCGCAGGGCAATCTTGGCGCTCACGCGGGTCTAATGCGCGAGAATGTCAACCGCCAGCTCAAACTGTGGGAAGCAGAAGGGTTGGTCAAACAAATTGGCGGCGTCATCACTGTGCTGAAGCCTGAAACGCTTGCCCATATTGGCGACGAGTAGGCTAATCCAATCATGATGAATCTTCGTGTTGATGAGCGCTTCGCCTATGTGGAGGTGGAGGTGTTTGGCCGCTACCAGCCGGAACGGCTGAGGGAAGTCATCGACGCTATGCGCGGCCTCGCCGGACGTCACGGACACTTCAGTCAATTGGAAATCCACCACGGCAAGCCGGACAATCTAATGTCATCCTTGCACGCGCTTTCGAAGTCGGGCAGGCAGGCGGCAGATTATGAGTTTTTGCGCGCGATGCGAAAATTCGCCCTCGTATCCGACAACCCGCCGATTTTGTATCGAATTGTCAGCACGTTCACGTCGCAAAGCCGATTGGCGATGAAAATATTTCCCATGCATGAACGAGACATGGCCAGGCAGTGGGTCGAGGAGGGCGCGTCAAACTAAATGACCCTTCTGATAATTTATCTTCTGCTGGCAATATTGGTTTCGTTTTTCTGTTCAATCGCTGAGGCCGTGCTCCTCTCCGTAAGGCCCTCGTATATAAAGATGCTGGAGCGTCGCAGCGCGCGCAGTGCCAAAACGCTTCAGCAGTTGAAGGCCAATCTCGACCGACCACTGGCGGCGATCCTTACCGCCAATACAATCGCCCACACGGTCGGCGCAGCCGGTGTTGGCGCCCAGGCGGCAATCGTATTCGGCAATCAGTACCTTGGCGTGACTTCTGGCGTTTTGACGCTGCTGATATTGGTGTTCTCGGAAATAATTCCAAAGACGCTTGGCGCCACATACTGGCAGGCACTGGCGCCACTGTTTGGCCGCTTGATCTCTTCGCTGACAATAGCCTTGCTTCCCTTTGTCTGGCTGTCTGAAAAGCTGACGCGGTTCCTGTCGCGCGGTAACAAAAGTACGCGTTCTTTCAGCCGAGACGAAATGGAGGCGATGGCGGAAATTGGCGAGAAGGAGGGGCTTCTCGAGACCAAGGAGCTCAAGATCGTGAAGAACTTGATGCGCTTGCGGCATTTGTCTGCGCGGCACATCATGACGCCGAGGTCGGTGATATTCTCTGCTCCGTCAGCGATGTCGGTTGGAGAGTTTTTCGCCCGGCATGCGGACAAGCCGTTCTCGCGAATACCGCTCTACGGCGAAAATGCGGATGACGTGACGGGATTTGTGCTGCGTTCTGATCTATTGATCGCGCAGGCGCGAGACCAGTTCGACAAGAGTCTTGCAGAGTTTGAGCGCGAGTTCCTAGTGCTGCTGGACCGATTTTCCGCATCTGAAGTTTTCGACAGGCTCATGCATGACAAAAGCCATATTGTCCTACTGGTGGACGAATATGGATCGGTGCAGGGGCTTGTCACCCTGGAAGATGTTGTCGAAACACTAATCGGGCTCGAAATCACGGACGAACTCGATACGGTCGAGGATATGCAATTACTCGCCAACAAGAAATGGCGCGAACGAATGGAGGCGATCGGCATAGATCCGGAAAGCCTGGATGCGGTTAGGCCCGAAGACCGGCGCGACATCTAGTTCGCTAGTTTGCGCTGATCTTCACGGCCCATGGCTATCAGGAAGGGGTCTTCTTTCTGCATCGCTGAGAACTCGGCCTTTGATTCAAGCCCAAGCCAGCGATGCCGGATCAGTTCCTGAGCAATCGGCGCGCCGAGCGTCGAGCCTGGACCGGCGAGTATCAGTTTGTCCGGCGCAAATTCCTTCACTGCGACTTCGATCGACCTGGAGAAATCGTAAGTCTCAGTAATCTGGTGGCCGAGCGTGTAATCATAAAGCACATCCACGTCGGTAGCCCGCGGCGACCAGATGGCGCCGCGCCCATCAATCATCGGAATTTTTGGGGCCTCAAACATGTCGGCGCCGAGCGTATTGAATGCCGCGTCCGAGACATGTGCGAGCATTGGCGTGTGGAAAGCAGAATGTCGCGCGAGACGGAATGGATAGCGTCCTTCAGCCGGCGGCAGGGCTTTCTCCATCGCCGCCATTCCGGCTTCATCGCCCGCAAGAACCGCCATGCCGCCCAAGCGGATGGACAGAAATGCATTGCCGGCCGTTCGCCCGGCGTGCAGTGCGTCGCTGATGGCTTTGACATTGGCGCGGCTTTCCCGCCAGTCTTCGTCAACGAAGGGATAAATAAGTTGCCCGCCTTCACCTTGCGCTTCCATGAGCGCGCCCATCGTATCGACCAGACGAATGGCGTTTGCGGGAGAAAGCGCGCCTGCGCCCGCAAGCGTCAAGTACCATCCTAGCGAATTGCCGCATACTGCGACAATGTCGTATTCGTCGCGATTGATCGACGCGAAGTCTGCCAGTGCGCATGTGTAGATCAGCGCCGATGCGTTGATGCTCGACGCGTGCTTTGCAGCGGAATAACTTTTCGCACTGTCCAGGTCACTGACTCGTTCGCGGGCTTGCTGCGCGCGCCAATCGTCCACGCCCTTGATGAACGCAGCTTTATCCGCGTGATGGCGCGTCAGATACCCAAGCTCATCCTTGCCGTATGTGCCGCGGCCCGGAAATACAACGACAGCTGATTTTTTCATTCGGCTGCCCGCTTTGCAGTCTTGCCGGTGAGCGACAGCGCGGCATTGACGATATCCGCTTCGCTTATCAGCACTTCGTTTGCGGCGGGGCCCAACGGAATGAATGTGTCGGCCCCATTAATCCGCGCGATATTGGCGGAATGGCCATGATCATGAAGTAGAGCGATGATTTCTTCGCTTGGCGATCCTGTTTTGCGACACTCATCGACGATCAGAACATTTTTGCACGGCGCGATCGCGTCCATCAACGACTCCATCGGCAACGGCGTCAGCCAGCGCAGATCGATAATCCTCGCCTTGACGCCGCTGTCTTTGAGCGTGCGGGCTGCGCGCTGCGATAAATAAGTTCCATTGCCATAGGTGACGATTGCGAGATCGGTACCGTCTCCAATCACATTGACTTCGCCGAAAGCGGATTCGCCTTCGATTTTGTCAAATGTCGACGTCAGCAACCCGTCGCCGTCGCCGAATAGATCCTTCGTGCCATAGAGCGCGATCGGTTCAAGGAAGACAACAACGCGGCCATCCTCGCGAGCGAGCCGGAAGGCCTCGCGCATCATCCGAACCGCTTCTGCGCCAGATGAAGGGCAAGCGAGAATAATGCCCGGAATATCGCGGAAAACGGCGACCGAATTGTCGTTATGGAAATGTCCGCCAAATCCTTTTTGATAGGCGAGACCGGCGACGCGCACGACCATAGGGTTTTGATACTGGCCGTTTGAAAAGTACGACAGCGACGCCGCTTCGCCCCGAAGTTGATCTTCGGCGTTGTGGACATAAGCTAGGAACTGAATTTCCGGCACGGGGATGAAGCCGTTATGGCCTAAGCCAATCGCCATGCCGAGAATGGATTGCTCGTCCAGGATCGTATCGAAAACGCGCGCTGGCCCGAACTTCGGTTGGAGCCTCGTCGTGGTTCCGTAGACGCCGCCTTTTTTCGCAACGTCCTCACCGAATACAACGACACTGGAGTCGCGTTCCATCTGTTCCGCCAACACGAGAGAGATTAAGCGCGACATGTGTTGCGGCTCAGACTTCGCGCGGGAGTCGTCCGGCGCATTCGGCGCGAGTTTGCCGGGGCGCATAATGCGATGCGGGTTGGATGAAGGCGTGAGGGATTTCGTCACCTCAGCCGCGCTGGAGAGTTTCGGGCGCGTCGTCGCCTGTTCCATGGCCCGATAGACGCGCCCGCCAATGTCCGCGTAGAGCGCTTCGATATCCTCGCGCGACATCGCGCCTGCTTCGATCAGGCGTCGCGCCGAATGCAGTAACGGGTCCTGATCGGCTTCTGTTTCAACTTCCGCCTTGTCGCGATAGCCGCTTTCGATGTCCGATCCTGCGTGCCCCATTAGACGCACAGTACGTAAATGCAGAAACACTGGCGCGCGTGCGCCGCGGGCGCAGCGTTCGGCCGCGCGGGCCGCGCGCATTGCGTCAACCACATCGCGCGCATCGCCCGAAATATACCGAAGGCCGGGACGGCCGCCGTAGTTCGCTGCGATCCACCCGGCCGGAGTCTTGACCGAAATGCCGATGCCATTGTCTTCACATACGAATACAAGTGGCAAAGGAAGTCCACGGTAGCCCGTGTGCGCGGCGGCGTTGATCGCGCCAACCGCTGTGGAGTGGTTCGCGGAGGCATCGCCGAACGAGCAGAGCACTACGCTATCTCGCGGGAGGTCGGGATTTGGCCGTTTGTGAGTGCGCGACAGCGCAATTGAAAAAGCGGCGCCCATCGCCTTTGGAAGGTGCGATGCAATCGTCGAGGTCTGCGGCGGAATGAAGAGCGATTTTGACCCAATGACCTTATGACGGCCGCCTGAAATTGGGTCCTCGGAAGAGGCGACAAAAGAGAGCGCCATATTCCAGATCGGTGTTTCGCCCGGCAATTTGGAGGCGCGCTCAATGTAAAATGCACCGCTGCGATAGTGGAGGAAGGCGAGGTCATCGATGCGAAATGCGCGAGCGACGGCCGCGTTGCCTTCGTGCCCTGAACTGCCGATGGAGTAAAACCCCCGTTTTTCAGCGCCGAGACGCCGTGCTTCCAGATCGAGGCGCCGGCTGGTGAGCTGACTTTCAAAGAGCGCGGCGAGATCGCGAACACTCATGCCGGCGTCATCAAGAGTCGTCGCGCTGATCGGCGCGGGAAGCTTTTCGGCCTTCAATCGAGAAAGAAATCCGTCCGCTGATGCGGCGATTGCCCCCGCCATGATCCTGTTTCCTATTTATCTTTCGGTCTTTTCCCGCCCGGCTCGCTGTAAGCCTTGTGACCGGATGGGGGATGCGGCTACTCCTTATCAGCCGCGATTTATTTGCCAAGGGGCCAAACCTACAGCATGACGAAAACAGTGGAATATCCTGAACTGGGAGCAGAATTACCCTCCTGCCACCCGAGCGAAGAAGTGCTCGCCATCCTCCGGCGCCGTCGTTCGACTCCGGTCGACTTCATGGCGGGGCCGGGGCCCGATCGGGAGGCATTGGACGATATCTTGACGATTGCCGCGCGCGTGCCCGATCACCGGCGTGTGGTTCCGTTCCGCTATATCGTATTTGAGGGCGCGGCGCGGGCGAAATTCGGAGAAGCTCTAAAGCGAGCCTTTACCGCCGATAATCCTGACGCCGATGATGCTAAGGCGGACTTCGAATCTGATCGGTTCCTGCGCGCGCCGGTTGTTGTTGCGGTAGTTTCGGCGCCGGATGAGAGCCATCGAACGCCGGTTTGGGAACAGCAACTTTGCGTCGGCGCCGTCTGCCAGAATATGCTTCTCGCCGCATCCGCACATGGATTTGCGGCTCAGTGGCTTACGGAATGGTACGCGTTTGATGACATGGTGGCCCAAGCCGCCGGCCTGCAGGACAATGAGCGATTTGCGGGGTTCATTTATATGGGGACAGCGACGGAAGAGCCAAAAGAGCGGGGGCGGCCGGACGTGGCGTCGATTGTCAGCCGCTATGCGGGCTGACCACGCCAATGAGACTCTGCGCCGACGCCATGATGGAGTGCGCCTATCTGTACTGATCATCACGCCGCCCGGCCGCGACCTTTGCGCGACGGCGCATCTTCGTCGAATAGCTCCGCGAGCTTGTCTATAATCGCACCGCCGAGCTGATCCACATCAACGATGGTCAGCGCGCGCTGGTAGTAACGCGTTACGTCATGCCCAATGCCGATAGCGAGCAATTCCACCGGTGAGCGGTTTTGAATGAAGCCGATAACTTCGCGGAGGTGGCGTTCAAGGTATGCACCGCCGTTCGCCGACGACGTTGTATCGTCAACGGGCGCCCCATCGGAAATTACCATCAAAATCCGCCGCGCCTCTGGACGGCCAAGCAGGCGCTGATGAGCCCACATGAGTGCTTCTCCATCGATATTCTCCTTCAGCAGGCCTTCTTTCATCATCAAGCCGAGGGAAGTGCGCGCCCGCCGCCAGGGCGCATCGGCGGATTTGTAGATTACATGGCGCAGGTCGTTGAGGCGCCCGGGCTTCGCGGGACGACCGTCGGCCACCCATTTCTCCCGGGCCTGTCCGCCTTTCCATGCTCGAGTTGTAAAGCCGAGGATTTCGACTTTCACGCCACAGCGCTCGAGCGTGCGTGCAAGGATATCTGCACATATGGCGGCAATGGTGATCGGGCGCCCGCGCATGGAGCCGGAATTGTCGATTAACAGCGTGACGACCGTATCGCGGAAGTCCTGTTCACGTTCCATCTTGAACGAAAGCGGCTGCATCGGATCGACGACAACCCTGGCGAGACGCGCGGCGTCCAGCACTCCTTCATCGAGATCGAAAGACCAGCTCCTGTTTTGTTGCGCCATCAATTTGCGTTGAAGCTTGTTGGCGAGGCGCGCAACGACCGCGTGAAGATTCTCAAGCTGACGGTCCAATGAGCGACGAAGCCGTATGAGCTCTTCAGGATCGCACAACTCGACAGCATCGGCGATTTCATCAAACTCGGTTGTATAGGCCGAATAGTTGGCGCCGGTGTCGCCTTCAAACTGCGTCCGCAATGACGAAATTTTTGCGTTTTCTGTAGCGCCGTCGTCGTTCTCGATCTCGGATTCCATGTCTTGGTCGGACATTTCGGAATCGCCGCTTTCAGCTTCACCGGAGCCCGGATCATCGGGCATTTCGTCGGCGCCGGTTTCATCGTCGCCCTCGGGACTGTCTTCATCGGATTCGTCCGGATCGTCGTCGCCGCGCTGCTCGTCGTCGCTGGCTTCATCGCCTTTATCGTCGTCTTCAAGATCGAGATCGCGAATAAAGCTCCGAGCGAGCTTGGCGAAAGCCGCCTGATCATCGAGAGATTCGGCGCTGGCGAGGGCGTCGAGGGACGCTCCTGCGCGCTCTTCAAGTTCTGCGCGCCACGCCTCCATGATTCCCGCTGCTGAAGCAGGCGGTGTCCGCCCCGTCAGCCGTTCGCGAAGCATCAGCGCCGCAGCATCCGCCATAGGCATGGCGTCGGTCACTGATTGACGGTCATAGCCCTTGTCCAGAATGATGCGCTCGAGCGAGGCTGCCAGATTGTCTCCGACGCCCTTCAAAGCCATGGCGCCGATTGCTTCGCAACGAGCGTTCTCAAGCGCGGTGAATACGGCGCGCGCTTCGGCGCCTTTCGGCGCTAGCTGTTGATGGGCGACGCTGTCATGATGAGCGAGCCGCAAAGCCGCCGCATCGCTCTCGCCGCGGGCAATGGCGGCTGAGGCCTTGTCTAGAACCCGGGCGGGCAAGGGGATGCGCGCAGACTTGCCTTGAACAGCTGCATGTTCGCCGCCGAAAGCGACTTCCACATCGCGCTGCGCCGAAAGGGCACGCGTTGAGTGCAACAGGGCGCGTTTGAACGCCTCACGGATCTGTTCTTTGTCCATCATCCGGCTTTATAGGGCCGGGAGATGGGCAAGGCCAAGGGGGCATGGCGCCAGTTGTTCGTGGGCGTTGGGCGGTGGCCCTTAGGAGGCCAGTGAGGTTACCTGCGCCGGACGCGCCATTCGAAAGCGGAAATGCGCGCCTTCGCCGAGCTTGCTTTCCACCCAGATGTCGCCACCCATTTTGGTCAATGCATTTCGGCAAATGGCAAGACCAAGACCGGTCCCATCATACTCAATGTCCGTATGAAGGCGCTCTGTGGGCATAAATATTCGCTCAGCATCTTTTTCGGAAATTCCGATTCCGTTGTCGCGAACACCAAGTATTAGTGACTCTCCTCCGTCCTCGCATGTGAACTCGATATGCGAGGCTTCACCCTTACGGCAAAATTTTCGCGCATTGGTGATCAGATTCAAATAAACTTGCGTCAAACCGCGAGGATCAGCGTTCACTTCACCAATTCGACTGACTTGGTAGGAAATTGATCCATCATTTTCATCTACGCCGGCCAAATCGAGCGCCGCTTCGATGCAATCTCGAGGCGATACGGGCTGAAGTGATAGTTGGCCGCTAGATAGGCGCGACATGTAAAGGACGTCCCTAATCAAGTCGCGCATCTTGTCGGCAGATCGGCTGATTTTGATCAAGTCGTTTTCGAGTTCGGGTTCGCACTCGTATTCGCCGATTTTTTCACTGAGTTTGTTGGCGAGGTTTACAATTCCTCGCAGCGGCGCCTGCAAATCATGCGAAGCCACGCGCGCAAATTGGTCGAGTTCCAGATTCTGACGACGTATTTCTTCGCGCTGCTCATGTTCAACCGTAATATCCTTGGTGGTGGCGACAGCGCCGACGATTTCTAGATCCGCATTGCGTATCGGCGTTGCGCTGACATTTAATCGCCGCGCAGGAAACCCATCAGGAGTAACTATAAGCTGTTCGTCGAGGACATTTTCACCGTGCAACGCCCTTAAAAGCGGCATCTCATGTTCGGAGAGCGGGGTTTTCCCATCCGCTTGGTAGACGCCGAACGCCGTTTGCCACTCGGCTGGCGATTTTGGCTGCACATCCTCACCGTATCCTTCGCGCGCCGCGCGATTGAGAATCGTGAGCTTTCCGGAAGTGTCCGTCGCTGAAATTCCGTCATGAACCGTTTCCATGACCGCTGATAAGAATCCCTCCCTTTCGGCGAGTTCTCTGGTTTTGAGGCGCAATTTCTTGTTTGCGGCACGAGTCTGTTGAATGGCGCGCGCTGCCAATGCTTCGTATGACAACGCCACAATCGCAACAGCGAAGACGCTGAGCAAAGCAGCAGATGTAAAGAGAACGCTAAGCTCCTCAGCGGTATGCAACGGCGGAAGCGGAGCGTTGGTGGCGCCGACCACGCCACAATAGACGATAGCCGCAGCGACGACGAAAAGTGAAACTACTCCCGCGGAGCGTCCCAAGAGCACCGTGGACCCCAACGGAATTAGCGCAAAAAATGCGAGGGTTGGCGCCGGTGCGCCGCCATGGCTAAGCGCGGCGAAAAACGAAGCAGAGAAAGCCGCAATCAGAACAGCCGCTGAAGTTGGCTTGAGCCAACCGGTCAATTTGTAGAGCACCGGGGCCGCTGCGAATATCGCCAAAGCGACGAGACCACCGATGCGCGCGGCAGTGAGGCCCGGAGCTAATGGTTGCGTCGCAAATGTTTGAACTGCGCCAACCACTAAAAACGAGGCAGTGATCAGGTAAAAGACCAGCGCTCTGAAATTCCTAAACGCATCCGATGAAAAGGATTCGTTTCGATCGATTTCGGGGCTGATACTCGTCATCATTAACCACACTTCTTTACTGCCACTGGTCAGTAAGTCGAATATGGTTAAGGAATTACGATTTTTGCTCTAAATCACGGGAAGAGAAGACTTTTTACGTGAATTCACCACGTTCGAATTGCTCGCGCAGTTTGAATTTCTGAATCTTGCCGGAGCCCGTCAGAGGCCATTCGTTCACCCAAATCCAGAAGGCTGGCGTTTTTTGGGGGCTGAGGCGGTCGCGGATGAAGGTTTTTAATTCTGCTGTTGACGGTTGAGTTCCGCCGACTGCGCGCATGAAGCACGCAACTTGCTCGCCCCACTTGTCATCCGGAATGCCGACAACCGCGACTTCTGCGACGCACTCGTGTTCGAGCATGACATTTTCAATTTCCGCAGGGAAAAGGTTTTCACCTCCACGAATAATCATTTCCTTGACGCGACCTGTGATCTTGACGAAGCCGCGCTCGTCAATCGTGCCAAGATCGCCGGTGTGCAGCCAGCCATCTTTGTCGATCGCGGCTGACGTGGCTTCCGGGTTGTCATTGTAGCCGGTCATGACGAGATAGCCGCGACAGCAAATCTCGCCTTGCGCGCCGATAGCGCAAACCGAATTATCTTGCGGATTGCGGATAGAAACTTCGATGTGGGGTAAGGGTTGTCCAATTGTTTGCGTCAGGTCTTCGATACAGTCTGTGAAATGCGTCTGCGTGATCACAGGTGATGATTCCGTCTGGCCATATACTATCTGAATTGGCGCGCCCAAAACCGCTTGCGCCTTCTTGCAGAGTTCCGGCGCTACCATCGCGCCGCCGGACATGATGCGTTTGACGGAAGAAACATCGCGGCCGGATTTTTCAACTTCCGCGATCAGCGCCACCAGCATGGTCGGCACGCCAAGAATGAATTTCGTCTTTTCTCGTTCGATAACCTTTGCAATCATTTCCGGATCGAACATGGGCGCCAGCAGCATCGTCGCGCCGACGCCGAACCCGCCCAATACTAACATGGCGCAGCCTGTGGTGTGAAACAGCGGCATGTGATGAACAAAAACATCACCTGCCTCAAGTCCGCCGCGCGCCATCACATCGAGACCGTTCTGGATAAGTCCGTGATGGTGGAGCAAGGCCCCTTTGGGAAAGCCAGTTGTGCCCGAGGTGTATTGTATCTGCACTGGATCACGCGGCTTCGGTCGGCGCAGGTCGCCAGACTTCTCTCCGGCGAAAAGAGCGTCATGATCGGTCAGTAAGATGCGATACTGAATAGCCGGCAAATCCCGGCAAACAGCGTCGGCGATTTCCTGCATCGGATTGCCGCGAAATTCCTCCACGTAGTAAATCGCTTCCGCCCGTGATTGCTCAAGAACGAATTTTAGTTCGCGTTTTTGATAGGCGGGGTTGACTGTCACCAGAATTACGCCGGCGAAACCACAGGCGAGTTCAAGCATCACCCACTCGGGAAGATTATTCGCATAGACGGCGATGCGCGCGCCCTCTGCATGGCGGCTGGCCAAAGCGCGAGCGAGGCGTTCAACGTCAGCGAGCAATTGCGCATAAGTCCAAATGCGGCCAACCGAACCATCGTAGTTGAGTTCTTTGAGGGCGATACGGTCGGGTGCGCTCGCCACCGAAGCGCGCATCATTTCGCCGATTGTTTGAGGCGGCGGCGCGCTGCCGCCCTGTGGCGGACAATAAGATTCGGTCAAAGACAACTGATACATTGTTCGTCCTCCCCGTTTGACCAAAACATTTCCCGAAATCTGCGGGCTTTGCAATGGGGGCGGAATTCGTGGCGCTCATCAAAAAGGCCCCGGTTTCCCGGGGCCTTTTTCAGGCTTGACTAATTCTTCGCGCTACCAGATCTGAACGCGATCTTCCGGCGCCAGATAGAGATCGTCATCCTCGGTCACGTCGAAAGCTTCATACCATGCGTCCATATTCCGGACGACGCCATTGACGCGATATTGCGCGGGCGAGTGTGGATCGGTCGCGACCTGATTCTTGAGCGCCTCTTCGCGGTTGAGGCGCTTCCAGACTTGTGCCCAGGCAAGGAAGAAACGTTGATCGCCCGTATACCCATCGATCACCGGCGCTTCTTGGCCATTGAGGGAAAGATGATAGGCGTGATAGGCCATGGCCAATCCGCCGACATCGCCAATGTTCTCACCCATGGTCAGGCCGGGATTCACTTTGAATCCGGGTACGGGTTCGTAAGTTCCATATTGAGCGCCAAGTTTGTCGGCGAGCACCTGGAAGTTCGCCGCATCTTCGGCCGTCCACCAGTCGCGCAAGACGCCGTCGCCATCGGATTTGCGGCCCTGATCGTCAAAACCGTGACCGATCTCATGACCGATAACCGCGCCGATGCCGCCATAGTTTACCGCCGGGTCCGCCGCCGGATCGAAGAACGGCGCCTGCAAGATCGCAGCCGGGAAGACGATTTCGTTGCGAGGCGGTGAGTAATAGGCATTCACCGTTTGCGGCGTCATGCCCCATTCAGTTTTGTCAACGGGGCCGCCGAGACGCGAGATAGAGTATTCCCAGGCAAACTCATTCGCCGCCTGCGCGTTTGCGTAAGCATCTCCCTGAGCGACAACCAATTTTGAGTAGTCGCGCCATTTATCGGGGTATCCGATCTTCGGCGTGAACTTGGCGAGTTTTGCGTGCGCCTGAACTTTTGTCTCTTCGCCCATCCAGGGAAGCGTCGTGATGCGTTCATCAAGCGCCACGCGCAGGTTGGCGACGAGGTCCTGCATTTGCGTCTTCGACGAAGCCGGGAAGTATTTGTCGACGTAGACCTTGCCAACCGCCTCGCCAAGTGCGCCATTTACCGCCGCCACGCCGCGCTTCCAGCGCTCACGCTGCTTTGGCGTGCCCCGCAGCTCTGTGCCGAACAGCGCAAAGCTTGCCTCGTCCAATGTCGACGGAAGCACTGCCGCGTTAGCGTTCAGCAAGTGGAACTTCATGTAGGCTTTCCACGTATCGACGGGCGTG
Source organism: uncultured Caulobacterales bacterium (assembly GCA_964486635.1). Taxonomy (GTDB): domain Bacteria; phylum Pseudomonadota; class Alphaproteobacteria; order Caulobacterales; family Parvularculaceae; genus Hyphococcus. Next base: position 8,798 of record CAZAOB010000056.1, on the reverse strand, counting down.
TCGGCGAAAATTTCAGCAAGACTTGCAATCGCATCGTCCTCGCGAACGACAACGCTATCGATTGCGCCGATCCCTGCGCCATTGAACGCTGCGTCCCACGGGAACTCCGGTGCGAACGCTTTCAACTCTTCGCGCGTTTTGAGATTGTAGGTGAGATCACGGTTGCGACGTTTAGCCGGCTCCCAGTGAACCTCCGCCATCTGCGCTTCGACGCTATAGATCGCTTGTGCCTTCTCTGCGGCGTTTTCTACGCCGGCGAGGCTTAGTGCTTGTTCAATGTAGGCGAGGTACTTCGGACGCTTGTCCGCAAATTTTTCATCGAGATAGTAGTCCCGGTTCGGCAACCCCAAACCGGCTTGCGTCACATATACCGCATACTGGTCTGTGTTTTTACTGTCGACGTTTACAAATGCGCCGATGGGCGAGTTGGCGCCGAGGCGCGGGTCACCGAGCGATGCGGCTACATCTTCGTGAGACTGAAGCGCATCGATGGCGGCGAAGTCGTCGGCGACAACGGCAAAGCCTTTTGCGTTGATCGCGTTCGTGTCGAGGAAATTTGTGTAAAAGTCGCCAATCTTCTGTTCGAGCGAGCCGGGCGCACCGCCGCCGGAAGCGGCATCTTCAATGATTTTCTTCACACGCTCTTCGGAGCGTTCAAACAGGACTGTGAAGGAGCCATAGCTTGAGAACTCTTCCGGAATGACGAATGAGTCGAGCCACTTGCCGTTGACGTGCTGGAAAAAATCGTCGCCCGGATCGATTTCCGCGTCTATATCATCGAGGTTCACGCCCCATGAGCCAAGTTCAGGCGTTGCGGCTTCCGCTGACTGATTTGCGGAAGCGCCGGGGTTGTCGCCGCCAGCTTGCTGGCCGCATGCAGCTAAGGCAAATGCGGCCACGCCGCACAATAAGAGTTTCTTCACGGGTGTTCCTCCTCGCGTGATTTCCGGTGGTTCGGACGCCAACGCACTCCAAGTCGCGGGCGCTCCAAAGTGCCCCAAGGCCAAACAGGCCCGAACGGCCAATCTCGCCAATTCGACTGAAAGCGCAAGTTTTGAGGGGTAAAGCGAGCGATTTCAGCGGCGAAGCGTGGTATTTTTGACGTGCGCGGGTTGCGCGGCGGCGGGAAACTTTGCTGCGCTGCAGCGCTTGTCGGCATGGGACGATTCCGCCATGGTAGCGGGCGCCGAAACGAAGAAAGCGCGCTCAATGGACTTGAAATCCGCCATTCGAACGATCCCCGATTACCCAAAGAAGGGGATCATGTTCCGTGACATTACGACCTTACTGACCGATGCACGCGGGTTTCGCCGGGCCGTTGATGAACTAGTGCAGCCATTGGCAGGGCGCAAAATCGACAAAGTCGCGGGTATCGAAGCACGCGGCTTTATTCTGGGCGGGGCCATCGCCCATCAGTTGTCGGTCGGATTTGTGCCAATCCGTAAAAAGGGCAAGCTCCCGTACAAGACGCTCGCCGAGAGCTACGAACTCGAATATGGCGTAGATGAGGTCGAAATCCATGTCGACGCGGTCAACAAGGGCGAGCGGATCTTGCTGGTTGATGATCTGATCGCCACGGGCGGAACCGCCGGCGCGGCGATCAAGTTGCTCGAGCGCGCGGGGGGCGAGGTTGTGCTCTGTGCATTTGTTGTCGATTTGCCGGATTTGGGCGGCGCGGCGAAGCTTCGGGCATCAGGCAAAGATGTGACGGCCTTGGTGGAGTACGAGGGCGAGTAGGCTCGCTGCAGCGTCGGTCGGGTAAAGGAAACACTGATGACCCTGTTTCTATTCGGACTGCTGATTTTCTTCGGCGCGCATTTGTTTACCTCCATCGCGCGAGACGTGCGCGCGGGGATGATCTCCAGACTGGGGACCGGGCCGTATAAGGGGCTTTATTCTCTCGTCTCTTTAACTGGCTTTATATTCATCATCTTCGGCTGGCGAAGCGCGAGCGCGGATGTCTTGTACGCGCCGCCAGCTGCTTTGCGCCATGTCACGTTTCTGCTGGTTCCTATCGCATTCGTTTTGCTCGCCGCCGCTTATCTACCTGCCGGAAAGATCGCCGCAGTCGCCAGGCATCCAATGCTGGCCGGCGTGAAGATATGGGCGATTGCGCACCTGCTCTCTAACGGAGAGGTTCGCTCTCTATTGCTGTTTGGATCGTTCCTCGCTTATGCGGTGATTGCCCGCATCGCGGCGAAACGCCGTGACGCGCCGGTTCGCGCCGCCGGCCCCGTGATCAATGATTTGATGGCGGTTATAGTCGGCTTGGCGGCCGCAGGCGTGATCGCGCTTTATGCTCATCGTTATATTGCCGGTGCGGCGTTATTTTAGACCGAAGGACTCGTTTAATGAAGAAACTCCTGGCCTCTATGATTGCATTGTGCCTGACGCCGGCCGCTGTCGCCGCAGACCTTAATGAGATCAAAGATCGCGGGACGTTGCGAGTTGCTGTGGCGGCGTTGTCGCCCTTCGTGATTAAGGCCGACGATGGCTCTTTGTCCGGTTTCGAGATCGATTCCACAACGGCGCTTGGCGAGAAGCTGGGTTTGAAAATTGAGTATGTCGAGAAGCCGTTCTGCGATCTGGCGGAGGCTGTGTTGTCAGGCGAGGCCGACATCATCGCATCGGGCTATTCCAACATGCCGGAACGCCGCAGATTGCTGGATTTTTCGCTGCCTTATCATGACACAGAGTATTTTCTCATCATGTCAAAAGTGAAGGCCAAGAAAGCCAAAACTCTGCGTGGCATGAACCGGGACGATATCTCCATCGGATTCCAGCATGGCGGTGTATCGGGCATGGTTGCGCACGGCGAATTTCCTGCGTCCGATCTCAAAGGGTTCAGTTCCTTCACGGCGATCTTAGGCGCGCTGGCCGCAGGAGAAATTGATGGCGCAGTTTTATTCGATCCCTATCTTGAAATGGCGCGCAAACTTGACGGCGTGAAACATATTATCCCTCATGAATATGCGCTAACGCGAACTATTGAAGCGTTCGCCACGGATCAGAACAGCGATGATTTGCATGAAGCGCTGAATGAGTGGGTGATCGGTCAAGACCTGGAGGGGTATTGGGAAGATCTGGAAAAGAAGTGGTTCAGTGATCAGTACGCTATCGCGTCAGCGCCGCCGCCCTATGCATGTGCGGCTGAAGCGGCTGTTCAGTAATCAGCCCGCCACCGTCGTTCGATATAATTCGCGCCGCATGCCCTCATAGTCGTTAAATGCCTGATGAATGCACAGGCGATTGTCCCACAGCGCAAAGGTTTTCGACGCCCATCTAAGCCGGCAGGTAAACGCCGGCTGCGTGATATGTGTCACGAGAAACGATAACAACGCATCAGCTTCCGGTTCGCTCATGCCGTCAATGCCGACAGAATAAGCGGGATCACAATAGACGGCCTTTTCGCCTGAAACGGGGTGGGTTCGCACCAGCGGGTGAGTAGCGCCTTTCAGTTTGCGCAATACATCGTCGGGCAGCGCGCTGGCGTCATTCAATTGCGCCAGTTTGCCGATCGGTCCGTCGTTTCGGTCTCCGTGCTTCAACAGAGAATCAAACACAGGTTGCATCGACATGTGAATGCGCAAGTCTTGCAAAAGACCCTTCATGACAGCTGATAGCGTGTCGTAGGCGAGCACGGTGTTGGCCCAGATCGTATCGCCGCCGAATGCAGGTATTTCGACGCCGTAGAGCATGCTGATGGCGGGCGGTTCCGCAAGGAACGGCGCATCGGAATGCCAACCAGAGCCGAATATATGATCGCCTTTGGCGCCGGCCTCACGGATCAGCGGCTGGATGTTTGGGTGGCCCGGTATGCCGTCCGTATAGGCATCCTCCGCCCATGGCCCAAACCGCAATGAAAACTCTTCGTGCTGGGTGTGCGATAAATCCACATCGCGGAAGTAGATCATTTTATGGCGGAACAGCGCGTCGCGGATTTCAGCGAATTGCTCATCACTCATCTGCGCAAAATCCGCGCCGCGAATTTGCGCGCCCATGGCCGCCGCCAGCGGATGTGCGGTAATCGTTTTGTACGCCCTGGCGTGATTGTCGAACTTTCCGGTCGGGTGGATGAGCATGATGCAATTGCGCGCCGGGTTGAATGCTTTAGGGGTCGGGTTCCACTCTATATTGAGGTCATATCTCGCAGGTGCAATGCGGCAAAACAAGCCAAGTCGCGCGGGCATTCGGCGCGGCGCGCAGCTGCAAATTCTTCCTAGATTTCATCGGTATAGCTTGAGGTCTCCAATACGCTGCGCATTGCAGGCGGGCGGGGCTTCGGCTAGTTTCCCAAAAAATACTGAGCGCCGGGCCGCGCTCTGGAAATAGGGGCAAGACCACCATGAAGCAGACGCTGGAATTTTCCGTCATGGGTGAAGACGACCAGACGTATGTCGTTTCCATCGAGCGCAACGAAATCGATCTCGGCAATCTGACCGCGCTTTGTTCTTGCGATACGGCGCAGGTGGGCGATCTCTGCGGGCACCGTTTTGCGGTGCTTGAAGGAGAGACGGCCGATCTCGTCTCGGAGAACATCGACGATGTGGTGACGCTTCGCAAATGGATCAAGGGTTCCGATATCGAAGTGGCGATGCAGAATCTTTCCAAGGCGAAAACCGAAATGCGCCTCGCCCATGAAAAGGTAGAACAGTGCCGCCGAATGCTGGTCAAACGAATGCTGGATTAGAGCACTCGCTCTCTGGCGCAGACGTCCTGCCATACCCATATAGAGTCTGACGTCGCTTGGGGTGCGAACTATGTCGATCAAAGAACGCCCACTGATCAAATCCGTCGAGAAACTCGGGCCGCTGCCAGGGTTTTTGTTCGGCAATCCATATCTATCCGGGTTCATCGCGGTCAGCGGCTGCGTTCTCTTCGGCGCTGTCTGCATGCTGTTCTGGGGCGGCACATTCGGCGGCTCAAACACGTTGGCGATATTTCACGCTATTTATGGCGGCGCCGGAGTCGGGCTGGCGATTGGCGCGCTCCTCTTAATTTTCACTGCGTTCAGGGCGACCGACGGACCGGAAGAAGTCGCCGACCGGATCAAATTCGTTCTTGGCGGTATCGGCGCGATTGCGTTCTATCTGGCGGTTCATTTGGCGGCTTATGAGTTCCTAGTCTCCTATTTTGAAAACGCCGGGCCGTTCATGTGCTCGCATTGCAAATGAAATGGCGGGCGGCGCTCCTTATCCGTTATTGATGTGAGAAATCCGATCGCCGTTCCTCACCCAAGCGCGCGGAAAATCTCGGTGCGCAGTTCCGCTTCCGGAGTTGAGCCGGGATCGTCGATATAAATTTCCCAGACCGGCATGATCTTGGCGAGACCGTTCGCGTCTGCATGATCCCAGATCGCCTTGTGGCTCTGGTTGAGCGCTGCATAGGGGCCGACATGGGTAGCGGTGAGCACGTCGCCAGCCGGAATGCTCGCCGCCTTGATCTCGCCGTCCGCCCGCGCGGCGTCCGCAGCGCTCACCAGCGCGCAGGCGCGAAAGCGCAATTTGCCCGAGGGCATTTCCGTATAGAGCGACATTGGCATCGACAGCGGCGTGATGTTGTTGGCGGCTGTGAAGCCGAACACCTCGCCAAAGCCCGACGCCATGGCGTCGCCAATCGCTTTCGGATCGAACGCGCATTCGCGGTCCACATAAAGATAGTGCTGCTCGGGCAGCGTCTTGCGCGCAATCTCCATGGCGTTTCTCCCTGTTGTTTTACCGCAACGATATGGCGCCGGCGCGCTGTGGCCTAACTACGCCCGCAATATCTTTTCCATCTTTTTGCCTTTCGCCAGTTCGTCGATCAGCTTGTCGAGATAGCGGATCTCGCGCATCAGCGGTTCTTCCACGTCCTCGACGCGCACGCCGCAGACGACGCCCTTGATCAGCGCCCGCGACGGATTGAGCTTCGGCGCCTTGGCGAAAAACGTCTCGAAATCGGTTTTCTTCTTGATCTCCGCGTCGAGGCCCTTTTGCGTGTAGCCCGTCAGCCAGCGGATGATCTCGTCGACCTCGGCCTTGGTCCGGTCCTTCTTTTCCGCTTTCGCAACGTAATGCGGGTAAACGCTGGCGAAGCTCATGGAATAAATGCGGTGCTTGGTCATGGGGCGAATTTACGCCGTGAGGCGGTGAGGGGCAATGTTGAGGCCTCGCAATCCGGCCACGGACCATCGCCGCCGTCGCCGTTTCCGGCGCGAGCGCACAAGGTGAGAGGTACGCGGGACGTGAAACATCCTCATCGCTTGGTGGTAGCACATGGACGTATCACGCCCCGCGCGCAGTTTTTACAGCGCCGCCAACCGATCGCGTCCGGCGCCGGTTCCCCAAATTCAACGGAAGAGGGGTCCCGGCCTTTCCCCGAAGGCTCGGCTGTAGCAGCCGGCCGGGTCTAAGCGGTCTGTCCGTCCCCGGCCCGCGCGAAACACGCGTTTCAAATAGCCGAAGCAGGCCGCCGCCCGCACACTGCAATCCGGACCAGCGAGTTACGGCAGCGCTCACCGCCTCTCATATCCGGACTGCGCGCAGTATAGGGCCGCCGGAAAAGGGGGTGGATAGTTATCCACCATGTTTTTTTCCGTGGTATCATGAACGGCGCCCGCCCGTTTGGCGGGCTATGGACGCGCGAAAGCGCGGCTTGACCCAGGGGCTCATGTCCCAGAGCATTCGCCCATGGCCCGCTTCGACTTCATTGCCGCTTACATGCTCGCGAACCGCAAGAACGGAACGCTTTATGCGGGCTCGACGGCTGATCTCGCCGCAAGAATGGAGGCGCACAAGGCCGGAACCGGTTCAATCTTCGCGTCCAAATACGGTTGCAGCCGGCTTGTCTGGTTTGAGCGCTTTGACGAAATGGCGTCGGCGATTGCAACGGAGAAGCGGCTCAAGCGCTGGCCGCGAAAACGCAAGATCGAATTGATCGAGTCCGTCAATCCGGAATGGAATGACTTGCCGGTCTGGTGAGGAGTTTTGCCGACGCGCACGCATTGAGCGCAGGAGCTGGACCCCACGGGTAAACCGTGGGGAGTCGATGAGGAGAGGTGGCGAATGACCAACAAGCGCCACTCCACGCTTGAGCGCTTTCGGATTAACGGCTCAACACATCCACAGGCGACTCTCCACGCTTTATGCGTGGAGTCCATTACTGGCACTCGAAGGCAAGCGGCAATTTTGAACATCGCGGCCTCAAGGCGGCAGGGCCCGCCATGACGGCTAAAGCATTGTTCGAGACCCTCTGTCGTCACTATAGGCTATCGCCGATCCGCGCATATACGCTCACGCAGCGCTGCTTCCAGTTACGTAGGCCTTGCCCAGGTCATAGAAATTGGTTGGGTCATTCAAGGCAACAATAACAATGCGTTCAAACTGAAAGCGTTCGCACAAATCACTTGAAACCGTGCGATAGTCATCGGGGTCAATATTTGGCCAGAAAAAATCAGGCAACACTAGCCACCAACGTCTGTATCGCTCTCGATATGAGCGAATTTTTAGGTACTTTTCCTCACAAATGTGTTCGATATTTCTTTTATATTCCGCACCCACCCATCCACCTGCATCGAAGTCGCAATAACCGCCAACTTGATACTTAGTTGCTAGCGGTTTTGATGCCGGGACAATGCTCAACGCGAAGTTTGAAGTGGAAAATGATACTCTGTATCTTTTTGAGATTGTTCTTTCGTCGAGTGATAATAAATGTTCTTTGATCGCATTTTTTAGTTTTTTATCGAGCGTTAGAGGGCGCCGAAATGTCCAGCGAATAATGTAGCTATTATAAATGGGAGGGCCGGATTCGACGCATACCTTATTGAAAAACTGTTCTAGTCGCTTGGAAACGGATTCGAGGCCTTCTGCACTCTCATCTATGAAATAGTTTTGATTAAGGCGCCTCACCTCTACTGCGATTTCATCGTCGATGAGAAAATCGGGAGGCACATTCCCGTTGGGTTCATATTGAATTTTGCAAAAATTCTGCGACTTGAGAAATTTCAGTGCGTGCGCTTCTGTTGCATCCATCGCCTTAAGCCACCTTCCGCTTAACCGCCTTCTTCTTTGTCGCTGTCTTGCCTTTCGCTGCTGCGGTTTTGGCGCGGGGTTTTGATTTGGGCGCCGCCTCCGCCGCTTTCGCGCGTTTGGCGCCGAGTAGGGGTTTCAGGAACTTGCCCGTATAGCTCGCAGTGACCTTGGCCACGTCTTCGGGCGTTCCGGCGGCCACGACCTCGCCGCCGCCATCGCCGCCTTCCGGGCCCATATCGATGATCCAGTCGGCCTGTTTGATGACGTCGAGATTGTGTTCGATGACGACGACGGTGTTGCCGCCTTCGGTCAGCTCCTGAATGACTTCCATCAGTTTCCTGACATCCTCGAAGTGAAGGCCGGTGGTCGGCTCGTCAAGGATATAGAGCGTGCGCCCGGTCGCGCGCTTCGACAGCTCCTTCGACAGCTTCACCCGCTGGGCTTCGCCGCCCGACAGCGTCGTCGCCTGCTGGCCGATCTTCACATAGGAAAGGCCGACGCGATTCAACGTCTCAAGCTTGTCGCGGATCGACGGCACGGCTTTGAAAAATTCCGCGCCTTCCTCGACCGTCATGTCGAGCACGTCGGCGATGGACTTGCCCTTGAACTTCACCTCCAGCGTTTCGCGGTTGTAGCGCTTGCCCTTGCAGACGTCGTAAGTGGCGTAGACGTCGGGGAGGAAGTGCATCTCGATCTTGATGAGGCCGTCGCCCTGGCACGCCTCGCAGCGCCCGCCCTTGACGTTGAAGGAAAACCGGCCGGGCTTGTAGCCGCGCGCTTTCGCTTCGG
>CAZAOB010000055.1:0-21952 GCA_964486635.1 uncultured Caulobacterales bacterium | reverse complement strand
CATATTCAAATTGACATGCGGATGATCATGGGGTGGTGAGGCTCCAATGCATTCGAATTCCCTCATCCCGATCTGGATTTCGGCAATCCCGTCGTCATTGCGTAACTTGGAGAAGCTGCCCGGCGGTCTGATAGTTGCCGCTTCATCCGTCTGAGGAAGCCCCGCAAGGCGCCAGGCTGGCGCCGTCAACGAACCGCCTTCGGATTCCCATCTGAGAATAGAGACAGATTCGGGAGGGAGTGCTCTCATCCCTCCAGACACTTGTCACCCTGCCGCCGGTGAAGCTTGTCGCACTCCCAATCATTACCCGAATAATCGAGATGGGCGTTCTCCGGAACAATGACGGCGACGCAGGTCGCCGCGCTCACTCGAAAGCCTCTTTCGCATGACCAGCCGGAGCCATAGGCCGTTCCTGTCAAGAACCCATGCTCAGGCACATTGACTTTGATGCAGGTGTCATCGGTCGCGCGAAACCCGCGATCGCATTCCCAGCCGCGCCCATAACCTGAGACGACGGGAAATCCATTTTCCGGAATTACAACCGAGACACAGCGCCCATTTTCGTCACGATAGCTTCGCTCACACTCCCATCCACGTCCATGAGACGCGTTTGTAGCAAAGGCGTTGGCAGGAATGACGATAGCGGCGCAGCTTGCGTCCTCCGCGCGGTAGCCCCGATTGCATTCCCAACCGTCGCCATAGCTCGCATGGGAAAGAAAGCCGTTTTCAGGCACTTTGATTGCGACGCAAGTCTCTTCGGTCTTCCTGTATCCCCGGTTGCAGCTCCATTGATCGCCGAAGGATGTCAGATAGGCGTTGGCGGGCACACTGATTTCAGCACACGTCTCTTCCGAACGGCGAAAGCCACGATGGCACTCCCATGCGCGGCCGTAAGAAGAATTCGTAGCATAAGCATTATCAGGAACGACGACAGCAAAGCAGGCGTTCGCCTTCTCCTGAAAACCCTGGTCGCACTCCCAGCCGCCGCCATAGCTTTTCTTGTGCGCGTTCGCGGGCGGATCGTAGCTGCGCGTTTGCGCATGGGCGGAGGAAACCACGGTGGGCATTAATGGAAATGCGAATGGAATCGCCATACACAGCGCCGTTACGCGGAAATATTTCAAAAATCGACTTATCATCGCAACAAAATCCTGTTCTTAAAATTGGGAAGGTGAAAGCGCAAAAAGGTCATTGGATCAGAAGATGGTGACCAGCTTTCGCCTGCACACTACAAGAAGCATGAGACCGCGCTGAAGATACTTATAGGCTGTTATTAGCGGCTCAATGTTAAAACTGACTAGGCTGCGGCCAGCATCCGGTCTCTTTCCAGCGCACTAAACAGATCCCGGGGATCCAGTTCGTAGTCATGCAACCGGCCTTCAAGTCCCGGCATAGTGTGGAGGCGGATAGTCGTTTTTGTCGTTTTTTCCCAGGAAAAGGGAAATGTCCAATAATACCGGTCACGGGTTTCAATACTGTAAAATCCGGCGGGCTGAATTGTTTCGACGCCCTTTAGAGAAAAAGGATGGAGGAAATTGATCCGCGAATAGACGACGGGTGCGCGCATAAGAAAAAGTCCATCTGTTGATGAACGAAATCCGGTCAGGCAGTCGCGGAGAGGGAATAGCCCCCTCCGCAGGGCGTTTTATGATTTTTTCTCTTCGTTTGCGGGTGCAGTGGCTTTTTCCGCGGTTGGCGCAGATTGGTCGGCCGTCGCTTCTACTTTTGCTGCATGGTCCTTGTTTTCCTGCTTCGGGGTTTTATCGCCTGGATTATTGCTTTTCTTGAACATGTTATTTGACTTTCATTTTGCACGGCAATGATTTGCTGGTGCACTTTACTAAGTGGGCGCAGTGAATCAGAATTACAATGGATAAAATCAGAATAGCGAATTTATTTTTGTACTGACTTTTATGAATTTCGAAGCAAGCCATAATTCCTTAGAACATACGGCTTTATCGGTTGTGTTGAGATCGACATCCGAATTGGACACAGCTTTCCCGCCGTGAAAACCCGGAATATTACTGCCCGGAAATTCAAGCTCATTCGTGAGCGTCGCCAGCTTTAGCGGCGGCCGCGCGGCCGGTAGACATTTCTCTTCTTCGAAGAGGTCGAACTCGCACCTTCAGGCTTATGTCGAAAGGTAATGCGCCCTTTTGTCAAATCGTAAGCGGACATCTCGACCGTAACACGATCACCCGCAAGGGTCTTGATGCGGTGTTTGCGCATCTTCCCGCCAGCATAGGCGAGAACTTCATGCCCGTTTTCAAGTTTTACGCGGTAATTTCCGTCAGGCAGCGCCTCGGTGACATCGCCGTCGAATTCAAGAAGTTCTTCTTTCGCCATTATCCACGCTGCCAAGCTGGAAGCTTTTTCTTTGCACGCTTCTTTCTCGCAGGTTTTTTGGGATTCGCCTCTTCGGCGGCGCGTTCAGCCGCCTCTTTTTCAAGACGCAGCACACGAAGTTTTTCGGTCTTTCTGAGAGTCGCCTTGCGAAGCTTTTCCGCTTCGGAAAGAGCGGCTTTCTTGTCGCTATCGCGAAAGAATTTGCGTTCCGCGGCGGTGCCTTTTTGTTGCAAAACGGGCGTCCTCTGAAATCTGTCGACGGCGTCATGCCGTCACATTGATGGCCGTGTTTTATCAGCGCCGCGCATGCGCAGGAAAAGCTTAAGCTTCGTTGCCCGCCGGCTTTTGGTCGCGCCACGACTTGAAACGGGAAGCAATCGTCTTGTCTTTTTCCAGGCGCAATTTGCGAAGTTTATTTGTTTGCGCGCGCTGGTAAGACGCTTCCGTCTCAAGCTCTTTTAACGCCGCAGCCTGAGCGCGTTCCTGTCTGGCTTGCCGTTCTGCGATCATTTGAACCTCAACAATCTGGCTTTGTGGCGTGTTCAAGATAAGAAAGGCGGGAGGGCGGATGAAGCGCCCCCGCACCATAGACGCAGTTAGCCGCCGATTCGGAGTTGCCCTGCGGATGTCTTCCCACGCTCTTCCTGCAATTCAAATGAAACCTGCTGGCCGTCGTCGAGGCCGCGAAGGCCGGCCGCTTCAAGCGCCGTGGCGTGGACGAAAACGTCCTTGCCGCCATCATCCGGCGCGATAAAACCAAAGCCTTTTTGTGGGTTGTACCATTTCACTGTTCCAGTCGCCATTTTGTAATTCCTTTCAAACAGGCGCGAGTATCCGGAAATATTCCGGACACAGAAAATGCTGCCGATGTTTGGAGGGGAATAAGAAGCTTGCTTCAGAGGCCTAATAGACGGCCTTCAATCATGGCGCATCTGTTAGATGTGCCTTATGCGCTACGAAAACAAGTTATTTCTGGTTATTCCAATATTTGCTGTATTTAGAACAAGCCCGTCTTTCCTCTATTCACTTGCTATTAACCCCGGTCTGCGCCATATGGCGGTTATCGGCCGCGTGTAACGGGAGCCGCCTCGATGGCGAACATGCCTCCCTCCGGCCATTCATCCTGACAATCGGGCGCCCAGACACGCGGGTTCTCTTATTGAACCCGGACGCTGTTTTCGCGCGCTTTTTCAAAGCGCCGCGCGGCGCCCAGAAAGATATTTTGTGAATACTTTTAACGAACTCGGCCTTGCAAAGCCGCTCCTGACAGCGCTTGCCCATGAAGGTCACAAGACGCCAACGCCAATCCAGGCGGAAACCATTCCCTCGCTTCTTGCTGGCCGCGACCTGCTAGGGCTGGCGCAAACCGGCTCCGGCAAAACCGCAGCTTTCACCCTGCCGCTCCTTCATCGCCTTTTGGAAACGCCTAGCAAGGCGCAGCCCTTAAGCCCGCGGGCGCTCATCCTCACGCCGACACGAGAACTTGCCGGCCAGGTGCGAGACCGCGTCGCGGCCTATGGCGCGCGCACCGCGCTGCGCACCGGTCTCGTGATTGGCGGAGCGCCGATCAACCAGCAGAAAACCATGATCCGGCGCGGCGTCGATATACTTATAGCCACGCCCGGCCGTCTCGAAGACCTCATGAAACAAAAAGCCGTTTCCCTTAACGCCGTTGAATATTTTGTCCTCGATGAAGTCGATCAGATGCTCGATATGGGCTTTATTCATGCGATCCGAGCCATTGCCGCGAAGCTGCCCAAAGACCGGCAGAGCCTCTTCTTTTCAGCGACCATGCCGCGCGAGATTGCACAGTTTGCGAACGCGCTGCTGAACGATCCGGTGCGGGTCGAACTGAAACGTCAGGCGCCGCCAAAGATCGATCAGTCGGTAATGTTCATTTCCAAGCTCGAGAAAACCGGCGCCTTGATTAAGATTGCGGGGAGCGACGCCTTCACGAGCGGTCTCGTTTTTTCCCGCACCAAACATGGCGCCGATAAAATCGCAAAAAGCCTCAATGGCGCTGGTTTTGCGGCTCAGGCGATCCACGGCAATCGCAGTCAGGGACAGCGTGAGCGAGCGCTGAAAGCCTTCAAGTCCGGCGAATCCCACATCCTCGTCGCAACCGACATCGCAGCGCGCGGCATTGATATTCAGGGCGTGTCTCACGTCATCAATTTCGATCTGCCGAACGTGCCGGAAACCTATGTGCACCGGATCGGCCGAACGGCGCGCGCAGGAGCGGCAGGAACTGCGATTTCATTTTGCAGCCCGGAGGAGCGCTCGGAATTACGTGCGATTGAACGGCTGACCGGCGAACGTTTTGGCGGCGCGGCAACCGAAAAAGTTACGTCTCGGCCTGACCGAAAAGCGCCGCGCAGACCTCACCGCAAGGGAAATGGAGCACGGCGCCCCAAAGCGAACGCCGCCATTCATCGCAAAGCTGACAAGACCATCGCAGATTTACCATTCATGCAGCCCGCGACTTAGCAGGACCATTGAGTGATGAGGCGCTTAATACTATTAGTAGTTCTGTTAAGCGCCAGCACGGCGCCCGGGCGAATTTCTTCGCAGAAGTTCGGGTCTCGTCGTGACTTCTCTAAACCGTTGTTTGAGATGCGTTAAGATCGACTCGCCGGTGCCTGCGCCGGGTTGCTTGCCAGTTCCCGGTTTCACCCGCTTCGGTGCGCCATTATCTCTTTGATTTGAATCAGCTTTTGACCGCTAACTGGTCTAAGTTGGTGGCGACAATGATGGCGCGCTACCAACGAGCTACCATCGCGAATGAATTCGCCATCGATTGAGTCGAACTAACGTGGGGAGAAGTGCGCCCGCCTAGAAGCTCTTCGCGATAGAGAAGAATCCACGCCAGTTATCTTCGGCGCCCGTGAATGGCGTCGCTTCAAGCGGCTTCGCAATTTCAATCGACGCGGCTATCGAGTTCGGAAATGCGAGCCGCAGCCCCCCGCCCGCCGACGAGAGTGAAAGCTCATCGAATCCGGGCGCCGCATTATGGTTCCAAACGACTCCATAATCGTAGAAGCCATAAAATTGATAGAAATCCAGAAACCCGAGATTTGGGTCGCGCCCGTACCGAACTTCGACCAAGGCGGCGACACCATCATCTCCGGTTAGCTCGCCGTAATCGTATGCCCGACCAAAGCGCGCGCCACCAAGCGAAAATTCCTCCGACGCAAGCAACGGGTTCAGTGAATACTGGCCGTCGAGCGAAACGTAGGCTCCAAACATCTTCCCAATATTCTGATATCGGCTGATCTGCGCCTCGAACTTTGTGAATTCGCCATTGGCGTCCGGTCGCGAGAGCGATGCGCCGCCACTTGTAGCGCCAATCATATCGAGTCCGCGGCTGATTTTTCCGAATGCGGTTGTATACCCGTTCCAATGCTCATGACGGAAATTTGTCCAAGCAGATATCACGCGAAGCTTGTCTTCGTAACTGGGTAGGCCGAGCTGCTCTTCGTCTATGTTCCGTCCTTCAAACCCGATATTTGCCCAAAGCGACAACTTTCGCTGGCGGATCAATGGATGCGACAGGCTGATTGAGAGCCTCTTTGTTTGCGTTTGCGCATCAAGCGTCGCAAGGGAAGCGCCCGCCTCGTACTTGGAAGCCATTCCGGAGACCGTTGCGTATGTGCCCGACGGCAACAACGGGAAATGATACGACAGTTCGGCAAGAAGCAATTCGTTGGGATCACTCGGCGTCGAGAACACGCCCACGCTGAGTTGATCACCGGTTCGAAGCAGGGAGTTTGCCGCTCCTCTCGCGTAGAGTTGCAGGGGGCCAGCTGCATCTGTTCCCCGATTGTCTGAATAGACACTCGCTTCGAAAAGATCTGCTTTCACTTCGACATTCAACTGATGCCGGGCGAAGTCCACAGTGTCTGGCACGATTTCGGTAGACTGAACTGAGATGCCTCGCAGGTCTTCAATTAGCGCCAAACTGCGCTCCAATGTGGTAAGCTTGAGAGGGCGTTCGTTCGTAAGGCGGCTCAAGCGCTTGCGAATATCGCCATCACCACCCTTAACCGAAACATTCGCGATGTACCCTTCGAAGACCTCAATTACCAGGAGCCCGTTGTCGGCTGCTTGCGCCGGCGCCGTGGCCCGCGACAGAAAATAGCCGTCAGCGCGGTAGGCTGCGGTAATCGCTTCCGTTAGTTTCGCCACATCAGCGACTGAAACTGATCTGGCCAACAGATTATCATAGAGCGGGGCGAATCTTTCCAGCGGATACGCTGTAACGCCATGGATTTCCACGGCGGTGAGCACAAACCTGCTGGTCGGGCGTTCGCGCAATGCCGGCGGCGGCGGGAGCTTCAGCTTATCCTCAGCGCCTTTCTCGGGAGATGCCTCCTGCGGCAATCGCTTGTCGATTTCGGATGGCGGAATTGAGACATTGATCAGGCCGCTTTGGCGAGAATGCAATGGAGCTTCCGGTGCTTCTTCCAGATCAGAATCGGTTCCCGATATCTGGGCATCAAGAAGCGGTATTCTATCTTCAATATTTCCGACTTCCTGAGCGCAAGCTCTTTGGGTGCATTCGAAAACGAAAACACCGGTCAGTGCCGCACACAGATATACCGCAAATCCCCTCACGCAGGCAAACCTTCAACAATCTCTCCGACGCCGCGACGCCGTCCTTTCTCTCCCCCGAGCGTCAGAAGATTATGAGAGCTCGCTTAAAACTCAGTTAAGCGTACACGAACCATTAACCTTGGATCAAAAAGGCTTAAGTCATTTTAAAGAAGACCGGTCATATTTTCATTGAAGTCAGCATTGCGGCCGGGATGGGTTGCGCCGCAGAAGGCGGGAGTAGAGATGATGAACTGTTTGATGAAAGCGCTGGCAGGTTTTATTGGCGCCCTAATTGTCAGCATCGGCGCATCTGTTGCAGAAACGGGCGATTGGCAAGTCGTTGAGACGAGCGGAATCGTTCGGACGTCACAGGCGATGGCCGGCATTCAACCGGTTTCGACAGGCAATGTTTTAGGCGCCGGCTCGGTTCTCTCGACCGGCGTGGACGGGCATGCGGTCCTGGTGCGGGGCGAGCAACAGATTGTTGTCGGCCCGAATAGCCGAATGTCGCTGCCCGTGACACAAGAAACCGGAATGACGAAAATCGTTCAGGACCTCGGCACGCTCCTTTTCAAAGTCGATAAAAAGGAAAAGCAGCATTTCCAGGTCGAGACTCCGATCATCGCCGCTGTCGTGAAGGGCACCACCTTTACGGTCACGGCGGGCGCGACCGGTCACTCGGTGCATGTCGCCGAAGGAGCTGTTGAGGTCTCAGCAATTCGTGGCGGCGCGAACCAGATGGTGACCGCCGGCATGACGGCGACGATCTCAAAGTCGAGTCCCGGCACCATACAATTGAGTAGCGGCAACATGAAGGCTGGCGACACTGAGAGCAACCGCGAGCTGAAGAACAAGGAAGCGGGAAATCTCGTTGTGCCGACCGAGGTCGGCGCTGACCAGCTTGATTATGCGACGCTGAGCAATGGTGTCATTCAACCCCGTCCAGACGCTCCAACCGCGGCGCGAGCCAACGCTGCTATGGGAAATGACGTTTCCTCTGCGGTTCGCGGTCAAGGCGGCGGCGCAGCCGTCGTCGAACAAATCCGCATGAACGCAGTTGGCGACGGTGACAAGCCCAATCGCGGCGTCGGCAATGCCTTCGGCGCAGACGGCAATAATGGCAACGGTAATGGCAATGGCGGCGCCGGTGTCGATGTGAACGTTGGCAATGGCAATGGAAACAACGGCAACGGAAACGGCAATGGCGGCGTTGGTGTCGATGTGAACGTCGGCAATGGCAATGGAAACAATGGCAACGGAAACGGCAATGGCGGTGTCGGCGTCGATGTGAACGTTGGCAATGGCAATGGAAACAACGGAAACGGCAATGGCGGCGTTGGTGTCGATGTCGGCGTAGGCGGTGTCGAAGTTGACGTTGGCGTAGGCCAAGGGGGTGTCGGCCTTGGCCTAGGGCTAGGCAAGCCGAAGAACTAAGACCGAATAAATGCTTTTAATCGGGGGAATGTCGAGGCGTGTCGAAGACTAATAGGCACAACGATGAAATCAAGAACTCGCAGCGCCCAACCGGCGCTGCGAAACGCTTTGCGGCCCCCGCTGTTTTATTCCTGCTGCTTCTCGTATTCAGTTTGACAGAAGGGCTTACGCCCCTAAACACCGCGTTGTTGGACTTGCGCTTCAAGATGCTCAAGCACGATCCAAGCGGCACGCTTGTTGTTATCGAGATTGATCCAAAAAGCCTTCGGGAAGAAGATCGCTGGCCCTGGCCAAGAGACCGCTATGCGGCGGCCATTACGAACCTGCAGGATGCAGGCGCCCAACTGATTGCGTTCGACGTGGATTTCTCATCCCTATCGGACGAAATCGGCGATGATGCGTTCGTCGAAGCGTTAGCGCGTCGCCCTGGCGAGGTTGTGCTCCCGGTTTTCTGGCAGTGGTCTTCGCGGTCGGCGACGGACGGTGAAATGCTCAAAACACCGCCGCATGAGAAGTTCTTGAATGACGTTACGGTCGCCAGCGTGACCTTGACCACAGAAGGAAACGGCGTCGTTCGCCACGGCTGGCGAGGCGTCAACGATGATGGCGTTTACCGTGCGTCGATTGCGTCGGTGTTGGCGGGGGCGGCGCCCAATGATCATTCCACGTTTCTCATAGACTACTCAATTCGCCCCAACAGCATATCGCGGGTCTCATTTCGCGACGTGTTGAACGGTTCGTTTCCGGCAGAGAGCATTCGCGGAAAGAACGTTCTCATCGGCGCTACTGCGTTAGAACTTGGCGACGAGTTTGCGGCGCCAGTGTATGGCGTTTTACCGGGAGTCATGTTTCACGCATTGAGTTATGAAAGCACGGTGGCGGGAAGGACGCTTGTTAGCCCCCATCCAATTCTGCCATTTCTTTTTGGATCAGCGCTGCTCTTGTGGTTGACGGTGCGGGGTCAGCATTGGCATTGGCGAAAGTTCGCTGCGGTTCATACATTTCTTTTTATAGTTGCGGTATCTGCCCCTATCCTTTTGCAGTCTTATTTCCCAATCAGCTTCGATGTCGCCGCGATCCTTGCCGCTCAGTTGCTTGGGGCAATTTGCACAATCGCTACGCGCTTGCGTGAATATGCGCGACAAGTCATTCGGCAACGAGCGGCAATGGCGCATTATCAAGCGCTGACCTCGATGGTCGTTCACGACAACACCGATGGCGTTATCGTCGCCGATGACGATGGATATGTTGAACTTGCCAATGATCAAGCACGGATATTGCTGGGAACTGGCGACGCACTTTTCCCGGGCGCCCTGATCACAGAAGCGCTTCCGAACTTCCCCGTTTGCGCGGAAATCGAAACGGGACGCGAGGCAGAGGAAGCGCCGAACGAATACGATTCGGATGCTCGGCACGAATACATTTCGGAGAACAATAGCGACCGGATTCTCGAAATTGCCGCGAGCCGTCCGCTCTCGCGCCCCGAGACCGCAGGCAGGAAAAAGCAGGGCAAGATTATTGTCTATACGCTGCGTGACATCTCTGCACGCAAGAGGACTGAGGCGGCTGAGCGCGAGGCAAAAGAAGCTGCAATCGCTGCAAACAAAATCAAGTCGCAGCTCATCTCCAATATGAGTCACGAATTGCGCACACCGCTGAATGGTGTGATTGGGTTTGCGGACATACTTCAAAAGGAATCATTCGGCCCGCTCGGCACGCCAGAATACAAAGAGTATAGCGAGAGTATTTATTCCTGCGGCAAGCGATTGCTGACCGTTGTGAATGACATGCTTTTTATCGCCAAGCTGGATTCCAGCGATTATGAAATTTGCAAGAGTGAGGTTTCTCTTTCCGACCTGGTCGAGAGTTCAGTTTGCAAGTTCGAAGCGCAAGCAGAAATTGAAGACAAATCACTTAAAATGTCGGCGCCGCCGGGAATACCTGCGGTGTCGGTAGATGTAAGCGTTGTCAACGAGGTCATCGCGCATCTGTTGTCAAACGCATTCAAATATACGCCTCCCGGAGCGCACATTGACGTGCGCGCATGTAAACGGGGTCACGAGTTAGTTATCGAGGTAGAAGACGATGGCTGTGGCGTGGCCGCCAAGCACTTGCCGCACCTGACAGAAGCGTTTTATCAGGCTGATGCAGAATTAAACAGAAAATACGAAGGCGCTGGGCTCGGACTCTATGTCGTTTCCCGCTTCGTGGAACTCCACGAGGGCTGCTTGAGCTTAGAAAGCTCTGAGCGAGGCGGCTTCCTTGCGCGCGTGGTCTTCAATAATGCATTTGTTGGCGATGCGGTAGTTGGCGCCGCCGCCGCTTAAACGCAACTAAACACGAAAAAAGGCGCTCTTTTTCAAGTTTGCGAGCCCGTAAGATACCTTACGATTCATAGCTTTTAGTCGGCGCCTAATAGTCATCCAAGATTTTCAATTCGGCGCCATTCGGCAAACCGACGCCTATTTCATTGGTAGCGCAGCAGTAGCTCTTGCGCATGCCAATCCGATATTCTGTTTATTTTAGGGCTGTTCTCAACGTCGACCGCGACCTCTAACCCACCGGCCAGACCATCACTGTAAGCGGCTTCATTGCAAGCAGAGCGCCAAATGCGAATTGACTCAGCATGCAGCCACACTCAGTTCTCTCAATTCTTACTGATAAGTTGAACCATAGGCGTTCATGATCGCCTCTTGCAGTTCCTCGTAAAATGCGTCTGCGTTGTCACGCTGACCAGAAGCAAGGATGACAATCCCGCTTTTCTTTTTCGGTACGCCAACCATACGCGCGCGATACCCGTTGTGACTGCCGGTATGCCAGTATACTTCGTTGCCATTCCAGCTTGAGGCTGAGGCGCGCTTGTTTATGCCTAGGCCGTATGTAGATGGATTGCTGCAAACAGGATAATCTGAGGACTGATAGATTGAATTATCGCGGCCAAGAAATTTCTGCACCATACCGTGGGACAATATCCCATTGTGGCCGGGATTTTCCGCAGACTTATTCACTTCGATTACGAATTTTGCAATCTCTGTAGATGTCGAAACGATACTTGCAGCCGCCTTCTCAGCATACGCAACTATCGGCGTTACCTTGGTTCCGTCCCATCCGCGCGCATGATTTCCATCCGCGCGCTTAGGATACGGAGATTTGTATGTGCTTCTGATCATTTCAAGATCGCTCAGGATCGGGTTCATATAGTTTTCAAAACCACCGCCGTGAACATCGATCAAACCTTCCACCAACATATAGTTGGCAGAAGTGTATCGGCTTCTGATGCCTGGATTGCCCGTCCGGTTTAGCTTGTGTGTAGCGGCGGCGCTCCCTTCTCCGAGCAGCATGTCCGCCACGTCTGGCAACGTCTGGGTCGTTGTGTATTCTTTCGCTCCGCCGCCGCCGCCATTTGCCGCTGTGCATTGGCCTTTGTACTGGTAACAAATAGATGCACAATGTTGGAGCAGCTGGATGAGATTGCTTTTTTCAGGGCGAACATTGTCACGATATCTCCTGCGTTCGCCTGACTTCATTAGTTGTTCGAGATCCGCAAAAACGCCTTCCTCCGTGAGACTGAGTTTCCCGTCCTCAACCAATTTCAACAGGCCGTACGTTGCGATTGGTTTTGAGAGTGAGGCAGCTTCAAAGGTTGTATCAGCAAGTACGTAGCTTTCGGCCAGGTCGCCATTCATCAGTCCGTAGCCGCGCACCCACTGAATCTGGTTGTTCTGAATGTAGGCGATCGAAACACCCTTCAGGTTATGTGCGTCCATACGCGCCCAGATCGATGCCGATACTGTTTTCGGAGAAGCTTCCGTCCCGCCGGTAAATTCGAATCCCTGTTCGAAGCGGTTGATGGCGTCGGAATAGCTTGGGTGAAGCTTGTCCGCTGAGTAGAATACATAGCGCCCGGCCTGATCGGTAAGAGAGATATGATCGAGGCGGCGACTGCCTCTTTGAAAGGTTTTCAACTGCGCCAAAGTCTGGCGGTCGATGCCGCTGGAGACCACCCAGGATCCCGTTCCCATTAGCACCCATGAATTTCCTGCGCCAAAGCGTACCGCCCTGACTTTGCGCTTCGACTCCGAAAGGTCAGCGAGCGCCTTTAACATGCTCGACAATGGTTTGCCCGCAATCACCGTGCCGGACTTGCCGACGGCAACCCACTGTTGCGCATCCGTCGGATGAAAATCGAAAAAGCGGAGGCCCCCGCCGCCACCGCCTACAAGGCGCTGCACTTTAGCTTTAGCATCGGCCGACAGCCCCGAGTCATAAACAACACCCTGAACGGAAAGCAGGAATGCGCCGCTTTCGGAGATATCCGCCGCGTCAAGACCCCCATGTTTCTTTTCGATCGTCGCCAGCGTCGAGAGAAGAGGTGCGGAAAGATTCCTTGAGTGAGCGATCTGGTCCGCCGTCGCAACGATCCATTGCCCATTCTGGTTTACCGTCGACACTGTCAAATCGAGATCGCAGGACTTGGCTTTGGATAAGGCCGCGATGAAATCTGACGGGAACGAGCTCGATGTAGCCGACAAAGCGGCGTCACCGTTGGCGACAGGCTCGCAGACAATTTCTGTCGCTACCTCAACGGGAGGCGTCCTGTTTTCTATTTCCTTCAAGTCTTCTTCCAGTTGTTCTGCGGGTGTTCCGCCGGGGATGGTAAGGTCCTGGTCAGGCGTGCGCTCGATCGGACGCGGGGACTCGAGTTCGACGCCCGTTTCTTCGCGTTCGGCGCCTGGCAAATTTCGCCGCTTGTCCGCAGGAGGCTCAATCACGGAGCCTGACTTGCCGTCAGGCTTCCCATCGCCAACCGGCGACGCCTCTGGCGTTAAGTCACGGCCCTTGGCGTCCGCAATACGAATCTCGCCGGCGCGGCGAACGGCATCAATTTGAGACGCTGTCAGCGCCTCGCCATAAAGTCGTACATCATCAAGCGCCACGCGGCGGATCTCTTTGCCAGCGCTGTTAAAGTCATCCGCGCCAATGAAAATGTAATTCTTTTTTTCGCTGGAACCGGGCGGCGCGACTGTGAGCGCGCCTGGCGACCCGATCTTAAGGCCAGTTTTTTCAAAGACATCTTCGCCGTGATAGATTCTGACCGCTCCAGCCGCATTGTCCACGACGCCTGCGACAAAGGCCCATTCTCCAAGCGGCAAAACGCTGTCGCTTGACGCAGCGACGCCGCTTCGCACTCTTATGGTCTCCTGACCGGTAATATTAAGCAGCAGAGCATTGCCCGGCCCAAGCGAAAGCAGCTCTCTCTCATACGGTTCGTCCTTATCGACTTTGATCCACATCGTTACTGTTGCTTGCGGATACTTCTGTTGATCGAAATGGAACGGAATAGCGACAGCGCCGCCCTTACCAAAAGAAATTCCCTGCCCGATGGCGCCGGAAATGAACTGCGGCTGATCTGCACCGGCAGGCACGACAAGCGCGCCTGCGCTCGCAGTTCCGAGATTCTCCACGTTTCCATCAAATGGCAAATGAACGAGCGGTGTCTGAGCATTCGCGCCCAGCGTCGCGCTAACCGAGATGAATGCGGCGGAAAATACGGATAGTTTCATCTGGCGGACCTTCCATACAATTCTTTGAGGGACTTCAGTTAATGCAAATCTATCTCTGTAATTTGCGAATGCGGACGGCAAACGAGCCGTCGCTGATTTCAAATTGGCGCGGCGCGTCCGTTTCAGTTGCTGCATTTTCCAGGTCCGGGAGTCCAACAACACCTGAGAAGCCACCGCCGATATCGAGATACTCGCCGTCAAATATGAATCGATTGAGCACGACGTTGGCGGCGCCGCCTTGTTCAGACGTCCAGGTCTTGGTGTAGCCGTCGGCAAAATAGGTGAAGTCCGCGCTGATCACCCGCGGTGAATTGCTCTCTCCTTGAACAACCAGACTGATCATGACGTCGCCCTTGCCCGTCGGTCGCGCTGTCTTGTCCGGCAATCCAAAAATAGTCACTTGCGTGGTATTGTTCAGAGACATTGAGCGCCAGAAGCTGCCACTCTGCCATTCTCCGTCACGCTCGACATGCGCGACATACCATTTGCGCCTTTCGCCATTGACCGCGCCGTACATCTCACCGTCAATTTCTGCTCCCGGCGCCGGCGTGGTTGCGGAAGCGTTGCGCGAATTGTCGTCGGCAATACGCGTAGTTCCGTTTCCCTCTTTGCCGCAGCCCACCGTCAAGAGAGCTGCCAGCATCGCAGCTCCCACCACTCCGCGATGACGCCAAACCAAACACAGCTTCGTTCGATGGTTCAATTTTGTTGCGTGCATGACATTCCTTTCGGCAGCGAAAACCGTTCTGAGAATGCCCCCGTTCACGCGTGGAAAAATCCGTAATACCACCTATTTTTGCTCTTTAGGTCCCACACGGCTGCGAACCGGCGCAATTTCGGATCATGGACCTAATTCATTCAAGGTATTCATGGGGGAGCAACCCGCAAACGGCGCCAACTCCGTTTGGGCAAATTTTTGAAATGACCCCGCATTTTCGCCCGCGTTTCGCATCCCTTCTCAAGGATGGAGCGCAGCGTAAAGCTCTGCGCAGAAAGAGTGGAACCCTCTCAGACTAGAGATAAGCGCTTACGTAACACCTGCTTGCGGTCGCAAACAACAAATTGCTCTATTGGGGCCCATGTATGCGTAGTCGCCCCCCGAGAAGGTTTCAAACGGCCGTTCAGATTTTCCCGTTAAAACGCCTTCCGCAAGGAAAAAACTTCCGCACACTCTCCGATGTATCGGCGTAGCGTAGAATCCCCTCTCCGGAATCGCTGACAAAAAACGGCAGCACACTGAGACTGACCTGATCGGGGACAGACGATGGATTGTCGGGCGATTGCTGGGTGGATGGTTCATCGCCCGCTTGCGCATCTTCTACAGGCGACTCTTCTGCTCTTGCGAGCGAACTGAGGCGGCCGCTCCCCCTTCCGCCGCCCCAATCGCAATGCGACCTTCGCCGCGCCGTCAGAAGATACGGCGCCAGTTTAGCCTCGTCGTCGGTGGAAGTACCCAGTTTTCCTGTCAGTACCTATTTTTTGGAGTACAGCAAGCACTCCCAGAAACACGGCAATCATATTTATTATTGTTTTCAATTCAGTAGCGGATTGGCTCGCAATTCGCGCAAGTGTTGATTACTGATATTTTCAGGATTGCGTGTGCAGGGCAGCGCAAGAAGACGCCTGCTTTTCTCGCGCTTCGCGATGGCAAGGTTTAATCCAGAGGAACGGAGATACGGTTGCTATTGGAGCGCGAAACCTCTCTCGAACAGCTGGTTACGCTCGCGCGGGAGTGCGCCCTTGGCAAAGGCGCAATTGCGATTGTCAGCGGTGAAGCCGGCATCGGTAAGACGTCATTACTTCGCGCATTCTGCGAACGCCTGAGCAAACACCACAGAATTCTGTGGGGCGGCTGTGACGCGCTGTATACGCCACGTCCGCTCGGCCCTATTCACGATATGAAAGACGAGCTTAGCGAGAGAGCGTGTACTGCGCTGCAAAGCAGCCACTCTTCCACCAACATCTTCTCTGCCTTGCTCGAAGACATGCAAAAGCCCGATTCACCTACCGTGATGATTTTTGAAGATATTCACTGGGCGGATCACGCAACCATTGATTTCCTCAAATATCTCGGGCGCAGGATCTCAATCCTGCCGACGCTCGTTATATTAAGTCTTCGCGACGAGGAAGTGGCGGGCCATGAACAAGCTGGCCAATTGATTGGCGAGCTGCCACAGGCTTATGTGAATCGCCTCCCATTGGAGCCGCTTTCGCTTGAAAGCGTTGAACTGCTCAATAAATCTGGCGCACACCACCACAAGACACTCTATAAAATTACAGGCGGAAATCCGTTCTTCGTCACGGAGTTGCTCGCAGTAAAGCGTGACGCCGCCAATACCGTTCCGGCCTCAGTCAAAGACGCTGTCGCCGCTCGGCTGAAACACCTGAGCAACGAAGAGCAACGCTTTCTCGAAACCGCCAGCGCCATTCCAGGCCCAATCAGCTTGACGCTCGCCGCAAAACTCTTTGGCGATACCGGCGAAACGATTGCCATGTCCTGCGTCGGGCGCAATCTGATGATACTGGACGCCAGCGGCTCGGTGCGATTCAGGCACGAGCTGGCGCGGCGCGCCACCTTCTCGCGGATGTCTGCTTCACAACAAATGAAAATCCATAGAAAAGTCCTGGCCGCGTATCTCGATTGCAGCCCTAGGCCATCTTTGGACGTACTGGTCCACCATGCCTCTGGCGGGCTGGACGCGCAAAAGGTTCTTTTTTACGCACCACAGGCCGCAGCCTCCGCCGCCGCGGTTGGCGCACACCGAGAAGCTGCTTCTCACCTTGCCACTGCACTACGCTTCGTCAGCGAAGCTGAGCCTGAACAGGCGGCGCAACTTTACGAAGATTGGGCCTACGAGGCCGGTCTCGCCATCCAAATCAGCGATGATGTTCTGGAAGCGCGTCGGCACGCAATTACGCTTTGGCGCGCATTGGACCGTCCGGAAAAAATTGGAGAAAACCTTCGCTGGCTGTCGCGACTTCATTGGTACCGCGGAGAAGCCGCGGAGTCCACGCGATTGGCGGATGAAGCGATTCGGGTGCTCGAAGAAACTGCGCCGTCATCTGAAAAGGCCATGGCCTACAGCCTGCGGTCACAGCTGCATATGTTGAATAGTCAGTCAGCGGAGGCAGTTGACTGGGGCAATCGCGCCATTGAACTTGCTGATCGTTTTGACAACAAGGAAGTCAAGATTCATGCGCTAAACAATGTTGGCACTGCGCTTGTGTTCGACAACCGTCCCGAAGGGGTGCAGGCGTTGCAGGAAAGTCTTTCGCTTGCCCGTGAAAATCAACTTCATGAGCATGCCGCCAGAGTCTACACAAACCTATCCGAATACGCTGTAGAATTCAGAAACTTCCCCCTTGCTGAGGAATGTCTTCGCGAAGGGATCGCGTTTGACACTGAACACGATCTGGATTCGTGGACGCACTACCTCATAGGCCGGCTAGCGCAATTGCGCATGGAACAGGGGCGCCTTCGAGACGCGGAGACTATTGCGAGAGGCGTCCTTGCACTAACCAAACTAACGCTGTTGATGCGCTTGCCCGCGAAAATTGTACTAGGAAAGACAATGATGCGGCGCAAATCCGATGCCGCGCTGGCTACACTGAATGAGGCTCTGGAGGATGCCATTGCCACCGAAGAAGTTCAGTACCTCGCGCCGCTTCGGATCGCTCTCATTGAGTATGCCTGGCTGAATGACTGTCGCAACCTGGCGCAAGAGCAGTATGACCATCTCTCAACTTATGATCCTTCTGCAATCCATATTTGGGACTTGGGCGACCTGAGGATTTGGGCGCAACGTTTCGAAATTCCTTTCAATCCGAGCAGTACGACAAAACTGGAACGTCCGCATGAGCTTGAGATTGAGAACAATCATTGGGCGGCGGCTGATGAATGGGAGGCTCTTGGTTTGCCGTACGCAGCCGCTTTGACGCTGATCAATTGCAGCGCGGGGGCGGCGAAAGAATGCTTGTCTCGCGCTATTAAACTGCTCACTGCGATCGAGGCCGGCGGCGCTCTGGCCAAAGCAAAGCAGCGCGCCACCGAACTTGGCATTTCTGCCGTGATGCCAAAAACAAGACGCGGCGCCTACAAAGTTTCGCGGCAACACCCCTTTGGTCTCACCAGGCGAGAGCAAGAGGTGCTTCGCTTGATCGCTCTTGGCCTTAGCAATAAAAAAATCGCTGAAAAGCTTGAACGTTCAGAGCGAACCGTCGAGCACCACGTTTCGAATGTTCTTGCGAAGCTGAACTCGGCAAATCGGCTGGAGGCCATGCTTCGAGTGCAAAGTGAACCGTGGCTGGTGTCCGATGAGTCTGCGAATATATAATGACCATTTCGTTAGAGGTCTTTCGAAAAGGGTTTCCCGAAAACTGTCGACGAAGGAAGACTTCATTCTAACGCCTCCAAGCCCCCAAACTTCCGCCCTTTTGTTTGTACGCCTGTTTTCTCTCACCCCTTTAACTACGGTTGGCGCAGATACCTTTGCCGACGTGCCGCCCAGTTCCAGGCTTCGCCCGCTCCTGTGCGCCAATTTTTCTCAAGCGAATCGGTTCTCCTTTCAGTTTTTGCCAAAGCAAAATGCGCTTGCGAATTCCCATTGAAAATGACGGAAG
This sequence comes from uncultured Caulobacterales bacterium, assembly GCA_964486635.1. Lineage (GTDB taxonomy): Bacteria > Pseudomonadota > Alphaproteobacteria > Caulobacterales > Parvularculaceae > Hyphococcus. The sequence continues at coordinate 3,395 of CAZAOB010000055.1, read as the reverse complement.
TGGTTCGAGGACGCGACGGTCACACCGTTCGGCGCCTTTTCTCTCCACAACGTACAGAACTAGCCCCGATCGTCTTGGCGCGCCGCATCATCCTTGAGATCGTTCAGAAGTATTTCCATCATCGAGCGGGCTGCGACTTTGGCGAACCTGATGATCGCATCGCGATCTTCCTCGTCTTCCATTTCGTAGGTAATCGCGGCCACGCCATATGTATCGTAGACATAACCTTTCGACGTCGGTCGACCAGTATTGTGACCGCCCTCGCGAACAAGTCCAAATGTCGGGTCCGCATTTGACATTGCCGAGTGCCAACGCTCCGCGAATTTAGCTGGCCGCGTCTCCACGTCATCCGTTTGCGTGTAGATGACGTTCTTGAATGTCGAGTGAAAATCCAGGAACAACGCCAATCCAAAGTCAGTATTCGCCTGTTCGAGTTCGTCGCGCATCAACTGCGTTTCAGGCTGCGTAAACGGACCCCAGTCGCGATTGAGATCGAGGCCCCCGGGACCGAGCCGCCAATTTCCTGCATCCACGCCATCGGGGTTGAGCGCCGGAATGGCCACCACCGCAAAGCGCTCACGAAAGCGGGTAGCCAGCGCAGTATCTGTATACAGCTCTTCCGCGAACGCCTTGAACGCGATAGCACCTGAGACTTCCGGCGGGTGCTGGCGACCCACAAGAAAAACTGCGCCAGACGCATCACGCGGCGCTGACTGCAGTTTTACGATGTCAACACCAGCAGATGACTCACCGATTGTCGTGAGATCTAATCCGTCATGCATCTGCGCAAGCTGCTGGGCCCATTGCACATGTTCTGCGTAGGGAAAAATTTCTTGAGCCGAAATGAACAATGGCTCAGTGCCCACTTCTATGGGAAATCGCGCCCGTTCTCCTTTGCTCCGAATATCCACCAGCTCTTCGGGGATCGTTTCCCAGGCTACTCTATCGTTGCTCACCTTAGGCGGATAGCGGTGCCGAAACTCCGGATACCGCAGCTCAACGCGCACCAATTTGGGCGCTTTGGATTCAAGCTGGAAAGCGTACCACGGGCTCGGATTCACCGGTGTCGCCTCCGGCAAAATGGTGAGAATCAGGCGATCGCCTCGAATCGCGCACTCATTGGCGCGCGCAGCAGCAAAATCAGCCATGACGCGAAGCTCGTCGCTGGCGCACACCGCCCCTTCCGCCCAGGTCGGATCAGTTGTGCGCCCCTCTGGCGTGGCGCAGGCGTAGACCAGCACTAACGCTGGTACGAAGACGAATAACCTGAGCAGCTGCATTTACAATTATGGCCTTTCCCGCCGATCAAACATTCTCGCAGTGTTCGCTTCATAGCGCTAAGGGTCAATCGAAATTGTCCGCCCGACCAGCTTTTACGCTGAACTCGATTCGACACACGGAACCGTTATTTGGCGGGTGTGCCTCGGCGCCGTTAGGCTTGCAAAGCGCGACCGCCTCCGACTCGGCGGCCAGATTCTCTTCAGACCCGGGGGTCACAAATGAAATTTACAACCTATTTTGCAATCGCTGCGCTGGGTACGAGCGGGGCTTGCGCAACATCCATTCCATCGCATGCGCCCTCGCCGATCGAAGGCGCTTGGCTGATGAACGCCGTTCACTTTGTCAGTGAAGATGAAACTCACTCTATTGATCCAGCGCAACCCGGCATATTCCAGTTTCATGATGGGCGCTACACAATCATGTGGACGAATACGCGCGCGCCTCGCACGCCATTTGCTGACCTCGCCAACCCAACGGATGAAGAAACCAGAGCGGCGTTTCGATCGATTGTGTTCAACGCCGGCCGCTACGAACTCGATGGGGATCGCCTGACCACCACGGCCGAACTGGCGCGCGTGCCGGGCTTTGAGGGCGGCGTGCAATTCTATCAGGTTGAGATCGCTGGCGATCAGTTGACGCTGAGCATGTTTGACGAGACTTATCCCGACGGCTCAAAGCCGGAATGGTCGGGCGAATGGAAAACCGAGTTCCACATGCGGCGCGCCGATTAACGTCGTTATGTCCGCCGTCTAAATGCGGGGTCGGAGTATTGCTTCCGCGCGAATGCGTCTACCATTTTGTGCATGGAGCTGCCGACTTTGAATATCGAACGATCGCTCGCTGGCGAAAGCGCGTTGCTAGTGGCGGGCATTGACGAGGCTGGGCGCGGCCCCTGGGCCGGGCCTGTCGTGGCGGCGGCAGTCATTCTCGATCCGCACAACATTCCGGAAGGTCTGCGCGATTCGAAAACGATTTCGGAGAAGCGTCGCGACGTTATTGCGGAAGTCATTCGCGCAACGTCGATGGTCGGCGTTGGCATAGCGAGCGTTGAAGAAATTGATGAACTCAACATTTTGCAGGCGACGTTCGTTGCGATGGCGCGCGCCGAAGCGGCGCTATCCAGGCAACCCGACATTTGCATTGTCGACGGTTCGCAAAAACCCAAGCTGAAGGCGCGCACGCATATGGTCGTCAAGGGCGATGCGAAATCCCTTTCCATCGCCGCCGCGTCGATCATCGCGAAAACCGTCCGCGATAAAATGATGCGCGATCTCTCCCGCGAGTTTCCGTTTTATGCGTGGGAGAAAAACAAAGGGTATGGCGCGCCGGCCCATCGCGAAGGCCTGGAGCGTCACGGCGTCACACAACATCATCGCAAGAGTTTCGCGCCAATCCACAACATGTTGTGCGCGCAGTCATGACGCGGCGGCCACGGAAAGGTTTTGTTAACCTCGGTTAACTCCCTGAATCCAATAATAAATTCAGCATGACTCTTGACGGCGAATCCGCGCCGACTCAAAGTGCCGCTCCTTTCATTTTCGATGCAAGAGCAAGCGGGGCGGCGATGGCGGCGCAGAAAAAAACCAAAAAGAAGAACGCAAAAAAGCCGGCGGCGAACGTCGAACAATACCTGGACTCGATCATCACCGGCGATTGCATCGCGGCGATGAAGAAATTGCCGGATGCGTCGGTCGATCTCGTTTTCGCCGATCCGCCCTACAATCTTCAGCTCGGGCAAGGCGATCTGACCCGGCCTGACAATTCCCGCGTCGATGGCGTCGATGATGAATGGGACAAATTCGCCTCGTTCAAAGAGTATGACGATTTCACGCGCGCCTGGCTGAAAGAAGCGCGGCGCATCCTGAAGCCCGACGGCGCGATCTGGGTTATCGGCTCCTATCACAATATTTTCCGCGTCGGCGCGGCGGTGCAGGATGAGGGCTTCTGGATTCTGAACGACGTCATCTGGCGCAAGTCGAACCCGATGCCGAACTTCCGCGGCAAGCGGCTGACTAACGCGCACGAGACGATGATCTGGGCCAGCAAGAGCGAGGGCGCGAAATACACCTTCAACTACGAGGCGCTGAAGGCGCTGAACGAGGGCATCCAGATGC
>CAZAOB010000054.1:21490-21957 GCA_964486635.1 uncultured Caulobacterales bacterium | reverse complement strand
AAGCTGGGGCACGGCCGTCAACGTTCAGGCCATGGTGTTCGGCAATATGGGCGAGACGTCGGCGACGGGCGTTGCGTTCACGCGCGATCCGTCGACCGGCGATAACCACTATTACGGCGAGTTCCTCATCAACGCCCAGGGCGAAGATGTGGTCGCCGGCATCAGGACGCCGCAGGCGCTGACCAAACGGGCGCGCGAGGCCATGGGCGATGATGCGCCTTCCATGGAAGAAGCGATGCCGAAAGCATATGCGGAGCTCGCTGCGGTGTTCGCCAAACTCGAAAAGCACTATCGAGACATGCAGGACATCGAGTTCACCATTCAAGATGGCAAGCTCTGGATGCTGCAAACGCGGAACGGCAAGCGCACGGCAAAGGCTGCGCTGAAAATTGCCGTCGACATGTGTCAGGAGGGACTGATTGCCGAAGACGAAGCGATCGGCCGCGTCGACCCGCATTCTCTCGATC
>CAZAOB010000054.1:0-21480 GCA_964486635.1 uncultured Caulobacterales bacterium | reverse complement strand
CTCGATCAGTTGCTGCACCCGTCGCTTGATCCCGACGCGCCGCGCGATCTGATCCTGTCCGGTCTGCCGGCGTCACCGGGCGCGGCTTCAGGCGAGGTTGTGTTCAATTCCGACGAAGCCGAGCGCCTCGCTCAGGAGGGCAAAGCCGTCATCCTGGTGCGCGTTGAAACGAGCCCGGAAGATATTCACGGCATGCACGCAGCCAAGGGCATCATTACCGCGCGTGGCGGCATGACTAGCCACGCGGCTGTGGTTGCGCGCGGCATGGGCCGGCCGTGTGTCTGCGGCGCTGGTGATTTGAAGATCGATCGCAGCGAAGACTTTTTCACTGTCGCGGGCCGCAAAATCATGAAGGGCGATGTGATCACCCTTGATGGCGGCGCCGGCCGCGTATTCGCCGGCGCGGTGCCGACGGTGCAGCCGGAACTGTCAGGCGATTTCTCAACGCTCATGGGTTGGGCCGACAAGGTGCGGCGTATGAAAGTGCGCGCCAACGCCGAAACGCCGCATGATGCGCGTGTCGCCCGCGATTTCGGCGCTGAAGGTATTGGTCTGTGCCGGACGGAGCACATGTTCTTTGAGGCGGATCGCATTGTTGCGGTTCGCGAAATGATTCTTGCGGAAGACAAAAAGGGCCGCGAAGCGGCGCTTGCTAAACTTCTTCCCATGCAGCGCTCGGACTTTGAGGAATTGTTCCGTGTGATGACCGGCTTGCCGGTGACGATCCGTTTGCTTGATCCGCCGCTCCACGAATTTCTGCCGCACTCGGATGACGAAATCGAAGAAGTGGCGAAGTCATCGGGCATGGATGCGCAAAAGCTGAAAGATCGTGCTCACAAGCTGCACGAGTTCAACCCGATGCTCGGCCACCGTGGCTGCCGTCTCGGCGTATCCTATCCGGAAATCTATGAGATGCAGGTCCGTGCGATCATCGAGGCTGCCTGCAACGTCGCCAAGGAAACCGGCGAGAAGGTGACGCCGGAGATCATGATCCCGCTCGTCGCAAAGCGTGAAGAGCTGGCGATTTTGAAGGCGAGCGCAGATGCTGTGGCGCTAGCGGTACTGAAAGAAAACAACATCAAGCTCGACTATCTGGTCGGGACGATGATTGAATTGCCGCGCGCGGCGTTGACGGCGGACGAGATCGCCCTGGACGCCGAGTTCTTCTCCTTCGGCACGAATGACCTGACGCAAACGACATTTGGTTTGTCGCGTGACGATTCCGCAGCGTTTCTGCCCGACTATCTCCGGCAAGGCGTGTTCGAGCGCGATCCGTTCGTCACGCTTGACCCCGACGGCGTCGGCGCGCTGATCGAGATAGCCGTTGAAAAGGGCCGCGCTACCCGCCCGGACATCAAGCTCGGCATTTGCGGCGAGCATGGCGGCGACCCGGATTCCATCCGGTGCGTGGAGGGCGCCGGGCCCGATTATGTATCCTGTTCGCCCTATCGGACGCCCATCGCCCGTCTTGCTGCAGCGCAAGCAAAACTCAGCAAAAAAGACGGCAGTTCAACCGCCTAAAGGGTTAAGATAAATTTCGCTATCGAATAATGTGTTTAAGATCAATACTTTGCGGCGCATCCGGTAAGGTTAACAAACCGTTAACGCACGCCGATTTCATTTGCGGTGGGCCTTCGCGGGCGCCATATTCCGCCCAACTGACGCGCCCTGCAGCGCGTTTTTTGCGTCTTAGGAATTGGTAAGACAAACTGAGCTGAAATGGCGCAAGCGGGCCATGTCAGCGTCGCCGGCCGGAACGACGATCTCCAGCGGGCGAAAACGAAGAGACGGTTACACGTTGAACGAGAAACGCGACCATAACGGCCATGAGGTCAACTGGACTTTGCGCAGCCTCGCCGCTGCCGCGCTGCTATCTGTATGCGCCGTTGCGAGCGCCATGAGCGCGACGGTGAACGCAGGTCGCGCCGAAGAGGAACGCAAGGCGCAGGCCGCGATTGCTCAGGAAGCCGACCTCGTGGCTGATCTTGCAAAATATCTCGCAGCGGAAACTGCGGCGACGCGCGAAGCGCTCGACGGCCCCCGCCTGAAGCCAGCCAAGGCCACCGGCGAGGTGCTCGCTTCTGCGGATCCGATTGAGGCGCTTGCGGCCTTCGACTTCAGCACGCTCGAAATGGCGAAGATCGATGCCGCCGAACGCACCTGTCTTGCTCAGGCGATTTACTATGAAGCACGTTCAGAGCCACGCATTGGCCAGTTGGCCGTGGCGGACGTCGTGCTCAACCGCGTTGACAGCCGAGTTTATCCGAACACGATCTGCGGCGTTGTCTTTCAGGGATCGGAACGACGCACGGGCTGCCAGTTTTCGTTCACCTGTGACGGTTCGATGCATGCGCGTTTGAGCAAGCGCAAGTGGCAGGAATCCCAGGATCTCGCCGGCGCCATCCTCGCAGGCATCCGCGCGCCTATCAGCCGGAACGCAACGCACTATCACGCCAACTATGTGACGCCGCACTGGGCCGACTCGCTGACGCCGACGGCAACCATCGGAACGCACAAGTTCTACAAGTTCAACAGCCGCCACAATGTGGCTGCGGCCCCGGCGGCGATGTAGCCGCTGAGTCCATCTCCATTACGCTCGACACGACTGCATGAAACCGTTACAACGGGCGCACTCTGTGCGCAGGTTGCGCGTGTTTCAAATGGTTTGTGTGCGGAATAAAAAAAGAATTGCGGGGAACGGGTGCGTTGTTGCGTTCTTGACGGGCGCCACAGCCTCGCCGGCATTGTCCGCAACGCATGACGCGCAAACCTGGTTGACCGGAACTGCTGAATTCCAGATTGATCAGAGCTGGTCGCTGGACGTTGAAATCAGCGGGCGGTTTACGGACTTTGCGGATCGGCTTGGCGAAAGTCAGTACAGGGCCGTTTTGACGCGCCAGCTTTCGCCGGACTTTTCCGCCAGCGCCGGCGCGGGAACAATGATTACTCACCATGGCGGCGCGGCCAACCGAACCGAGAACCGGTTCTGGCAAGCGGTCGTCTGGTCGCCCGGATCTATTGCAGGCATATCGATCGCGACACGCACTCAACTTGAACAACGACTGATCGACGATGATTTTGGTTGGCGCGCGCGCCAGCGCATTTCATTCAAGCGCCCGGTCAGCGAACGAGTGCATTTTTTTGCAAGCAGCGAAGCCTATTTCGCACTCAATGACACCGCTTATGGCGCGCGTTCAGGGTTTGAGCAGTTGCGGCTCGGCGCTGGCGTCGGCTACCGATTGTCGGAAAGCGTTTTGTTCAAAACGAGCTATCTCAACCGCTGGAAAGCAGGGCAAGGCGTTGAAGATGAGATGTCTCACATTTTCGGATTCGCGGTAGTCGTGAGGCCCTGAATTTCCATCGCCGCTAAAGACAAACTTCAGCGCCTTCGTTGGCGATATTGAATCCGCCATTGCGCACCACGGAGCGTTCCGGCGCTTTTGGATTTAGCAACGGGTTGGTGTGGTTCATGTGTATGAAATGAACCTTGGCTTTCTCGCTATTGGGCAACGGTGAAAAACGTTCCATGGAATGGGTCACCGTTGGGTGCGGAATTTTGGACATGTCCCGGCCGGGGAGTTCGTCGCCGGAGAAAAAAGTCGCGTCAAGAAAAGCAAAGTCTGTTTGCGCAATCCTGTCCTCGATGCGGACTCCCGCGCCATCCCATTCTTCCCAGCTGTCAATGTCGGGAATGAACAAGGCGGATTTATTCGGGCCTTCAATCGTGAAACCGACAACTTCAGAAAACTCCTGGCGGTGCGGTACAGTGAACGGCGTAACGGTCAAGGAGTCCGCAAGAACCTCTGCTTCCGCGTCTGTCATGATGGCGAGGAATGCGTTGTGCAAAGTCAGAAGCTGTGACCAAGGGCCATTACTGGCGAGATAGTCGGCCATGCGCGGCATTGCAAAGACTTGAATATTCTCTGCGCCCGCCGCCTCTCGTCCGAACATCATCAATCCAGCATAATGACCGATATGCGCGTGCGTGAGAAACACGCCGTCCACATGTGAAGGCTTATCTGTCGGCGCGATTTCATTCAGCCGGTGTAGCTGGTATTTCACATCCGGCGTCGCTTCGAACAGCCAGCGTCGCGGTTTGTCTCCGCGCCGGTCGATCAGAGCGAGGGACGTGGCGAGCCGTCTCAGGGACGGGGTATCCCAAGCGGGATCATCCGGATTGCCGATCTGCGGTTTGCCCGCGTCTTGTGCGACGCCGAGCACAAGCAACGAGACTCCGCAGTTTTTAGGTGACGGTTGCGGGTGCTCTTGGGCGCAAGATGCAACGGCCAGTAATGCAGCTAAAGCGACGAGCGGTTTCATCGCTCCAGCCTACAGGAAATCCAGTCCCAGATCGAGATTGGGGGCGGAGTGGGTGATCCAGCCGGATGAAATCACATCGACGCCGGCCTCGGCGATGGCGCGCACCGTGGCAATGGTGACGTTGCCGGAGGCTTCGAGAATGGCGCGGCCCTTGTTGATTTCCACAGCGCGTTTCAGATCAGCGGGCGCCATGTTGTCGAGCAGGACGACATCGGCGCTATGGGCCAATGCTTCTTCAAGCTGGTCGAGGCCATCGACTTCGATTTCGATCTTCACCATGTGGCCGACGGCGGCGCGCGCAGCGGCGAGAGCTTTGGCAATCCCGCCCGCAGCCACGATGTGATTGTCCTTGATCATCACCGCATCATAGAGGCCGAAGCGATGATTATGCCCGCCGCCGCAACGGACGGCATATTTTTCCAAAGCGCGCAGACCCGGCGTCGTCTTGCGCGTGCAGACGATTTTGGCGCTTGTTCCACTGACGGCGCCGACAAGCGCAGAAGTTGCTGTCGCAACGCCAGACAAATGTCCGAGAAAATTCAGCGCGACCCGCTCGGCGGACAGGACGCCGCGCGCGGTGCCGTTGATGGATAGAATGACATCGCTTTTCTGAACGCGTTCGCCGTCGTCCTTTTCAATGGTCAACTCGATCGCCGGATCGGACATGCGAAAGGCGGCGACAGCCGCGTCAACTCCGGCGACGACACCCGGCTTGCGCGCAGCGATCACGGCCCTTGCTTGTGCGTTGGTGGGAATTGTCGCGTTCGTCGTGATGTCGCCTGCGTCGCCGAAATCTTCTTTCAAGGCGCGAGCAACAGCGTCTTCGACGATCAGCGGAGAGAGGCGAGCCAGCGTCACGATTGATCCTCATCATCATAGACATGGGTCGCGGCGATCTCCGTGTGAAACGCTTCTTCGTCCTTCTCCGGAAAGTCGCTGCGGAAATGCCCGCCGCGCGATTCTTCGCGCGCCAATGCACCCTGTGTAATCAGTTCGGCTGTCACAAGCGCGCTCTTGAAACCGCTGGTCATGTTCGCACTCGACTGCATCTCGTGGATAACATCCATCAGATCGGCGAGTCCTTCGGCGTCGCGGATCAACGCGCAATGCGCGCTCATGGCGCGGCGTAGTTTCAACATCTCCGCCGCTGGCGCCGGTTTTGATGATAGCTCCATGCGGTCGCCGGGCGCGCCGGCATCCGCTGAAGAATCGATCTCCGCATCGCGCAAATGATCGGCGATGCGTGCGCCGAAGACGATGGCCTCGAGCAGCGAGTTGGAGGCGAGGCGGTTGGCGCCGTGAACGCCGGTGGAGGCGACTTCACCCACGGCCCAGAGCCCGTCAACGCTGGTCTTGCCGTCAAGATCGGTGAATACGCCGCCCATGTGATAATGCGCGGCCGGCGCCACGGGCATAAGCTCCGTTCGCGGATCGATCTTCACCGCCTGACAGGATGCAAAGACGGTCGGAAAGGCTTGCGGGAACTTCGCGCCGATCGCCTCGCGCGCGTCGAGATAGGCGCCGCGCCCGGCTTTGATTTCCGCCTCTACGGCGCGGGCGACGATGTCGCGCGGCGCAAGATCTTCGGCCCGGTGATAGCGCGCCATGAACGGATCGCCATTCTTGTTGACGAGTTTCGCGCCATCGCCGCGCAGCGCCTCAGTGGCGAGCGGCGCCGGGTCGACGCCAATCGCGAGGGCGGTCGGGTGAAACTGCACAAACTCCGGATCGCGAATGATCGCGCCCGCGCGCGCCGCAAAAGCAAGGCCGTGTCCCTGCGCCGGGGTCGGGTTGGTGGTGACAGCATAAAGCCCGCCAAGGCCGCCGGTGGCCATGATTGTCTCGCCGGCTTCAAACGCTTCGCGTTCGCCGCCCGCCACGTCATAGACCAGCGCGCCGCCGACAACGCCATTGTCGTCTATCAGCAAATCCTCAACGACGATGCGTTCGAGAATGGTGATGTGTTCGGCGCGGCGCGCGGCGGTGATCAGCGCATCCATGATGGCTGCGCCCGCCTGATCGCCGGTGGCGTGAACGATGCGGTCGCGGCAATGAGCGGCCTCGCGGCCTAGTTTCAGATTGCCGTTTGCATCTCGGTCGAACGCGACGCCGAGGCGCAGCAAGTCCTCAACGGCTTCCGGGCCGCCGACGGCCAGGATATGTGCGGTTTCCGGATCGACGAGCCCCGCGCCCGCCTGCATGGTGTCGGAGAAGTGGAGGTTTGGCGTGTCGTTTTCGCCGACAGCAGCGGCGAGCCCGCCCTGGGCCCATGGCGTCGCGCCGCCTTTGCCCAGCGGGCGGGCGGTGACAATGGTGACCGGGCGGGGGCTGAGTTTCAGCGCCGTGTAAAGCCCAGCAACGCCCGCGCCGATAATGAGGATGTCGGATTGCAAGCTGTTACGCCCGCGCCTCGAGCGCGAACACTTCCGGCGCGCGCTGGTGATTATACATGGATTGCCGTTCCAGCGGCAGGGCGATCATCCGCTCGATGGGGCGGCGCGCCTTTTCGATGATCTCCGGATCAATCAGCACTTCATGCTCCATGGTCTGGAGCGAGCGCAAAATCTTCGGCAGGCTGATCATCTTCATGTAAGGGCAGAGATTGCAGGGCCGGACGAAATTTACCTTCGGATTTTCCAGCGCCACATTGTCCGACATGGAGCATTCGGTAATCAGCACGACGTTTTTCGGCTGATTGTCCTTGACGTAATTCGACATGCCGCTGGTCGAGCCGGCGAAGTCGGCTTCCGCGAGAACATCCGGCGGACATTCGGGGTGGGCGAGGACGATGACGCCCGGATTGCCTTCGCGGATTTCGCGGATGTCTTCGGCGGTGAAGCGCTCATGCACTTCGCAGGCGCCGGCCCAGGTGACGATCTTGATGTCGGTCATGGCGGCGACGTTTTTCGCGAGATACTGGTCGGGGATTAAGATCACCGTGTCCGTGCCGAATTCTTTCGCGGCGTATTCGACAACCTCGACTGCGTTGGACGAGGTGCAGCAGATATCGGTTTCGGCTTTAACGTCCGCCGTGGTGTTCACATAGGTGACGACCGGCACGCCCGGATATTTCTGTTTCAAGAGGCGCACATCCTCGCCGGTCAGCGAAGACGCAAGGGAGCAGCCTGCACGCGGATCGGGGATGAGGACGGTCTTTTCCGGACACAGAATTTTCGATGTCTCAGCCATGAAGTGGACGCCCGCCTGAACGATGATGTCGGCGTCGGACTTCGCCGCTTCCTTGGCGAGCTGCAGCGAGTCGCCGGCGAAATCGCCGACGCAGTAAAAGATTTCCGGCGTCATGTAATTGTGCGCCAGGATGACTGCGTTCTTTTCCTTCTTGAGGTCGTTGATCGCAGCGATATAGGGCGCCATCGTCCGCCACTCGATTTCCGGAATCTTGCTGGCGACGCGCGGATATAGATGATCGGTCTTGCGCTTGACCTCATCCGTATAGGGGAGGGGCGCGGGCGCTCGCTCGCTGATCACCGGTGCAGAAGAATCGGGCATGTGGTCGCCTCCAGCCGTCGCCGCCTGATGCTCAGGCATTATGCTCAACTAGAGCATATATAGGGTCGAAAAATCAGCCCGCAAGGGCTGAAGGCGCAGAATAGACTGAAGTCTTTGCGCGTCAACTGGTCCTGTCTTTCGCCAAGCGCGGCAGCTCCTTCCGCCACTGACTTAAATTATTCAAGCGAAGTGCGGGTCGTCAGAAAGTGAGTCAGTAAAGTAGAGAGTAAAAAAGCACCTTTTGTGATGCCTATACTTGTGGTTAAATTTGCCAGTTCAAATATATGGGGAAAATACATGAGATCAATCGTTGGGGTGTTGGGGATTTTGGGCGCGGCGGCGGGAGCTGCGCAGTCAATGAACTGGCGTGCGGATTTGAATTCCGCGGAGGCACAAGCCGCTCGCGCCATGGCTGAAATGATGAGCGCATTTGGCGGTGAGGGTGCCGAACTTGCCGCGCAGTTACAACAATATCAGACAGCTTCAATTGTATTGCTGATCGCGGCGATCGCGGGAGCGACCGCAAGCGTCTTAATCTTGGTCAAGCAAGGCTCTCCCAAAGCGCTTGGTGGCGTCTTGATTGCGGCAGGGATTCTGCCGATCTTTTTCCTCGGCAGCGCGCTGTTCGGATTGCCGATGACCATCGCCGGTCTTATGGCGCTCTTCTTGAAAGACGAAGACGCAAAGCGCGGCGCCGTCATTAAGACAGGAAAAATGGCGAAAGCTGAATACGCGGACATCCCCGACTACCGCTAGCTGGACTCGCGCTGCAGTGTCTTTTACTGAACCCTAGCGCAGTGTTCGCGGGCTCTATGCTCGAAGTCTTGGGATCGCCAGGCCCGCTGCGGCGCGATCTTTGAGGCCGGAGCGATCAACCCGAAACAGCGCCGCCGGGCGACCTCCGGCTTCGCCGGTGGCCTCGCCAGTGGCTTCGATGAAGCCGGATTTTTCAACGCTGCGGCGGAAATTCTGTTTGTGAAATTCAAATCCGACGATCGCTTCGACCGTGCGCTGAAGTTGCAACAAGGTGAAGGTGGGGCTGATCATTTCAAAGATAACTGGACGATATTTCAATTTCCCGCGCAAGCGCCCGATGGCGGTTGCAAGGATGCGCCGGTGGTCGGAGATCATGGCGACGCCGGTGTCGCCTTTTTCCGGCTTGTCGCCGAAGGGCGGCTCCAGTCCGGCGGTCTCGCGGTCGCGCCAAGCTTCTATGACAAGGCCCGCTTCGTACATCAACTCATAGCGATCGATGGTTCGTTCTTCTTCCCACCCGAATCCCTTGCGACCGAATGCGGCGTCAATGCGCGTCATTCGCGCTTGCGTGGACGCGGTTCCTTTGGCGTTCCGCGCCCAAGCATCGAGGGCAGGATTGATCCGTTGGCGGATGACGTGTGGCTCGCCGTTGCGCCAGTCTTCCCATGGAAAGAAAGAATACCAGTCCGACCAGAGCGCATCCGCCGCCAGCACTTCCGCCGGGGCCGGGGCCAGCGCCAAATAGCCGACGGAAACGACACGTTCGCCGGCGCCCCCTGCAAGCGCCGCCGCTGGCGCCTCGCGGCCCTTGTCGCCAAACGTGTAAAGCTGTTCCACGTAACCGAGCGAGACGCTGGTCTGGCGCTCCACCCACTCGCGCACGCCGATATCAAAGGTTCTGTGGCGCTCGGGATCGAAGGGGCCGTAGGGCAGGGCAAGGTCGCGAGGAACCGCATCGGAGGCGCCCTTTACGCACAGGACCTCTGGCCTGTCGCCGTCGACCACCGCCAACACCGCGTTGAGGGCGATCGCTACATTCGAAACCAGGGGAGTGACAGGAGACGCGGCCATGTCCCGTCTATGGCGGATTTACGGGGCGACAGGCAAGGTCACAATCGGCGCCGCCACCGTGGAGCAGCACGGACACATGTCGAGAATGGCGCCGATCATCCGGTCGTCCCGTTTGAGCAGGGCGTCCGCTTCGGAAACAAGCAGGATGTTGGGGTCCGCATGCGGCGCGGCCTGGCGCAGGCGCTGGGCGATCGTCTGCTCGCAAGCGCCGCATTCCCGGATGCAGGTAAGGATATACGCGATGGCGGTGGATCGGGCGACGCCGCGATGACAATGAATGAGAATGTTGTCATCGCTGGCCGCCCATTGGCGAGCGAACTTCAAAATCGCTGGCGCAATTTCGGTTTCGCTGGAGCTGTGGTCAAGTCGCAGGTGTCTGCTCTCGGGAAGCGAGCGAAACGGCGCTGGCGTTGTGTCTTCCGTGTCCAGGATGGAAATCACGAACCCCGGCCGATGAAGCGCGAAAGCGTCGGCGGCAGCGTCCAGTGAGCTTACGATGATTAACGGCATGTTCGTATCTGTACTCGCGGGCATCGGAACCTAATCTATACAGCGTTCGCGCCGGGGAAGTCATCGCCAGCGGTAAACACGCCGCAAATTTAGGTGCTCAACCGCCCAAATACATGGCCAATGCGCTCACACTCACTTGATGTGCCGCAAATGTTATCGCCGGGCCTATCGGCTTGTGGTGTCGGATTTCAACTGGGAAGCGAGTTGCTGAAAGCGCTTAAGGTAGGCCTCCTGCGCTTCGGTGGTGGTCATGGCGGCGAGTTTGATCGGCGAAACCCCCGTCGCTGCGCCGAAAAATTTTCTGGCCTCGGCGACATCGAAACCTGCAAGTTGCACAGCCTCAAAATATGCGCTCGCTCGATCGGCGCGTTTGATCAGCTTTTCGATGGTGTCCGGAAGATGCGCCGGCAAGCCAAACCGCAAGTGAATCGCCTGCATCAACCGGCTTTCGATAACTTTGTACTGGCCGCCGAGCTGCGCTTTGAACGGCGAGATCATGTCGCCGATGACAAACTCTGGCGCGTCGTGCAGCAATGCGGCGAGACGCCATTTTACCGGCCAGCCGGGTTTAAGCTCGCCGCAGAACGTCTCGACAATCAGCGAGTGCTGCGCCACGTTAAATGGGATCGGACCTTTTGTCTGACCGTTCCAGCGCGCAACTCGGGCCAGGCCGTGCGCGATGTCCTCGATTTCAACATCCATCGGCGAGGGATCAAGCAGATCCAGACGCCGGCCCGAAAGCATCCGCTGCCAGGCGCGCGGCGCCGAATTCGATGAAGATGCGGATGTGCGCGGCGCCATGTTGCGGCCTGTTGTTTAGGAGGTGGGGACGCTGGCCTAGCAAAGCCGTTCCGGTGCGGCAAGGGCTGCAATTTTCGACGAATTGGGGCTTTGGCGCGCTGGTCTGCTTCTGCGCGCCTTGAGCAATTCTGCACAACCATCCATGTTAAGGACAGTAAGGCGTAAGAGAACACCAAAAGAAAAGGCGAACGGATAATCCGTTTGAAAGGGGTGCGAATATGACGACTTCCGAATACAGAGAACCGACGCGCTCAAGCGGTATGGCTTGGGTTTTAGCGCCGGTGGTTATGATTTTGTTTCTTGGCGCCGCGTTGTCGGTCGGCGCGTACTTTTACGGCGAACCGCAACTCACCATCGCTGAGTCTTTGGCCGCCGGGTTTGGCGGACTTGCGGGGATTATCATCGGCCTCATCGCGGCCGCGTTCGGCTTGGTCCTCGGCCTGGTCGGCGCGCTGATCGGAATTGTTGCTGCAGGCGGCGCAGTGGCGATGACGTTGTTCATCGTCGGATCGCCACTGATTGCGATTATTCTGATCGTGCTGTTGATGCGTCGGCCGAAATCAGATTGCCCGGATCCGAGCGCGCACTAACGAGACCAAACCGGTCGCAATGAACCGGGAGGAAACGCGTAGAGCCGTCCAGCCCAAACAGGCTGGACGGCTTTTTGCGGGTGAGCTGTTTATTGGTCCGGAGAGTCTTCCTTGGCCGGTTCTTCAGCCGTCTTCTTTTTATTGAAGAGTGCGTTCAGCCCCTGATTGATCAGGACCTCTTCGGTCGATTGTGTGTTGGATTCTTGTCCGCCATTGGGGTCGGTCTGGTCACCGGACTTTTTTGGCTGTCCGCCCAATATGCCTTCCAGAATTGCTCGCGCGGGATCCTTTTCCTCTTCAGCTTCGCCCTCGGCGCCGTCTTCTTTTTTCTCTCGCCCGCTCAGGACGTTTTGCAAGGTCCGCTGCAAGCCGGTTCGGGCCAGCGATTCAGCATCAATGCCGATCGTCGGTTTTGCGAATGTGCCGCCGATCCGTACAGGCACGGTGATTGAACGGCCGCCTTGGCCATCCAGGGTGGACGTACCCTTGGGCAGCAGGCGCAAATCGATCGTCTGCGCCGCCAGATTGATGGAGCCGTTGCCGGTCATGGCCAGGTAAGGTCCGTTCAACCTAATGGTTGGCGCATTCACGAGGCCGTTGCTGATGGAGAAGTCAGAAAGGAACTCAGAAAAATCGGTCTGCTCTGTGGGGCCGCGCGCCTCAGCGACCGCGCGCTGCAGCGCGGCTGGATTAAAGCCTTCCTGAAACTCCCCGACGGCGCGAACCATCGCCGCGATGTTCACGCCCTTCAACGCCCCATCGGCGAGATCGAATCCGCCCGACCCGTCGATGGTGTTCATGATCGCAGCTTGGCTGGCGCCGGTTGCGGTGAAATTCAGTTTGAAAGAGCCGACGCCCAGTAGGTTGTCGTGCTTCAACAAGTCGGCTGAGAGCGGCTGCGCTCTCACTGCGCCGACATCGAAATTCCCGGCGAATGACGGTGTCGCGCCGCGAGCATTCACCACCAGGCGTCCCGAGCCTTGACCGCCATACATGGAAAGTTCTGGAATTTCGGCTGTCATCCGGCCGGCGTCGATCGTCAGCTTGATGCGGCTTTCGCCGAACTCAAGGTCATTGATGAAGATCGAGTTTGTCGAGATGTCGAATTCAGCATCGACATTGCCGAGACTGGCGAAATCCATCTCAGCTTCCGACCAGGCCGGAAATCCTTCTGAACTCTGCGCGGGCGGCGGCATATAAGGACGCAGATCCAGTTTCTCCGTAGACAGAACGCCGCTCGCCTTGGGCCGCACGCCCGCCCAATTCAAGGTCATCGCGCCTTGCGCAGCGATGTCATCAAAGGTGATATCTGCATTCTCGAGACGCATTGACATTTCGCCGCCGTCAATCGTTCCTTTTACCGCGAGATTGTCGAAGCCCGGCGCGTCCGCAAGCTCGGTGCCCGCCAACGCTGCAAACGCTGGAAGATCCGGCGCTGAAAGGCTGGCCGGACCGGAATATCGCAGTGCGTCCTTGGTCGTGATGGTCAAATCAGCGCCCATGGTGGACTGACCAATCTTTAAGTCGAGCTTCAGATTGCTTGGTTCCTTGGCCATGAGATCGGCGAGGCTCGTCAGGACCAGATCCACGCTCGATTGCTCGCCCTGAAACACCATCGCGCCTTTCGCCTCTAACGGCTCGGCGAGGCTTTTCAGGACGACTTTCAGATCGATGTCGCTGGCGGAATAGGTTTTCCCAGCGGCAGCGTCGGCAAACTGCGCAGCGCCTTCGACAATACGCACGTCGCCCAGTTTCAATTCACGAAGATTGCCGCCGGCTCCCGAACCGGATTCGGCGGCGCCTTCGGCCCCGGCGGCTGTGCGCGCGAGGTTCCAGTTCACTGCGCCATTCTTTGCGCGCGCAAGGCGAATGTCAGGGCGTGTCAGGACGAACCTGTCGATCTCCACAGACTTCGAAAGCAGGGGGATCAGCTTGACGCCGATATCCGCTGCTTCAACGCGCACCAGATAGTCGCCCTCGAAGCCTTCTGCGTTCGCAACCTGAAGACTGTCCACTTGAAAGGCAGTGCGCGGAAAAATCCGGAAAGACAAATTATCGCCGATGGTGACGTCGCGGCCGAGCGCAGCGGAAGCCTGCGCCTCGATCTGGGGCTTAAAGGTCGCGACCGGAATCAGTCCCGGCAGGAACAGAACAACAGCGAGCGCAACAGCGATCAGGGCGACGAGAAAGAACAGGATACGGCTCATAAAACCTTCGCAATTTGGTGACGGCGTGAGAGGCGAAATCAGTATCTTCTTAACGCATTCGAGCGGGCGAGAGAACCGGCGAGCGCCGTAGGAATGTCAACGCGCGAGCGGCCCCGCGCACTTCACGCGGCGGGCCCGATCCATATAAGTGCTCGTGATGCCGGTTCTTACTCACCAGCATAAAATTCCTGCAATGTTCAGGCTCAACTCGCATCCGCGCTCTGCTTCTCTCCGGCCGGCGGCGCCTCAGTCGGTCGCGCCGCTCTCGCCGCCCGGACAGCCCAGGCCCTCATCGATCCCGTCCATCAAGAGTTCGGCGCCGGCCTGCGTCCACAGGTTTCTGATGGAATGAGATCTTCCATTGTAAATTCGGTGGTGCACCGGATGTCCGTTGTTTTCCAGGCGCGTAACGACCCGTTTGTGGCCGGCCAGAAACGCAATGTCGCGCCGGCCCACATACATTACCACGCAAGTGTCGCTCAGCCGGTCAAGCAGATCATATTTCCCGTTGCGCAAATATCCCGGATAGGTCGTGATCGAAGCCACCCACTCAGGGTGTCGTGTGCCGATATGCAACGATGATCTTCCGCCATTCGAGAATCCCATCAGGTGGAACCGCTCTTGTGACATGGGAAGCAGTTCGGCCAGCCGTTCAAACAGCGCCGGAAAATAGTCTTCGCCCTTCGCGACAAAAGTGCAGCTGTAGCAAGGCGCCACCGGGGAAACGAAGATATAACCGCGGCGCACGGCTTCCTGAGCAATCAGCGAATTCATGATGGCTTCTACGTCGCGCTCTTCCTGTCCTCCGCCAACGAAATAGAGCAGGACCCGGTGCCCGTCGGGATCGAGATTGGCCGGTCGCACGATATGAATGATCATGTCTTCAAGCCCATCGAACTGCAGCACAGCGCGGTGCGCGATCGCGTCCGGCGCCTCGCTGGAGGGTGACGGCGCTTTCTCCGAAGAAGTCTCGGCGCCGGCGGGAAGGACGCTCGCTCCGGCCAATAGGCTAACGGCCAAACATGCCGCCCGCATTCGATCGCCAAATCGCTGAGTCATGGTCTCGCCTTACGCCATCTGCTGCGGACATTGTGCCCGCTCGGGCCGGTGCGCGCCATGTTCCGCGCGATCTGCTTTGGGCAGCTGCAGAGCATCCGATTCGCCCGATCCCGTGTTGAGGGTCGGACCACTTGTTTCAAGGGGATAATCTCGCTCTAGAAGGTCCGGGACCAAAATCAGAACAAATCCACAAATTTCATACATAACAATGTATTAGGCGCGCTTGCCAAACGAGAACAAAAAGCGTACATATGCGCTTCATTGACAGGAGGGTTCCTGTTCAGGCAACGGAGGCGGCAGTGATTAAAGGCGGATTGCGAGTAGTGGGAGCGGGCGACGTGGACAAATCAAAAGCATTGGAAGCAGCGATTTCCCAGATCGACAAAGCTTTCGGCAAAGGCTCGCTAATGCGGCTGGGCGATCGCGACGTCGTCGATATTGAATCGATCTCAACCGGATCGCTTGGGCTCGACATCGCGCTCGGGATTGGCGGTCTGCCCAAAGGGCGCGTGGTCGAAATCTACGGGCCGGAAAGCTCTGGCAAAACCACGCTGACTTTGCATGTCGCGGCAGAAATGCAGAAGGCCGGAGGCACCGCCGCCTTTATCGACGCGGAACACGCGCTCGACCCGGTCTATGCTCAAAAGCTTGGCGTTAACCTCGACGAGTTGCTGATCTCGCAGCCGGATACGGGCGAGCAGGCGCTGGAGATTGCTGACACGCTCGTGCGGTCTGGCGCCGTCGATGTGCTGATTATCGACTCTGTCGCCGCCCTGACGCCTCGCGCTGAACTTGAGGGCGAGATGGGCGACTCCCTTCCGGGATTGCAGGCGCGTTTGATGAGCCAGGCGTTGCGCAAACTGACCGGCTCCATCTCCAAATCCAATACGCTGGTGATCTTCATCAACCAGATCCGCATGAAGATCGGCGTCATGTTCGGCTCGCCGGAAACAACCACTGGCGGTAATGCGCTGAAATTTTATTCTTCCGTTCGTCTCGATATCCGGCGCATCGGCGCCATCAAGCAGGGCGAAGATGTTGTCGGTAACCAGACGCGCGTGAAGGTCGTCAAGAACAAGGTCGCGCCGCCCTTCAAGCAGGTCGAATTCGACATCATGTACGGCGAAGGCGTGTCCAAGATGGGCGAGCTGATCGATCTTGGCGTCAAGGCTAACGTTGTTGAAAAGTCCGGTTCCTGGTTTTCCTACAACTCCGAGCGGTTGGGGCAGGGGCGCGAAAATGCGAAGCAGTTCCTGCGTGACAATCCAGACATTGCAAACACAATCGAACAGGCGATCCGCGCCAATGCCGGTCTCGTGGCTGAAGAGCTGCTGACGGGAGAGAGCGGCGAGGATGACGAAGGATTGGCCGCCGAAGCTTAGACCGGCAGCCATGGCAATCTTGCGCCGGTTGTCCGCGGGGGAGCGGGCGGCTGGCGCATTCTGCGCCGCCAAAGACCTAAGCGTGGCGGCGACACACCCTGATTGCCGCATTTTGAAACCGATCAGCTGATGCGTCTGCTCAACCGCCTGTTCTCTATTCGGTGGATGGCGCAGGATGATCCGGCGTCGCCGTGTTACTCATGAGGTCATGACCGCTGTCGCGCGCCAGAAATTCGAGCTCCGCCATCCGACATTTGCGATGGCGGAACCTGACCAGACCCGAACTGACCAGACCGCCCATCAACCAGTGGAGAGAGAAAATGATCGGATATGTCACCCTCGGTACTAACGACATGGACAAGGCAGCGAAGTTTTATGACGCGCTGCTGGGTGAAATCGGCGCCAAGCGCATCATGGAGGGCGACAATTTCATCGCCTGGGGCGCGAGCATGGACAAGCCGGGCCTCGGCGTGATCAAGCCGTTTGACGGCAAGTCCGCCACCGTCGGCAATGGTACGATGATCGCGCTTGCCTGCGACAAGCCGGAAACCGTCGACAAGCTTTACAAGAAGGCGATGTCGCTCGGGGCGGCCGACGAGGGTCCGGCCGGACCCCGCGGAGACAGTTTTTATGCCGGCTATTTTCGCGATCCTGACGGCAACAAGCTCAATTTCTTCTGCATGACCTGAGCCGTTGTCCTTCGCCCCGACCGCCTAGACGGATGGGCGTCATCAGCCTAAGACCATGACCGCGCCGGGGCAACTCTGGCGCGGTTTATAATTGCGCGCCCGGCGGCTGTTACTGGCCAAAAGTGTGCGCGCCACTACTTCGGGCAGGCGGACACGAAATGACGTCGTTGAAAGACATACGATCGCAGTTCTTAAACTTCTTCGCAGCGCGGGAGCATGTCGTCGTGCCGTCCGCGCCGCTCGTGCCCCAGAATGATCCGACTTTGTTGTTCGTCAACGCGGGCATGGTGCCCTTCAAGAACATTTTCACCGGCGCAGAAAAGCGCGACTATGTTCGCGCGGCGAGTTCGCAGAAGTGCGTTCGCGCCGGCGGCAAGCATAATGACCTCGATAATGTCGGCTACACCGCGCGCCACCACACCTTCTTTGAAATGCTGGGCAATTTCTCCTTTGGCGATTATTTCAAGGAGGAAGCGATCAACGCCGCCTGGACTTTGGTCAACAAAAACTTCAGCCTTTCCGCCGACCGGTTGACTGTCACTGTCTATCACACTGACGACGAGGCGTTCGATCTGTGGAGGAAAATTTCCGGGCTTCCGGAAAAGCGCATCATCCGTATTCCGACCAACGACAATTTCTGGGCCATGGGCGACACGGGGCCATGCGGACCGTGTTCTGAAATTTTCTACGACCACGGCGACCACATTCCCGGAGGCCCACCGGGATCGCCGGATGAAGACGGCGACCGCTTTGTCGAAATCTGGAATCTCGTCTTCATGCAGTATGAGCGGATGGCGGGCGGCGAGCAGCGCGACCTGCCCAAGCCGTCGATCGATACCGGCATGGGGCTGGAGCGCATCGCTGCGGTCTTGCAAGGCGTTCATGACAACTATGACGTTGATTTGTTCCGCACCCTGATTGCTGCATCGGTTGACCTTACGGGCCGGCCGGCCACTGGCGAAGATGCGCCCGCGCACCGCGTGATCGCAGATCACTTGCGCGCCTCGAGCTTTCTGATCGCGGACGGCGTTGGCCCGTCGAACGAAGGTCGCGGTTATGTGCTGCGCCGGATCATGCGCCGCGCCATGCGCTATGCGCACGGTCTGGGTGCGCGCGATCCGCTCCTCGCCAGGATCGCTCCGGTGCTCGTGCGTGAAATGGGCGCCGCCTATCCGGAGCTGGTGCGTGCCGAGCCATTGATTGTCGAGACGTTGCGCTCTGAAGAAGACAAGTTCCGCAGTTTGCTCGAGCGCGGCTTAAAGTTGCTTGATGACGAAACGTCGGGCCTGTCAGACGGTGCGGCGCTTT
Source organism: uncultured Caulobacterales bacterium (assembly GCA_964486635.1). Classification (GTDB taxonomy): domain Bacteria; phylum Pseudomonadota; class Alphaproteobacteria; order Caulobacterales; family Parvularculaceae; genus Hyphococcus. The sequence goes on along the minus strand of CAZAOB010000054.1, from coordinate 3,277 downwards.
CCGGCGAAGCCGCGTTTAAACTATACGACACCTACGGATTTCCGCTCGATCTGACCCAGGATGCGTTGCGCCGGCAGGGACGTTCAGTCGATGTCGAGGGTTTTGATAAGGCCATGGCGGCGCAGAAGGCGGCGGCCCGCGCGGCGTGGGCGGGGTCGGGCGATTCTGCTGATGAGTCCGTCTGGTTCGATCTTCGCGCCGAGCACGGGGCGAGTGAGTTTCTCGGCTATATCCACAATTCGGCTGAAGGCGTCGTGCAGGCGATCGTTAAGGATGGCCAGCCCGCCGAAAAAGCTGACGCAGGCGACACCGTAGAGATCATTGTCAATCAGACGCCGTTTTACGCTGAGTCAGGCGGGCAGGTCGGCGACGCAGGGAAGATCACGACCGACAGCGGCGCCATCATTATTGTGGAGGACGTGAAAAAGCGCGCCGGCGTTCTGCACGGACATATTGGCAAAGTAGAAAAGGGTTCGGTCAAACAGGGTGACTCGGTTCACCTTGCAATTGATGTTGCGCGGCGCAATCGCATTCGCGCCAATCATTCGGTCACCCATCTTGCACATGCGGCGTTGCGCGAAGTGCTCGGAACCCATGTGGCGCAAAAGGGTTCGCTGGTCGCACCCGACCGTATGCGCTTTGACATCACTAACCCGAAAGCGATCAGCCCGTCGGAAATTGCTGAAGTCGAGCGCCGGGTAAACGAGGTCATTCGGCAAAACTCTTCCGTTGATACGCGGGTCATGCCCTACGACGACGCGGTCAACTCCGGCGCTATCGCGCTGTTCGGTGAGAAGTACGAGGACGATGTTCGGGTGCTGAGCATGGGCGAAGCGCTGAGCGAGTCGAAAAGACCTTATTCCGTGGAGCTTTGCGGCGGCACGCATGTGCGGCGTACCGGCGACATCGCGCTCTTCAAAATTATTGGTGAAAGCGCGGTTGCAGCCGGCGTCAGAAGAATTGAAGCCCTCACCGGCGAAGCAGCGAGAACCTATTTGGAGAACCAAGCTGCGTTGGCGCGGCAAGCATCGGATGCTTTGAAGTCAACAGTGGACGAACTTCCTGCGCGTGTTGAGGCGCTGGTCGCCGAGCGCAAGAAGCTCGAACGCGATCTTGCGGAAGCAAAAAAGCAACTGGCGCTTGGCGGCGGGGGCGGAGCTTCAGCGGATGATGATGTCGTCGAGATTAACGGCGTTAAATTTCTCGGACGCGTACTCGACGGCGTCGCCGCGAAGGATCTGCGCGGACTTGTCGATCAGGCCAAACAGAAAATCGGTTCTGGCGTCGCGGCGTTCATCAGCGTCAACGATGGAAAAGCTGCGCTCGCTGTCGGCGTTACGGATGATCTGACCCAGCGCTTGTCTGCAGTCGAACTTGTTCGCGCCGGCGCAGACGCGATTGGCGGCAAGGGCGGCGGCGGCCGCGCCGACATGGCGCAAGCCGGCGGCCCGGACGGCGCGAACGCTGCTGCGGCGATCAAGAGCATAGAACAGGCGCTGGCAGGCTAGGCGCGACTAGTCGCGGATCGAAACTCCGCCGCCCGAGGACTTGTCGATATTTGTGTTTGACGGCCCGCCATAGACCGTAATGTCGCCGCCGCTCGAGGCGTCAGCGACGACGCTCTCAGATGCATAAATATCAAGATCGGCGCCGGACGATACATCCGCCGTTGCAGATGTACACTTCAGGTCTGCGGCTCTCAGGCTTGCGCCGCTGCTGCCGTCGGCGGTCAGCCGGCCACAGCGACCGCTGAGCGTAGCATCTGCGCCGCTAGACACGGACGCGGAAAAGTCGCCCGAATCGATGCCGCTTGCGCTCAAGTCTGCACCGCTGGACACATCTACCGCGGTCAACTCAGGCATGGTCACATAGACCGTGACGTTCCATTTGCGTCCAAACGTGAAGAACGAGCGATCGTTCTTGCGGCCAACTCGCAATGTTTCGCCGCGCTGTTCAACTCGCAGCCTTTCCAGGGCGTCTGCGTCGCCCTCTGCGCGAATTGAGTATCCGCCGCCGACCTTAATGTCGACGTCGACACCGGCCGAGGCATTGACTTCGTCGAAGGCAGTATAACTAAAGGATTGGGTTTCAGCCTGTGCGAAACTAATAGCACCGAGCGATAAAGCGCTTGTCGCCGCAATCAATCTGACATTGATCTTCATTTTCTTCCCTTTCTTTGTTCGCCGCCGGCATTTTGCCTTGTCAGCGATTAGTCGCGATTTGCCGTCACTGGCGGTTTAACGAAAATACGGCCGCCCGAGGAACGATCAATGCTTACGCGCGCAGGCGTTCCGTACACTGCCATGTGTCCGCCGCTAGAAGCGTCGCCCGCGATCGCGTTCAAGACGGCCAGTTCACCATGTCCGCCGCTGGATACGTCAACGCTTGCGCTTCCACAAATGAACTCACGCGCCTTCAGGTTGGCGCCGCTTGAAAGGTCGATGGCGCATTCGTCGCTGCGTCCGCTGATTTCGGCGAAGGACCCGCTGGAAAGGTCGAGCATGAACTGCCGTGAATGGATGTTGGAAAGCGTTGAGAACGAGCCTGACGAGGCGTCGAGCGCCTGAATATTCGGGGCCGTAACGGTAATCTTGTAATCGGCTTTTTTCTGGTGCCAGCTCAACCGATTCCATTCGCGCGACAGGATCAGAACGCCGCCTTTGACGCTAATGTCGAGATCGCTGAAGTCTCCGTCTTTTGTTTCGACGGTGATGGTTTGGGGGCCATCGGCGACGGCGGTGAGTTTCAGTCCGGCTGAAATTTCAATGCGGTCAAAATCCGGCAAGTCAAAGGTGCGGGTCTCCGCTGCGGCGGGCAGCGCCAACGCGCTCGCGGCCAGACCGAGCAAAATGGCGGATCGATACATATTCAAGGCTCCTTGGAGGGTGTTACGCAACGCCCCTTTGGCCAATGCTGCCACGCAGCGCGCCGGAATGCGAGCCATATGCGCCGAACCGCCTCTAATCTGCGGGGAAGGGCGCGAAACCCTTATTTTATGCGGGTCTCAGCGCCAATCCGGCCCGATTCAGGCACCTAGGCGGCCATCGCCTTGCGGAAGTTTTCATCGAGCTTTTCAAGGAAACCAGCGGTTGTGAGCCATTTCTGCTCCGCGCCAATCAGGAGCGCCAAATCCTTGGTCATGTGGCCGCCTTCGACCGTCTTGATGACGGTTTGCTCCAGCGTCGTGGCAAATTTGCTCAGTTCCGCGTTGCCGTCGAGCTTGCCCCGGTGCGCAAGCCCGCGAGTCCAGGCGTAGATTGACGCGATGGAATTGGTT
>CAZAOB010000053.1:0-22119 GCA_964486635.1 uncultured Caulobacterales bacterium | reverse complement strand
CGCATGCGACCACTTCGCCCTGCTGGGGCTTTTCTTTGGCGGTGTCGGGAATGATGATGCCGCCAGCCGTTTTCTGGTCTTCTTCGATACGGCGGACCAGCACGCGGTCATGGAGAGGCCGAAAAGCCATAGTCTGTATCTCCCTTGGCTGAGATTTTTTAGTAAAAACAACCGGTTGAACTGAAAACAGGCCGCCTGAGGCCGCCCGTTGGCACTCACTTCAGCGGAGTGCTAGCGGTGATTTAGGGAGCGGGCGGAGAGCCGTCAAGGGGCGAGCGTCTGGGGAATTTTGGGCCTGCGGTCCGCGGCTTACGAAAGTTTAAACCGCCATGGGGCGATCCGCGCCACTTTTGCCTCAATTGCTTGTTTTTTATTGGTGCGGGGCCCGCAATCAGCTCATTTTGCGCGGGTAATTTGACGTTCCGTTGAGGCGCGCGGCGTAGGCCGATGCCCAGCGGCGAGGTCTGATCCCGCGAACGCAGTGCCTGAAAGGAATTATAGACATGCGTAAAGCTCTTGTTCTTCTGTCCGTCGCCGTCTTTGCGGTCGGCTGCACCACCAACCCTTACACGGGCGAAAAGCGCGCCAGCCGGGCAGTGACTTCCGGCGCGGGCGGCGCGGCCGCCGGCGCAGCCGCTGGCGCCATTGTCGGCGCGATCGCCGGCGATGCTGGAAAGGGTGCGATCATCGGCGCAGGCGTCGGCGCCGCCGCAGGCGTCGGCATCGGCGTCTATCAGGACCGCCAGCAAGCGAAACTCCGAGAACAGCTCGCCAGCACGGGCGTTTCCGTCACTCGCCAGGGCGACAACATCATCCTCAACATGCCGTCGGACATCACCTTCGCGGTCAACCAGTCGGACATCAATTCAGGCTTTTACAGCACGCTGAATTCGGTCGCGCTGGTGTTGAAGGAATACAAGAAAACATCGATCAGCGTGTACGGACACGCCGACTCGACCGGGTCTGACTCATACAACCAGGCGCTGTCGGAACGCAGGGCGCTGTCAGTCTCCAATTATCTGGCGTCCCAGGGCGTTGCCCCTGCGCGTCTCAATTCGTACGGCTACGGAGAAACACATCCAATCGCCGATAATGCGACCGAAGCTGGCCGCGCGGCGAACCGCCGGGTTGAGATCGTGATTGATCCGATTGAGAGCCAGTTCAACAGTTAGTCTTTCGCTTCTCAGCGAGATTACGGAAAGCCCGCCGAGACGCTCTCGGCGGGCTTTTTGCGTCATTATGGGACACTTTCAGTGCGCGCAATCTTAAGCGCTTTTTTAGAGAGTTTTCCTAAAACTGTTTGCGTTGGTCGCGTCAGGGGAGGGCGGCTTGAAGCAGTATGATCCGCGGGGCCCGAAAATGAATTTTCGCCAAAAGAGTTCGCGTTACGGCGCTGCTGTGCTGTTCGCAGCCGGGCTCGCTGGCGCGCTGCTGGTGATGGCGACGGTCAAGGACGGGTTCCGTCCGGATTTTGAGATCTGGCTTGCCGCGGCGCTCGTTGTTTCGCTCATATTGCATGCTCGGGCCGGGTTCGCGCTCTCACGCGCACAACAAGAGATCGAACTCCTGCACGGATTGGTGACCAGGTTCCGCCCGTCTCCGTCGAAGGCGCCGCCCGCGCTGAAACTTGAAACGACGGAGAATGTGGACGCCGCTGACGCAGCCGCGCTCGAGAGCGTGAAAGACGCCATCGAGAATGATCGCATCGATCTCTATTTGCAGCCTATCGTCAGCCTGCCGCAGCGCAAGCAGCGCTACTATGAGGCGTTTTCCCGACTGCGTCGCGCCGATGGCGGCGTCCTAAAGCCAGCGGATTATATTGACGCGGCCGAACGCGCCAACCGCATCGGCGTCATCGACAACATGATCTTGTTGCGTGCAGTGCAGTCATTGCGACAGCTTGGTCCCGGTTGTACGGACCGCCGCATTTTCTGCAACGTTTCGCCCGCCACGATTTTCGATGTCGACTTCTTCACGCGGTTTACTGACTACCTCGATGCAAACGAAGACTTGGCGCAGCGTCTCGTGTTCGAGTTTACCTATCCCGCCGTCGAAATGATGCATGACCGGGTCAAGAAGAACCTGCGTGCAATTGCTGAGCGCGGCTTTTCCTTCTCGGTCGATCACATCCGGCGGTTCGATTTGAATTGGTCCGCTTTGCGTGAGCAGAACTTCCGCTACGTAAAAGCGTCGGGTGCGCTGCTCCTTGGCGAGGCATGCAAAGGCGACATTGGTCAGGCGCGGATAAAGGCGTTCAAGAAGGCGCTGATCGAAAATGAAATCGATCTGATCGTTGAAAAGGTCGAATTCGAGTCGCAGATGCCGGAAATCCTGAGCATGGGCATCGACTTTGGTCAGGGCTCGCTGTTCGGCGCGCCGCGACTGGCGGAATCCTATATTCGCGCCTTTACAGACAACGAGACTCCGGCGCTGGCTGTAGCCTCCTAAGAATGTAGCGTTATGCCCCACGACACGACCTGGACTTTCGCTGGCGTTGAATGGCGCTACTACGGACACGTCACGCCGATCGAAACCCGCGGCACATGTCAGGCGTGCTACGCGGACCCTCGATCCGATTACATGACATACCAGCTGATCGATTTGCGAGATATTGAGCGGCTCGACTTTCCGCTGTTCGATCAGGAGCTTTCCGCCGCCTTTGACAGTTCCGCTGCGGCGTCGATCCCGTCTGTGCGGGTTGGGTTTATCGCGCCCGACCATCGCTTCGATCCGGCTTTGGACGTTTATCTGGCGTTGATAAATCGCACGAGCTGGGAAGCGCGCACATTTTGTGACGCGGATGAAGCGCGCGCCTGGTGTGAGCGCCGTACGCCAGCTCCTGAACAGCTATCGCAGCAACGCGCGCTTGACGGTTAAGCCCATCGGCCTTATCGGCCTTGGACCTGTGAAAGACATTCAGGTCATCCATTCAATTGAACCGCTGGCGGCGCGCTATGATGCGCTGCTTTGCGATGCGTGGGGCGTCATTCATGACGGTGTGACGCTGTTTGACGGCGTCGCTGAGGCGTTGACGCGGTTTCGCGAAGAGCGTGGTCCCGTCATCATCCTCACAAATGCGCCACGTCCGTCTTCCGTCATTCCTGCGCAACTCGACCGTATCGGACTGCCCCGCTCAGCTTATGACGATGTGGTCACGTCCGGCGATGCGACCCGAGCGGCGATCGAAGCGCTGCTGCCGGCGCCTGCTTATAAGCTCGGTCCGTCGAAGGACGATCCTCTGTTTGAGCGGATGAAGATCGACTTTGCGCCTCTGGACGAAGCAGCTTTTATTATCTGCACTGGGATGGAGGATGACCAGCACGAAACACCAGAGGATTATCGCGACCTCCTGCAGCGCGCGGCGTCGCGAGGGCTGACAATGGTGTGCGCCAATCCCGACATCTTAGTGAACTGGGGCGGGCGGATGATCTGGTGCGCCGGGGCCCTCGCCGAAATCTACGCGGAACTGGGCGGCGAGGTGGTGTATGGCGGCAAACCCCATGCGCCGATTTACGACCTTGCGTTGAGGCGTGTCGCCGAATTTCGCGGGCAAACGCCCAAAGCGCGGATTCTCGCGGTTGGCGACGGTCTTAAAACCGATATTCTCGGCGCGAACAGGCAACAAATCGACGTGCTGATGATCGCCGGAAAAGGCGGCGTGCATCAAGGCGGCGCCAGCGCGGCGGAGATCGCTGCGCAAATGCAATCCGCCGGCGTCCGCGCCGTCGCCGCCGCCGAGGCGCTGACATGGTAGGCAACAAAAAAATCATTGCCGCGATTGGCAATTTCGACGGCGTTCATCTGGGCCATCAGGCATTGCTGCGCGATGCCGTAGAGTTCGCGCGCAGCCATGACGCTATTCCCGGCGCAGTGGTTTTCGATCCCCACCCGCGCCGGTTTTTTAATCCCGACGCGCCGCCTTTTCTGATTTGCTCGTCTGCGAAGCGTGATTCCTTGTTGAGAGAGTGCGGCGTCGAGGAGATTCTGAAAGTTGTTTTCAATTCGTCGCTCGCAAGTCTGTCGCCGAGCGCCTTCATCGAAGACGTGCTTGTCGATCGCATGAATGTGGCGGGGCTCGTGGCGGGCGCTGATTTTCGATTTGGCGCAAAGCGCGCCGGCGACCGCATCTTGCTGGAAAAAATGGGCGAACGTCCGGGATTTTCCGTCAAGATCGCCGAGTTGGTGAATGACGGGGCGGCCGGTGAAAAATTCGGGTCGAGCGCTGTGCGCGCAGCGTTGCAAGAGGGCGCGGTGGATCGCGCGGCGGCCATGCTGGGGCGTGACTGGTCGGTGACTGGCGCCGTGTTCAAAGGACGTCAGGTCGGACGCACCATCGGATTTCCGACGGCGAACATGATGCTTGGTGATCTGATCGAGCCGCGCAAGGGCGTCTACGCGACACGAGCGACAGTGGGTGGCAAGACCTATGGTGCAGTTTCCAACTTCGGCCGGCGCCCGACCGTCGGCTCCGACGCGCCCTTGCTGGAAACCTTTTTGTTCGACTTTGACGGCGACCTTTATGGCCGCGAGGTAGAAGTTTCATTCGTCAAGTTTCTCCGCGATGAGAAGAAGTTCGACGGGCTCGATGCGCTGAAAGCCCAGATCGCGAGAGACTGCGTTGAGGCTCGCGACCTCATCGGTTAACGCGGCTCTCGCAAAAGTGCATGGCGCAAAAAGCACCGCGCCACAATCTCGACACAAACCCCGCCAGAATAGAGACAATGGACAGGTTCCCCTGCGCGTGGGCGCGGGGCGTATGGAGGCGTTATGGCCCGTAAGATTTTACTATCCGTCGCCGCAGCAGCATTGGTTGTCAGCGCCGGATCCACCGCCTTCGCCAGAGGCGGACATGGTCATGGACACGGGCACGGCCACCACCACCGTCATGGCGGTGGGGGCAAGGGCGCGGCGATTGCGCTGGGCGTGATCGGCGGAGTCATCATCTTGAACGAGCTCGCCGAGAGCCGCGCGAGAGATCGCGCCTATCAGGATCGCTACTATCGCGACCGCGCCTATGACGATCGTTATTACGATGAGCGCTATCGGGACGACGCCTATTATGGCGACGGTTACGATGACGATTACGGCGACTATGATGATTATGACGACGAGGCCTATGACGATAGCGGTCTTGAAGGCGCCGAACCTGCTGATCGCGGTCCCGCTTACGGAACGCCGGACACCTCGTATGATCGCGCGCTTCGTCCGATTTCGGCGGGCGCGGCCTATCGGGTATGCCTCGATCACGCGCGCCGGGCTTTGGGCGAGCGCGGATTTGTGGTCGCGGCTCCGTACCAGCCCGATACCGTAGAAGACCGCGACGGCGCTTTGCTGATGACAGCGACCGTCACCGCCCAGCGCGGGCCCGACCGCTGGTCGCGGGCGATGTCCTGCGAAGCGAGCGAAAGCCGCGTCTATCGGATGGAACTGATTTAGCGTCTCCAGACTCTCGAAAGCTTCAAGGCGCGCCCCAGTGGGGGCGCGTTTTTCGTTGGATTTGAGGCGTGACGCGCTGGCCGGTCCCTGATATGTAGGCCGCCATGACGCAGGCCATCCTCATTATCGCAGCGCATCGCGCGCAATCGATACGCCCCGCCGGGCGCGTCTGAGGCGGCCTGAAAGCCGTTCAAAGCCAGTCGAAGGCTTGACAAGGACGCCCGGGACCGGGCCTTGCTGCAGCTTCATTTGACCCGTTTTTATAGAGAGAGATGACGATGCCGGATGCATCGAAGGACGCGACCGAAAAAGGGCGCGATTACAAAGATACGCTGTTCCTGCCCGCCACTGACTTTCCCATGCGCGCAGGGCTCCCCAAACGCGAGCCTGAGCTTCTCGCCCGCTGGGCCGGGCTCGGCATGTACCGGGCGCTGCGCGAAAATGCGAAAGGTCGCGAGAAATTCATTCTCCATGACGGCCCGCCTTACGCCAACGGCCATATCCACATGGGCACGGCGCTGACGAAGGTGCTGAAAGACCTGATCGTCCGCTCCAAACAGATGGCCGGCTTTGACGCCAATTTTGTGCCCGGCTGGGACTGTCACGGTCTGCCCATCGAATGGCAGGTGGAAAAGGAGTTCGCCGAAAAAGGCCGCAAGAAGCGCGACGTGCCGACCACGGAATTCCGCAAGGCGTGTCGCGACTACGCGCAGAAATGGCTCGACATCCAGCGCGAAGAATTCAAGCGCTTGGGGCCTGAGGGCGACTGGAATGATCCGTACACGACCATGGCGTTCGCTTCGGAGGCGAAGATCGCCGGCGAGCTGTTGAAGTTCGCGGAGCTCGGACTTCTCTATCGCGGCTCGAAGCCGGTGATGTGGTCGCCGGTCGAACAGACCGCGCTTGCCGAAGCGGAAATCGAATATCACGACCACCAGTCGACCACGATCTGGGTGAAGTTTCCGGTGCAGGACGGCCCGCTGAAAGGCGCCTCCGTCGTCATCTGGACGACGACCCCATGGACGATCCCGGGCAACCGCGCCATCTGCTATGGGCCGAAAATGTCCTATGGACTTTATGAAGTTGTCTCGATGAAAGAGACTGACTTTGAGCCCTGGTCGAAGCCGGGCGACAGGCTGATCCTCTCCGATGCACTGGCCGACACTGTGCGAGAGGCCGGGCTGATTGCCGAGTGGAAGCGTGTTGCGGATGCACCGGCGACTTCGTTCGAAGGCGTTCAGTGCGACCACCCGTTGAAAGGTTTTGCCGGCGGCTATGATTTCGACGTGCCGCTGCTCGCGGGCGATCACGTCACTGACGAGGCGGGTACGGGCTTCGTTCACACCGCGCCCGGCCACGGTCAGGAAGATTATATCGCATGGGTCTCCGCTTTCGGCACGCAGAAAGAAATTCCGCATACGGTGGATGAGTTCGGCGCCTTCACCGACGAGGCGCCAGGTTTCACCGGCGAACAGGTGCTGGTCATCGAGGGCAAGAAAAAGGGCAAGGACGGCGGCGCCAACAAGGCGGTGATCGAGCAGCTCATCGCCCACGGCAAGCTGCTGGCGCGCGGACGGCTAACGCACTCTTATCCGCACTCCTGGCGGTCTAAGGCGCCGGTCATTTTCCGCAACACGCCGCAATGGTTCATCGCCCTCGACAAACCGACGGCGAACGGGAAAACCTTGCGCGAAAATGCGCTCGCCGCCATCGACGCGACGGGCTTTACGCCGCCGCAGGGGCGCAATCGCATCCGCGCCATGGTTGAGGGACGGCCCGACTGGCTGATCTCGCGCCAGCGCGCCTGGGGCGTGCCGATCACGATCTTTGTTCATAAAGAGACCGGCGACGTGCTGGTCGACGAAGCCGTCAACAAGCGCATTGCCGCCGCCATCACCGCAGGCGGCGCCGACGCATGGTTTGAAACAGACCCTCAAGATTTCCTCGGCGCAAACTACAACGCGAATGATTTTGAAAAGGTCGAGGACATTCTCGACGTCTGGTTCGATTCCGGCTCTACGCACGCCTTCTGTCTCGAAGAGCGTGACGACCTTCAATGGCCGGCTGACGTCTATTGCGAAGGTTCAGACCAGCATCGCGGCTGGTTCCAGTCATCGCTGCTCGAAGCGTGCGGCACGCGCGGGCGCGCGCCATACAATCATGTTGTCACCAACGGGTTCGTGGTCGACGGCGAAGGCCGCAAAATGTCGAAGTCCCTCGGCAACGTCATGGCGCCCGACGAAGTGATCCGTGAGTTCGGCGCAGAGATCATTCGCATCTGGGTCGCGAGCTCCGACTACACCGAAGATCTTCGCATTTCGAAAGAAATCATTGGCTCTTCCGTGGACGCCTACCGGCGCTTGCGCAACACGCTGCGTTACCTGCTCGGCGCGCTGGACGGATTCGCTGATGCGGAACGCCTCGACCCGAAAGAGATGCCGGAACTGGAGCGCTATGTGTTGCACCGTCTCGCTGTTCTCGACGAGGAAGTGCGCGCCGGTTACGACAAGTTCGACTTCAAAGGCGTCTGGCGCAAAGTTTTCGATTTCGCCTCGCTGGAGCTGTCGGCCTTTTATCTCGATATCCGCAAGGATTCTCTTTATTGCGACCGAACGGATGGGGCTCGCCGCCGCGCGGCACGCACTGTGATGGCCGAAATCTTTGACCGTCTCGTGCTCTGGCTCGCGCCGATCTGCGTTTTCACCGGAGAAGAAGCGTGGTTGTCGCGTTATCCTTCGGAAGACGGTTCGGTGCATCTTCAGCTTTTCCCGGAAACGCCAAAGGCGTGGCGCGATGATGCTCTCGGCGCCAAGTGGAAAAAGATTCGCGATGTGCGCCGTGTTGTCACCGGAGCATTGGAAGTCGAACGCCGCGAAAAGCGCATCGGCGCCAGCCTTGAGGCCGCGCCCGTTGTGCACGTTGCCGATGCTGACTTGCTGGGCGCGTATGATGGGCTCGATCCGGCGGAACTGTTCATCACCTCAGGCGCGACGCTGACGGGCGCAGCGGCGCCGGACGCTGCGTTCCGTCTTGAAGGCGAAACGCAGTCCGTCGCCGTGCTCCCGGCTGAGGCGGATGGCGAAAAATGCGGGCGCTGCTGGCGCATCCTGCCGGAAGTCGGCGCGAACTCATCCCACGGCGATCTTTGCGGACGCTGCGTCGATGCGGTGGAGGCGTTTGACGCGAAGGCGGCGTCATGATGCTGTCAGCCTATGTCCTGCAGGCGAAGGATTGGTGGCGCGCTGCGCGCGGCAACAAACTTTTCTGGCGCGGGCTCGGGCTGGCGGCAGTCATCATGGTGCTTGATCAAGCGTCAAAATACTGGATCGTTCACGGCATTGACTTGCCGCGTCTTGGCAAGATCGAGATATCCGGCATTTTCGACCTTTCCTATGTCGAAAATCGCGGCGCCAGTTTCGGCATGCTCCACGGCATGCGCTGGATATTGTCGATCATTTCGATCGGCGTTGCGCTGGGGCTCGGCTATTGGCTCGGCCAGCTGAAACGTCCCATCGCCGCGCTCGGCGTCGCATTCGTGATCGGCGGCGCGCTGGGCAATCTCTACGACCGGCTCGCTTATGGCTATGTGGTCGATTTCCTCGATTTTTCAGGCCTCGGATTCCCCTGGGTCTTCAATGTCGCCGACACTGCGATCAATGTCGGCATCGCCTTTTTGCTGCTCGACGCCTGGCGCACGGGCCGGGCCGAAAAAGCGGCCGCCATGCAGGCGGAAAAGCGCGGCGAATAGGGCATTCGCCTTTGCCACCGGGCGGGCCCATGTCTATAGTGCGCGCCAAATCGGCGGGCGGGCGAAGTCAGGTCTGGAGTGGAAGAGCATGAATACGGGTTCAATGATGCGCATGGCTGCGGCGGCCGCAATTCTTGCGGTCATGACGGGCGGCTGCGGCATCGGTAAAGCGGTGGGCGGCAAAAGCGCGCCGGACGAGTTTGCCATCGCCACCAAGGCGCCGCTGGTCGTGCCGCCGGATTACGCCCTTCGTCCGCCGAAGCCGGGCGAGGCGCGTCCGCAGGAAATTTCACCGTCCGAGCGGGCGCAGCAGGTATTGATGGGCGACGCGTCTGCGGCGGCGCCGTCCAAGGGAGAGCAGCTGTTGTTGATCAAGGCGAACGCGCTCGGTTCCGATGGCGCCATTCGCACGCTCCTCGACGCGGAAAATGGCGGCCGCGGTGAAAAGGATCGCAGCCTCGCCAACCAGATCATGTTCTGGAAATTCGTTGACGGCAAAGTCGATGACTCTGCTGCGCCTTTGCAAGTGGATGATCCGGAGGCCTGGATGGCGGCGCGTGAAGAAGCGATTAAGGCGGTCATCGGCGAGGAAGGCAAAGTCGAGATCAAAGAATCAAAATCGCTGGGCCTGCCGGGCGTTTTCTGAGCTAGGCGGCGTTATTCCCGTTAAAGCGCGGCCCTTCGGGCCGCGTTTTTTTTTGTGCAATTTTTGCCTGCCGCAAAAAAGAAAACGCGGCCTCCGAAGAGGCCGCGTTCCCTCGCAAGACATAAACACTACCCGGGACGGGGGAGAAAGAATATCCCGATCAGCGTCAGTTGGTCTTGTCGAAGTCTTTCAATACGTCTCTCTCGCCCAGCATTATGGACAGATCCAGGAACGCAGAATAAGCAATCGCATCCGCGCGGCCCATCTCTTCAGTAGGCTGATCAAGCTCGGGCGCATCCCAGCGCCAGATGGCGAGTTTGTAGAGCAGGTCACGCATACATCGCGCCGGCAGCGCGGCGGCGGTGCGGATGATGACGGTCTGCGCCTCGATCAGGCTCTCGGCCCTTGCTTCGTCATCGGGGCCTGCGCCGCATTCGGCGATCGCCGCGTCGATTTGGCGGAAAACGTCGAACAGCTTTTCATGGTGATCGTCATTCAGATCCGCTGGCGGCAAAATCTGCGCGCGAATCTCGGCGACCTCCTTACGCAAAGCGCTCACATTGTCCAAAACGAATTCTCCCAACTCGCAAGCTATGGAAAGCCTGCCGCTCATAAAGATCGTCTATGACAATGTCTGTCACGTGGTTGGCCGACATATTTAGGACGAATGTCCTAAATAGATTTCGTGAATGAGTGGGGCCTAAATATAATATTAACAAATGGTAACAATGTAACACAGGCAGAGAGGTGAGGAGCGGTCGGCGCTGGTTGGCGATTAGGGTCCGGACTCATAACCACTAACTGACGATTGCCGCGAGGTATACGGCGGAGAGGAAGACATCAGCCCTTCGGTCATAGCGGGTTCCGATCCGGCGAAAGTCTTTCAACCGCCCGAACATCCGCTCGACGGCGTTGCGGTCTCTGTAGAGCGCTGGCGAGAAGCCTGGCTTGTAGCGCCGGTTGGACTTGGGCGGAATGTTCGGAGCCGCACCCGCCGCTTCAATCTGTGAGCGGACGGCATTGCTATCATAGCCTTTGTCGCCCTGCACGACGTTCACCCGCGACGGCAGCAGGCGAAGAAGAGGCTCCGCAGCCACGCAGTCCGGGACATGCCCGCCCGTCAAAATGAACCGGATTGGTCGGCAGAGGCGGTCCGTGAGCGCGTGGATTTTTGTGGTCCGACCACCCCTCGAACGTCCGATCTCCTGGTTTTGCTCCCCCCTTTTCCGCCAGCGGCAGAGCGATGGGCACGAACGGCGGAACTGTCGATGAGTGTTTGGCTTGGCGGTCCTCCGGCGTCGGCAAGAGCTACGAAGATGTCGCGCCAGATACCTTTTTCAGCCCACCGAACAAAGCGGTTGTAGAGCGTCTTTCGCGGTCCATATTCTGTCGGCGCATCAACCCAGCGACCGCCGGATCTGAGGACGTGTACAATTCCAGAGATGACGCGGCGATCATCGACACGTGCAACGCCGCGAACCTTGTCGGGCAAAAGCGGTTTCAAGCGAGCGAACTGATTTTTCGTCAACCAAAACAAGTGATCGGACATACCAAGCTCCCTTCAGGAGCGATGAATCACCGTTTGCGCTGCTTCCCAAGGGCCGAGATTGGCCCAGAACGGACGTTCACCGGTATGAAATTTATTCACAAAGCGGATTTGCCGAAATACAATGAATAATGACTTCACTTTACGACCTTAGCGTACCAACGTTCCTGCAAACCACCCGAGCAGTGGCGGGTTTCCTTGAGCGCGCCTCGAAACATTGCGCCGAAACTGGTGCCGACACGGACGTGTTCGTGGATGCGCGACTGATCGCCGATATGGCGCCTTTTCACTTCCAAATCGAAGCATTGAAGAACCATTCGGTATGGGGGCTTGAGGCGGTGAGGACCGGTGTCTTTGATCCTCCAAATCTGATCGGGCGGATACCTTTCAAGAAGTTGCAGGCATTGATTTCAGAGGCGATAGTGACTCTGGAGGCGCTCACGCCTGCCGAGGTCAATAGCTGGTCCGGCAAGACGCTGAGAATTACGCTCCACCGCCCGCTTAATGAAAATGATCGCAGCTGGACACCTTGGGCTCCGCGGCAACATATCTTCTCGCCAGAAACGTTCCTTCTTTCTTCTTCGCTGCCCAATTTCCATTTCCATGCTGTCACTGCATACAACATCCTTCGCTCCCGAGGCGTACCGCTCGGCAAACGCGACTACGAAGGTCAGCTGCGCAACAAGCCGGAATGAATGCGGGCCTTGTAGAGGCCGCCCAAAGGCTGGATGAGCCGGGCACGCTATCGATGTCCGCTTTCGGCGAGAAATTGCCGCTTGGCTCGCGGTTTACTTGTCAGTGTTAATGGGTCCGGACCCTAGGCGACCAGAGCCAGTCCGGTTCGGCTGGCGGCGATCGCCGCCTCTACGCGTGTGTTTGCGTCAAGCTTCTTGAAGGAACGCTTCACCAGCGTGTTGACGGTGCTCAAAGAAATGCCGAGCGCGCGAGCGATCTCCTTGTTGCTGTCTCCGCGCGCTAGGAAAGCGACGACTTCGCGTTCCTTGGGCGAGAGCTCTCGAGCGGGATGCGGGGACAGCAACGTCTCGCACTGACAGGCAAACATATCGATGCATGCATGGATGCGACGCCGCTCAAATTCGCTCATGTGTTCGATGGTGTGTTCGAACGACATGTTGAAGTACATGACGCGTCCGGCGCGCCGGGAAACATGCATTGCAAGACCGTCGCGAAGTCCCCGGGTCGCCATGAAGTCATGCAGCCCCGCCATGACGTTGCAGACGGGAAACCGGGAAACAACATCCAAATATCGAACGGGCGTGCGGCTGCAAATCGACGCTCTGACATAAGCATCGTGCGCGATGCATCGATGTTCCTTGTAGTATTCAGCAATCTCTCTGGGAAAAGTCGAATGAACCGGGGACCAGCGATCTGCTTCTGACTGAACCCCGTGATCGAAACTATACAGAACCGAGCATCGAGCCCCGCAACTCTCCACAAACTCTTCGAGCAATGCGAAAGCCGCTTGCGCCGATTCACAATCGGCGACGGCCTCAGCAAACGCAGATGTGGAAGAACGTCCAGGCATGACTGATCCCTGAAGTGCGGGCCGGATTTCAAAAGCGGGCGAGCGAGATACGCTATTGGTGCGGCAAGGTCTGTCACCCATTCACGTGACAAATGGCATTAAATCGCAAGTTTATGGAAGAATAATGCCCATGGCGACAGCGGCGAGAGCCGCTTCGACCCGAGATGAGACACCCAGCTTCTCAAAGCAGCGACGCACCAGCGTGTCGATTGTGTTTGGGGAAATGCCGAGCGTTGCGCTCATCGCGGCGTTGCTTTGTCCCTGGGCGATCAGCTCAAGAACCTGAATCTCCCGCTTCGAGAGCTTTGGAATTTTTGCATGCTCGCTAAGCTCGTTATAGCGCAGATGCATATGCTGACAGATCGCCTGCAGTTCCAGCAATTGCGCGCGTGTCAAGTCGAGTTCCCTTTCCGAAGAGCCCAGGCTGAAATAGGCGATATCGCCAGGGCGTGAGTACACAGGAACGACGATACCGTCTTTCAGGCCCGATGCGCGTGCATCGGCGAAGTAGCTTTTGTGCGTCGCGTGCAGGTCTTTGCGATTTTCAAGCTCGTACCACTTAAAGGGGACAGCCCTGTATCTCGTCTCATGTATCAGCGGGTCAGACTCGAAATACCCTTTCTTCAAATACATCTTCAGATAGGATTCCGGGAAGATGGAGATGCGGAAACCTTTTTCGCGCGGAACCCGGCGAAACCCTTCTGCGAGATAATAATAGGCGAGCAAATCAAAGCCGAGCGATTTGGCGAATTGAATGAAATAGCGCTTCAGCTCGGTCGTATCCTTGATCACCAGCGTATCGCTGATGAACGTGTCGATTTGGTCACGCAAGAGACTTCCCCCCAAGAACGGCGTCAGAAATGTCTGCAAACGCACCCGTCGCCGAGATCACAGAAGGAAAAGCGGCGCGGGGTTGAAGTACCGAGCTCAATGTAACTTTTGTATATGCGCCCGGGCAATGAAAAACGGCCTTTTCCTGTGCAAAACTGCTTGTGAGCGGCTATTTGCGAGGCGATGTCACTTTGCAATAATCAGTCATGACGAATCGAGCAGCTACGACCCTTCAAAAATCCGTTGTTATTCACAGGCTTCCCGCGGGTGCGGTGAATCGCATTGCGGCCGGTGAAGTGATCGAGCGCCCTGCTGCTGCGGTGAAGGAGCTGGTGGAAAACGCCATTGATGCCGGCGCCACGCGTATAGATATTGAAATCGACCATGGCGGAAAATCCCGGCTTGCTGTGACCGACGACGGCTGCGGCATGGCGCATGATGACTTGTTGCTCGCCGTGGAGCGTCATGCGACGTCGAAGCTCAAACCCGGCGCTGACGGCGACTACGACTTGATGAACATCGCCACGATGGGTTTTCGCGGCGAGGCGCTGCCGTCAATCGGCGCCGTTGCGCGCCTATCCATCACGTCGCGCGCTGCTGAAGAAAGCGAAGCCTGGTCGATCAACGTCGAGGGCGGCGCCTTGTCAGGGCCGACGCCGGCGGCGTTTGGCGGACACGGCACACGCATCGAAGTTCGGGATTTGTTTTACGCCACGCCCGCGCGCTTGAAGTTTTTGAAGTCGGATCAGGCAGAAACCGCAGCAATCGGCGAAGCGGTGCGGCGGCTGGCGATGGCGCGGCACGAAGTTGCTTTCACGCTCACCTCGTCGGGACGTAAACTGCTGTCGCTTTCCGCGGAGGCGGCGGGAGAAGAAGGGCGCCTCCGCCGCCTCGCGGCGATCATGGGGCGGGAGTTTGGCGACAACGCGTTGGCCATCAACGCCGAGCGCGACGGCGCAACGGTTTCGGGTTTTGCCGGGCTGCCGACATATAACCGCGGGCTTCCCGACAAGCAGTTTTTGTTCGTGAACGGACGGCCTGTGCGGGACAAGCTGATCGTCGGCGCCATCCGCGGCGCCTATGCGGATTTTCTCGCCCGCGACCGCCATCCGGCGGTGGCGTTGTTTGTTGAGCTTCCGGCGGAAATGGTCGACGTTAATGTGCATCCGGCGAAAACGGAGGTCCGGTTTCGCGATGCGGGCGGCGTGCGCGGATTACTGATGGGCGCCTTGCGCCACGCTCTGGCGGAGGCCGGCCACCGCGCATCGACCACCGCGAGCTCTTACGCGCTCGGCCGTATGGCGCCGCAATCGGGCGCTTCGGTTTCGAGCATGGGCGGCGCCTATCGTCCCCCGCACGGCGCCTCATCTTTCGGCGAGCGGCCCAACCCGTATTTCCGGGACAGTTTTGCGCCGCTTGCCGAAGCGGCGGGCCTTGGTGATCGGCCTCGGGAATTTTCCGGCGCCGACATGCCGGGCGCCCGGGTTGAAGCGGAGGGCGCGCCCGGTGCGGGAACGGGTTCCGAACATCCTCTAGGCGCAGCGCGGGCGCAACTTCACGAAACATACATCGTTGCGCAGACCACCGACGGTCTCGTCATTGTCGATCAACATGCTGCTCATGAACGGCTTGTCTACGAGCGGATGAAGGCCGCGCTCTCAAGCGGCGCCGTCGCCAGTCAGGGATTGCTTTTGCCGGAAATTGTTGATTTGTCTACGGATGATATGGATCGTCTGGCGCCGAGATTCGAAGAGTTTGCCGCGCTCGGTCTGGTGATGGAGCGGTTTGGCGATGACGCGGTGATGGTTCGCGAGACGCCGGCCATGCTCGGCGAGGTCAACATCAAGGGGCTGGTGCAGTCGTTGTGCGATGATTTGGCGTCGCTCGGACAAGGGCTTGCGTTAAAGGAACGGCTTGAAGAAGTGTGCTCCTCCATGGCCTGCCACGGGTCTGTGCGCGCCGGGCGGCGCCTCAACGCAGAAGAAATGAACGCGCTCTTGCGTCAGATGGAGGCGACCCCGCATTCTGGCCAATGCAATCACGGGCGTCCCACCTATGTCGAATTGAAGCTGGCCGACATTGAGCGGCTGTTTGGCCGCCGCTGAATGCGCCTGATGTGTGACAAAGAGCAGATCCGATGACGAACGAAAAATACACGCCGCTTTCCGAACTCGGCGACCATGTGGCGCGAAGCGATGCGGACATGCGCGCGCGCTCAAGTCAGTTTTTCGCCGACATAAAACGCCGTCATACCATTCGCGATTTTACCGACCAGCCCGTGCCGCAGGATGTGATGGAAAACTGCATCGCGGCGGCGGGGCGCGCGCCGTCTGGCGCCAACCATCAGCCGTGGTTCTTTAGTTTGGTCGGCGATCCGAAAGTGAAACGCCTGATCCGCCTCGCTGCCGAAGAAGAAGAGCGCGCGTTTTACGCCGGGCGCGCTGGCGAAGAGTGGCTAGAGGCGCTAGATCCGCTTGGCACAGGGCCGGAAAAACCGTTTCTCGAAACAGCGCCATGGCTGATCGCGGTCTTTGCGCAACGCCGCGGCGGCGTCGAGGCAGGGATGGACAAGAAAAACTACTACCTGCACGAGAGCGTCGGCATTGCCTGCGGGTTTCTGATCGCGGCCCTGCATCATGCCGGGCTGGCGACACTGACCCACACGCCGAATCCGATGACGTTCCTTTCGAAAACCCTCGGTCGTCCGGCGACGGAAAAACCCTATCTTCTTGTGGTCGCCGGGCACCCTGAGCCGGACGCGGCGGTGCCCCGTCATGCGCAGATTAAAAAGCCGCTCCACGACATCATGAAAGTCTATTAAGCGGGCTGGCTTTGCGCCGTATGCAAATCAGACTAGCTAGGTTGCCGGATTGATTCGATCCCGCAGCGGGGGCGGCTTGAATCGCACTGACACGTGACGCACAGGCAAGAGAGGGAGGCCCCCATGGGCATTATCAAGGAATTTCAGGAGTTCGCCGTCAAAGGAAATGTCGTTGACATGGCCGTCGGCATCATCATCGGCGGCGCCTTCGGCACCATCGTCAAATCGCTCGTTGACGACATCATTATGCCGCCGATCGGCATGATGCTCGGCAATGTCGATTTTTCGAACATCGTCATCACGCTGCAGCAGGCGACAGCCGATTCCGAAGCCGTGACCATGAACATCGGCTCGTTCATCAACAACGTCATATCCTTCCTGATTGTGGCCTGGGCCGTCTTCATGCTGGTCAAGGGTATGAACAGCCTCAAGAAGAAAGAAGCCGAAGCACCTACCGCGCCGCCGGCCCCGACGAAGTCGGAAGTCCTGCTCACCGAGATTCGCGACGCTCTGAAGGCTCGCTAAGGGATTTTTAGTGTTCGCATGATCGAACCGGAAAACCGGCTTCCACTTTTCCTGATCATGCTCAGCCAGACTACCCCTACCCAGTGAGAAAAGGCCCGGCCTCTGAGCGATCAGGGGCCGGGTTTTTCATTGTCGCGGCCGGAGGCGCTGGCGGCCCCGAAACCGTCGCCGCGCAGTTGTACCGGGGGCGGCCCCCGTCTATATGCCTCGCTCGCCAGCTTCTTTCTTCAGTTTTCGTGACCCATGACGCCGCTCAAAAATATCCGCAATTTCTCCATCGTCGCCCATATCGACCATGGCAAATCGACCCTCGCCGACCGCTTGATCCAGGTGACCGGGGGACTGACCAGCCGTGAGATGAAGGAGCAGGTGCTCGATTCCATGGAAATCGAGCGCGAACGCGGCATCACTATCAAGGCTCAGACGGTGCGCCTCAATTACAAGGCGGCGGACGGCGAGACATATGTTTTGAACCTGATCGACACGCCGGGTCATGTGGACTTCACCTATGAAGTGTCGCGCTCGCTTTCAGCCTGCGAGGGCGCCTTGCTGGTCGTGGACGCCAGCCAGGGCGTTGAGGCCCAGACCCTCGCCAACGTGTATCAGGCGATCGACGTCAATCTTGAAATCGTTCCTGTGCTGAACAAGGTGGACCTGCCGGCTGCAGAGCCGGAGCGCGTCAAAGCGCAGATCGAAGATGTGATCGGCATCGACGCTTCGGACGCGCTCGAGATTTCCGCAAAGACCGGCGTCGGCGTTCCCGCTGTTCTTGAGGCCATTGTCACGCGACTGCCGGCGCCGTCCGGCGATAACGCCGCGCCGCTCAAAGCGCTGCTCGTCGACAGCTGGTACGATCCTTACCTTGGCGTCGTCGTTCTCGTGCGCGTCATTGATGGTGTTCTGAAAAAGGGCATGCGCATCCGCATGATGGGCGCGAAAGCCGTCTACACCGTCGATCAGGTCGGCGTCTCGACGCCGAAGAAGACGCCGGTGGCGGAGTTGGGGCCGGGTGAAATCGGCTATCTGACGGCGCAGATAAAGGAAGTCGCCGATACGGCGGTGGGCGATACGATCACAGACGATCGCCGCCCCTGTGACAAGCCTCTCTCAGGGTTCAAACCCTCCGTGCCCGTGGTTTTCTGCGGCATCTTTCCGGTCGACGCTAACGACTTTGAGGATTTGCGCGAGGCTATGGGCAAGCTGCGTCTCAACGACGCCAGTTTTGAGTATGAAATGGAGACTTCTGCGGCGCTGGGCTTTGGCTTTCGCTGCGGTTTTCTCGGGCTGCTGCATCTCGAGATCATTCGCGAGCGGCTGGAGCGTGAGTTCAACCTCGATCTCATCACCACAGCGCCAAGCGTGGTCTATGATATTTATCTGACCGACGGGTCAAAGATTGAACTGCACAACCCTGCCGATCTGCCGGACCCGGTGCGCATCGATCACATGGAAGAACCGTGGATCAAGGCGACCATCATGGCGCCGGATGAATATCTCGGCGGCATTTTGAAACTCTGCGAAGAGCGGCGCGGCATTCAGAAAGATCTGACCTATGCCGGCTCGCGCGCCATGGTGGTTTACGAGTTGCCGTTGAACGAAGTGGTGTTCGATTTTTATGATAGGCTGAAATCGGTATCAAAGGGCTACGCCAGCTTCGACTACCAGATTATCGATCATCGCGCCGGCGACCTCGTCAAGATGCAGGTGCTGGTCAATGAAGAGCCGGTTGATGCGCTCTCCATGATCGTGCATCGCGACAAGGCCGATTATCGCGGCCGCGGCATGTGCGAAAAGCTGAAAGACTTGATTCCTCGCCACCAGTTCAAGATTCCGATCCAGGCGGCGATTGGCGGACGCGTGATTGCGCGGGAAACCATCTCCGCCCTTCGAAAAGACGTCACCGCAAAATGTTACGGCGGCGACGCCTCGCGAAAGCGCAAACTCCTCGACAAGCAGAAAGAGGGCAAGAAGAAGATGCGCCAGTTCGGTCGTGTCGAAATCCCTCAGGAAGCGTTCATCAAGGCGCTGAAGATCGACAGTTAGCGCCTGATTGCCCCGCATTTAGCGGGGTTGTCACAATATTGCTCTGTCCATAGACTGTTCAGGTATTGGGGCGAACAGGCGGGGGCGATATGCAAAAATGTCTTGCCTTTATTGGCGTGCTCACGGCGCTGACGGCTGGCGCTTTCGCCCAGGACGAAGAAACACCGGCGACGCCGAAATATCGTGTCGCGCCGCCCTATCCGACCGCTTGCTATCCGGAGGCCGGCGCGGAAATCGCGCCACAAACCGTCACGTTGATGTTTGATGTCGATCGCGATGGGCGCGTCGAGAATGTCCGTGTTCGTGAGTCTTCCGATCCGTGTTTTGAGGACGTCGCAACCTCCACGGCGCATACATGGACGTACGAACCGCGCCGGGTGAACGGATCTGCGCGTGCTCAGGAAGACCTCGAAGTGACGGTCACCTTCGTGATGAACCAGGAAACCGCAACGGAAGATTATGACGCTCGTCCTCGTGTCCGGGTCCCGCCGAAATACCCTGAACGGTGCATGAACGTCGCCAGCCGGTCAGAGTCTGTCACAGTACGCTTTGATGTAACGAGCCAAGGCGACACCGAAAACGTTCAAGTGATCGACACCACCCAGAGGTGTTTGAACCGCGCGGCGATGGATGCTGTGAAGCAATGGAAGTATCGCCCCAAAGTGCAGAGCGGCGCTGCTGTACCGCGGCGCGGCGTTGAGACAATCATTCGGTTTGAATTGTCTTATGGGCAAGGCGTCCCTGACGAATTCAGGGTGCGCTCGCGTGTTAAGACGCAGCTCATGAAAGCGCAAAGGCTCGCGAAGGATGAATCGACGCGCGAAGAAGCGCTCGCGATTTTAGAAAAGCTTCATGACGACTACAGCGCAGACTTTTCTCGTATGGAGCTTTCGGCATTTCACCATGTTCGCGGAATCGTTCGCATACAAGCCGGCGACTATCGCGGCGCGCTTGATGATTTGCGGTTGGTTCACAGGTTAGGCATGTCAGGCGAGGGAGCTGCCGGAGTATCGGAAACCATCGAAAAGCTTGAGGAGGCATTGGGCATCGCGCCGGATGCGTCCGTTTCGGCTGAGCCGTCCGAGCGCAGTGGCGACGCCGCGGATGAAGATCAATAAATCTCCAGTTGGAAGTGCGGCAAACTGGAGTAGCGTTACGAGCTTTCACAAAGCGTTTGGCGCTCTGTAGGCGGAGGTCACATGCTGCGCGAGCCGAAAAAGACCAGCCTCGATCAGGACCCGCATTTTCGCTGGCGCGGCGACAGCGTCACTCGGATCGAAAACTTAAGCGACATCGTATTTGCGCTCGCCTTGAGTTTGCTGGCGGTCGCCTCCGCGCCGCCCGCCACATTTTCCCAGTTGATTGAAATTTTTCGCGGCGGGTTCGCTTTCGCCTTTGCGTTTTCAATTCTGCTGTTGATCTGGAACAACCACTATCTGTTCTTCCGCCGCTATGGGCTCAGCGATCAGCGCACTGTCTTTCTCAATTCGCTCCTGCTGTTTGTGGTGCTGCTGTTTGTTTATCCGCTGCGGTTTCTCGCGGATTTCATCTTCACTCTGATCCCGGCCTTCTTCACCGATTTTGAGCGTGTTTCGATGATGGTTGGCGGCATTGGCGACGGCGCCATGCTGCTGATTATTTATTCGTTCGGCTATGCGGCGGTGTTTTTGATCATCGCCGCGCTGTACGGGCATGCGGCGTCCATGAGTGCGGCGCTGGAACTCGACAAGGATGAGTTGCGCATGACGCGCCGTTCGCGTGCGTCGGCCTTGATGCAGGCCGCGGTCGCCTTGCTCGTTGCAGCGCTCGCAGCCTTCACTCCGATTGGGCCGTGGGCTGGCCCGCTCTATTTCTTCATCGGCGCCGGCGAGTTCTTCGTGCAGCGGCGATATTCGAAATAGGCCCGCTTCCAGCAGTTTGTTGGGAGCGAGAACCGGTCAAATGATACATGTTTGCAAGCGGTGTAAGCGGCGACTGTTCTATTTCTGATGAAGTGGGAGGAGAAAGAATGCAGGTAATTTTGCGAAAGATATTGCTGCCGATCTTGCTGGCGGCGTTTGCGTTTGCCACGCCGGCCATGGGGCAGGAATATCGCTACGTGTATAAGGGCCTGGCTGATCTCAGCAATGTGGACCCGGCGGTGCGAAATCACTTCGGCTTTCCGCGCAGCACTCGATTTTCAATAGAAATGCATATCAGACAATTGAGTGACACCAATCCCTCGCCACAGATCGGCAGCTATGTTGTCGATGCGGGCAAGCTGACCATTGACGGAGTCACAGACACCTCTATTCGAAGTCCGTTGGGATACTGGACCGTCAGCGTGAATGACGAAGCGGCGGGTTCGCCAAATCCCGACTTTGTCTATTTGAACACTTCGACCGCCGTCATTTCCGGCGGGTCGAATTTCAACGGGCTGATCACCTTTTATCCGCGTATCGCGCTGGACAATCAGGCGTTGCCTAGCGACGCGCTTCCGCCGGGAAAAGGCTTCATGCAGTATGTCCTCGGCGAGCGTCTTTATTTCCGGGCGACAGTCCCCGGCCTCGGCACACAGACCTATAACGCGCCAATCACACGCTCGCAGCTGGTAATCGCCTATACGCCGTAATGAACCGGCCGGGCCTCGCGCATCACATAATCCAGCACGTCCGGATGTTGACGACGAGTGTCCTGCGCACTGTCGGGTGAAGCGGCGCCATTGCCCTCAAGCGTCGCCTGTTCGGAAAGCGAGCTCGCTATTCCGCGCGCTTCACATACTCCATGGTTTCGGTGTTGACGACGATCCGTTCGCCAATCGTCATATAGGGCGGCACCATGATGCGCAGACCGTTATCGACCGTCGACGGCTTGTACGAGCCGGAAGCGGTCTGGCCTTTGACTGTTGGTTCAGTGTCGGTGATTTCAAGCGTCACATGTTCGGGCAGCTGCACGCCGATGGCGCGGCCTTCATGCGTCTCCACCAGCACCTGCATCC
>CAZAOB010000052.1:0-23440 GCA_964486635.1 uncultured Caulobacterales bacterium | reverse complement strand
GCCGATCTCGCAAACCTCGTCAACGAGGCGGCGCTGCTTGCGGCGCGTCGCGGCAAGCGGTTCGTTACGGCGAAAGAATTCGACGACGCCAAGGACAAGGTCATGATGGGCGCGGAACGCCGCTCCATGGTCATGACCGAAGACGAAAAAATGCTCACCGCCTATCACGAGGCCGGTCACGCGCTTGTGGCGATTTCCGTTCCGGGCAACGACCCAATTCACAAAGCGACCATCATCCCGCGCGGCCGCGCCTTGGGCATGGTGCAATCGCTGCCGGAGCGCGACCGTTACTCTTTTTCGCTGGAGCAGATGACGGGACGGATCGCCATGGCTATGGGCGGACGTGTCGCCGAAGAGCTGAAATTCGGTCCTGAAAAAGTGACGTCCGGCGCATCGTCTGACATTGAATATGTTACGCGCCTCGCGCGGGCCATGGTGACCAAGTACGGTTTGTCGGAAAAGCTCGGGCCCATCGCTTATGCAGAAGACGAAGGGGAGGTGTTCCTCGGCCAGTCGATTGCACGCACAAAAGCGATATCTTCCGACACCGCGAAGCTGATCGAAGATGAGATCAAGCGTTTTGTTACGGAGGGGTTCGAAACCGCGAAGCGCGTGCTGACCGAACGACGCGACGATTGGGAGAAGCTCTCGCAAGCACTGCTCGAGTTCGAGACTCTCACGGGCGAAGAAATCCAGAAATTGCTCGATGGCGGCGAGATCGTCCGCGAAGACCCGCTCGATCCGAAGGATCACACGCCGCCTTCGTCGGTTCCGACGACCGGCGCTTCGACCGGCGGAACCAAGAAAGACGACGGAACCGGCGGCATGGAGCCGAGCCCGCAAGGGGCGTAAAGCAGCTCATCGCATGCGGCGACCTGTTCGCCGCACCGCAATTGCCCGTTCATTAAATCACATGGAACCTCATCCCGCGTCTGGGATGAGGTTTTATTATGAGTGTCGCGAGACTGCGAACCGCTGCGGCGGCAATCTTTGCCGTGCTGTTTGCGGCCTGTCAGGTTCGTGCCGAAGGTCTGTTTGAAATGTCCTGGCGCGAACTGTCGCCCGGCGTCTGGCTCGGTGCGCGGGAGGATGCGATGCGCTCGCCAGTCCTGGCGAACACAGTGTTTGTCGTTGGCAAGAAAAGCGTCCTTGTGTTCGACGGCGGCGGCGTCGCAACACAGGGAGAGCAGACGCTGGCGCAGATTCGCAAGGTGACAGACAAACCGGTCAGCGCAATTGTTGTCAGCCACTGGCATGGCGACCATCACCGCGGGAACGGCCCCCTTGTCGATGCGTTTCCGCAAGCCGACATCATCAGCCATTCCTTCACGCGCGACGCCATTACCGGCGGCCCGATGAAGCGCGTTGCGGACGGCGAAAAAAATCTGAGCGCGACCTATGACGCGGTCGCCAAGATCGCCGGCGAGGGAAAGTGGTTCGACGGAACCGATCTGACGGCGGAAGAGATCGAGTATTTCAACCGGTTCATGGCTGACAAGGATGAGTATCTCGCAGAGTTTGAGCGCAATCGCATCATTGCGCCGACGCGTGTGTTTGACGATGAGCTTGAGCTCGATCTTGGGGGGCGGAAAGTAAGGCTTATCCACATCGCCGAGGGAAACACCAAAGGCGATGTGATGATGTACCTGCCGGATGCAAAAATTCTCGCCACAGGCGACGTTGTCGTTGCGCCAATTCCTTACGGCTTCTTCAGCTATCCGGAGTCGTGGACCGGCGTGCTCTCGCGCATTTCCGGCATGCGGGTCGAGTTGCTTGTGCCCGGCCATGGGGCCGTACAAACCAACCTGGATTATGTCGGGCTTCTGGTCGAAGCGCTCTCTTTTGTGGCGGAGCAGGTGACGCCTGCGGCCCAGGCCGGCGCTGCGCTCAAGGATATATCAGAAACGATGGACTGGTCGTCTCTTGAACCGCGCTTCACCCATAGCGATCCTGTGCTGGCGCGATTCTTCGCCATGTATTTCAAGCAGCCCATCGTCAGCGCGCAATACACGCTCGCCACTGGTGGCGAGAATGAAAGCCTGGAGTACGAGCCGCCGGCGCCCGCCGACGCCAGTCAGTGAGCGGGCCGTCGCAGGCCTAGCGGCCCAATTTGATTCCGGATTGATCTTCGATGGCGCCGGCCCACGCCCAGCCGCCAAATGTTTCGGAGACTGCGACCAGAAGTTCGTTTTCTCCCTTTCGCAGATCAAGGCCCACGCTGTCGAAGAAACCCACAGTGCCGAGGAAGCGATAGTCGCGGACCGTCCAGCCTGCGTCGCCGAAGTAAACGCGCTTGCCGTTCAGATAGATGCGCACGCGATCAGAATAACCAAATCGAAGCTCTTTCATTTGCGCCTCATCTGCATCGATGGAAAGGCGCACGAACACCGTGCCATCCGCATCGGGCAGTCGCTGGCGCAGTCTTGATATGTTTGCGATGCCATTCGTTTCCACACCGAGCAAGTCCCATTTCATCTGCTCGGTGGCGTCTCGCGGCAGAACAAGAGATTCAGCAACGCGGCTTTCTTTGAAAACGGACGAAACCGACCATTCGGATATGAGCCCCGGCGGGAGCGGAGAAGATTCTACGGCTTCACCGACAATGCGATCCTCCCGGGTCAAGGGTCGAAACGAAACATTAGAAAACCTGACCGTCGCGGCGCCGGACACGCGCAGTCCGGCAAACCCTTGCTTGATGTCAGTTTTCAAGTCCGGAACATGCAGAACCGGCGCTTCGCTGTTGAAGTAGAAGTCGGCCCGGTCGCCGATGACGACGACTTTCGCGCGGTTCCAGTCTTCATAGGTCTGTGAGATGGAAGCGATGGCGTTTCCGTCCGAGAAAATTTGCCACGCGGAGTTTCCATTCTCGACAGGCGTGTATTGAACGGCGTCCGGCTTTTCATTCAGGTGAGAGCGAAAATATATTTCCTCAAAGCGATTGTCGCTCTCGGCGCGCCAGGCTGGGCCAATGAACCCCTGAACTTCGTCGTATTTGGCGTCAAACGTAATAACGCCGTCCGAAAAACTGCCGCCCTCCAACCAGACGCGCCCGCCCCGCAAGACGAGTGTTTCGCGTCCTTCAAAGGATTCGACACGGGCTTCCTGCGCCCCCACGCGCCAGGTCTGTCCCTGAAAGACAATCGTCTCGGGTGTGGCTGGCTGCGCGATGGCGATTGTCGGATGCAAAACGACAAGGCTCAAAAGTGCGATACGCATGAATGGCTCCGTTGATGGGCGGACAGCGCCGCCAATTGATACGGAGTGAATCCTGCAGATGATCTCGCGTCCGCGTCTTGGAAAAAACGGACACTTAGTTTGAATCGGCCAGCGCGCGCCGTTCGCGGTGGAATGCCGTGGGTGAAACGCCGAGCGCATCGGAAAAAGCGTTGATCATGTGCGACTGGTCATGAAATCCGGCGTGCAGCGCGATTTGCGCCCAGTCTGGATTGGCGACCTTTTCTGCGGTGAGTGCAGCCGCCGTCAATCGCAACTGGTTGGCATATGTTTTCGGCGTTATGCCCAGATGATCACTGAACCTTCGCCGGAGGTGACGCTCGCTGACGTCGAGCACTGCAGCAATCTCCCGGCAGCGCAGACGGCCATTTGCACCGCGCAAGAGGGCGGCGGCCTGACGCTCCGGCGTCGCGCAATCCCAGGGCTTGAAAGAAAAGCGCAGCAAATCCTCGCACAACAATTTCAACACCTCGCTTGCCGGCGCCGATTGCGCTGCGAGCAGGCTGCGATGGCAGGCTTCCTTTACGCGGCCGGGCGCATCTCGCGGTGACTGGTTTACGAAATCTGCAGGAAAGACTCCAAAAAAGGTGGCGGACGCTTCCGGCTTCAGACGAACGCCGATGAGCTCTTCACTCGGCGAGGGGGCGTAGTAAGCGCCTCGGGAGTATGCCCCGCAAATCGTAAGATCCAGGCTGGTCACATGGCCGTGACGATCGCGCCGCCGTCTGATGGCGATGCTGGGCTCGCCGTGAGGAAGCATCCGATGGCGTTTTGGATTGCACGCCGGGGCGGCGCTTAGCCAGACAAGGTCGATGGGCGCAAAAGCTGCGTCCGCGCGCATCCAGGCTGCGTATTGCCCGAGCTTGTGTACGGGCGCGGAGAAGTCCGTTGGCGCCTGGCTTTCCATTGAGTAACACTAGTCCAAGCCGCGCGGATGCGAGATAGCGGACGGGACGAAACGTTGCCGCCCTGCGTCGTAGCGTTGGGACGGGCGGAAGGATTGGCCCTGGGCGGATTGGCGAACGAGGATGGAGTGGTGACTCGAAGCTGGAAAATCATGGGCGTTGTCAATGTGACGCCGGACTCTTTTTCCGATGGCGGCGTCTTTGCTGATGCCGAAGACGCAATCGCCCATGGCCGGCGCCTTGCGGATGACGGCGCTGACATTCTCGACATTGGCGGGGAATCGACGCGCCCCGGCGCGCTGACTGTTCCGGTTGACGAAGAGCGGCGGCGAACGATCCCCGTGGTCGAAGCCCTTGCGCGCGATCTTCCCCAGGCGCGCGTTTCGATTGACACGCGAAAGCCGGAAATCGCGCAAGAGGCAGTCGCCGCCGGCGCTTCCATTTGGAATGACGTCACAGCCCTCAGTTATTCGCCTGACAGTCTTTTGACCGCCGCTTCGCTCGATTGCGACATCGTTCTCATGCATGCGCAAGGCGATCCGAAAACCATGCAGAATAATCCGCGCTACGATGATGCGATTGAGGAGGTCTATGCCTATCTCGCCGGCCGCATTGAGGCGTGCGTTAAGGCCGGGATCGATGAGCGCCGTCTCGTTGTTGATCCGGGCGTCGGCTTTGGCAAAACCGTCGCGCACAACCTCGCTTTGCTTGCCAGCCTCGACCGCATTGTCACGCTGGGGCGTCCGCTCCTGCTGGGGGTCTCCCGAAAGCGGTTTATCGCCGCCCTTGACCGAGACGGCCCGGCGGCCGAACGGCTGGGCGGCTCTATTGCGGCGGCCCTGGCGGGGCTCCAGCGCGGGGCAGGCATTTTCCGGGTGCATGATGTTTCCGCCACCCGGCAGGCGCTAAATATCGCTTCCGCCATAGAAAATCCCGATTTGCGGCGTTAAGGCATTGGCGAGCCTCGCATGGTAGGCTCGGATGACCACGGGAGCGACAGCCCATGCGGGGCGACGATCAGATGACCGGCAAGCGGGAAATTTTCGGAACTGACGGAGTGCGCGGGCTTGCGAATGCCGGCGCGATGACCCCGGACAATATTCTACGTCTTGGCATGGCGGTGGGGCGCGTTTTCAAGACCGGCGCCCACCGGCACCGCGTGGTGATCGGCAAGGACACGCGATTGTCCGGCTACATGATCGAGCCAGCGCTCACAGCAGGGTTCGCAGCCGCAGGGATGGATGTGTTTCTGCTCGGACCGTTGCCGACGCCGGCTATGGCGATGCTGACGCGTTCATTGCGGGCTGACCTTGGGGTGATGATCTCTGCATCCCATAATCCGTATCATGACAATGGCGTGAAGTTCTTTGGGCCGGATGGATTCAAACTTTCGGACGAGACCGAAAGCGAAATCGAACGCCTGATGAAAGAGGGTCCAGATGCAGGCCGCGCAGGTCCGGCTGACCTGGGCCGCGTCAAGCGCGTTGACGATGCTGGCGCGCGCTACATTGAGTTTGCAAAAGCCGCCTTTCCGCGCCGCCGGTCATTGGAAGGCGTGCGGGTCGTGATCGACTGCGCCAATGGCGCCGGGTACAAGGTTGCGCCAACGGTGTTGTGGGAGCTTGGCGCGGAAGTAAAAGCTATCGGGGTCGAGCCGGACGGCTTCAACATCAATCAGGATGTGGGGTCGACTGCGCCGAATAAGCTGCAAGCAGCAGTGCTTGAATACCGCGCCGATATCGGCATCGCACTTGATGGTGACGCAGACCGCGTGATCATTTGCGACGAGCGCGGGCGCATCGTCGATGGCGACCAGATTCTGGCCTTGATCGCCCGCGCCTGGAAGAAGAGCGGCGCGCTGAAAGGCGGCGGCATCGTTTCAACGGTGATGGCGAATCTGGGGCTTGAGAAGTTTCTTGCTGGCGACGGTCTGACGCTGGAGCGCACAAAAGTCGGGGACCGCTACGTTGTCGAGGAGATGCGCGCCAAGGGTATGAATGTCGGCGGCGAGCCGTCGGGACATGTGGTGCTTTCCGATTACGGCACCACTGGCGACGGATTGGTGACGGCGCTGCAGGTGCTTGCAGTGGTTGTCGCGGAAGGACGAAAAGTCAGCGAAATCTGCCGCTGTTTCGAACCCTTTCCACAATTGCTTCGAAATGTCCGTTTCAAGGGCGGCGATCCGCTCAACGAAGCTGGCGTCAAGGCGGCCATCAAGTCCGGCGAAACCAAGCTGGGAAAATCGGGCCGGCTGGTTATCCGCAAGTCAGGAACGGAACCGCTGATCCGCGTGATGGCCGAAAGCGACAATGCTGCGCTTGTTAAGTCGGTTGTTGATGAAATCTGCGTGGCGGTGGAGCAGGCAGTCTAGCGCACTCATCCAAAGGAATATGAAACGGCCGGGCGCGGGGGGTGCCCGGCCGTTTCGCGTCGTGCGTTAGGCGGCTTGCGTATGCACGACGGGGAAGTCGATCTCCGTCTGGGCGACGTGATTGATGTAGTTGGTGAGAATATTGGCGACGGTGACGGCGACCGTTTCGACGATCTCGCCTTGCGAGAGACCGGCGGATTTTGCTTTGGCTAGATCTTCGTCTGACACTAACCCGCGCTTTTCAACGACTGCCGTTGCAAAGTGCAGGATGGCGTTCAGCTTGGGGTCTGAAGAATTGCCGTGCAGGCGGGCTTGAATCTCGTTGTTGTCGACTTTGAGATTCTTGGAAATCGCAGAGTGTGCAGAGGCGCAGTAATCACATTTGTTTGCGCCAGCGACCGCGAGTGCAATCGCTTCGCGCGTGGTTTGGGTGAACGATCCTTCTGACAGCGTATCGTTGAAATTGAGCGCTGCCGCGAGAACAGCCGGTTCATGGGCCATGACGCGATAAAGATTGGGCGTCATGCCGAGCTTGGACTTGATGGCGTTCAACAGATTGGCGGCGCCGGCGGAGGCTTCGGAGTCGGTGATTTGGCTCAGGCGGGGCATCGGGTCTCTCCTTTTCATTGTTCCGGGGCGCAGATGCGTGTGACGCCGCGGGATCATTGTTGTTTTCAGCTTGCGCTTGGGGGCGCGAACCCTATATGGAATTACGGACCAAATGGTCAACAATTGAAATCCATAGCTGAAGTCACGTTTTTGAGAGGTTCCAAGTGGCGCGCCCAAGAGAGTTCGACACAGATCAAGCGCTCGACGATGTCATCTCCGTCTTCTGGCGGAAGGGATTCGAGGGAGCGTCTTTGCATGACATCGAGGCGGCGACGGGCCTCAATAAACAGAGCCTTTACAGGTTGTTTCCCGATAAGCGTTCCATGTATCTCGCCGCGCTGGAGCGTTACGCCCGAGAAGAACTGGAGCAAGCCAACCGAATTTTATCGGGCGGCGGCGATGCGAAGCAGCGCTTTCAAAAGCTGTTTGGCGGTCTGGTCGCGCTTGCGCAAGCCGGCAAAAGATCCGGCTGCTTCCTGTGCAACGCAGCCGTTGATCAGGCGCAACTCGACAAGGAAACGAAGGCGCTGGTCAATGCATCGCTCAAGAATGTGGAGCGGCGGTTTCGCGAAGCGCTCGCACAATCGCCGCCATACCAGGGAAATGCGGAAAGAACGGCGGCGATGGCTGCGCTATTGATGGCTGCTTACTTTGGCGTGCGCGTGTTGACACGAGCGAATGCGCCGCTGCCCATTATCAGGGCCGCCGCCCTCGAAGCGGTTGATAAAATATAGATCCCACCGGCATGACGTGCATGCCGGCGGGCCTAACGCTCAATAAACGCGAGCGCTTGTTTAAGTGACGATGCGCACTTGCGCGCGGCGCGAACATTCCCTGCGCGCAATCTTGCGCAGGCGCTTGTCCGGCACGCGGTGGGCCTGGGGTCCGCGCGCATCGACGGTGCAGATCAGTTGCGGTCCGCGGCGCGTGCGCACGACTTCTTCGGTCAGGATGATCCGGGCGCGGTAACGCGTGTCGTAGACTTCGCGATTGACAATGCGGCTGTTGCCGCCGCGATAGCCGTTGCGGCGTCCGCGATCATCATGGCGGTCATACCGGCCGCGGCGGTCATAGTCGCGGTCACCGAGGCTGATTGAAATGCTCAGGCCCGAACCACTGCGATACGCGCCCGCACGAGAATAGCGGTCAGCCGGATAGTAGCTGTAGTAGTCCGCCGCGTGGCTGCGATGGTCGTGATTGTGGTTGCAATAGGCGGGTTTCGCCCACGCGGCGCCGGCGCACAGCGCGGCGACGCCGATGGCACCCGCGACCAGAGTTTTGAAGTTCTTTTTCATGTCGTTCTCCGTGCTTGCCCCAGCTGGATTGCGATGCGAGCAACGTGGAGGGCGAATGGGGCGAGAATGGCGCGATTTCCCGCCCAAATGCGGACACATTCGCCGCCGCCGCACAATTTGCCGTGAACGGGAATTGACCGGGGCGCCGGTTCGCGGCGCCTCATCGATTGCGTCCTCGTCGCGATTGCCCCCCAACGCGATTGCCCCCCAACGCGATTGCACGGCGCGCGCAAATCACTTTAGTGATTCGTCCATGACCTTTGAGCGCGACAGGGCTGATCCGAAAACCGCCGACGCGGCGCCGCCGCTGGAACATTGCGGACTGGCGGCCGCTATCGATCTGGTGGGCGACCGCTGGACGTTGTTGATCGTCCGCTCGGCGCTTTACGGCGTCACGCGCTTTGACGAGTTGCATGCAACCCTGGCGATGCCGCGCACCGTATTGTCGAATCGCCTGAAACGGCTGGTGGAGGGCGGCGTCATGCGCCGCCGGGCCTATAAGCAGGCCGGACAGCGCACGCGCCATCAATATGTGCTCACCAAAAAGGGCGTCGATCTCGCGCTGCCCTTAATGGCGCTGATGCAGTGGGGTCAGAAACACGTCCTGACCCAAACCGACGCCAACGCTATTGTCAGCCGCCGTACAGGCGAGCCCCTGCAGCTCGGCCTCGTCGACAATGCCGGCTCGACCGCGCCGTTAGCGGAAGTGCAGTTCAAGCCGGCCGCCTAAGCTTTCCCGTCACGCCGGCTCCACGAACATTTGCGGCAATCCGTTTGATGTCTTTTCTGCGGTGACGCCGTCACGACTGATCAGTGCGGATACGCGGCTGCGATAGGCGGAAAAACTGTCAAAGGTGACAACATCCACCGGTTCGTCAAATTGCAGCACGATCCGAAAGTGATCGGGCGGCATCGATCTAATGGCGACGATTTCACCGGTGAAGGGCTGTCCGAGATAGCGCCCTTTTACGCGCCCGCCGAGCTGGAATCGCGGCGCGGGCGGCCGGTTGCAAATGGCCGCGTGCAGCGTGTTCCAGTCGCGATAGCCATATTGCTTGGCGACCAGCTCAAGGCTTTCGCTATGAGTGAGAAAATCGCCGTCTTCATCGAGACCGGCGCGCAGGCGCTTTGCCTGCTGTTTGAGTGCGTCAAGAGACGGCAAGGGGGATTGTGTCATGGCAGACCTCGTCTTTCACCATGCGGAGCAATATTGATGGGGCTCGCATTGCCATCGGTCCGCAGGGCTTGAAAGCGTGGCTGACCAGTGCGTTTCGACGAAGGACTTCACCAAAGCATGCGCTTGCGAGCGGCAGGGGCCTTCACCCGGCGCGGGATATAGGGCCGCTGACGCATTACGTCAATCGCCGCTACTTTGCGCCGCGCCGTCCGCCGGTTGCGATCAGCGCCGCCACTAAAATCAGGAACACGCCGAAACCGAACACAAGCCACGATGCAGCAGCGTCGGCGCCGAGACTGAAGGCGGCGTCCGGAAACAACTGGATCGACAGCGCCGCGAGACAACATAAAAGCCCGATCCAGATCAGATTATTCGCCATAATATCTTGTCTCTCTCTATGTCGCCCGCCCGATGCGGGAAGCGGCGTATTGCCTAATCGCGGCGCATGTTTGAAAACCATGGGGCGAAGTATGGCGCAGCGACGATAAAATGGAGACAGCGTGAAAGGCCGCGTGCTCATCATTGCCGGATCGGATCCGTCGGGCGGCGCCGGGATACAGGCCGACATCAAGACCGTGACCATGCTTGGCGGCTATGCGGCGACGGCGATCACCGCGCTCACCGTGCAGAACACCCGCGGCGTGAGCGAGGTCCATCCGGTCGCGCCGAATGTGATTGCTGCGCAGATCGAAGCGGTGATGTCCGATATCGGCGCCGATGCGATCAAGATCGGCATGATCGGCGATGTCGAATCCGCAAAGACCATCGAAGCCGCGCTCAAGAGACATTCTTCCGTTCCGGTCATTCTCGATCCGGTGCTGATCGCAACCAGCGGCGATGCGCTCGCGAGCGACGGCGTTGCGGGGTTCATTCGCGACCGGCTTGCACCGCTCACCGCACTGGTGACGCCGAACACCGATGAGGCGTCTGCGTTGACCGGCGTCGCCATTAGCAATCGCGACGGCATGATCAATAACGGTGAAAAGCTGATTGCAATGGGCGCCCGCGCGGCGCTGGTGAAAGGAGGGCATTTGTCGGGCGAGACGGTCGAGGACGCGCTTGTTACGCCCGACGGCGCCCGGATTTTTTCCAATCCGCGCATCGATACAAGCTCGACCCACGGCACCGGTTGCACGCTGGCGTCCGCTGTCGCGACAGGTCTGGCGCAGGGCATGGCGCTGCAGGCCGCCGTCAAACGCGCCATCGACTACGTTCACAAGGCGATTGCCACGGCGCCGGGCTATGGCGCGGGGCATGGGCCGCTCAATCACGGCCATCCGCTTGGCGATTAGCCGGAATAACGAGCCTGCGAAAAATTCTGATTTGCCGCTTCGCACCCGGGCGCCAATATCGGGTCAAACCGAAACAGATGGAGTTTCGCCATGACCGCCTATGATTTTGAAACGCTCGATGTCTTCACCGATAAAAAATTCGCCGGCAATCCGCTGGCGGTGATCACGGATGCGCGAGGATTGTCGCTCGATCAGATGCAGACGATTACCCGCGAGTTCAATCTCGCTGAATCGACCTTCGTGCTGCCGCCGGAAAACCCCGATAATACCGCGCGGGTGCGGATCTTCACCCCCGGCTATGAGATGCCCTTTGCCGGTCATCCGACTGTCGGGACCGCCATCGCCATCGCCCGCGCGCGCGGCCTTGCCGGTGAGCTTCGGCTGGAGCTCAATTCCGGCGTGTTCCCGGTGAAGGTCGAATTGAATAAGGGCGGCGGTTACGCGGAATTCGTCAATCCGAACCTGCCGAAAGAAAACGGGCCCGCCTCAACGCCGGAAGCGATTGCGGCCGCCGTGTCGCTCCCCGTCAGCGCCATCGATCAAGGTGATCACAAACCGCGCCGCGCCGGCGCCGGCGTCGATTTCATCTATGCCCATGTGCCGATGGATGCGCTGAAGGCTGCGAAAGTGAACAGTGCCGCCTGGGACGGACTCGCTGTCGAAGAGATCGTCGGCGTCTATCTTTATACGGAAGGCGGCGAGGCGGCGGACGCGACTTATCATGTGCGCATGTTCGCGCCGGGCGCCGGCATTGTCGAAGACCCGGCGACCGGCGGCGCGGCAGCAGGTTTTCCGGCGCAAATCATCCGCAGCCAGAAGATTCCCGACGGCGAACATCGCTGGGTGATCGAGCAGGGGTTTGAAATGGGCCGTCCGAGCCGCATCATCGCGACGGTCGGTGTCAAAAGCGGCGCGGTCACCTCTGTGCGTATCGGCGGCAATGCGGTCTTCATGCAGAAGGGTCAGCTTTTCGTCTGATCGTCCGCTTTCTCGACCATCGGTTCGAGTTCGCCGGCCATGCCGTCACCGGCAATAATGCCGCTATTGGCTGCACGTTTTTTGCTGAACGGCGAGCGCTGGCTCACCGCGACGCCCGCCAGGATGACGGCGAGCGCAATCAACACCGTCCAGTCGAGGCGTTCATGGTAGACCAGCGCGCCCAGCGCCACTGCCCAGAGCGGCGTGATGTAATTTGAAAACGCCATGAAGCCCGCGCCGGCGCGGCGGATCAGCATGATGATCAGGATGCCGTTAATGCCGGTGGGAAAAACACCGAGGAACAAAATGCTGGCCATGCTGGCGAGCGACCATTCTTCGCGATGCATCTCGGTGAAGAATAGCGCCGGGACGGACATGACGGCGGCGACGATCAGCATGCCGGAAGCGAACACGCGTGGCCGGATCGGCGGCGCCCGCCGCGACAAGACCGCAGAGGCCGCGTAAAGAAATGTTGCGAGCAACAGTCCGATTTGCGCGCGCAAATCGCTCGACAAGGCTCCTTTGACAGCGTCCGGCCCCATCAGCACGATGACGCCGAGAAAACCGAGCGCAAAGCCGACCATCTTTCGCCCGTTGAGTTTTTCACCGGCGAAGAAGAACGCCAGAGCGACCGTCCAGATCGGCATGAAGGCCATGTAAACGCCGGCGAGCCCGCTTTCGACAAATTGCTGCGCCCAGGGAAAAATATAAAACGGCAAGACATTGCCGCTGGCGCCGACGGCGATCATCCACCACCAGGAGCGGCGAATGCGCAGTTTCTTCCCGCTACGGATGAAAAATGGCGGCAGGCGCCGGCCCGCCGCGCGCATCAGAATGTAAACGACGATCGCCGCCACCCATAACCGGCCCGAAGCGACGGCGGCCGGCGGCATGGTCGCAACAGCGGTGCGGATCATCACAAAGGAAGACCCGCCAAAGGCGACGATCAGCGCCAGCAACGACCAGTCGTAAAGTGTCGCCTCTGCGGGTGTGATGTGTTTGCGGGCCATGAAGTTCGCGCTATCGGCGCGCGTTAACCAAAGCAAGAGAGATTATCTGTCAGCGCCATAAAATTTTTTGCATTGACGTCGCGCGCGCTTCCATGCGAAGCCGGGGGTGGGCCACGCCTCCCCAACGGGGCGCGAGCCATCTGGAAGGATGGAGTAAAACATGACCACGACGACGCCAGCGGTGCGTCCTGCACGTCCGCATTTTTCATCCGGCCCTTGCGCCAAGCGCCCCGGCTGGACTCCTCAGAATTTCAATTTCGACACGCTCGGGCGTTCGCACCGCTCGAAGCTCGGCAAGGCGCGCCTCGCCGAAGCCATTGACCGGACCCGCGCCCTGCTCGGCGTTCCGGCGGATTTCCGTATCGGCATCGTGCCGGCGTCGGACACCGGCGCGGTGGAAATGGCCATGTGGTCGATGCTGGGTGCGCGCCCTGTCGACATGCTCGCCTGGGAAAGTTTTGGCGAAGGCTGGGTCACCGATGTAGTGAAACAGCTCAAGCTCGATGCGCGCCTTCTGAAGGCGCCTTATGGCGAGATCGCCGATCTCGCTGCCGTCGATTCGACGCACGATGTCGTCTTCACCTGGAACGGCACGACCTCGGGCGTGCGCGTGCCGAACGCGGACTGGATCAGCGAAGCCCGCGAAGGCGTTGTCATTTGCGATGCGACCTCGGCGATTTTTGCGCAGAAGCTCGACTGGGCCAAGCTCGATGTGGTCACTTATTCCTGGCAGAAAGTGCTCGGCGGCGAAGGCGCTCATGGCGTGCTCATTCTGTCGCCGCGCGCCGTTGAACGGCTCGAAAGCTACACGCCCCCATGGCCGATGCCGAAACTGTTCCGCATGGTCAAGGGCGGCAAGCTCAACGAAGAGATTTTCACCGGCGCCACGATCAACACGCCGTCCATGTTGTGCGTTGAAGATTATGTCGATGCGCTGCGCTGGGCGGAAAGCCTCGGCGGTTTGAACGCCCTTCACGGCCGCGCCGACGCCAACGCCGCAGCGCTTGGCGACTGGGTGGAAAGCCGCGACTGGATCGACTTCCTCTGCGCAGACCCGGCGATCCGCTCCAACACATCGGTGTGTCTGAAGATTGTCGATCCTGAGATTGCAGCGCTTGATGACGCTGCCCAGCGCGCTTTCGTCAAGTCCATGGAAAAGTCGCTCGAAAAAGAACAGGCCGCCTACGACATTGGCGGCTATCGCGACGCGCCGCCGGGGCTTCGCATCTGGTGCGGCGCCACCGTTGATACCGCTGACGTCAAAGCGCTCGGGCCGTGGCTCGACTGGGCCTTCACTGAAGCGAAATCCGCGCTTTAATCCTTCACACAAAATTCAATCGGGGAATTCCCATGCCCAAAGTTCTCGTTTCCGACGCGTTGAGCGAAACCGCCATCAACATTTTCAAAGAGCGCGGCGTCGATGTCGACTATCTGCCGGCGCTCGGCAAGGACAAGGAAAAGCTGCTCTCGATCATTGGCGAGTATGACGGCCTCGCCGTGCGTTCAGCGACGAAAGCGACCGCGCCGATCATCGCCGCCGGCAAGAATCTGAAAGTCATTGACCGCGCCGGCACCGGCGTCGACAATATCGACCTTCCGGCTGCGACCGCGGCGGGCATCGTCGTCATGAACACGCCTTACGGCAATGCGATTACAACAGCTGAACACGCTATCGCGATGATGTTCTCGCTGGTGCGCTCGATCCCGCAGGCAAGCGCCTCGACCCATGCCGGCAAATGGGAAAAGTCGGCCTTCATGGGCGCGGAAGTCTTCGGCAAGACGCTGGGCGTCATCGGCTGCGGCAATATCGGCTCCATCGTCGCCGACCGCGCAGTGGGATTGAAAATGCGCGTGGTCGCCTTCGATCCGTTCCTCACCGAAGAACGCGCCATTGAACTGGGCGTTGAAAAGGCCGACCTCGAAACGCTTTTGGCGCGCGCCGATATCGTCACCTTGCACACGCCGCTCACCGATCAGACCCGCAACATTCTGAGCAGAGACAATCTCGCCAAGCTCAAGAAAGGCGCCTTTGTGGTCAATTGCGCTCGCGGCGGATTGCTCGACGAGGACGCATTGAAAGATGCGCTTGACGAAGACCATCTCGCCGGCGCTGCGCTTGACGTCTTTGCGACCGAGCCGGCGACGGAGCATGTTCTGTTCGGTCATCCGAAAGTCATCGCGACGCCGCATCTTGGCGCGTCCACCTCGGAAGCGCAGGAAAATGTTGCGATTCAGGTCGCCGAACAGATGGCGGACTATCTGGTGCGCGGCGCAGTGTCGAATGCGCTCAATTCGCCTTCGGTGACGGCGGAAGAAGCGCCGCGCCTCAAGCCTTACATCGCGCTGGCGGAGAAGCTCGGCGCTTTCGCCGGTCAACTCACGCAGTCGGGGCTTAAGAAAATCGAAGTCACCTATGAAGGCGATGTCGCTGCGCTCAATCTGAAACCGCTCACCGCTTCTGCAGTGGCTGGCGTGTTGAAGCCGATGCTGTCGGAAGTGAACATCGTCAACGCACCGGTGATTGCGCGCGAGCGCGGCATCTCAATTGCGGAAACGACGCGCGACGATGCAGACGCCTATGACAGCATTATCCGCCTCAAGATCGTGACGGAGGCGCAGACGCGCACCGTTTCCGGAACTATTTTCGGAGCGGCGCCGCGCATCGTCGAGATCAAAGGCGTTGAAATGGAAGCGCCCTTCGCCCAGCACATGCTCTACGTCACCAACGAGGACAAGCCGGGCTTTATCGGCGCGCTTGGCGCCACGCTGGGCGAGGCGGGCGTCAACATCGCAACCTTTAACCTGGGCCGCTCGGGCCGGGGAGAAGATGCGATTGCCCTCATTGCTGTGGACGATCCGGTGAGCGACGCGGTGCTGGTAAAGGTTCGTGCCCTCTCCCACGTGAAGCAGGCGATGGCGCTGGCGTTTTAGGCCGCTAGTGCGGCTTGGCGGCTGATTAAGACTTTCCCTTTCCGCCATGATGCGTATGGTGCGCCCGCAATTACCCAAATTTGGAGACAGGCATGGCGAATGTGGCGGTCGTCGGCGCGCAATGGGGCGACGAGGGCAAGGGCAAGATTGTCGACTGGCTTTCGGCCCGGGCCGATGTGGTGGTCCGCTTTCAGGGCGGCCATAATGCCGGTCACACGCTGGTCAGCGACAGCGCCGTCTACAAACTTTCGCTTCTGCCGTCGGGCGTGGTGCGCAAGGGCTGCGTCGGAGTCATCGGCGCCGGCGTTGTTGTCGATCCGTTTGCACTGCTCGCGGAAATTGACCGGATCGCAGCGCAAGGTGTGCGCGTCACGCCGGAATCGCTGATGATCGCGGAGAACGCGTCGCTGATCCTTCCTGTCCATTCCGAACTCGACGCAATGCGCGAAGCGTCGGCGTCCGGCGTAAAGATCGGCACCACCAAACGCGGCATCGGCCCCGCCTACGAAGACAAGGCAGGGCGGCGCGGATTGCGCGTTGTCGATCTGGCGCACCCGGAATCGCTGCCAGAGAAAGTTGAAAACCTGCTAGTGCATCACAACGCCTTGCGGCGCGGCTTTGGCGTTGCAGAGGTGAACGCCGATGCGCTTGTCGCGCAGCTTCTCGACGTCGCGCCGAAAGTGACGCCTTTCGTGCGGCCAGTGTGGCGTGAGCTCGATCAGGCGCACAAAGCGGGCAAGCGCATCCTGTTCGAGGGCGCGCAGGGCATGCTGCTTGATGTGGATCACGGCACTTACCCCTACGTCACCTCTTCGAATACCGTTGCTGGGCAGGCGGCGACCGGCTCCGGCGTCGGGCCGCGCTCGGTCAACTATGTGCTCGGGATCGTCAAGGCGTATACGACGCGGGTTGGCGAGGGCCCGTTTCCGACAGAATTGCATGACGATGTGGGCAAGCGTCTGGGCGAGCGCGGCCATGAGTTC
Organism: uncultured Caulobacterales bacterium; assembly: GCA_964486635.1. GTDB lineage: Bacteria > Pseudomonadota > Alphaproteobacteria > Caulobacterales > Parvularculaceae > Hyphococcus. The sequence goes on along the minus strand of CAZAOB010000052.1, from coordinate 6,655 downwards.
GGCACGGTGACCGGACGACAGCGCCGTTGCGGCTGGTTTGACGCCGCGCTGGTGCGTCAGTCTTTGAAAATCGCCGGTGTGAGCGGCGTCGCGCTCACCAAGCTCGATGTGCTCGACGGCTTCAAAGAGTTGAAAGTCTGCACCGGCTATCGCATCGGCGGAAAGAAATATGACTATCTTCCCGCCGGCATGGATGCGCAGGCGAATGCCGAACCGGTTTACGAAACGATGGACGGCTGGTCGGGCTCCACGGAAAAAGCGCGCTCATGGGCCGACCTGCCGGCCGAAGCCGTGAAATATGTCCGCCGCATCGAGGAACTGATCGAAACCCCGGTGGCGCTGGTCTCCACCAGCCCCGAGCGCGACGACGTCATCCTTATGCGCGATCCGTTTCAGGACTAGCGCGCGCAGCGGGCATCGCTTTCGCCAATATGCCAACGGCAATGAGGGTCAGTTTTCAACGGCCTCTATTCGCACATTGTCGATGAAAGCTTCACCGCGGCCATGCAAGAAATAGCCGATTAATATCACGCCGGCGGTCTCTGGAACGTCTGCTTCGATTGCATATTCCCGCCAGTCAGCGGAGGTGACCGTACCTTCCGTGAAAGAATCAAACAGCGTTAACGGAAGGTCGTGCACGCCAGGCGGCGACGTCTCATCAATCTTCAGGCGGAGGAATGCGCGTGCTTCACCGGGCGCGATCTCATGCCGAGCATACGCACTCAACCGCAGCTTCTTTCCCCGCCATGGCGCCGCATCAATCCGCTGGATGAGGCTGCCAGATGCTTCGCCCGGCGGATTTTGCTTCTGGCGCCGGATAAAGCCCGCCGCATTTCCGTTGTAGGGCGACGCCGTCGTGATTCCAGCCTCGTAACCGAGGCGGCGTTGCTTCGGCCAAACGAACCAACCTGTTCCAGACGTTCCTTCGCCATCTTCAAAGTCAAGATCCGAAGCGCTTAGTGAGACCGGAATCGGCTCATAATCCTTTGCGAAGAGCGTTCGCACGGGGCCCGTTGCTTTCACCCATGCGAGCAGGTCGAAGGCTTCAGGCAGCAGATAGTTCATTGTGTAGCGATCACGTTTCGACGGATCGAACCCGCCGCCGCTATGCATCGTCGTCTGCGGCGAGCTCGTCCACGCCACCACGGGCCCTGAAGACGGCAAGGTTTGCAGGTCGACAACGCCAAGAGCGTGATCGGCGTCGAAGAGTGCGTCTTCAACCGAATTCACCAACGGCTTTTCAATCATGTAAGACTGCAATCCTCGGGCCGGATCCAGCGCGACAAATGAGCCAGCGCCAAAGAGGGTTCCGATAATCCGAAGCTCGTCCCCATAGGCGCGGCGAAGATGCCGCCCAGCAGTGTCAACATCGCCCCACCGGGCTATTGTAGCATCGGCGATGTGACTGTTATGCGTCCAGACAAATGCTTTTGCATCAGCTCCTTCGCGCTCCATGATCCATTGTAAATTTTTCGCCATGGCGCGGTCGCGAACCTCCGTGTAATTTTCGCCGTCTTCCGCATTCGCCTCGACCCAATAGTTCAGTATTTGCGCGTGTTGTCGGGCGAACGCCCAGGCCTCTTCACTGCTCTCGCTGACATAGGCGTCATGTTGCGCGTCGAAACTTTGCAAGAGACGTTGCGCCATCGCGACCGCGCCGGCGTCCGGCTCGCCAGAAAAGACGGGGCGCCAGCCGAGATTGTCAGGATCTGTAAAAGCGATCGCCAAGGGGCCGAGTTGGTCTTTCGCTTCCGTCCACAGGCCGGGGTCGACGTCTTGCAAATAAGCAAGCGTGATCCTTGCGGCGCGTTCCGACGTTTGCATGTCGAATGCATAGAAAGACACCTTCTTGTCGTCGGCGGCCGTAGCGTTGTGGCTGCGCATCCAACTTATGACGTCGAGAACCTCTTGCGTGTCCCACGTCCACATCGTCAAACCGGCCAATAGCTTTTCGGGGTCGCCTTCTCCTTCAAGAACGAACCGATTTATGTCGAAGCCCTCCGGCATTGGCGCTTCAAGGGCAAAAACGTTGAAACCCTTGTGTTCGACAAGGTATTTGAAGAACCGGTGTTTAAGGAGAAATACTTCGCGATTGCCATGGGTAGGTTCGCCCATCAGCACGATCTTCGCGTCGCCTATGGCGTCATCTAGAATGTGCAAGTCATCGGAACTCGAATATGGCTCGACTGTCTCAAGCGGCAGGAGCGCAGCCTGTAACCATTCGGCGAGTGCATCGTTGGGTTCCGGCTCACGCTGGTTTGTGCAGGCGCCAAGCATGGCGAGGTAGAAAAGCGCTAACAAGGCGGACTTCTTATGCATATTTGCTCTCCCTGTATGCTTTCCGCTGGAGCGCCACCATACCAACCGAAGCAGTTGTGGCCCAAGAATATCCGATCCCCCGCAAGGTCTTCATTCTCCTTGTAACCTGCTCCTCTCACCGTCCTTAAGGCGATGCAAGCTCCCGGCGTCGTGATGCCGGCATGTCTGGCATATCTGAAAATGACGAGTTAAAAAGGGCAACAGAGGAATTGCAAATGGCGCGGATAAAGAAATTCATATTTCCTGTCTTGTTGATGGCTGGCGTGGCGATTTTTGCGCTGACCGGCCGCACCACAGCAACAGGCGCTGATTACACGCTTGATGGCGAGCCCGAACTTGTCGCTGTCACGTTCGCGTCAGCATGGTGTTCCTCGTGCAAAATACTGCAGCCGCGGCTTGCGGAAGTCATGCCGGACTTCGCCGACAAGCCGGTGAAATTCGTTGAGCTTGACTTCACCTTCGGTCAGCGCGGCGCCGTCGAAGAAAAGGCGCAGGCGGAAGGGCTCGCGGATATTTATCCGCGCTTTAAGGGCGCCACCGGTTTTACCCTTTTGGTCGACCGCGATACGGGCGAAATCATCGACAGCCTGACCATGAACCATTCCAAGCCCGCTATGCGCGCGGCCTTGGCGCAAGCATTGACGGTCGCGCAAACGCGCGCAGGAGCAGACGCCTCCGGTCAATAGTCTTTGTGCTGACTAAATGTATTTGATATAAATCGGCCGCGAAACTGCCTGGTTTAGTTGGCGCATTTCCGCGCTCTTACAATTGCGCCTAACGCCGATTTCACTTGCTGTTTTACGTTTTTAGGCGCACACTAATTCTGTTCCGAGGGGCGTCCCGCCTGTCGCCAATGGACGACAGCTTGTGCGACGTGCAACTCATTGACTCTGTTGAGTCACGGGCGCTGCGCGTCATATTGACAAGGTCAAAACAAGCCTGGGCAAATGGGACTGAGACGAACCCTTTGAACCTGATCCGGGTCATGCCGGCGCAGGGACGGAGCCGCGAGAAGTCCGTGAAACACTGAAGCACTCGCTGATTTACGGGCTTAGCGTCGATTTCCTCATCGCGAGGATCCTGAAGGCTTAAGCAGCGATGAGGAGACCGGCGCTGGGGCTGAGTTGAGGTTTAGTCGATTCCAGGCGCACGGCGCATCTGAGATCCGTCTTCGGTTCATGTTTGGCGCGGGTCGTGTTTGGCGCGTTTTGTGTTTTGCGCGTTGAAGTCATCGGACACTGTGGATAGACTCGCGCCGAATGATACGCCTTCGGATCGAGAAGCTTGTCCCATGAATAATAATCGATTGAATTTTGTTGTTGCGATTGGCGCAACGGGCCTGTTGTCGTTCGGCCTGCTGGCGTTCGGCTTTGGGGCGAGCGCTCTTGCATTCGATAATCCAACGGCTTCGCCTTTCAGGCCCCTGCCGGAGACTTCAAAACCCGAAGAAAAATCCGATCACGCCAGTGACGCGCAATCTTCTGCGCCGGAGCTTGTTGTAGGACATGGTCATGGCTGGTTGCGCGCCTACGCGACTGGAGATCTGCCGGAGGGCGCACGCATGTTGATGGCGGACTATTATGAGTCCGAGATTGAAATGGCGGTGCGTAAAGAACTCGTCAGCGCGCTTGACGAGAAGGGACTGCAGATTAGCTCCGACGACGACAGCGCTCCATTCCAGATTACATATTCCGCGAAACTGATCGCCGGCGGAAAGCGCGCACCGGCCCGGTCCAGCTTGCGGCTTGAGCCTGATCGTGGCGGCGTTGATGACCCATCGACCTTCGGACGAGAAACGCCGCCGACCGGATTCCGTCCGGCGATCGCCATTGGCGGCGGCGATGCGAGCAAGCCAAAAGCGCCTTCGATCACTGTTTCAGTGTTTGTCGTGAGCGAGGGCGTGCGCGTCTGGAGCGGTTTTGCGGAGACCGAGCTTGATGGGCGATCCCGGCGTGAACTCGCGCGCGTGCTGACCCGCGCGCTGATGGCGCACTGGGGGGAGAGCGCGTCTTTTGATGACGTCAGCTTTGTCGGCGCCGGGCCTCCGAGCACGCTGCAATAAAGCATGTTCAGCACTCTTGATTCCAGGCTGGTAAGTTCGGCGATCGGCATTGCGTTCGCTTTTGTCGGCGCCGTCGCTGCATCGCCGGCGCAGGGTGCTGCTGCGTGTGAAACGGTTGCGCGCGAAAATGCAGAGTTCGTCGTCTGCCGCTTCGATCCCGGGGTTCACGACATCCGGCTTTTTCTGAACAATGACGAGGGCGAGCCCTTCGGTCATTTTAACTGGGTAAATGATGCGCTTGCCAAGAAGGGCGAACGGCTCGCCTTCGCCATGAACGCCGGCATGTATCACGAAGACCGTTCGCCGGTTGGGCTTTATGTGGAAAAGGGCGAATTTCTGTCGCGTCTTAACGCCAATGACGGTCCCGGTAATTTTCATCTGAAACCAAACGGCGTTTTTCTGGTGACGGCGGAGGGCGCCGCGCAGGTTGAAGAAACAGATGTCTTTGTTATGACCAAGCGGCCCGCGCCGCGCTACGCCACTCAGTCCGGGCCGATGCTCGTCGCTAACGGCGCCATCCATCCGAAATTTTTGCCGGAGTCTGACTCACTGAAGCGCCGCAATGGCGTGGGCGTTACGGACAGCGGCGAGGTCGTGTTCGTTCTGGCCGATACGCCGGTCAGATTTTATGATTTCGCGGTTTTCTTTCGCGACGAACTAAAAACACCGAACGCGCTCTATCTCGACGGAACCATTTCGCGGATATTTGCGCCGGAGCTTGAACGCAACGATCCGGGCGTCGCTATGGGGCCGATAGTCGGCGTCGTCGCACGCGCCGACTAGCTGGCGCATTCAAATACGTCGCGCCGCTTACCTGTCCCAATTCTGTGTGGGAATGCCGCGCCCGCCAATGGGCACGGCGGGCATGCGTTTATGCAACGGACGCGGGCGAAATTCAGGGTGCAGGAAAAGCGACGTCGCCGTGCGGTAGTGACGCAATGCGCGAAAATCGAACATGTCAATCTCGATAAGGTCGAGGCTGCGCAGATATTCCGCCGTGTTCGGGTACCATTCGGCATTGTCGAGAATGATAAACCCGCCGGGACGCAGAAGACCCGCCGCCGCCTTGGCGCATTCAAGCCGGTTGCCGGCGGGGTCGATGCAGATGATGTCGTAACGCTCACCCATTTCCGACAGCGACTTATTGAGCGCGGCCTGTTCGATCAGAACGGTTTTGACATTCTCGAGGCCGCGTTCGTCGAGCTTTTTCGCCCAGCCCGCATCGGTCTCGACGGCGGTGACGCTCTTGACGCGCTTGGAAAGAAAGATTGTCGAACTGCCCGTGCCAATCTCCAGCACCTCGGCCCAGCTCAAATCCTGCGACATCAGATATTCGATGAGCCCGTAGGACCACATGGGAATTTCTTCGCCATTGCCGAGCAGCGGCCGGTTTTCCTCCTGCGAACGGGTGAAGCCGAAATCTGTGATCAGGATATTGACGAGGGATGTCAGGAACGCGGTGGGCAAGGGCAGGCGCAACAGGCTGCGCTTTTGCATCGCCGCTTCGTCTTCATTGCGGCTGAGATCGGCCCTGACCCAGTAACTCTCTTCGCTCATGCCGCCCGCTCCGCCTTTACTCTGCGCCGGCAATGTTTCGGAAATCGCCCGCGAAATCAACGCTAGCGGGCTTCGGCCTTCCTTGAAGCGGGCGCGCCGATTTGCTAGGACTGGCGCACATTCCGAGGGGCGCCGGCGCACCGGCTGAGATCAGGCTTTGTCGCCTGGGCACCCTTTGAACCTGATCGGTTAAGACCGGCGTAGGGACGGAGCGAGTTTTTCTCCATATCGACGTTCGGAATCCCGGTCGCCACAGACAAGCGAGAGGCCGCGATGAACAAACACATCCCCCAGTCTGAATTCAAAACGCCGGAAGTGACCACCGGGCCGCTGCCGTCATCGCGCAAGACCTATGTCGCCGGCGATCTCTATCCGGATCTGCGCGTGCCGGTACGCGAGATTGATCTGCACCCCAGCGCGAACGAGCCTGCCGTGCCGGTCTACGATACGTCCGGGCCCTACACCGACCCGGCGGTGACCATCGACGTTGAAAAAGGTCTCGCGCGCACGCGCACCGCGTGGATCAAAGAGCGCGGAAATGTCGAGGAATATGACGGTCGCGAGGTGAAGCCCGAAGACAATGGCGGCGCGAGCGGCAAACATCTCGCGCGCGAATTCCCCGTGCGCAACCGGCCCCTGCGCGGCACGGGAACCGGTCCGGTCACGCAATATGAATATGCGAAAGCCGGGATCATCACGCGCGAGATGGAGTTCGTC
>CAZAOB010000051.1:0-24145 GCA_964486635.1 uncultured Caulobacterales bacterium | reverse complement strand
CGTCACCAACCCGGCGGCGAAAACCGACAAGACCTCGCCGATCTACGGCATGCCGATTCTCGACGTTGAAAACGCCGGCACGGTGCTGTTCGTCAAACGCTCCATGGCGGCGGGCTATGCGGGCGTCCAGAACGAGCTGTTCTATCGCGACAACACCATGATGCTGTTCGGCGACGCCAAGAAAATGTGCGAGGAAATCGTCAAGGCGCTGTAAGCGCTTGCCCACTTTCTCGTGAGCGCCATTGGCGGCGGCGTCGGCGGCTGATAAAATCGTTATTCGGGCCAAACAGGGGTTATCACCATGAAATATCTGATGCTGGGCGCAGCCGCGCTCGCACTTGCAGCATGCTCGCAGCAAACTTCCGACACCGCCGCCACGCAGGATTCCGTGCCGCCGACCGCTGAGGAGATGAATGCAGGCGGCGATGAAATAAGCGCGTCTGACAAACTCGAAGCCGTCCTCGAAGCACAGTCAGAAGAAACCAAAGCGCGCTATCAGTATCGTCATCCGAAAGAAACGCTGGAGTTCTTCGGCGTTGAACCGGGCATGACGGTTGTCGATACGCTGCCCGGCAATCCGTGGTACGCGGGCATCCTCATCGACTATCTGGGACCGGACGGAAAAGTCGTCGGCGCCGATTACAGCGAGGATATGTGGACGAAGTTCGGCGACTTCTCGCCGCCAGCGGGCGCCAAAGCGACCTGGGCCGCCGACTGGACAGCGGATGCGGAATCCTGGCGCGATGACGACGGTGACGCAGCCGTAGGCGCGTTTGCCTATGGTTCGGCGCCTGACGATATGGCCGGAACCGTCGACGTGGTGTTGATGATCCGCGCTGTGCATCACTTCAACCGGCTTGAGGGCGACTACTTCGCCGAGGCGCTCGCAGACTCGATGAAAGTGCTGAAGCCCGGCGGCATTGTCGGCGTAGTTCAGCACCGCGCGCAGGAAGACATGCCCGATGACTGGGCGAATGGCGACAATGGCTATGTGAAGCAATCGCAGATCGTTTCAGCCTTCGAGGCCGCAGGTTTCGAACTGGCTGGTTCAAGCGACGTCAACGCGAACCCGGCTGACCGTCCGACAGCGGAAGAGTTTGTCTGGCGTCTGCCGCCAACGCTCGCCACCAGCCGCGACAATGACGAGCTGAAAGCGCAAATGATGGCGATCGGCGAAAGCGACCGCATGACGCTGAAGTTCAAGAAGCCTGAGTAAACGCGATTACCTCATGAACGAAAAACGGCGCTGTCATCAGCGCCGTTTTTTTGTCGCCTGAGCTCCGGAAACGACTACTGCCCGGTGCCGCCAAATGTAAATTCACGCATGATGTGGAAGCCAATGGTGAACTGGTTGCGGTCGCCATAGTCGGCGACGATTGGCGAGTTCGCGTAATCGCGGAAGATATATTGATAGCGTGCGTAAGGATTGAGCGACCAGCGATCGCCGATATTGATATACGCGTTCACGCTGCCGCCCACATCGCGAAACCCGGAGTCCACATCGTACGGCGCCAAACGGCCACCCGTATTTGCAGACTGCGCCGGGGTAATTGAGAAATACGCGTCGGCAAATCTGTTGTCGATCCAAGTCGCCTGTCCGCTGGTGGCGATGGAGACGGGGCCGGCGCGGAACAAGAGCGCTGTCAAATAGCCGTCAACGATGGTGCCGCGGTGGCCGGTGTCGATGCCGTGACGCGCTTTGGCTTTGAACGCAAAGCGATCAAGGAAAGTCGTGGCGATAAAGCCGCCAAACTCGAACGTCGTTCCGACATCGCCGAGACCGGCGAGCGCCGGATTGTCATCCTGATCGCGGCGGCCGCGAATGCGAATGGAGGGGCCCATGCGAAAGCGGGAGAACCCGACGAGACCGAAGTCAGCGCCGTCATCGTCAAGAAACACGAAGTTGCGGAAACGAACGTAGACCTGCGGATCGACGCCGAACTCATAATCGTCCGACCCGAAATAATCCGGCTGAAACACCGGGCCCACGCCGATCGACAAATTTGTTTCGTCCGGGCTGAGGAAGTTGAAGGCGCCGAAAAAGCGGCGGTTGTTGTCTTCCTCGCCTAGCGTGATGCGCGCGCCTGTCTGGTCTTCTTCGGGATTGGCGTCGCCGAAGATGAGGGGGCGCACTTTGGGATCGTCGAGGCGATTGGCGTCGCGCTCCTGCTCGGCGGTGAGCAGGGCGGCTTCTTCCTGTTCGCGCTGATCTTGAAGGACCTTGTCGCGCTCGCGTTCTTTCTGGCTTGGGCCGAACAGCATCGGGCTGAGCTGGGGATCGTCGATCTGGCGCTGGGCCGCCGCAGGGGTCGCCGTCGCGGACAGGCCAGCGGCAGCCAGAGCCATCGCCGACACGCGCAAGCCGCCACGCGCCCAATTCGTACCCGCAATCTTACTGAGTCCCCGCATCACAATTCCCATCCCTGACGCCCGAACGGTGATTCCCCGTTTACTATAATATCGGCATTTTAGCTGCGGCTTGGCGCAACGCCAGCCAAAGCTACCGGGCTTTCCGGCCAGAATGAGGCGAGAATGCTGATTTTTGGTTAGTGATGACCTAATGGCCGCACCCCAAACGGGGGGCAATTGGGGAAAAAGGCGCAAAAAAAGCCGGCGCGCGCGATGCGGCCGGCTGTGATTCGCTGTGATGGGCGTTGCGCCTAGTCGTCGAGTGCGTCGTCAATCGCTTCGCCGGCGTTCTCAATATCGCGTCCGGCGCCTTTGATGGTTTCGCAGGCGGACAGAAAGAGGCCGAGAGCCAGAAAGAGGGCGAGAATACGCATAATAACCCCGAATTGAGCTGCGGATCGCTGGATTATGACGCAAATGCGCTAGCGCGCAATCATTGCGGCGCCAGGATCCTACATGCCGCCTTCGCGCTGGATGCGCTTGCGCACCAGCTTACGGGCGCGGCGAACGGCTTCCGCTTTCTGGCGGGCCTTCTTTTCCGACGGCTTTTCGTAAAATTTCCGGCGCTTCATTTCCCGGAAAGTGCCTTCGCGCTGCATTTTCTTCTTCAGCGCCTTGAGGGCTTGTTCGACATTGTTGTCGCGGACGAAAATCTGAACCAAGGCCTTGAGCCTCCTATGAAAACAAAAGCGCCACGGGGGCCCCGCGACGCGAAAACTGGACAACTCTACACCCGCCTGTTTCCTGCAGGGGGGAGAGGCTGGGGCGGCCTATACCAAACGACGCCTTTATTGTCTACAACCAGCACGACCAATTCACGCCACAAGGAAGGCCGAATGGCCGAAGCGCAAAATGACCCTGATCCGGCCGGTAGCGCCGCTTTCGAACGGGAAGGCGGGGCGGTTTTGGCCGCCTTGCTCGGGCGGGCGGCGTTTGACGGCTGGACGGCCGCCGCTCTGGCGGGTGCGGGCAAGGATGCCGGCGTCAGCGACGCGATGGTCGCCGCCGCGTTCCCGGCCGGCCCGGCTGACGCTTTGCGCGCATGGTCGATGGCGGCGGACAAAACCATGCTCGAAGCGATGGCGCACCCGGACTTCGCGGATTTGAAAATCCGCGAGAAGGTCGCGTTTGCCGTCCGCGCGCGGCTCGGCGTTCTGCGCCCCCACAAGGAGGCCGCCCGGCGCGCTGCCGCGACGCTGGCGCTTCCCATTCACGCGCCGCTTGCCGCTGATCTCGCCTGGAAAACGGCTGACTCGATCTGGCGCGGCCTCAACGACAAGTCGACCGACTTCAACTTCTACTCCAAGCGCGGGATCCTGACCGGCGTCTGGCTCTCGACTCTCACGCATTGGCTTGGCGATGACAGCGATGACGAAGCTTCGACCAATGCGTTTCTCGATGCGCGCATCGACAATGTAATGCAGATCGAGAAACTGAAGGGCAAAATCCGTGAGCTGAACATCGATCCGGCCAAGCCGCTCGAATGGCTGGCGAAGTTGCGGTATCCGGCGCGCGGGAATTCGTCATATGACTCGCATCAATGGGATGAAGAGGATGTTGACGAGGCCCTCAAGGAATCCTTTCCCGCGAGCGATCCGCCGGGCTGGACGCCGGGCAGGGCGTAAACCGCCTTTTCGAAGATTACCCCACTTCCGCGGTCTGGAACGCTGTCGCCGCGGCGCCGAGGCGCTGAGCAAAGTGCTGCGCGAAGACCAGCGCGTCCTCCATGGTGACGCCTTGCAAATAAAGCAGGATGACAATCCCGGCGACGACGAGGCCAGCAAAACGCGCGATGCACTGTCCCGCCGCAATGAACAGAAAAGCCGCCGCAGCGATCTGCATGTGACCGGTCAGCCCGCCGCCGAAAATGGTCTGCACCAGCCCATCCATCGATGAGAAGTCCATGACAGGGGCGGCGCTGGCGGCCGATGCGGCGGCCGTGCCGGTCATTGCATCCGCGCCGGAAAAAACCAGCAGCGCCGAGCCCGCGCCTTGTATGAATTTCCGCAAGGCTGCGAAGGTCAGATGCGAGTGATCGAGTTTGTATCGCGACGGTGACGGGGCCGGGTAGAACGGTATGGGTTGGGTTCTGGTTGCACTTGGCATAACGCACACATCTTTCTCACGCGCTCCGGCGCAGTGCGCCAAAGCGTCAATAAACTCGCCGCCAATTTCCTTGTTATCCTGGCCGCAATCGCGGTGAGGAAACGCTAGGTCCACAGTGTGACGATTGTGTGGCGAGCCGCCTGCCGCGAGCTCTTGCGAACTTCACTTTTGATTGACCGGGTCGTAGTGAAAACGTGCGACGGAATTGGCGCGATGGCGAGTTTAATTCAGTTGGCGAGACGTTCTCTCGCTTCAGCGATCTTTTCTGCAGCGACTGTGCGATTGCGCCGAGCACTGAATTTTTCGCGATGCTCATGGCTTGCGCCCTGACGCTTGTGCGGCTTGCATAGCAAACATCCGGCGCGCGACGATTTCGGCTTGTGGCGTTTGTGGTGGGCCATGGAGGAAGCGTTCCCGCGCGGGTTTGATTGATGACGTAGCCAGCGTTCAGATAAGTTACGGTTCGCCCTGCATCAAGTGATCAGTTGAGTGGCGCGCTTTATTCCTTCGGCGCCTCGATTGCGAACAGCGCGGGGCGCATATCCGAGACGCAGCTTGTATCGAGACTTTGGGGGTCCGCGCTTTCGAGGAAGGCGAGAATTATCCCATCGAGGCACCCGGAATTATCAAGGCCGGTAGAGTCGTGCGGCATTTTTGGAACGGTGATGAGCCGCGCATTGTCAAAGGCTGCGGCGATGGCTTCACCATATTCGATGGGCGTAATCGGATCGCGCCCGCCGGCGATCACCAGCGCGGGAATGTCCGGCCGAGCCCAATTGAGCGGAAAGGCGGGATGCGCAGGGAGGTTCCAGATGGCGCAGGCCATTTTGAATTCCTCGGAAAAATGCGTCCCGACAAACGACCCCGATGCAGCAGCGGTGGCTTCGTCAGCAGAAAAGAACGCGGTTTCTTCCGGACAGACGATGGAAAGATACAAGGCTTCCGGCGGGGTGGGCGGATTGTAGTCGGGAACCGTCAGCAGCACGAACGGCTCGAAGTCTCCATGCGCCGCCGAATGAATGACCAGCGGCAAGTAGCGAGACGAGCGGACCTTCAGCAGCGCCACATGCATGCCTTCGATCCAGCGCCCGCGCGTAATGCTCCGCGGCTCGCGTTCGCCGGTGGCGGGATTGAGAATCTCTGTGGCAACCGGCGCCGCATCGAGCACGTCCAGCACTTGCTGAAATTCCACGTGCAGATCAGGAAACGCCTCCGCGCAGGAAGCCTCCGCCGCACAGTCATCGAAGACGCCTTGCATGGCGGCTTCGGTGAAACGCGCCCAGTCAAGCGGCCGGTGGTAATCGATCGTAGTGGGCAGGAACACCATCAGGCTGCGAATGCTCTGCGGATAGAAATGCGCATAGGTCAGCATGAAGCGCGAACCGTAGGACCAACCGCCTACATCGAACTGTTCGTAGCCGAGCCATTCGCGGATTGCGTCGAAATCGGCGACGGCTTCAACCGTTGAATAGGCGGCGAGATCGACGCCGCGCGCGGTCATTTCATCGCGGCAGGCGCGCACTGTTTCTTCAGTGAAGTAGGGCTCAAGGAAACGCATTGTGTCGAGCGCATCGCAGGAAAGTTCGCTCGAGCGCCCAACGCCGCGCTGATCGACAATGACGATGTCGCGGTTTTGCCGGAACATGTCGCCGGCGCGACCGTCCGTATAAAACCTTGTGAGGCCGGTGGTCGGATGCCCCGGTCCGCCGCCATGTTCGATGAAAGCGCGGCCGTCTGGATTGCCGTTGGCGGCCGGCACCACGATCACCGGGATTGCAATTGTCGCGCTGTCTGACCGGTCACGCCGCAGCGGCACGTCAAGCGAACCACAAAGAAGTTGTTCTTCCACGCGGTCGAGGGTGCAGGGCTCCAGCGGCAATCGTTGCGCCGCAGCTTCTGCAAGAGAAGCGGGCGCGGTCGGTTCGGATTCAGATTGCTGAGTGCAGGCTGCGGCCAGCGTTAAGGCTGCGAATGTGATCCGGCGCATAATCCTCCCCCGAGGCGTCGCTTGCAGGTTGAGCAAATCCTATCACCGTTCCGGCGCCGGCGACAGCATCACGACTTGGCGGAAATCCGCGTCACATGCCCCATCTTGCGGCCGGGGCGGGCTTCTCGCTTGCCATAGAGATGCACGCAGCTTTGCGGCTCGGCGGCGAGATCGCGCCACTGCTCAACTTCATCGCCGATGAGATTTTCCATCACGGCATCGGAATGGCGCGCTGGATCGCCCAGCGGCCAGCCGGCGACGGCGCGGATATGTTGCTCGAACTGCGAGACGGCGCAGCCATCCTGCGTCCAGTGGCCGGAATTGTGAACGCGCGGCGCATACTCGTTGACGATGACGTCGCCGCTGTCGAGCACAAAAAATTCAACACCCATCACGCCCACATAATCGAGCGCGGTCAACATGTTTCTCGTGACGCTGCGCGCTTTGTTCGCCGTCGCATCGGATATGGCGGCGGGAACCGTCGAGCTTTTCAATATGCCGCTGCGGTGAACGTTCTCGGTCGGGTCAAACAGTTTAATGTCGCCGTCGGCGCCGCGCGCGCCAATGATCGAAACTTCACGCACGAACGGAACGAAGCCTTCGAGAATGGACGGCGCTGCGCCGACTTCGTCCCAGGCAAACTTGATCGCCTTGTCGAACGAGGCGGAGAGATCGCTGTCAGCGGTGGTGATGCGCGTCTGGCCCTTGCCGTCATAGCCGAGGCGGCGGGTTTTCAGGATCGCAGGCCGCCCAACCGCATCGAGCCCGGCTTTGAGCGAGGCGAGATTATCGACCGCATGAAAGTCTGCGGTCATGGCGCCGAGCGAGTTAACGAACTGCTTTTCGACGAGCCGGTCCTGCGCGGTTTCGAGTGCTTTCGCGCCGGGCCGTACGATGGCGCCTTGCGCGGTCAGGAATGCAACGGCCTCGACCGGCACATTCTCAAACTCATAGGTGATGACATCGACTGACTTTGCAAAAGCGGCGAGAGTTTTTTCGTCGGTGTATGAAGCTACGGTGTGTTTCGATGCGGCGTCATAGGCGGGCGCCCGTTCATCCGGACACAGAATATGCGTTCTGAGGCCCAGCTCCGAGGCCGCCGTCGCCAGCATGCGCCCGAGCTGGCCGCCGCCCAAGATCCCGATCGTGCCGTTCGGTTCGACGATCATCCGCGACTAATCTTCCACGGTTTCAGCGACCGAACTCGTCTGCTGCGCGCGCCACTCATCGAGGCGTTTGGCCAGCGCGTCGTCGCCGGTCGCCAGAATCGCGGCGGCGAGAAGTCCCGCATTTGCCGCGCCGGCTTCGCCAATCGCCACCGTCGCCACGGGAACGCCCGCCGGCATTTGCACGATGGAAAGAAGGCTATCGAGTCCCTTGAGCGCTTTCGACTGTACCGGCACGCCGATTACCGGCAGCGGTGTCATCGATGCGGCCATACCCGGCAGATGGGCTGCGCCGCCGGCGCCGGCGATGATGACTTTGAGGCCGCGCGCTTTCGCGCTTTTCGCATAGTCATAAAGACGGTCGGGGGTGCGGTGCGCGGAAACAACTTTGGATTCGAATGCGACGCCGAGGGCGTCGAGAATCTCTGCGGCGCGGCTCATGATCGGCCAGTCCGAGCGCGAGCCCATTATCACGCCAACAAGCGGGGATTTTTGCGCGCTCGCCATCAGCTTTGCTCCCGTCCAGAAAGCGGCGCTTATAGCAGGCAAGCAGCCAGTGGCAAGCAACGGGGCGAAGTAGCAGAGCGTTGCGGGTCCGGACGAGGAGACGCCAGCCATAGACGGGGGCGCGAGAGCCGACGTCTCCTCTCACCGGACGCGGGAGACGGTCGCAATGCTCGAAGGGGACTTCGTACGACCTTTTCCGCCCGCACAAGGTGAGCTTACGCGACCTTTGTCACAAGGGACATTCGGTGAAACGAGCGGTCCCTGCGCTGAATGGAGAGGCGCTGCTGAACGTGGAATCAGCCCTGCTAATTGCTGCGTTTTTGCGCGCGAATTAACGATTCTCGCGCCGATTTTTGTTGACAGATTTTTGCCTTCTTCGCCGAGCACTGGCGGGCGTTCGCCAATCGCGATAAGCAGGTGTGAACGGGGATTATACAGCGAGGGCGGCGCACTGCGCGCCGGGAGGGCCTGATGAAAATTGGCGATTCGCCAAAAACAACCGCAGCGTCACGATTGCAGCGCAATCGGGGTGTGAGCGCGACGGCGCCGGCGTCGACCAATTCCGCCTCTCCAACAGATCAGATCTCGCTTGCCGGCGTTCCCGAAGCCGAGCTGACGCCGCGCGTGCGTGAAGCTTTGGTGTCGCTGATGCAGGAAGTGCAAAGTCTTCGCGAACAGGTGGCGTGGTCGCAGGAGCGCATCAACGATTTGGAGCGCCTCGCCGACAGCGATCCGATGCTCGACATTTTCAACCGGCGCGCCTTTGTGCGTGAGCTGGATCGTGCGCTCGGCCTCATCGATCGTTACTCGATGAAGGCGAGCCTCGTCTTTGTCGATCTCAACGATCTGAAAAAGATCAACGATAAAATGGGCCACGGCGCTGGCGACGCCGCGCTCGCGCATGTCGCCAATGTCTTGTCGGCGAACGTCCGGCAATCCGATGCGGTCGGCCGCCTCGGCGGCGATGAATTCGGCGTGCTGCTGACCCAGGCCGATCAGCAAACGGCGGAGCTCAAGGCCGCGCAGCTGACCAGCGCCGTGGCCGCCAGCCCGGTTGCGTGGAAAGACGGCGACTTTACTGCGCATGTCTCCTGCGGCGTTGTTGAAATCGCCAAAGGCTTGTCCGCCGATGAAGCCATGGAGCGCGCCGACTCCGCCATGTACGAAGTCAAAGCGCGCAAGAATGGCGGATAGCGTTCGGCGCTACCGATCCAGTTTCACCAGCGTGTCGGCGAGGCCGGACACGTAAACGGGACCGCCGCCGGGCGTCAGGATGATTCCCGTGACGAGGCCCGGCATTGGTGTCCACATATCCGGACCGACAAGCGAGAGCATGCCTTCGCCCGCGTCTTTGCGGCGATTATACTCCGCGATGACCACATCTCCCGCCTCAGTTTGCGGGTGAAACGCCGAATAGGTTTCGCCGGTGTCAGGGTCGATGATGAAGATCGCGTTGCCGAACGGGGAGGCCGCCCAGACCATGCCGTCATCGTCGAGTTCGATATTGTCCGGCGTCATCACGTCCGCCAGCACGCGGCGGTCGGAAAGTTCGCCAGTGTCGAAAGATGCTTTGAAGGCGTTGATGCGACCGCCCACCGTTTCCGCCACGTAAATCTGTCCGCGCGCTTCATCAATGACGACGCCATTGCCGAATTCGAGTCCGTCGACCTTAAGTTCCGCTTGTTCCGCGCCCGGCGCAAGGCGGAACAACGCGCCGTCTGATATCGGCAGGTCGGCGGCAGCGAACATGCGCGCTTCGGAATCGGGCCCGTTGTTTTCCGTCGACTGAGTGAACCAGATTGCGCCGGTGGAGTCCGCCTCGGCGGTGTTGGCGCCGAACTCATGATCGTAGATCAGTTCGGTTGTTTCGGTGCTGATGTCTGTTCGATAGATCGCGCCCGTGAATATGTCGGCGACCAGTACGTGCTTTCGGTCCGGCGTGAACGCAACGCCATTGGGGCCGGCGTTGAGCATTGGCGGTTCGTAGCGGTATCCAGCCGCTGCGAAGTCGCCATAGGGGCGGATCGATCCATCGGGGGCGAGCGCCACAAGTCCGTGTCTCTGATCCGCGACGAGTAACGTTCCATCCGGCAGCACGACGCCATCTTCCGCTCTTTGTAATGACCGATCGGAGGGAAAGAAGACCGAGTCTTCAAATGTCCAGTGGTGTTGTTTGGTCTCTTCCGTATTCGCCGCTTCGCTTTCGGTTGCAGACGGCGCGCAAGCCATCGCGCCCATGCCGATGGCGGCAAGCAAGATAGAATTTCTCATTGAATTTTCCCTAGACGTCCCCTGAAGCCGTGAACGCTATCATGCGCCTGTCCGGTTCCAAAGCCGATGTGTCAGCTCGGCGTCTGTTACGCTATGATATCCGGCAGCATGGAATCCTTGATCTCTTTGATCTGGTCCTTGAGCCGCAGCTTTTTCTTCTTGAGGCGCGCAATGGTGAGACGTTCATAGGGAGAATTGATCTCCAGCGCGAGAATCGCCGCGTCGAGGTCGCGGTGCTCTTCCTCGAGCGTCGCCAGTTTGATCGCCATGGCTTCGTCATTGGCGCCGTTGAAGTCCCGGTCATGGGCGGGAAACCCGCGCGAAGCCGCACGCTCGTTGCTGAGCAGCATAGCGGTCAGCCTGGCCGGCGGTTCGCGCTTTCCGTCGTCTCCATTACCGCCTTCCGGCGGGCCGGCCTTGCTCATTTCTTGTCCCCAATCTCGAATCTGTCGCCGGTTTTCGGGGACGCGACGAAAATATGATCGATCAGGTCGCGAAGCAATGCGCTTGAAAAACCGTCGCGGCGATGGGCGTCGATGTGAGCGGCATAGAGCGACAAGTTGGTTCTCGCCGCGGCAAGCTTGGCGTCGAACTCAATCGGCGTGCTGTTGCGAGACAGTCTGAACAGAATGTCCTGTTCATGGCGCTCTGCGGAAAGTTCGGCTTCCTTGATTTTCGCGTATAGCTCTGGCGAGCCTTCCTTCGCGTGGATGCGCGCTTCGCGCAGTGGCTCGATCACGCCTTCGCTCCACTCCGCGCAGGCGCGGCACACGCTGCGCACGGCGTCTTCGCCGAGCGTTTCCCCTTCGCGCGCGCGCCAGCAGCACCACAGCGCAATGTTCACGTCGAAACCGAAATCATCCTGCAGGTATATAAGCCGATTTCGCGCGCCGAGACGTTCGTAAACTTCCAGCGACCAGTTCCAGAATGGGTTGGATTCGTCCTTGTGCTTCATGGCGTCATGCTCATGTTGATCGCTTGCCCTTGTGAAGGTCTTCACCCCAGCGTTTGACCAGCGGCGTGTCGATGTCGAACAGATCGAGCACGCGACCGACCGACTGGTCGACGAGATCATCCAGCGTTTGCGGCTGTGCGTAAAAAGCGGGCAGGGGCGGCGCAATGATCGCGCCCATTTCAGCAAGCTGCGTCATGGTTCGCAAATGACCAAGATGGAACGGCGTCTCACGGGCCATGATGACAAGCTTGCGGCGTTCCTTCAAAACGACATCCGCTGCACGCGTTAGCAATGAACTGGTCACGCCGGTTGCGATTTCCGACATTGTTTTTACCGAGCATGGCGTGATCAACATGCCGATTGTTTTGAATGAACCTGAGGAAATAGGCGCGCCAACATCGCCGATCATGTATCTGTGATCGGCGAGCGCTGCGAATTCGGCGCCGGATAGATCCAATTCATATCGAATCGTCATTTCGCTGGCGCGGCTCAGGACAAGATGAGTTTCCACATCGGTTTTTGCAAGCGCTTCGAGCACGCGACGCGCATAAACCGCGCCGGAAGCGCCAGTCACGCCAATAATAAGTTTGCGGGTCGTTTCCATAGCGAACTCAATATCTTGCCGACCAGTTTGTAAAGCAATCGTAAACCACGCGCCATGCTCGGCGCACGCCCGTTTTGAGCCATTCCGAAGGGCGGTTTTGTCGCAAGAAGACGTGGCGAAAACCGGAAATTCGTGCTTATATATGTCGTCCCCACATAGCAAAAGGAGGCCTCATATGGCGCTAAAAGCTCACATGGAAACGCTCAGCAGGCGACACCAGGAGCTGGAAACGGCGATTGACGCTGAAACCAAATCTCCCGGCTTTGACGACCTTCGAGTGGTGGAGCTAAAACGCCAGAAATTGAAGATCAAGGACCAGCTCGAAGAACTCCGTTCACAGAGCAAATTGCCAAACTAGATCACTTATCGGTCCTCGATCTGGCATGAAATTGCTGCAAGCCGAACATCAGACCCGATGTCGGCTTGCAATCGGAGGCGGCGCACCTAATGTGCGCCGCTGTCTTGTTTTCGGGAACTTGTCATGGGCGGTCGAATTGTTGTCATAACTGGCGCGGCGCGCGGCGTGGGGGCGGCGTGTGCGAGGCGTTTCGCCGCCAATGGCGATCGGCTGCTGCTCGCCGACCCGAACGAAGAGGCGGGAAAGGCGACAACCGAACAGATTCGGTCTGCCGGCGCCGAAGCAACGTTCGTTCATGCGGATGTGACTAATCGGCTGCATGTGCACAATGTCATCGCCGAGGCGCTCGACGCCTATGGCGGCGTTGATGTGCTCGCGCACACAGTGATGACCCAGTTTTCCGCACCGTTCTTAGAGACCAGCGAGGATGATTTCGACCGCATCGTCGCGGCGAACATTCGCGGCGCATTCCTGATCAATCAGGCGGTGTCGAAACAGTTCGTAAAACGCCTCGAAGCCGACGACGACGCCGAGCCGGGCGTAATCGTCAATATCGGTTCGGTTGAAGCGGTGACGGCCGCCGCCGATCACGTGGCCTTCGCCGCGTCACAGGGCGGGCTGCATCAGCTGACGAAAGCCGTGGCCATGGCCATGTCGCCTCACGGCGTGCGCGCCAATCTGGTCGGCGTCGGCGCCATCAAGGGCGATCTGGAGGAGGCCGCGCGCGACAGCGAGCGTGAAGCAACGCCGCTCAAACGCATCGGCGATCCTGACGAAGTCGCAGAAGTGGTGTTTTTTCTCGCCAGCGACGCAGCTTCCTACGTCACTGGCCAGACCGTCTATGTGGACGGCGGAAAACTGGCCGCGAATGCGAGCGGCCCGAAGAAGAAAAAATCCTAGTCCTGATCGTCGTCGTCGCTGGCGCCGGCGCTGAAGTCCGCAAACACCTTGTCGAGATCGACTTTCTTTTCGCGCACTTCGTTTGCGTCGTCATCCGAGGCCGCATTGTCGTGCGCCGGTTCGAGCGACGGACCTGAATCCTGCACGAGGCTCGGATCGTCCTTCATCATTTTCGCGCGCTTGGCGGCCGCCTTGCGAACGACGGCGTCGAGATCGATCTGTGAGCACAGGCCAAGGCCGACCGGATCGCGCGGCTGCAAGTTGGCGGTGTTCCAGTGCGAACGATCACGCACCGAAGTGATTGTCGATTTCGTTGTGCCGAGCAGCTTCGAGATTTGCGCATCGGAAACTTCCGGGTGATTGCGCACCATCCACGCAATCGCGTCGGGGCGGTTCTGACGTTTCGACACCGGCGTGTAGCGCGGACCCTTGCGGGTGCGTTCAGCAACGACAGTTTTCGGACGCAGCAATTTCAGCCGGTGAGAATCATCCGCTTCCGCTTTTTCAAGCTCTTCGCGCGCCAGCTGGTGCGTTGAGATCGGGTCAATGCCGCGAACACCGGCGCCGACATCGCCGTCGGCGATGCCTTTCACCTGCAGCGGGTGCAGGCCGCAAAATTCAGCGATCTGGTCAAAGGTCAGCGACGTATTGTCGATGAGCCATACGGCGGTTGCGATCGGCATCAGCGGGCGGTCGGACATAGGTCGTCTCCAATCAGTAGGCCCCCAAAAGGCTGCGCAGGCGGGCCCCCCTTCCGGAGAGCCGCGCTAACCGCCGGAATTTTCGGGGAAAGCGTTGTTTCGGGGGCGCATATAGACCGTTTGGCGCCGCGCGCCAAGGCCGCAGGAGCGGCTTGGCCGGAAAATATTGACCGCTCCCGCGCCCGCAAAACCGCAGAAACAAAGGGCCACGCGGCCTAAAGCACCTTCAGCACGATTTTGCCCACATGACCGCCGGCCTCCATTAGGCGGTGGGCCTCGGCTGCGTCGCTGAGCGGGAAGGTCGCATCAATGCGCGGGCGGAACTTGCCGCTCTCTATATGCGGCCAGACATTCGCGCGGATATCCGCGGCGAGACGCGCTTTCTCAGCAAAAGGGCGCGCCTTCATGGTCGAGCCCGAAAGCCGCAGCCGGTTGCGCATGATGGTGAAGATATTCACCGTCGCTTCTGCGCCCCGCAGCATCGCGATCGACACATGCCGTCCGCCGAAGTTCATGCAAGACAAATTGCGCGCAACGAAATCGCCACCGGCCATGTCGAGCACCACATCGGCGCCGCCGGTCTTTGTAATCTCATCTTCCCATTTGTCTTCTTTGTAGTTGTAGGCTTCGTCGGCGCCAAGCTTGCGCGCGGCGTCGCATTTTTCTTTTGTGCCGGCGGTGGCGATCACTTTTGCGCCGAACGTCTTTGCGAGGCCGATGGCTGCCGCGCCGATGCCGCTGGTGCCGCCATGGACCAGCAATGTCTCGCCGGATTTCAACTGAGCATCGTCGAACACATTCGCCCAGACCGTGAAAATAGTTTCGGGAAGCGCCGCAGCTTCTTCCATGCTGACGCCGTGGGGGACCGGTAGACACGAACCCGCATCGGCGATGGCGTATTCGCCGTAGCCGCCGCCGGTCAACAGCGCGCAGACTTTATCGCCAACGCGCCAGTCTTTGACGTCGCCGCCCGCCGCCGCGATCTCGCCCGCGCATTCCAGTCCGGGAACATCGGTCGCGCCTTGCGGCGGCGGATACATGCCCTTGCGCTGCAAAACTTCAGGCCGATTGACCCCCGCCGTATGGATGCGGATCAGCACTTCGTTGCCGGTTGGCGCCGGAACGGGCCGCTCGCGCAGTTGCAAAACCTCCGGCCCGCCGGGCTCGGTGATTTCAATAACGTTCATCGTGGCGGGAAGGGTGCTCATGGTCGGCCTCGCTGGGTTTCGCCATTCTTGCCTTATGGCGCGCGATTTCGCAAAGTCCCTCTTCGACGCAGCAGGAGGCGCCTCATGGATGATCAACCGCTCAACGAAAAGCCGGACATGACGCTTTCCTATCTCGCCAAGCAGGATCTTTACGCGCTGTCGGTCGCCGATCTTGATGAGCGCATCGAAGCGCTGAAAGCGGAAGTCACCCGCTGTGAAAAGGCCAAGCAAGATCGCGGTTCGTCAAAATCCGAAGCAGAAAAGCTGTTCAAGTTCTGACGAATAAATTTCTGTGTCCTAACAATGCTTTCCGATTCCACGCGGGAGCAGTTGTGAAATAAGACATTGCATTTGGATCGATATGCACTAGCGTTTCAACCGCAGACATGTGCGGGGAGCGAGCATGCGATCAATTAAAAAACTTCTATTGGCGGTATCTGCCTGTGTGGGCATGGTTGCCGGAAATGCTGTTGCGTATAGCGGCGAAGATATTCTGAGCGGACGTCCGTTTCACCATTTCGACATTACATATCGTGCCCTCGCCGGCGACGGCGCCATCACTGCGGACCCGCAGCAGCGCGTGTTTTCAGGCCTCGGTTACAGCCTTGATGCCGCAACAGCGATTGCGTGGCATGCGGATTTTATCGACGCATACCTTTATAGTCCGATCTTCTGGGCGCAGGGCGTGCCGAACGGCTTCGACCAACGGCTAAAGGCAAGCCTGGCGCAGTTCGATGAACTGGCGAAACTGCATTTCGACGATACGTTCACGACCGAAGCCATTGAAGCGAACTGGCGGCGTTATGCATCGGGCGCCGTCGCCGGCCTCATTTGGGCGGCGGAAAACAACGACCACGCGGCGGCCTATAATATTCTCGGCGTCAGCGTTCATGCGGTGCAGGATTTTTACACCCATTCCAACTGGGTCGACGATGCTTCGCGCCGCAGGGTCACCTGGCACGAATTGCCAAAGGAGGAACGCGCGCGACAGTCGCTCTATGCTGGCGCGTATGAGCTGCCGGCCACAACGGCGCCAGCCAGTCATGGCAAAGTGTCGTTCGAGTGCAGCGTCTACGGACGGCCGGAAATTGCACCGGTGATGGAGCAGGTCTGCACCGGACTGTCGCCCTTCGCCGAAGCGCCGCAGTGCCAGTCTTACCTGCGGTATTGCCGCAACGGACAGGCGACGGCGATCTCTCTGGAGGGGTTGAATGTCGACGCGCTGGTGCTGTCGCCGCCCGGCATCGCTTTAGACAACAGCTGGCTGGCGAAAGTCGGCGGCAATGTTCGCGGTCTTACCACAGCAGAAGGCGCGTTTTCTTCTCGCAACACTGAAAACTGGTTGTCGCTCAATCAATGCAACGCGGTCGCCAATCTCGGCGTTGCTTGTGATGAAGAAACGCCGGCGCGCGATGTGATCGACGCCAACGGACAAGTTGTGACGCGCGGCGTGTGTCCGCGGGTCCAACCGCGCAGTTGCGCCATCGATTCAGATCGCCTGTTCGCCACGTCGAAATTTCTCGCAATTGAGTCCACCACACAGTGGGTGTCGATCCTCGATGGCATCATGCAGCGCCGTCACGCGAAGTTCTGGAGCGAAGTCAAGCAAGGTGTGAATTCGTCGGTTGCGCAACGCGAGGCGCAGTTCGAGCGGTTTGATAAACTCCCGTTCCAGTTCCTTTCGGCGGGCGATTATCCGGTGTCGGGAAGCGAGTCGGACGGCTATTACATTCGTTTGCGCATTCGCACGGCGGACACGCAAGGCGCCGGCACTGACGCAGACGTCAGCGCAAGGGTCTACTTCGCCAGCGGCAACAAGGAATTCAAACTCGATTACATGCCGACCGACGCGGACGCGGGGCTGCGCTCAAATCGTTTGCTCGTCTATAATGACTTCGAACAGGGCGACAATGATGTCTACACCATCGGCCCGGTGCCGGAAAAACCAACCTGGATCAGCCTGGTCAATGATGCTGCGGACGCAGGCGACGTCATGGCGGCGCTGGGCGAAGAAATCTACGACGCCATCGCCGGAATTTTTACAGACCCTGAGGCGACGTTTTTGCCGTTGATCAGCGGCGAGGCGGACTATGTGGGCGAAACCACAGCGCGTCTCTCGTTCGATCAGTTGCGGCAAGCAGCGCGAAGCTCGACGCAGGCGCTGAAAATTGATGCGTCAAAGGACGGCGAGTACGACCTCCAATATTCGGTCACGGCGAGCCGGAATGGCTTGTCGCAAGACAGGATCGACAAAGGCTGGATGCGTTTCACACTTAGTCTCGATACGCTCAAATGCATTCGCGAGTCTGAATGGGATCGGGCGTCGGATTCCGACGAACCGTTCTTCTTTTTTTCGGCAAGCCCGCTGAATGGCGCCAACAACGCCACGCAGTATTTCAATCAGTCGCCATTATCAGACGTAGACGACGGTGAGTCCGTAACGCTGTCGGCGAGCGACATGGTTTTTGACCTGTCGCCGCAGGGTGTTCTGGTGCTTGCGTTCCAGTTGTATGAGCATGATGAAGAATCTCAGGCGACGCGGGACGCGCTGTTCAACACGTTCAAGACTGGCATTGACCAGTCGGCGAACACGTCGAACAGCAAGTTTCTCGATGAGCTCGGACGGGCGCTCGGGTCAACCTGGACAATTGCGGAAGTGGACGCCTATGCGTTCCGTCGCGGCGCGCAGGTTGAGATTGGAAACGTATTGAACGCCAAAGGTCCGATCGAAATCGGTCCTGACTTTTCTCATAACTTCCAGCTCCTGCCCGGGAAGATGTATATCGCGACGCTGCCCGATGAGCCGGACAGCCCTGCCAACTGGCGAGCGCAGCGGCGTTTCGCCAACTTTGCGCCGTCATTGCGCACAGTAACCCCGCCGAATGCAGAAAACCTTCGCGCGCTGACGACCGTTCCCGCTCCTAATGCGCGGGTCCAGATCCGGCCGTCTCACTCTGGCAAATGTGTCGGCGTCGTGGGCGAGGCGGTTCAAAGCTGGTTCCCGGTCACCCAACAGGCTTGCCGAGCCGGCGCGCAAAAGTGGGTGATGAACTCCATGGGTTCGGGCGTCTATCTGGTGATCGCGGCGCACAGCGCCGGGCGCAACGGGCCGCAATGCATGCAGCCAGCCACGCAAGCCGGCTCGCCGGTTGAGGACGGAACCCAGATTATGCACACGAGCTGCGAAGTGCGTACCGACCGCTTTTGGCGTGTCGACCCGGTCGGCGCCGGATTCCGGTTCCGTTTCGGACAGACCAACAAATGTCTCGACGTTCAGGGCGCATCGACGTCGGATCACGCCGTGATCGAGATGCAGGAATGCGTAAGCGGAAAGGCGTCGCAGATATTCCAGTTCTTCGGCGAATAATCTGAGTCAAAAAAACGGCGTTTCAGATCGCTCTGAAACGCCGCTTCCTTCATCTCCGGCGCGCTAGGGGGAGAGAGAGCGCGCGCCGAAGTCGGGAGGGATGGATTAAGCCTTGCCGAAGCGATCGGCGTTCATCACCTTGGTCCACGCGGCGATGAAGTCGTCGGTGAATTTGCCCTGCGCATTGTCGTAGGCGTAGAGCTCGACAACGGCGCGCAGTTCTGCGTTCGACCCGAAGACGAGATCGACTTCCGTCGCCGTCCATTTTGGCTCGCCGGTGTTGCGGTCGACGCCGTCAAACACATATTGCGCGCCTTGCTTCGGCGACCACTTGGTCGACATGTCGAGCAGGTTGACGAAGAAGTCATTGCTCAACACGCCCGGCCGGTCGGTAAGAACGCCATGGCCTGAACCGCCAGAATTGGCGCCGAGCGCGCGCATGCCGCCGACCAGCACGGTCATTTCGGGAACCGTCAGGCCAAGCGTGTCGGCTCGATCGACCAGCAGGTCTGCCGGACGGCGCGACTGACCGGCGCCCACATAATTGCGGAAGCCGTCGGCGGCCGGTTCAAGGAAGGCGAAGGATGCGACGTCGGTTTGCTCCTGGCTCGCATCGTTGCGTCCCGGCGTGAATGGAACGGTGACGGTCTTGCCCGCATCGCGCGCCGCTTTTTCAATCGCCGCCGCGCCGCCAAGCACGATCACATCCGCCAGCGAAACGCGCTTTGCCGTTGTTTGCGCATCGTTGAACTCGGTCTGGATCGCTTCCAGCGCCGCCAGCGTTTCAGCAAGCTCCGCCGGATCGTTCACCGCCCAGTCTTTTTGCGGAGCAAGGCGGATGCGTGCGCCATTGGCGCCGCCGCGCATATCCGTGTCGCGGAAGGACGACGCCGAAGCCCAAGCCGTACGCACCAGATCGGAAACGCTGAGACCCGAAGCGAGGATTTTAGTTTTCAGCGACGCAATATCCGCTGCGTTGATCAACGGATGATCGACCGCCGGCACCGGATCCTGCCAGAGCATTTGTTCCGCCGGAACCATCGAGCCGAGATAACGCGAACGCGGACCCATGTCGCGGTGAGTGAGTTTGTACCAGGCCTTTGCGAAGGCAGTTTCAAACTCTTCCGGATTGTTAAGCCAGCGCTCGGTGATCGCGCGGTATTGCGGGTCTTCTTTCAACGCGAGGTCGGTGGTGAACATGATCGGCGCATGACGAATGTCCGGACGATGCGCGTCGGGAACGAGGTTCGCTGCGTTTTCATCGGTCGGAATCCACTGCGTGGCGCCGGCCGGGCTCTTGGTTTGTTTCCATTCGAACGCATAGAGGTTCGAAAGATATTGATGCGTCCACTCCGCCGGGCTCGAGGTCCATGCGCCTTCAAGGCCGCTGGTGATCGTGTCGGCGCCTTTGCCCGTGCCGCATTTGTTGATCCAGCCTTCGCCTTGCGCTTCGACGCCCATGGCCGCCGGTTCCGCGCTGACGCAGTTTTCCGGGCTGCGCGCGCCATGCGCCTTGCCGAAAGTGTGGCCGCCGGCGATCAGCGCTGCGGTTTCTTCGTCATTCATCGCCATGCGGCCGAATGTGTCGCGAATGTCTTTTGCTGCGAGCAGCGGATCGGGATTGCCGTTCGGGCCTTCGGGGTTGACGTAGATGAGACCCATCTGCACCGCGGCGAGGGGCTTTTGCAGTTGGCGGTCGCCGCTATAGCGCTTGTCGCCTGCGAGCCATTCAGCTTCCGGACCCCAATTGACCAGCTCGGCTTCCCAGTCGTCTTCGCGACCGCCGGCGAAACCGTATGTCTTGAAGCCCATGGACTCCATGGCGACATTGCCGGTCAGCACCATCAGATCGGCCCAGGAAAGTTTATTGCCGTATTTCTGCTTCACCGGCCAGAGCAGGCGGCGCGCCTTGTCGAGGTTTGCGTTATCCGGCCAGCTGTTGAGCGGTTCGAAACGCTGCTGTCCGCCGCCGGCGCCGCCGCGTCCGTCGAATGTGCGGTATGTGCCAGCGCTGTGCCAGGCCATGCGAATGAAGAATGGTCCGTAATGCCCATAATCGGCCGGCCACCATTCCTGCGAGGTTGTCATCAGCGCTTCGATGTCGCTTTTCACTTCGTCGAGATCGAGCGTTGCAAATTCGGCGGCATAATCGAAATCCTCGCCGATCGGATTCGGGCGCGGCTCATTTTGGCGCAGCGGCTGCAGGTTGATCGAGTTCGGCCACCAGAATTCATTGGAACGCGCGCCGGTGTGGGTCATGTCGCCGTGACCGGACGCAGTTTGCGTTTTCGCGGCGGCTTCCTGCGTTGGCGCCGCTTCTGGTGTTTCGACTGTCGTTGAAGTTGCTTCGTTCGACGCTTCTTTTTTGCCGCAAGCCGTAACGCCAAGCGCGACAATCGCGGCGGTGGCGAGCAGGGCAGGTTTGAAAGTCCGGTTCATGTGTCCCTCCGATAAAAATTTCCTCCGCACCGAGTGGTTGCGAAGTAGTGCAGCGCCCAAAGCCGCCAAAGCGCCCAAAGCGGAATGACGCGCCTTTTGCGGCCAGTCATCGAGAAGCGGACAGAAAACCAACGCGACGGGATGCAAAGCCAATGTCCGCGACCGATGCGAACAACCTATAGGTGTCTAATTTATCTGTAAAATAGATAGTTTTGATTTGTTGTATTGAGAAAATGGATAGCGAGGTGGGCTACTCGGTCTCTTGCTGTTGGCGTTCGCGAGCAAGCCAGCGGGCGTATTGTCCGATATAGGGCGAGGCCCCATCAATCGCGGCCAATAACTGCGGCATGGCTTCAAGCGCTTGAATGTTGGGCGCGTTGAGAAATATCAGCACGCCATCCTTTGACGGCGCATAAAAATATGCGGCGGCCACTTCCGCCCAGTCGCTGCCGCCATGGCCGATAAAGGCGAAGTCTCCATAGTTGATAACATCGAAGCCGAGACCGTATCCTTGCGCAACGGGGCATGGCTTAGACGTGACGCAGTCGATGACGCTTTCGCTACCCTTGTTGGTCTGCACGCGGTTCCGCTCGCCTTCGAGCGTTTCGTCATATCCGTCGGCGTTCATGACGGAGATCAGGAAGCGCGCATAGTCCGGAATGGAGACGACCATGTCATCTGCGGCGGAATAGGTTCCTTCCTCGCGGCACCACCCGAAAGGATAGCAATAATAGCCGTAGAACTTTCCATTTTCATCGACAGGCCTCGCAATTCCGACGGTGTCTTCGCGGTTGACTGCGAGCCTTGCCGCTTCCACGCCGGCCGGACTGAAAACCATTTCCGAGACGAGGTCTGGAAAGGAGCGGTCAAGTTTTCGCTCCAGCGCCCGCGCGAGATAATCGAAACCTTCGCCCGAATAGGTGAATCTTGAGCCGGGCTCGCTTTCGAAGGCGAGCTTGCGGTCGTCACGGAAGAACCGCCAGTTGGGAAAGCCCGTGCTATGCGTGAGCACGGTTCTCGCTGTAAGTTTGTCGAGCAGCGGATCGCCGGCAATGTCGGGATCGACCCAATAGGCCGATAGCGGCTCGTCTAGGTCGAGATTTCCGTTGGCCGCCAGCCGCAAAGCCGTTTCCGCCGAGACTGTTTTGGTGATGGAGGCGACGTTGAACATCGTGGACGGCCCCGCGGCGACGCCAGGCGCTTGTTCGCCGTAATAATGGGTCCAGACAAGCTCACCATCGCGGATGACGCCGAAACCGGCCGTAACGATTCCGGTTTCGGCGGCGATCCTGTCGAGTACAATCTCCGTCTGCCGATCGGGCAGACTTATTTTGTGGGTGTCCGCTCCGCTGCTGGAAGGCGCGCTTGCGCATGCGCTGAGCCCGAAGGTCACGGCCGCTGCAATCAATCTCACTGATGCTTACCCCTTTGGAAGTCGATTAGTTCTCCGGCAGCGGGATGAATTCCGTTTCGCCGGGCGGCAGAGTGAAGACCGAGTCATTAAACCCATTTTTCGCGGAGGAGAGCCAGTCCTGTTTCGCCCGGTCGATCCTTTCCTGCGATGAAGAAACGAGGTTCCACCAGATGAAGCGTTTGCCCATCGGCGCGCCGCCCAGCAGCATCAGTTTCGATTCCTCTTTCGCTTTGATCGCTGGCCGAGCATCAGCATCGAAGACGATCATGCGCCCATGGGTGTGCGCTTCGCCGTCGATCTCAACGGCGCCGGAGAGGATGTAGATCGCCCGTTCTTCATAATCGTCCGGGAGCGGAATATTGGCGCCCGCCTGCGCCTCGACGCCAAGATAGAATATCGGCGAGAAGGTTTTCACCGGCGAGGTTTCGCCGAAGGCGGCGCCGGCGATGAGCCGCATGGTGACGCCATCGCGCTCGATCACCGGCAATGACGCCTTGGGGTGATGGTGAAAGGACGGTTCAACCTCTTCGGAATCTTCGGGGAGCGCGACCCAGCTTTGAATGCCGTGCATGAACTGGCCACTGGCGCGCAAGTTGTCATCAGTGCGTTCGGAATGGGTGATGCCGCGCCCGGCGGTCATCCAGTTCACATCGCCGGGGCGAATCACCTGGTCGTAGCCAAGGCAGTCGCGATGGCGGATCTCGCCGCTGAACAGATAAGTGACCGTGGCGAGGCCGATATGCGGATGCGGGCGCACATCGATGCCGGCGCCGGGTTTGAACTGCGCCGGACCCATCTCGTCGAAGAAAATAAAGGGGCCGACGGTGCGGCGCTTGGCGTAGGGAAGAACGCGGCCAACAGTAAAGCCGCCGAGATCGCGGGTGCGCGGTTCAATGATCATCATGACCGTGAATGTGGGCTATCGACCGCGCGTCTTCAACAAATTTCGGTCAAGCCGCGCCGATGATCTTCAGCGTCAGCGCGCGAATATCGGCTTCGGCAGTCTGGATCGCGCCGACATCGTTGGGCTCCATGCCGATAAACAATTTGTAGCCTTCTTCGAGGGCGAAAATCTGCAGCACCGCCTGACGGATCTCGGTGTCGTTGAGCTCTGAATTCGCCGCACGGACCAGGTAGTAAATAAATCTGCCGATCGGCCGGTATAGATCGCGCACGAGAGTTCGCGCCTCTTCGCTGGAGCCGGCGAAACCCCACAACTGATAGAACAAGCGGTGGCTGTTGCGCGCGTTGCTGACATAGAATTCAACGACATTCAGTAAGATATCCAGAGGTTCGTCGCGGCCCATCTCAAATTGCTCGAGATGCGCTTCGACATAGTCGGCCAGCGCTTCGCGCATGATGGAGTCAATCAGCGCGTATTTGGTGGGAAAATGATAGGTCAGATTGCCCACGGCGATGTCCGCCTCGCCGGCGACCTTGCGCAGCGACAGTCCGGCGTGACCGTGTTCGATGAAAACTGAGGTTGCAGCGGTCAGGATGCGCTCGACGGTGTTTCGGGTCTTGTCGGTCTTGCCGTTGCACATCCGGGTCATCGGACGTGCATTGCGGAGATTTTGAAGGTGCGTGACGATCGCAGCGATCGCCTTCTCGGTGTCGGCGGACTGCGACGAAGGCGCTTGATTCCGGTTTTTTTTCGGATTCGCCGAATGCTCTGTTGACGACGCCATTACTCCCCCGTAAATGGCCAATTCGCTTTAGGTCACTCGACCTAAACAGAATTTGTCACACTAGA
>CAZAOB010000050.1:6096-25155 GCA_964486635.1 uncultured Caulobacterales bacterium | reverse complement strand
CGCGTCTACCAATTCCGCCACGACCGCACGTCCCGGCAGGGAGCGCGCGGCATAGCAAAAGCCTTAGGGGCTGTGAAGCCCAAATCGAGACGATTCGGCCACGGGAGCCGCCCGGGCGCATTTCCCCCCTTAAAACCAACGATTTTGAGAGCGCGTGTTGCCCTTCCGACCTGCGGTCACTAACTGACGCGAATGTCCGCCACTGCTGGAAAGAGGTTGAGCGTGTCCAGAACTTCGCCCGCAAATACGGCCGCCGTCGAGCGCCTGCGGCGTGAAACGCCGGTAGAGTGGGCCGTCTCACCAGGACGCGTCGCATACGAAGACGCTGTCGCACTCATGGAGACGCGCGCGGCGACCATACGCTCTGGTGAAGCGCGAGAGCTGATCTGGCTGCTGGAGCACTCACCCCTCTACACAGGCGGGACGGGTGCGAAACCGCAGGATCTTCTCAACGCAGAGCGCTTTCCAGTGCATCGCTCGTCTCGCGGCGGTCAATACACCTACCATGGTCCGGGCCAAAGAGTGGCCTATGCCATGCTCGACCTCGAGGCGCGTGGGAAAGACATTCGCTCTTTCGTCTTCGGGCTCGAACAGTGGATTATCGAAGCGTTGAGGGTATTCAACGTTACGGGTGAACGCCGTGATGATCGGGTCGGCGTTTGGGTGGATCGAACGGAGCCCGGAGAACCCGTCCGCGAAGACAAGATCGCCGCAATCGGCGTTCGCATCCGCAGATGGGTCAGCTTTCACGGCATCGCCCTTAACGTCGAACCGGATCTTTCGCATTTTTCCGGCATCACGCCTTGCGGCGTCACGGCGCCCGGTCTCGGCGTCACAAGTCTTGTTGATCTCGGCCTTCCCGTCACAATGGATGACGCCGATGAGGCCCTGAAGAGCGCATTTAACATGGTGTTCGGCCCCACCCTCGACGCGCCGCCGCCATCATGGTGAAATAGTCCCGATGCGGAGCTGATTCCTTTCGGGAGCTGACCATGGCGGAGAAAATCCTCGTCACGGGCATTAGCGGGTTCATCGCCAAACACGTAGCGCTTCAACTCCTGCAGCGCGGATACGAAGTGCGCGGCACAATCCGAACCCTGAACAAAGCCATTCAAGTCAAAAAATCGCTTGAAGACGCCGGCGCGGATTCAAGCAAACTGTCGTTCGTTGCTGCCGATCTGCTTTCTGATGAAGGGTGGGACGAAGCCGCAAAAGGCTGCACAGGGGTTATGCACCTTGCATCGCCGCTGCCGACCGCACAGCCGCGAGACCGCCATGCGCTGACGCCCGCGGCTCGCGACGGTGCGTTGCGTGTTATAAAAGCCGCAAGCCACGCCGACCGCATCATCATGACGTCGTCCATTGCCGCAATGATGTACCGGGCGAACCGGCCCGCCGCGATGGTTATCAAGGAAGCCGACTGGACAGATATCGATTGGCCGCCATTGTCGCCTTACGTGGTTTCAAAAACTGCAGCGGAGTCTGAAGCATGGGACGCCGCTATCGGCGGCGGTTTCAAGCATCGATTGACTACGATTAACCCGTCTCTGGTTCTAGGCCCTCCTCTGGACGACGACATTGGCGCGTCGCTCGATCTGGTGCGGCTGTTTCTCAAAGGCGCTTATCCGGCAATTCCGCCAGCGTCATTTCCCATGGTTGATGTGCGAGATGTTGCGGAACTGCACGTCCGTGCATTGGAGACGCCAGAGACCGGCGGCCGGCGCCTGATAGCATCAGCCGACACGCTTTCCTTGAAAGAAGTCGGCGACATCCTTCGCGAAGCCTATCCTGATCGGGCGAAGAAAATACCTTCCAAAGTGTTGCCCGCGTGGCTTGTCCGTGTGCTGGCCGTATTCGACCGAAGCCTGGCGTCAGTCACACCTGATCTGGACTGCGTTCCGCAGGCGGACACCGATTATGTGACAGCGCTTACGGGCCAAAGGTTTCGTCCAGCCCGCGACGCGGTGCTTGGAGCGGCGGCGACACTCGCCCGTCTTAAGATGATTTAATGTTCGAACCGCCATTAAAAGGCCTTTGAATTTGCAGACAATTTACGATGTAGCGTGCTAGATTGCCCGAAGACTAAACAGGAGTTGCTCAAGATGATGAAACCTAATGGCTGCATGCTGCTGGCGGGCTTTTTCGCACTCACCGTTTCTGCACAAGCTCAAGACGCTTCCGTCGAATCCACACCTGTATCCGGATCGATTGAGGATGGCGCGGCATCGGAGGCGATGACTGAGGAAGGCGACGCCACTTTCATCGTGAATCCGGACGAGATGGCGGACTCCCTAAATAGCACTCAGCAACTCCAACAGACCTTCACACTAAAGCGCACCATTGACGGCGAAGTCGTGGAAACCAAAAAGCGCACCGTCACTTTCTCTCGAGATCAGCCCTATCGCGAGACCGAGGCCGGACGGACCACGCTTGAGCGCATCAAGTCCACATTCGACGGCGAAGCGCTGACTCGCACCGAAGCGTTTGAAGAAGCCAAACTGGATTTCGTGATCGCTGACGCTAATCGCGATGAGCGAGTGGACGCCAGCGAGTTCGCTACTCTTGTGGACAGCTGGCGCAAAAACGATACGCGACAGGCCAAAGCGCCCAGCCAGGAGATTGCACGCCAGCGTCAATACGACGCCTTTCTCGAAGAGCTGGATCCGGATGTCGCGAAGATGCAAAACGAAGCATACGCCAAAGAGAAGTTCTCTTTCATGGCCGGCGCGGCGGAAACGCTGTCGCTACAAGACTACATTCGGGAGTATATGCTCGACTTCGATTCCATGGACGCCAACAGCGACATGGTGTTGAACGGCGACGAGCTAATGCGAT
Organism: uncultured Caulobacterales bacterium; assembly: GCA_964486635.1. Lineage (GTDB taxonomy): Bacteria > Pseudomonadota > Alphaproteobacteria > Caulobacterales > Parvularculaceae > Hyphococcus. The sequence continues at coordinate 22,320 of CAZAOB010000050.1, read as the reverse complement.
TTCGCGCGTTAAATCGCGGCGAAACGCTGGACATGTAGTCAACTCTCGAGCAGCAGCAAGTACTGCGCAACAGCAAGAAAGTCGGACCGTAGTCGGGCCTCCCGGTCCTTTGCTTCGTCGTCTACGCCCCAGCTTTCTTCTTGAAATCGCTCATCGACGCGCGACGCTTCGAACGCTGCTTCTGCGCTAACGGCGTGACGCCAAGCACTCAGCGCCAGAACCGCCGATCCGCAAATAGCCGTGGCGATTTGGAGCGCGAAAAGCGTTTCCGGCGCTTCCTTGCTCAATGCACGGCGAACCGCACCGAGTCCAGCTTCAGGCTGGGTAATAGCGACGATCCCCGTCGTCGTCACAAGCAACGCGCCGAATTCTTCACGCATAAAATTGATGTAAGGATCCCAGACTTTCGCTTGCCTTTCCGCCAGCGCGTCCTGGGTGTCAGCGCGATAGCAAACAAGATCCGACCTCAGATAATTTAAGACTTCATCAAGCCATTCGCCGGACACGCCAGCGCCATCAATAGCCGCCGATTGCATACCCGTCATTGGCATGCTGCTGCGAACGATATGCTCGCCCTGCCCCGCCCATTCATCTGCGATGGCTTCTGCAAGACTGAGGGTCGGCGCGAGAAGTTCTTCGCCGCCTTGCGTCTTCAAAGCGCGCCCATCGAGAAGTACGGCAAATCGATTCTCGCGTTCTTCCACGGTAACAGACTTGTAAAAGCGTTTGATGCGCCCCGAAGCGGTCATTAGCGCAAGTCCTCCGGCCATTCGCACTGCGCATTGTTATCGAATGAAAAGAACTTCCACGTCTCCAGCATATGCCCGGAAAGCGGTGCGGTAAGCGTCGTCTTTCGTCCGGTGCTCGGATGCGGAAACGACATGGAACGACAGAACAAATGGAGCTTCTGCGAAACGCCCTCAAGCCGCGCGGCCTCACCGCCATATTTCCCGTCACCAATGATCGGACAATCGATCGCGGCAGCATGCACTCTCAACTGGTGCGTGCGCCCGGTGACTGGACGCATGGCCAGAAAGCCGACATCCGCGCCGGCTTCGTCAAGTGTTTGATAGTCGGTGATAGCGCGCTTTGCTTCTTCGCCATCCGCGGGCGCCACGCGCTCTTCTTCACCGTCGCCGATGCGAACCATCTTCTTGGCGATAGCGAGGTTTATGGTCCCTTCCCGGGGTCGCGGAACGCCAGCGGTCAATGCCCAATACGTCTTTGAAACGCCGTGTCCCTTGAAGGCATCTCCCAGCCGTTGAGCTGCAATTCTGGTTTTTGCGACCAGCAGTAGACCGCCGGTGTCTTTATCCAGACGATGCACAAGGCGCGGACGCTCTCCGTTTTTCTCCAGCGCCGACAACATGCCGTCAATGTGACGCTTGGTGTTGGTTCCGCCTTGCACCGCAAGGCCGAAAGGCTTGTTCAGCGCGAGGAAATGATCGTCTTCAAAGATAATCATCTTGCGGAGTTCGGCTGCGTCTTGCGGGCTAACCTTGCGTGGTGCGGGCGCGGGACTATCGGACAATGGGGGAATCCGAATGTCTTCACCGGCTTCGAGGCGACGATTGGACTTGGCGCGTCCGCCGCTCACACGCACCTGCCCCTTACGCAGAAACTTTTCCAGCTCGCCGTGGCGCACATCCGGAAAATGCACTTTGAACCAGCGATCAAGGCGCATTCCCGCCTCATCGGGCGTGACTTGTCTTGTCTGCACTCCACTCATGAAAACTGCTTTCCAAGCGCCAACCCTGCGAGCAGACCGGACACAGATAGAATGACTGACGCCAGGAGGTATGCGCCGGCGATGAGGATCGTGCGATCACGGTAAAGCGCGACGACATCAAGAGAGAATGTCGAGAAAGTGGTGAAGGCCCCTAGCAGTCCAACCGTAAGGAACGCGCGCAGGGCCGGGCTCGATGGCTCTCGCGCCGCCAGCCACACAATTAACACACCCATGGCGAACGAACCGGCGATATTTGCGGCAAGCGTGCCCCAGGGGAAATTCGGGCCAAGAAAATGAAGCGCCGTTTTCGAAACGCCGTGCCGCGCCATTGCGCCTAGCGCGCCGCCGGCCGCAACTGCTATCCAAACTGAACCGTTCATCGAGCCACCTATTCAATCGAACCACGGTAAAGCGCAATAGCGCTGAAATATCAACGGCTTCAAGATCGATGACTTGACCGCGCCGCGCGGGCCGTTGTTCAAGACCGCCCTCTGCGCTTCCGCTCCCAATATTCCAGCCGCTTCGCGATTTCCTTGTCGAAACCAAACTGCGATGGTTTGTAAAACGCGCGCCGCTCCATTTCGGATGGAAAGTAATTTAGTCCTGCAAAGCCGTCTTCCGTATCATGATCATAGACGTAGCCTTCGGCATAGCCGAGCTGCTCCATCAGTTTCGTCGGCGCATTCATCGCATGCGGCGGCGGCGCCAGCGATCCTGTGTCCCGGGCGGCGGCTTTCGCCTGTTTGAACGCCACGTGGGAGCGGTTCGATTTCGGAGCGGTGGCCAAATAGGAGACGAGCTGCCCGATGGCGATTTCGCCTTCCGGTTGGCCGAGAAATTCATAGGCGTCTTTAGCCGCGACAGCGAGCGGCAGCGCCTGCGGGTCGGCATTGCCGATGTCTTCCGACGCCACCACGACCAGACGGCGCAAAATAAACTTGGGATCCTCGCCGCCGGCGAGCATGCGCGCCGCCCAGTAAAGTGCAGCGTCCACATCCGAACCCCGAATGGACTTTTGCAGCGCGCTGGCGAGATTGTAATGCGACTCCTGCCCCTTGTCGTAGACCGGCGCGCGTCTCTGAACGATCTCGCCCAGCTCGTTCTTCTCAATGGGTGTCCGGTCAGCGGGTTCGGCGAAAATTTCTTCCGCAAGGTTCAACATGAAACGACCGTCGCCATCCGCCATTGACCGCATCATGGCTCGCGATTGGTCCGTAAGCGGAAGACACCGCCCCTCCTCTCGTTCCGCCCGAACAAGCAGTAGCTCCAGGGCATGGTCATCAAGACGGTTTAGAGTGAACACCTGCGCGCGAGACAACAGCGCCGCATTGAGCTCAAAAGAAGGGTTCTCTGTCGTGGCGCCGATCAGCGTGATGACGCCCGCTTCAACATGCGGCAGGAACCCGTCCTGTTGCGCTTTGTTAAAGCGGTGAATTTCATCGACGAATAGCAGCGTGCCCTTGCCAGCCGCACGGCGCGCCTTAGCCCGCTCGAATACTTTCCGCAAATCCGCAACGCCGGAAAAGATCGCAGATATCTGCTCGAACTCGAGCCTCGCTTCGGTCGCAAGCAACCGCGCGATCGTCGTTTTGCCAACGCCAGGCGGTCCCCACAGAATTACCGAAGACAGTCGCTGCGCGTCCAGCATGCGCCGCAAAGGCGCACCCTTCGCCAGCAAATGATCCTGACCGACTACCTCAGCAAGCGACTTTGGCCTCAACCGGTCAGCCAGCGGACGCGGCGCATCTTTTTCAAGTCCCGCCGCGTTAAAGAGGTCGTTCATTCCGGTTCTATCTTCCGACTCTCCAGGGCACAATGCGGCCGCCCGTATCGACTTCCAGCTCCCAGCTCGATCCCGCACGATTGATCTCTCGGTCGAGGTCGGCGGTCGTTTCTACGTGGCGCCCGTTGACCGAAACGATCTTGTGTCCCGGCCGCAACCCACGGCGCGCAGCAAATGAACGCGGCTCTACCTTGGAGACAACGACACCTTTTGATAGCGGATCGAGACCAAGCTCTTCGCTGTATCGCGGCGACAGATTATCGATCGTCACGCCATTCAGCGGATGATTTCCTTCGAGCACCCGTTCGTCGCGCGCAGGCGTTTCGGGCGGCAACGATAATGTGAGTTTCGCATTTCGCTTTTTGCCGTCTCGCACATACACGATGTCGGCAGCATCACCGTCAGCATTGACGCCGACGCGATACTGTAGCGTTTGTGCGTCATAGACCGGTTGTCCGTCCACCTCGATGATGACGTCGCCCGGCGCGAGGCCGGCGGCGTCCGCAGGGCCCCTTGGCCAGATGTCATCGATGATGGCGCCGGCGGGGCGATCAAGCTTAAGCGCCTTGGCCAGATCGGCAGTCACCGTGCTGGACGATGCCCCAATCCACGGACGAACGAGTGCGGTGCCTGAAATTGCCGACTTGATTACCTGTTGAACAAGCCGCGAGGGAATGGCGAAACCAATGCCGTTCGAGCCGCCCGAGCGAGAGTAGATCGCCGTATTGACGCCGACCAAACGGCCGTCAATATCGATCAGCGCACCGCCAGAATTGCCCGGATTGATCGCGGCATCAGTCTGGATAAAGAACTGATAATCGGATACCGAAACGGCCGTGCGCGCGAGTGCTGAAATGATGCCGTTCGTAACGGTCTGTCCGACGCCAAATGGATTGCCGATCGCCAGCACCACATCACCCACCTGAATTGAATCCGAGTTTGCGAATGTCAGATAAGGCAACGGTTCGTCCACGGAAATGCGAAGCACGGCAAGATCCGTCTGCGAATCCGCCATGACGAGTTCAGCGTTAAACTCGCGGCGATCGCTCAGCACGACTTTGATTTCAGTCATGCCTTGAATGACGTGGTTGTTGGTGACGACCACACCATCAGGACTTACAATCACGCCCGAGCCCAGAGAGTTTTGCTCACGGGGCCCGCCGCCGCCGAAAAACCGCTCGAAGAACGGATCGCCTGAAAAAGGGCTGCTCTGCTGCACCACGCGCTTTGTGTAGACGTTGACGACCGCGGGCGCGGCTCGTTCAACCACGGGCGCGAATGAGAGCTTCACTTCCGACATGGATTGCGGAACGACGCGCGGCGAGGCTGCAATCGCTTCACCCGCCATGTCGTCGCCTTGCGCGGATGCCGGCATGGCGTTTGCTTCCGGCGCGGGCTGCGCACAAGCGGTGGCAGGAATGAAAAGGGCGAGCGCGGCGGCGAGAAAGGCGAGTCGAGACATATAAACTCCTCCAAACAACAAGAAACGCGCGGGAGCGATTATACTCCCGCGCGCTTGGCATTCAAACTTTCAACGCGCCCGCCATTTGGCTTTCGCGCTTCGTTTTCTATTCTTCGTCGTCATCCGCTTCGACGCCGATCACCGGACCGGAGTCCTGACCTTTTGCGTCTTCATCGCGATCGACAAACTCAATCACAGCCAACGGCGCATTGTCGCCATAGCGGAAGCCGGCCTTCATGATGCGAATGTAACCGCCATCGCGCTCGGCGTAACGCGGTCCGAGCGTATCAAACAGCTTCTTGGCCATGCTCTCGTCGCGGATGCGCGAAATCGCCAAACGGCGCAGATGCAGCGCGCGGCCATTGTCCTTGTCGGCGTGCTTGGCCATGGTGACCAGCTTTTCAACAATCGGACGAAGCTCTTTGGCTTTCGGCAGCGTCGTTGTTATCTGCTCATGTTTGATCAGTGCGCAAGCCATATTGGCGAACATCGCTTTGCGGTGCTCATGGGTGCGGTTCAGTTTTCTCAGCGCCATCCCGTGTCGCATGGCTTTTACTCCTTAAGCCGGCTGTCGCCGGTCTTGGTTATTCGTCAAATTTCTTCGCGAGTTCTTCAATGTTTTCTGGAGGCCAATCCGGCACGTCCATTCCGAGGTGCAGACCGAGCCCAGCCAATACTTCCTTGATCTCGTTCAAAGACTTGCGGCCGAAGTTCGGCGTGCGGAGCATTTCCGCCTCTGTTTTTTGAATAAGATCGCCGATGTAAACGATGTTGTCGTTCTTTAGGCAGTTGGCTGAACGGACCGAAAGCTCCAGCTCATCGACCTTGCGCAGCAGCGCCGGGTTGAACGGAAGTTCCTCACGAGCATCGCCGCCTTTGTCTTTTGTCGGCTCATCGAAGTTGATGAAAACCTGCAGTTGGTCCTGCAAAATGCGAGCAGCGTAAGCGACCGCATCATCAGGCGACAATGAACCGTCGGTTTCGACATCCATAATCAGCTTATCATAGTCGAGAACCTGACCTTCGCGGGTGTTCTCAACGCGGTAAGCCACCCGATTGACCGGCGAGTACAGGCTGTCGACGGGAATTAGGCCGATCGGCGCATCTTCAGGACGATTTTGCTCGGCCGGCGCGTAGCCCTTGCCGGTGTTGACCGTCATTTCAATGCGCAGGTTCGCGCCCTGATCCAGGTGGCAGATCACATGGTCTTTGTTCAGGATTTCAACAGCAGAGGTTTCTTCAATATCGCCCGCGGTAACAACGCCCGGCGTTGATTTCTTGAGCACCAGACGCTTCGGACCGTCTGCATGCATACGCAGAGCGAGTTGCTTGATGTTGAGAACGATGTCGGTGACATCTTCGCGGACGCCCGGAATGGACGAGAACTCGTGCACAACGCCATCGATTTGGATCGATGTCACGGCGGCGCCTTGCAGCGAGGACATGAGAATGCGGCGGATCGAGTTGCCGAGCGTCAGGCCAAAGCCGCGTTCGAGCGGCTGAGCCACGATCGTCGCTTTGCGCGAAGCATCAGCGCCTGCGGCGACTTCAAGTTTCGCCGGGCGGATCAGCTCGAGCCAGTTCTTTTCGAGAATATGTGATGTATCCATGGGTTCGGATTGCTCTCTATCTATTCTGTATCGAGATTAAACGCGACGACGCTTACGCGGACGGCAGCCATTGTGCGGGATCGGCGTCACATCGTGAATAACGGTGACGGTGAGACCTGCAGACTGCAATGCACGCAATGCGCTTTCACGGCCAGTGCCTGGACCGCGCACTTCGACGCTGACGGTTTGCATGCCGTGATCCATCGCCTTCTTTGCTGCGTCTTCAGCGGCGAGCTGCGCGGCGTATGGGGTCGACTTGCGCGAGCCTTTAAAGCCCATGCCGCCGGCCGACGACCAGGAAATCGCATTTCCTTGTTCGTCGCTGATGGTGATCATGGTGTTGTTGAACGACGCGTTCACGTGAACGACGCCCGTTGAGATGTTTTTGCGTTCGCGGCGTTTGACGCGCGCTGCAGCTGCTTGCTTCGCCATGATGGTTTATCCTTACTTCTTCTTGCCGGCGATTGCTTTGGCGGGGCCTTTGCGCGTGCGGGCGTTTGTATGAGTGCGCTGACCGCGAACCGGCAGGCCGCGGCGATGCCGCAGACCGCGATAGCAGCTCTGATCCATCAGGCGCTTGATGTTGACGGCGACTTCACGGCGCAAATCACCTTCCACGACATAATCACTGTCGATGGTTTCGCGGATGCGCAAAATCTCAGCGTCTGAAAGTTGGTTTACGCGACGTTCCGGCGTGATGCCGACTTTCTCGCAAATTTCGGCGGCTTTCGCCGGGCCGATTCCATGAATGTAGCGCAGCGCAATCAGCACGCGCTTGTTAGTCGGGATATTAACGCCTGCTATACGGGCCACAGGTAGATTCCTTCTTTTGCGTCTCGCCCCTTTTCCCTTGGCCGGGCCAACCATTTTAAAGGTCCATTCGGACCCACCTCAAACACACTCAAAAGTCGCCTGCTTCCCAATACAGGGTTTCAAGCAACAAGACCCGCGACGGCGCATAGGGGCGAACCCCTGCCGGGCGGGCGGTACTCCTTCTGACGGAGAGCGCGTAGATATAGCCGCGCGCCGCCCGCCGTCAACCGTTATTCAGGGCAAATTCAGCCCTGAATCGGGTCCAAAATCGCGTCTATGGCGCCTGAGACGGCCGGAACCGTCTGCATGCCGTCCACGGCCCGCAATTTGTCCTGCGCCTCATAGTACGGGATCAAAGGCGCTGTCTGTTCACGGTACACCTCAAGGCGCTTCGCGAACGTCTCTTCATTGTCGTCCTTACGGACGGATTCGCCCTTTGCGAGGGTTTCTTTGATGCGGCTCCGCAGGCGCTCGACCAACGCGGCCTCGTCGACCCGAAGTTCGATCACGGCGTCCACCGAGCGTTCTTTTTTCAGCAAGATGGCGTCGAGCGTCTCGGCCTGAGGGATCGTGCGTGGAAATCCGTCAAGCAAGAAGCCGTTCGCACAATCATCCGCTTCAATTCGTTCTTCGATAATCGCCGCGACGATTTCGTCGGAAACGAGGTTGCCGGCATCCATGACGGCCTTGGCCTGAAGCCCCACTGGCGATTTTGCTGCTACGGCAGCACGCAGCATGTCTCCGGTGGAGAGCTGCGGAATATTATACCGCTCGACGATATGCGCCGCCTGGGTGCCTTTTCCCGCGCCTGGCGGTCCAAGGAAGATGACAATCATCGACGGCCCCCGCGGAGCTTCGATTTCTTGATCAGGCTTTCATACTGCTGAGCAACCAGGTGACCCTGAATTTGACCTACCGTATCCAGCGTAACCGAGACGACAATCAGCAACGATGTCCCGCCGATATAGACCGGAATGGATTGACCGTAGGCTGACTTCAAAATTTCGGGGAAGATACAAACGGCCGTCAGATACATCGCGCCGATCACGGTCAGACGGGTCAACACGAAATCGAGATATTCCGCAGTGCGGGCGCCGGGGCGATAACCTTGCACAAAGCCGCCATACTTTTTCAGATTGTCTGCAACCTCTTCGACGTTGAACACGACAGAGGTGTAAACAAAGGTAAAGCCAATGATCAGCACCGCATAGAGCGCGATGTAAGACGGCCGACCTGGGCCGAAAAGAAAGGTCAGATCCTGAAGCCACTGCGGCGAGCCATCGCCGACCGCGCTCGCGGCGGTGGCTGGCAGAAGTAGGAGTGATGACGCGAAAATCGGGGGAATAACGCCCGAAACGTTGATCTTGAGCGGCAGGTGCGATTTCTCGCCCTGAGTCATGCGCTGGCCAACCTGACGGCGCGGATACTGAACCAGAATGCGGCGCTGCGAACGCTCGATAAACACGACGAAAGCAATCAGGCCGAGCGCCAACGCGGCGATCACCAGAATCGCTCCGCCGCCAACTCCGCTGCCGGCTCTGCCCTGATCGAGCAGCGACGCAACCACTCTTGGCATCTCCGCGACAATGCCCGCAAAGATGATCAAGGAGACGCCGTTGCCGACGCCGCGCGCTGTGATCTGCTCACCCAGCCACAACAGGAACATCACGCCGCCTACCAGCGTCACCGTGGTGGTGAGCAGGAAGAACGGTCCGGGAGCTATCACTGTTCCCGCCTGGCTCTGCAGACTCACCGCGATGAAGTATCCCTGCATAGTGGCGAGGAACACAGTGAGGTAACGCGTGTATTGATTGATCTGGCGGCGGCCTTGCTCGCCCTCTTTTTTGATTTTTTCCAGCGACGGAATGACGGCCGCCATCAGCTGCATGATGATCGATGCAGAAATGTACGGCATAATGTTCAGCGCGAAGATCGCCATCCGCTCGACGGCGCCGCCGGCAAAAATATTCAGCGTGCCAAGAAGCCCGCCCTGCTGGCTCTGAAAGCCGGCGCTGAACGCCACAGGGTCGATGCCCGGAATGGGAACGAAGGTGCCAAGCCGATAAACAATGAGCGCGCCCAACGTAAAGAGAAGCCGCTTCTTCAGCTCCTCCGCTTTCGCAAAAGACGCAAAATTGATGTTCGACGCGAATTGTTCCGCTGCAGAAGTCATCAGCCCGTTACCTGTTCAGCTTGCCCTCAACCCGACATTCGGGGCGATTTCAGGATCCTCTGTTGCGGGCCCGTCCGGTCCGCGCGCTGCCGGCGCCTTCGCCATGTGGAGGCTCGGACCACAGCCCGCAACCCCCGAACAGCCGAACTCGTCCTACTCGCTCGCCGCTGCGACCGTGACCGATCCGCCAGCTTTCTCGACGGCAGCCTTCGCCCCGGCCGAGGCGTGAGCCACGACCAGCGTCAGCTTGGCCTTGAGCTCGCCCGTGCCCAGGAGACGGACGCCCTGCTTGGCACGGCGCAGAACACCGGCCTCGACCAGCGTGTTCACGTCAATCGTTTTCGAGGCGTCCAGCTTGCCTGCGTCCACTGCAGACTGCAGGCGGCCAATATTGACCTCGACGTAGGCGGCGCGATTTGGCTTGTTGAAGCCGCGCTTCGGTAGACGCATGTAAAGCGGCATCTGGCCGCCTTCGTAGGCGCGGATGCCGGTGACGCCTGAGCGGGCCTTTTGACCTTTAACGCCGCGTCCTGCGGTTTTGCCTTTGCCGGAGCCAATGCCTCGGCCGACACGAATGCGGCTCTTGCGCGCGCCTTTATTGTCAGAAAGTTCGTTGAGTTTCATGATTTACCTCGACTTGCGACAGCTGGCTCCATTCGGATCAGCCGCCTCGCCTGAATGAGCCCGTATCCGGGCGGTGTGATGGACGATAGATCGCCCGGTGAATCTGTTCGCCTAGTCCTCAATGACCTTCACAAGGTGAGAAACCTTGTTGATCATGCCGCGCACTGACGGCGTGTCCTCAAGCTCGCGCTCGCGACCGATCTTGTTGAGTCCTAGCCCAATGAGGGTTGCACGCTGTACCTGCGGGCGACGCGCCGGACTGCCGGTTTGGCGCACTTTTACTGTTTTCTTGGCCATGGAATAGCTCCCTTACGCCGCGTCAGCCGCATCGGCGTCGCGACCGCGATTGCCGAGAATGTCGGAGACCTTCTTGCCGCGCTTGGACGCCATCGTGCGCGGGCTGGTCTGGTTTTTCAGCGCGTCGACGGTTGCGCGAACCATGTTGTACGGATTCGAAGAACCAAGCGATTTCGCAACAACGTCCTGCACGCCAAGCGTTTCAAAAATAGCGCGCATCGGACCGCCGGCGATGATGCCGGTTCCCGGAGGAGCCGCGCGAAGCACAACTTTGCCGGCGCCCCAGCGACCCGACGCATCATGATGCAGCGTGCGGCCTTCACGAAGCGGCACGCGAACCAGGTTGCGCTTGGCTTCCTGTGTCGCCTTGCGAATAGCTTCAGGAACTTCGCGAGCCTTGCCCTTGCCGAAACCAACGCGGCCCTTTTGATCGCCAACCACGACCAGCGCAGCAAAACCAAAGTTCTTGCCGCCCTTCACAACTTTCGCAACGCGGTTGATGGCGACTAGCTTGTCGACGAACTCGTCGCGCTCTTCCCGCTCGCCCCGGCCTTTGCCTTGTCCGCGTCCGCGGCCACGTCCTTCGTCTCGCGCCATGACCTACTCCTTAGAAATTAAGGCCGGCTTCGCGCGCGGCATCCGCAAGCGCTTTCACCCGGCCGTGAAAAATGTAACCGCCGCGATCGAACACGACATCCTTGACGCCGGCTTTCACCGCGCGTTCCGCGATAATTTTGCCAACTTGCGCCGCGGCATCCTTATTCGACCCCTTCGGCACATCCTTGCGCACATCAACATCCAGCGAAGACGCAGAAACCAGCGTCTTGCCCTCACGATCATCAATGATCTGCGCAGAGATATTCTTGGACGAGCGGAAAACCGACAGACGCGGACGGTCGGTCGTCACTCGCTTGATTTTGCCTCTCGTGCGGCCAGCCCGCGAGACGTGATTTTTTCTCTTTTGATCGGCCATTGTCCGATATCCTTTAAGCGAAGCGTTACTTCTTCTTGCCTTCCTTACGGAAGATGAATTCACCGGCGTATTTCACGCCCTTGCCTTTGTAAGGCTCTGGCGGACGGAACGCGCGGATTTCCGCTGCGGCCTGTCCGACCCTCTGTTTGTCGATGCCGGTCAAGACGATTTCCGTCTGTTTCGGCGTGGCGATTTTCACGCCCTCCGGGGCCGGGTAATCGATTTCATGGCTGTATCCAAGCGCCAATGAAAGAGCAGAGCCTTTCATCTGCGCCCGATAGCCGACGCCCACCAGTTCAAGCGTCTTGGTGAACTCGTTGGCGACGCCTTCCATCATGTTTGCAATCTGGGTGCGGCTCATGCCCCAGTGCGATCGCGCTGGCTTGGAATTGTCGACCGGCTTGATCGACACTTCGTTTTCTTCGAGCGCCACAGTGCACAGATCACTGACGACGAACTGCAACTCGCCCTTAGGCCCCTTTGCGCTCACGGTCTGACCGTTCACAGTGACGGTCACGCCTTTTGGCACAGGAATTGGTTTCTTACCGATGCGGGACATTGTTCGCTCCCAGCCCTAGTAAACTTCGCAGAGCACTTCGCCGCCAACATTGGCGTCGCGTGCGGCTGCGTCTGACATGACGCCCTTCGGCGTCGAAACAATCGAAATGCCCAGACCGTTCCGGACCGAAGGCAAATCGCTCACAGAAGAGTACACGCGACGGCCTGGTTTGGAGATCCGGCGGATCTTCTGAATGACCGGCGCGCCTTCGTAGTACTTGAGCTCGACTTCAAAAACCGGCTTTTCGCCGTCCTTTTCAACGCGGGAATAGCCGCGGATGTAGCCTTCGCCCTCAAGCACGTCCAGCACCCAGCCGCGCAGCTTCGACGCCGGCACGCTCATCGTTGAGTGGCGGCGCATTTGCGCATTGCGGATACGCGTGATCAAATCGCCGACAGGATCATTAATAGCCATTGTTCTCTCGGCCCCCTTACCAGCTAGATTTCACAAGGCCGGGAATCTTCCCAGCCGAACCGAGCAGACGAAGTGCAATTCGCGACATCTTCAGTTTGCGATAGTAAGCGCGCGGGCGACCCGTCACCTGGCAACGATTGCGGATGCGCGTCTTCGACGAGTTGCGCGGCAGCTCAGCGAGCTTGAGCGACGCGGCGAAACGATCTTCGCCGGACTGCTCCTGATCTTTGATGATCGCCTTCAACCGGTTGCGACGAGACTCAAACTTCTTCGCCATCCGGCGACGCTTGAGATCGCGCTCGATCATTGATTTCTTCGCCATGTATTCTCCTTCTCAAGCTGGTTTCCACCCGAAAGCGGACCTTGCCCAATGCCTTTTCTATTTACGGAACGGGAAATTGAATTCCCGCAATAATTCGCGTGCTTCGTCATCATTGCGCGCGCTTGTGCAGATGATGATGTCCATGCCCCGAATCTTATCGACTTTGTCGTATTCGATTTCCGGAAACACGATGTGTTCTTTCAGGCCCATGGCGTAGTTGCCACGGCCATCAAAGCTCTTCGGGTTCAGCCCGCGAAAGTCGCGAACGCGCGGCAATGCGACGTTGATCAGCCGATCGAGAAACTCGAACATGCGATCCTTGCGCAGGGTGACCTTGCAGCCAACCGCCATGCCTTCGCGCAGCTTGAAGCCCGCGATGGACTTGCTCGCCTTGGTGACCACAGGCTTTTGACCGGCGATCAGCGTCAGGTCTGCGACAGCGGCGTCAACGGCCTTGCGGTCGTTCACAGCGTCGCCGACACCCATGTTGATGACGATCTTTTCGAGCTGAGGCGTCATCATCACGTTGGAATAGTTGAACTTGTCGTTCAATTTTCCGCGGATAGCGCCGTTATAGAGCGTCTTGAGACGCGGTTCATATGATTGTGCTTCAGCCATCGATAACCTCACCCGACGCCTTTGCGACGCGGACTTTCTTTCCATCAGCAACCTTGAAACCCACGCGGGTCGCTTTGCCCGTCGAAGGATCTTTCAGCGCCACGTTCGAAACGTGAATCGGCGCCTCACGCGTAATGATGCCGCCTTCCTGGCCTGGCGTCTGACGCTGGTGTTTCTTGATCAGATTGACCCCGCGCACGACCAGCCGGTCTGCCTTCGGCATCACTTCCACGACTTCGCCTTCCGCGCCGCGATCTTTGCCCGCGAGCACAATGACTTTGTCGCCTTTTTTAATCTTCGCAGCCATGGTTAGAGCACCTCCGGTGCGAGCGACACGATCTTCATGTGCTTGGCGGCGCGCAGTTCGCGGGTCACCGGCCCAAAGATACGAGTGCCGATCGGCTCTTTATTGTTGTTGATCAGGACAGCAGCGTTGCGGTCGAAACGGATGGTTGAACCGTCTTTGCGCTTGATGTCCTTCGCCGTACGGACGACGACGGCCTTCATCACCTGGCCCTTTTTCACGCGGCCGCGAGGAATCGCTTCCTTGACGGACACGACGATAATGTCGCCAACGCCTGCATATTTGCGCTTGGCCCCGCCGAGCACCTTGATGCACTGAACGCGCTTTGCGCCGGAATTGTCGGCGACGTCCAAATTTGATTGCATCTGGATCATGGTGATCCTCCTGATGGGCCCACATGGCCCCGCTAAACTTCATCTTTCGCCGGAAACTCCGGTGAGAAAGACCTTACCCTTTTGATCCGAGGCCGATGACTTCCCAGCGCTTTAGTCTGGATTTCGGCGCGCATTCTTGAATGCGCACCAAGTCGCCAACCTTGTATTCGTTCTTGTCGTCATGCGCATGAAAGCGGTTCGAACGACGAACAGTCTTTTTCAGAAGCGGGTGCGTGAACGCACGGTCCACACTGACCACAACCGTTTTATCGCCTTTGTCGCTGACTACAGCGCCTTGCAGAATGCGTTTTGGCATTGCTTCGCCTCTTTGCGTCTAATTAGTTGGCCCGGCTTTTTTCGCCGAGAATGGTTTTGATCCGCGCAATATCCTTACGGACTTCGCCAATGCGCGCAGTTTTTTCGAGCTGGCCAGAAGCTTTCTGGAAGCGCAGATTGAACTGTTCACGCCGCAGCTGAAGAAGACGGTCCTTCAGTTCATCGGCAGTCAGATCGCGTGCTTCGGTCGCATTCATCTCTTCAGCTCCTTACTCGCCAATACGCGAAACAATGCGCGTCTTGATCGGCAACTTCGCAGCGCCAAGCAGCAGCGCTTCGCGCGCCACTTCATCGGTAACCCCATCAAGTTCAAACATGATGCGACCCGGCTTCACGCGCGCAGCCCAGAACTCAACAGACCCCTTGCCTTTACCCATGCGCACTTCGGTCGGCTTCTTCGACACCGGCACGTCCGGGAAAATGCGAATCCAAACGCGGCCCTGGCGTTTCATGGCGCGCGTGATCGCCCGACGGGTGGCCTCGATCTGACGCGATGTGACGCGCTCCGGCTCCATGGCTTTCAGGCCATGTGAACCAAAGTTCAGATCCGTACCGCCCTTTGCGGCTCCCTTGATGCGCCCTTTGTGCATCTTGCGGAATTTTGTTTTCTTCGGCTGCAGCATTGCTCAGACGCCTCCAAATCCCTTCTACGCGCGATTGCTTGCGCGCTGCTGACCGCTCACGCCGCCAGTCTGTGCCTCGATGAGGCGCTTTTCCTGACCCATAGGGTCGTGTTCCATGATCTCGCCCTTGAAGATCCAAACCTTGATGCCAATGGCGCCGTAGGTCGTCTGGGCGGTCGCCACACCGTAATCGATGTCAGCGCGCAACGTGTGAAGCGGCACGCGGCCTTCGCGGTACCATTCCATCCGGGCGATCTCTGCACCGCCGAGACGGCCGGAGACGTTGATCCGAATGCCAAGCCCGCCCATGCGCTGCGCAGTCTGCATTGCGCGCTTCATGGCGCGACGGAATGCAACCCGGCGCTCCAATTGCTGAGCGATGTTTTCAGCAACCAGCGTCGCATCGATTTCCGGCTTGCGGATTTCCACGATGTTCAAAACCGTTTCCGACGAGGAAAGCTTCGCGAGCTCAAGGCGCAGCTTCTCGATGTCAGCGCCTTTCTTGCCGATAACCACACCCGGACGCGCCGTATAGATCGTGACCCGGCACTTTTTGTGCGGGCGCTCGATCACGATGCGCGAAACGCCAGCCTGCTGCAGGCGCTTTTCAACGTATTTCCGGATACGAAGGTCTTCATGCAGAAGATCGCCGTATGACGCCTTGCCGGCGAACCAGCGCGAGTCCCAGGTTCTGTTGATCCCGAGGCGCAGACCGATTGGGTTGACTTTCTGGCCCATTAAGCGGCCTCCTCAACTTCTTTCACGACAATCGTGATTTCAGAAAACGGCTTTTGAATTCTGCCGGTGCGGCCACGTGCGCGGGCGCGCCAGCGCTTCATGACCATGTTCTTGCCGACAAACGCCTGGTCAACGACGAGGCTGTCGATATCGAGATCGTGGTTGTTCTCCGCGTTCGCAATCGCGCTCTCGAGAACCTTCTTCACGTTCTGCGAAATCCGCTTGCGCGAGAAAGTGAGCTCAGCCAGCGCCTTCTCAACCGGCATGCCGCGAATGAGCTGCGCAACCAGATTCAATTTCTGCGGCGACGTGCGAATAAGGCGACCTTTGGCCATAGCCTGATGTTCGCCAACGCGGCGGGGATTTTTGCTCTGCCCCATGACTACTTCCTCTTCGCCTTCTTGTCCGCGCCGTGGCCGAAATAGGTCCGGGTCGGAGAGAACTCGCCGAACTTGTGGCCGACCATGTCTTC
>CAZAOB010000050.1:2922-6086 GCA_964486635.1 uncultured Caulobacterales bacterium | reverse complement strand
GTCGAACGGCGCGACCAGGATTTGATCCCGCCTTTATGTTTGCCGTCCTGCGCTTCTTCCGCCTTCTTAAGCAGATAGCGATCGATGAACGGGCCTTTCCAGACTGAACGTGGCATGTCTAATTAACTCCGGCCTATTTCTTCTTGCGCGCGTGACGCGAGCGCAGAATGAGTTTGTCGGTTTTCTTGTTCTTGCGGGTCTTGGCGCCCTTCGTCGGCTTGCCCCAGGGCGTGACCGGATGACGGCCGCCTGATGTACGGCCCTCGCCGCCGCCATGCGGGTGATCGACCGGGTTCATCACAACGCCGCGAACAGACGGACGCTTGCCTTTGTGACGGTTGCGGCCGGCCTTGCCGATCGACTGGTTCATGTGATCCGGGTTTGAAACGGCGCCGATCGTCGCCATGCACTCGCCGGAGATCAAACGCACTTCGCCGGACTGCATGCGAACCTGTGTCATCGCGCCATCACGACCAACCAGCTGCGCATAGGAACCGGCAGAGCGCGCAATCTGTCCGCCCTTGCCTGGCTTCATCTCAACATTGTGGATGATCGTGCCGACCGGGATGGACTTCAGCAGCATCGCGTTGCCTGGCTTCACATCAACCTTGGCGCCGGAAATGACCTTGTCGCCAGCCTTCAATCGCTGCGGCGCGATAATATAGGACTGCTCGCCATCAAGATACTTGACCAGCGCAATGAATGCGGTCCGGTTCGGATCGTACTCCAGACGCTCAACCTTCGCTTCGATATCAACTTTCGAACGCTTGAAGTCGATAATGCGATAGGTCTTCTTCACCCCGCCGCCGCGGCGACGCATGGTGATGCGGCCCGTATTGTTGCGGCCAGCGCTTTCGGACAAGCCTTCGGTCAAGCCCTTTACCGGCTTGCCTTTCCAGAGCTCGCTACGATCCACCAGCACCAATTGGCGTCGGCTCGGTGTCGTCGGTTTGAATTTTTTCAAAGCCATGGTCTTAACCCGCCTTACAGTCCGGTCGTCACGTCGATCGAGTGACCTTCTTCGAGAGTCACGACCGCTTTTTTCACGGTAGAGCGCGTGTAGGGACGCCCTTTGAAATGCTTGTTCTTGCCTTTGACGCGCAGCGTGTTAACGGCTTTCACCTTCACCTTGAACAACGCTTCAACGGCTTCCTTGATCTCCGGCTTTGTCGCCGTGATCGGTGTTTTGAACACGACCTGATTGTGCTCGGCGGCGATCGTTGATTTCTCAGTGATCACCGGCTCGATCAGCGTGTTGTAGTGGGCCTCAACGGCCGAAGTTCCAGCTTTCTTGCTCATTTGAGACGAGCCTCCAGGCCTTCGACGGCCGCTTTCGTCAGGACCAGCTTGTCCTTGCGCAGAATGTCGTAAACGTTTGCGCCGATCACTGGCAGCATGTCGATGCCGGCCAGGTTGCGCGCAGCGAGACCAAAGTTTTCATCGATGGAGGCATCAACAATGAGAGCATTGGAGATGTTCAGCTTCGAGAACGCTTCGATAACGCTCTTTGTCTTTGCTTCGGCGAGCTTGGCCTCATCGATAACGATGAGCGATCCCGCTGCAAGCTTGGAAGACAAAGCGTGTTTCATGGCCAAACGGCGCACTTTCTTTGGCAGGTCGATCGCGTGGCTGCGCACGCGCGGACCATGGGCCTTGCCGCCGCCGCGGAACTGCGGAGCGGCGCGGTTGCCGTGACGGGCGCCGCCGCCGCCTTTTTGGCGGCCAAACTTCTTGGACGTAGCTTTGACTTCGCCACGCTCTTTGGTCTTGTGCGTGCCTTGCTGGCGCTTGGCTAATTGATAGACAACGCAGCGATGCAGAATATCCGCACGCGGCTCCAATCCAAAAATGGCGTCGTCGAGATCGATCGACCCGGCCTTTTTGTTGTCCATGCTGAGGACGTCGGTTTTCATTATTCGTCCCCTTCCTTCTTCGCTTCTTCTGCGACTTGCTCTTCAACCTGTGCGGCCGGCGCTTTGTCCGACTTCAACCCTGCGGGCGTCGGCGCACCTTGCGGAGCGGCGCGCTTGACAGCGTCCTTGATAAGAACCCAGCCGCCTTTTGGACCCGGCACTGCGCCCTTGATCAAAATCAGACCGCGATCGGCATCCGTGCGGACAATTTCAAGGTTCTGCGTGGTGACCCGGGCGGCGCCCATGTGGCCAGCCATCTTCTTGCCTTTGAAAATCTTGCCTGGATCCTGACACTGGCCAACCGAACCATGCGAACGGTGCGAAATCGAAACACCGTGAGAGGCGCGGAGACCGCCGAAATTGTGACGCTTCATAGCGCCGGCAAAACCTTTACCGATGGACGTACCGGTCACATCGACCTTCTGGCCCACAAGAAAGTGCTCAGCCGAAAGTTCGGCGCCGACGTCGACGAGATTCTCTTCCGAAACACGGAACTCGACCAGCTTCGCCTTCGGCTCAACATTCGCTTTCGCGAAGTAACCGCGCTCCGCCTTGTTCACGCGCTTGGCCTTCTTCACGCCAGCGCCAAGCTGAACAGCCGTGTAGCCATTCTTTTCGACGGTGCGCTGACCGACGACCTGACAGGCCTCCATCTGCATCACCGTAACGGGAAGGTGCTCGCCTTCCGCGCTGAAGATGCGGGTCATGCCCATCTTCTTTGCAATTAGTCCCGTGCGCATTTCAAATGCTCCTTAAGCGCCCAGCTTGATTTCGACGTCGACACCGGCCGAGAGGTCGAGTTTCATCAGCGCGTCCACCGTCTGCGGCGTCGGATCCACGATATCGAGCATGCGCTTGTGTGTACGCATTTCGAACTGCTCGCGGCTCTTCTTGTCGATGTGCGGCGAACGGTTGACCGTGTAACGCTCGATGCGCGTTGGCAGCGGAATAGGCCCGCGCACATTCGCGCCCGTGCGCTTCGCTGTATTCACGATTTCCAACGTCGAAGCGTCGAGTACGCGATGATCAAACGCCTTGAGCCTGATGCGGATGTTCTGTTGCATGGTTCTACGCTTCGCTTTTTGAAAATTTCTGCTTCTAGTTTCTTGAGTCGAAAGCGCGGACCGGCGTCAGCCGATCCGCGCAATCGCATTTCCTGTTACTCTACGATTTTTGCGACGATGCCTGCGCCAACCGTACGGCCGCCTTCACGGATAGCGAAGCGAAGCTTCTCTTCCATGGCGATCGGCA
>CAZAOB010000050.1:0-2912 GCA_964486635.1 uncultured Caulobacterales bacterium | reverse complement strand
CGCCTTCTTTCAGCGTGACAACGCCGGTCACGTCTGTGGTGCGGAAGTAGAACTGAGGACGGTAGTTGGTGAAGAACGGTGTGTGACGGCCGCCTTCTTCTTTCGTCAGAATGTAGGCTTCAGCCACGAATTTCGTGTGCGGCGTCACCGAGCCCGGCTTGCAGAGAACCTGACCGCGCTCAACGCCATCACGTTCGATGCCGCGCAGCAGAACACCAACGTTGTCGCCGGCTTCACCGCGATCAAGCAGCTTGCGGAACATTTCAACGCCCGTGCAAGTCGTCTTCTTGGTGTCTTTGATGCCAATGATTTCGAGTTCGTCGCCAACGTTGACGACGCCGCGCTCAACACGACCGGTCACAACGGTGCCGCGGCCGGAGATCGAGAACACGTCTTCGATCGGCAGCAGGAACGGCTGGTCAACCGGACGCTCCGGCGTCGGGATGTAGCTGTCAACAGCTTCAATAAGGGCGCGGATCGACTTTTCGCCGATTTCCGGATCGCGATCTTCAAGAGCGGCCAGCGCCGAACCTTTGATGATCGGAATATCGTCGCCCGGGAAGTCATAGGAAGAAAGAAGTTCGCGAACTTCCATTTCAACCAGCTCGAGCAGCTCTTCGTCGTCAACCTGGTCAACTTTGTTGAGGTAAACAACGATCGCCGGAACGCCAACCTGACGCGCCAACAGGATGTGCTCGCGGGTCTGTGGCATCGGGCCGTCAGCTGCGTTCACAACCAGGATTGCGCCGTCCATCTGGGCAGCGCCGGTGATCATGTTCTTGACGTAGTCAGCGTGACCCGGGCAGTCGACGTGTGCGTAGTGACGAGCCGGTGATTCATATTCGACGTGTGCAGTCGAGATTGTGATGCCGCGCGCTTTTTCTTCCGGCGCCGCGTCGATCTGGTCATACGCTTTGAAATCGCCAGTATACTTGGTGATTGCAGCCGTCAGGGTCGTCTTGCCATGGTCAACGTGGCCGATAGTGCCGACGTTCGCATGCGGTTTAGTCCGTTCAAATTTTGCCTTCGACATTTCACTTCTCTCCGTCTTCTTTGACGTCCGTCGTTAAACTCAATCGCCCGGTCGTTCGTTCTGGCGGGCGCCTCTTGGTTAGCGGCTAGCCTGCCAGCTTCGCCTTCACTTCCTCTTCAACCGCCTTCGGCACGCGCTCATAATGATCGAATTGCATCGTGTACTGAGCGCGCCCCTGGGTCGCCGAGCGAAGATTGTTCACATAGCCAAACATGTTGGCGAGCGGCACCATGGCGTGAACCACGTTTGCGTTGCCGCGCATTTCCTGCTCCTGGATCTGGCCGCGCCGCGAGTTGAGATCGCCGATGACCGTGCCGGTGTATTCTTCCGGGGTCACAACTTCGACCTTCATGATCGGCTCGAGCAGCGCCAGACCAAGCGCCGGCTTGTTCTCGCGGAACGCTGCTCGCGCTGCGATTTCGAAAGCCAGAACTGACGAGTCAACGTCGTGGAAGGCGCCGTCATAAAGCTCGACTTTGAAGTCGAGAATCGGGAAACCGACCAAGAGGCCAGTTTCACGAATGGAGTTGATGCCTTTTTCAACGCCCGGAATGTATTCTTTCGGGATCGAGCCGCCGACGATCTGGCTCTCGAACTCATAACCTGCGCCCGGCTCCTGCGGAACAACGCGGAATTTGATGCGCGCGAACTGACCCGAACCACCCGACTGCTTCTTGTGCGTGTAGTCGATGTCAGCGGCTTTGGTGATCGTTTCACGATACGCAACCTGCGGCGCGCCGATATTGGCTTCGACTTTAAATTCGCGCTTCATGCGGTCGACGATGATGTCGAGGTGGAGCTCGCCCATGCCTTTGATGATCGTCTGACCAGACTCTTCGTCAGTCGATACGCGGAAGGACGGATCTTCGGCCGCCAGACGCTGCAGCGCCAAGCCCATCTTTTCCTGGTCGGCTTTTGTCTTGGGCTCGACCGCGAGCTCGATAACCGGCTCCGGGAATTCCATGCGCTCGAGCACAACCGGTTTCGCCGGGTCGCAGAGCGTGTCGCCGGTCGTCGTGTCTTTAAGACCGACAATCGCAATGATGTCGCCCGCATAGGCTTCTTTGATTTCTTCACGACTGTTGGAATGCATTTGCAGCATCCGGCCAGCGCGCTCTTTCTTGCCCTTAACCGTGTTCAACAGCTGCGTGCCGGCTTCGAGCTTGCCCGAATAGATACGGCAGAACGTCAACGAGCCGACAAACGGGTCGTTCATGATCTTGAAAGCGAGCATGGAAAGCGGCTCGCTGTCTGACGACTTGCGCAGCACTTCTTCTTCGGAATCCGGAAGGTGACCTTTGATCGCCGGAACTTCGACCGGGCTCGGCAGGAAGTCGACGACTGCGTCGAGCATCGGCTGAACGCCCTTGTTCTTGAATGCGGAGCCGCACAGCACCGGGTGGAACTCCACCTTACAGGTGCCCTGACGGATCAGACGCTTCAGCGTCGCTTCGTCCGGCTCATTGCCTTCGAGATAGGCTTCCATCACCGCTTCGTCGAGCTCGACCACGGTTTCAACCATCTTCTCGCGGTATTCTTTCGCCTTTTCAACGAGGTCCGCAGGAATGTCTTCGTCGTGATACGCAGCGCCCAGGGTTTCTTCTTCCCAGACCACGGCCTTCATGCGGATGAGGTCGACGATGCCTTTAAAATTGTTTTCCGAGCCGATCGGCAGCTGCAGAATAACGGTCTTGGCGGCGAGGCGCTTATGAATGGTGTCGACGGAATAGTAGAAGTCGGCGCCGATCTTATCCATTTTGTTGATGAAGAAGATGCGTGGAACTTTGTACTTGTCGCCCTGGCGCCAAACGGTTTCGGTCTGCGGCTCGACGCCGGCGTTGGCGTCAAGCAGCGCAACCGCGCCGTCAAGTACGCGCAA
>CAZAOB010000049.1:0-25367 GCA_964486635.1 uncultured Caulobacterales bacterium | reverse complement strand
GCACCCGACGGTGAAGCCCGTCCAGATGATCGCCGACGCCATCAAAGACGTGTCTCGACGCGGGGATATTGTTCTCGACCTCTTTGGCGGCTCGGGTTTGACTTTGATCGCCGCCGAGAAGACCGGCCGGCGCGCACATCTCTGCGAGCTCGCCCCCGTCTACTGCGACCGGACCCTTCGCCGCTGGGAAGCCTACGCCAAGGACGATGAGGAACAGATACTCTGCGGAGTTCCAGTCCAACGCAGTTTGGAGGCGGCATGAGCAGGAAAACCGATCACCGCCGTCAGATGCTCGTGAAGCCTCCCGCTGCCGAGACAACAGACTACGAAGTCGGCTACGGCAGGCCGCCTGTCGCTGCGCGCTTCAAGAAAGGCACATCGGGCAATCCGAAAGGCCGCCCCAAGGGCTCTAAAAACCGCCTCCCCTATCTCAATGAGGAACGCCTTAAACACATCATCATCGCCGAAACTTATCGCAATATAGTTGTGGTTGAAGGTGGCACACCCCATGGCGCAAGCCATCGTGCGCTCGCTTGCGGTTAATGCAGCGAAAGGACAGGCCCGCGCGCCGGAACTCTTCACCGAGCTATTGTCTTCCACTGAATCGTCGAACAAGCGTCTATATGCTGAGTATTTCGACACCATGCTGACCTACAAGATCGCGTGGGAGAAGGGGAGGATCGAGAACGAACGGGACGAACCGGCCCCGAGCCCATCCCTCATCCTGACCACGTTGTCGTCGACATAAGCACCGGGCGCCCGCTTTGTGATGGCTTCCATACAGTCCATCGCCGCGTCGGTTCGCAGCACGACTTCGATGAGATTGAGACCGCCGGCCTGCAATGCCGCGACAGTTTTCAACGCCACTTCGGGATCGTCCGCCTGAACGAGCGGCACGACCGGTGTTTCATGAAGCAGTTTGGCGACCATGCGTCATCCCTTTGTTGTGGAAACAAACCTAGCGCTGCACCCTGCCCGAGCCGTCGCCGGACATCAGTTTCTCAACTTCGGAAACCGTGACCAGATTGAAATCGCCGAGGATCGAATGCTTGAGACAGCTCGCCGCGACGGCAAATTCCAAAGACTGCTGCCGGTCGGTGTAAGCGTTGAGGCCATAGATCAGGCCGGAGGCGAAACTGTCGCCGCCGCCGACGCGATCGACAATGTCGGTGATCTCGTAATGGCGGCTCAGTTTGAAGCCGTCCTTGTCGCGCAGACATGCCGACCAGCCATTGTGATCGGCGCTTTTGCTCTCTCGCAAAGTGATCGCGATCGTTTCCATTTGCGGATACTCTTCGAGCATCTTGGCCGAGAGCAGTTCATACTTCTTGGTGTCGAGTTCGCCGCTTTCAACGTCCACATCAACAGTGACGCCAAGCGACTTCTGGCAGTCTTCTTCGTTGGCGATGCCGACATCGACATATTTGACGAGCTCTTTCATGACTTCAGGCGCGGACTTGCCGTAGTTCCAGAGCTTGCCGCGATAATTGAAGTCACAGGAAACCTTGACGCCCGCAGCCTTGGCCTGCCGGACGCACTCCATACTGAGATCGGCGGCGCTCTGGCTCAGCGCAGGCGTGATGCCGGTGATGTGCAGCCATTTCGCGCCGGCGAACACCGTGTCCCAGTTAAAGTCGCCCGGCTTGGCCTGGGCGATTGAGGAGTTGGCGCGGTCGTAAACGACTTTCGATGGACGCTGATTGGCGCCGGTTTCGAGAAAATAAACTCCGACGCGATCGCCCGAGCGTTTGATGTGTCGGGTATCGACGCCATAGCGGCGCAATTCCCGAACCGCACATTCGCCGATGTCGTTCTTGGGCAAGGCCGACACAAACGCCGCATCGAGCCCGTAATTGCAGAGCGCGACAGCGACATTGGCCTCGCCGCCGCCAAACGTCGCCTCAAAAGACGGCGACTGGAAAAACCGTTCATTGCCCGGCGTCTTCAAGCGCAGCATGATTTCGCCGAATGTGAGAAATTCCGCCATAACAAACCCCTCAAGTTTCTACGCGCGTTGCTGCGCAAGCCGCACAGCGTCCGCGGCGAGTCTCGTGATTTCCTCAAAATTCCCTGCCTCAATCGCGTCGGCAGGCGTAAGCCAGCTCCCGCCGCAGGCGATCACCGATGGTACGGCGAGAAATTCGCTCAAGTTCTTTTCAGAGATCCCGCCGGTCGGCATGAAGCGCATATTACGAAAAACCGAACTCAGGGCTTTCAGCATCGGAACGCCGCCGGCAAGTCCAGCCGGAAAAAACTTCACAGCTGACAGGCCAAGATTACATGCCATTTGCACTTCGCTGGGCGTTACGACGCCTGGGAAAATCTCCAGCGTTTTTTGCTGGCAGAATTTCACGACTTCGCCATTCAGGCCCGGCGACACGATAAATTTTGCGCCGCGGCTCGCGGCCTCTTCCGCCTGAGCCAGTGAAAGGACAGTCCCGGCGCCGATATGGGCGTCAGGAAACTCCCCGCAGATTGCTTCCAAACAAATCATTGCTGATTTCGTGCGAAGGACCACTTCGAACACATGCAGCCCACCGGCGCGCAGCGCCTGCACTGTCTTGATTGCGACATCCGGGTCGTCCGCCTGTATCAACGGTACGACTGGCGTTCTATGCAGGAGTTCAGTCAGCATTCTGAATTCGCACCATTATCTTCGCCCCGACTTTGACCGGGTTAATTATCCAGCTTCCGGAAGTAGTCGAAAATTTCGGGAACATTGCCGGCGCCCATGCCAGCGCTCACAGCGGCTCGCAGATTGGCCGATGTGCCCTCGGCAATCAGCGACCGCGTGCTTAAATCTTCAACCATCGTCACGAAGTAGCCGAGATCCTTGTTTGCATTGGAAATGGAGAAACCAAGATCGCTGACGCCATCCACCGCATAGTTTTTGCAAAAATGCATGAAGGGTGAATTTGAAGGTCCCGTAGACATGATATCGAACAGCTGTTGACGGTCGACGCCAGCCCGGTCTGCTACGGCGAAGGCTTGCGACATTGCGCATACCGTCGTCATGCCCATGAAGTTGTTGATCAGTTTTGTCGTATGACCCGCGCCGAGCGCACCAAGATAAAAGACGTTTTCGCCAAGGACATCGAGAACCGGCTTCACCTTCTTAAATGTCTCTTCTGCGCCGGCGGCCATTATGTTCAGCTTGCCTTCCTTCGCATGCGCCGGCGTGCGACCGAGCGGGGCGTCAATCATTCCCGCGCCTTTGGCTGCGAGATCTGCGCCAATTTTGCGGGTAGAGGCGGGAATCGAGGTTCCGAAATCGATCAGGACCGCCCCGTCCTTGATGCCGGAAAGGACGCCGTCATCGCCATAGACGATTTTTTCGACAACATCTGACGTGGTGAGCGCAAGCATGACAATGTCGCTTGCTTCTGCGAGTGCCTTCGGTGACGTCGCCTCACTGGCGTTGCCGCGTGCGAGGACATTCTGAACGGCGTCCTTGTTGAGATCCATAACGACTAATTTAAAGCCGCTATTTTGCAGACACTCGACCATGTTGCCGCCCATGAGGCCCAGGCCAATAAATCCGATTGTGGGTTTCGTCATGATTTCGCCCTCGTCTGATTTCTTACGCAACTTTTCCAGTGCGTGGTTTGAGTGGTTGAATGTGCCCGCACAGGACCTGAACACTGAAAATCGCCGTCAGTGCGAGCCCGGCGCCAACGATAAATACGGGCGCGTAATTCGCGCCTGCGGTCAGCCATGGAACGAGATAGGTGAGCCCCGCCGCAGCGAGCTTCGCCGCCATTCCGGCGAAGCCTGACAACGTCCCCACAGTTTTGCCGCCAAAGAAATCGCTCGGCAGCGTTTGAACATTGCCAATCGCAGTTTGAAAGCCGAACAAGATGATGAACATCAGCGTCAACGCCAGCGCTGGTGTCGCAGCGACCGCCATCGCAAGCAACGAAGGAAGCATAATCAAACAGCCAAGCGTAATTGCGACTTTGCGAGTCTTGTTGACGCTCCAACCGGCCTTTATGCGGTTTTGCGCGAATAAGCCTCCAAACCACGCTCCGAACATCGCCCCGACAAATGGCAGCCAACCCGATGCCGCGAGTTCCTTAATGTTAAATCCGTGAACTTCGAACAAGTATGTCGGGATCCAGATGATGAATAACCACCAAATCGGATCGATCGCTGCGGAGGCGATAATAACGCCCCAGCTTTCCTTGCGCTTCAACAGCTCGCCGGTCGGTGGATTGTATTCGCCGTCGAGGTCACCGTCCTTGCTCGAACCGTCATTCGCTTGACCGCTCAAAATGTAGTCGCGCTCTTTTTCAGACAGCCATGAGTGATATTTGGGCGGCGCCTTAACGATGACCCACCACGGAACCAGCCAGATCAGCCCCAACAGACCCACAGAAATGAAAATCAGTTTCCAATCCAGTATGATCGCCAGATAGCTGATCAGCGGTATCGAAATAATTCCGCCAATTGCGGCTCCAGAGTTGAATATGCCCTGCGCCAACGCGCGCTCATTCACCGGGAACCATTCGGCATTGGCCTTCGTCGCTCCGGGCCAGTTTCCCGCTTCAGCAATACCTAGAATTGAACGAAAGATGCTGAAGCTGAGTACGCCTTGCGCAAACGCATGCGCGGCTGTCGCCAGCGACCAAACGCCAATCGACAGGACAAAGCCGAGCCTTGTTCCGATCCAGTCGAAAATCTTGCCGAAAATCGCTTGCCCGAACGCATAAGAGAAAATGAATGCGACCGAAATGATCCCCAGGATCTGTTTGTGTCCGTCGGGACCTATATTCGGAAACAAATCCGGTGCGATTTGCTGCGGCCACAACACATTGATCGTCTGGCGATCGATGTAGTTAATAATCGTCGCAATCGCGACGAGGCCGACAACGACCCACCTCAATCGACCCTTCAGCATGACGAAACGCCTTCAGTGAGAAAATCTTCACGGACCGGCGAAAACATGTCGATCAGGCAACCTGCTTCCAGGCAGACCGCGCCATGCATCGTTTCCGGCGCAACATAAAAACTATCGCCGGCGACCAGCGTCTTGGTTTCGTCGCCGACAGTCACATCGAAGCGTCCGGATTCAACGTAGGCCACTTGACTATGCGGATGCTTGTGAAGCTCGCCTACCGCGCCCTTTTCAAAAATCGCGCGCACCGCCATGAGCTCGTTGTTGTAACCGAGAAGTTGGCGCTTTAGCCCCTGCCCAACCGTTTCGACTGGCGCTTCCGACTGCAACACGAAAGGAGAACTCTCTCGGAGCGGTTCCATTTTAATATTCGGGTTTTGCACGGCTAGAATCCCCCATCGTTTTGTTTTTTTGAATGGAAAAGTTTGTAGGCGCCGGTCCAGGAGACGGTCTCACCGTCCACGGCGAGCGTATGTACAGAGCCATCCTCGCCGTCGGTGTCGATACCGAGGCCAATTTGCTGACCGTCCCTGGTTTCGATTCGGATATAATTCGCGGGGCCAGACTGAAAATGTTCGACGGAGTTTATGTCCGAGTGACTGTTCAGCGTGTATTCGACGGTCGGATTGTACTCACCATGAGGTTCAATCACCGATGCGAACGAAACACTTGCCGCCGCCGTCCTAAAGATGAAAGCAGGTTCACGGCGCAAATTGAAATTCGGATCATTCGCCCCGATCTCGGCCATAATGACCCGGGTGCTTTCCGGAACCGACGAGGTTACAGAGTAGAACCGCCGATCCAACAACCATGTAATCTGCGCCGCCCCGCGTAGCACGTCGCTTTCGGCGACCCGCCAAAGGTGCTGATAGCCATTATCCGAACCCAACGGGGTCCGGGTCTGCGGATCCGCAAGTATCTCAAAGCTCGTCTCGACTAACTGACCGTTATAGTAGAAAGGAAGGTCATATTGATGGGCGCTCTGTGAATGCGCTTGGACGAGATCCACGACCACGGGATGCGCGAGCGCTGCGTCCTTTATTAAAGCGATAGTGCGGCCAAGCGTAACCCCGTCATAAGCGGTATCGATTTTTGCGGTCGTTACCTGCAATTCATCGGAAACCAGGAACGTTCCCAACTCCGGCGCAAACTTGTTTCCGTCCGAAGTGCTGCCGCCAAAGTGACTTTCCTCATCGACGACCAAAGCGTTGTGAGCGACGGTTTGCTTTGCGAAGCTGTCATTTTCGGGAAGGTAATGGCCGCCGAACTTCGCCTCCACATTCAAAAACCGCGCAGCGCCATAATCGCGCAAAACCTCGCGACCGGAATCATAGACAAGGAGCCCAAGCTTATCGAAATGCCCGTGTCCGAGGCCTTGTGACGTGTTCTTGACGACAACCGTCAAATCATCCGGGTCGCTTGACGCCCGCAAAATATCAAGGGCGCCTTGCTCGCCGCTGCCGCCGTCGCGAAGCCGCATCGGCACATAGGCGAAAGGCTCTGCCTCGCCGCGCGCCAAAGCGTCAGCAAGGCTCTTCCCGCCAGCCGTAGGCACAACCTGCCCCTGAGCTTTTGCAATCGACAGAAGACCCGCATCCCCGGTCAATTCATAGGCGGCCGCAACGCCATATTGAAGCTCAACCGTTGCAATGTCTTTGTCCTTGACTGCATCGTTAATCGGGAAGAACAGACCGCCATAATTTTGTTGGATCGTTGCGTAGATCGCCTTTTTCAATATCCCGTCGCGATACTCGAAAATTCGCCGCTCTGGATCATTCTCCTCGATCGCCTGTCCGAACAGGACAAACGGCATTAGCGCATATCGCTGATAATATGGTCCCTCATTGTAATAGCCATCCGGCGAAAACAGCTCGTCCAGTTGCTTGATAAACCCGAAGTCGCCGGACTTATCGAGCCCGAACAACGCCTTCTCCACGAGATCATCGTCGCCGATCACATAACCGGCCATTCCAACGGCCGCCGTCGCCCAGGTTCCGTGATTATGAATTTTGTTGAAGGTCTCGGGCGAGCCTTCCGACAGAAAAGTTGTAATCTCACGAATGAGATCGGTTTCTATTTTTTCTCTAGCCTCGGCGGAAACCGTTTCTCTTACGCTCGCATAACCCTGAATGGCGTAAACGAGCCACCAGCTCTCATTGAGACTCTGCCAAAAAAGCCGCCCGGGCGACTGCTCTTTCTGCTCCGGATGCAACGACAAGCCCGGATATAAATCGGCATAGGCAAGCAACAACTTTTCCGCGAAATCGGCGTAGCGTGGATCGCCAGTAAACTCATAAAGCTTACCGGCCTCATAGATCGCCTTTGCGTTGGCTTTATGTTGCTCGTGCGTATAACCGCCGCCCGCATCTCTCGGCTGCGGCACAACGATCGGCGCATCCAGTTGCGCATCAATTCTCGCCGCGAGATCATCCAGAATTGCTGCGAACGAGATTTCGGCGCCAGACTCGCTGACAACAAATTCTGCCGGAGCCGAAGGCGTCGGAGCCGCACGTTCACAGGCCGCGGCCAGCGCCAACCCGCCAACCAATATGAATGTGCCCCGCCTCACCGGCCTTTGATCCTGTTGTTTTCCAGCACGGCCGTTGGATCCAGTCCGCTGTTAAGTTCGCGAACCTCGGGAAGCGGCGTATCGACAAACGTATTGTCGCCGATACGAGTCTTCGGCTCGCCAACCGTGTGATTGATGAGGAACGCCGAGCTATCGTCGAACCGGTTATTGTAAATGTTCGTGACCTGAACACCGTGAAGGAGAATCGACGACTTTGACTTGTTCCGTTTTCCGTATCCGACATTTGCCACTGTGGAGTCGGCAAGCTCAAAGTGCGGACCGAAGGTACTTTCATCCGTCCCGCCACGATAGAACTCGACGATCGGGCCTTCAATATTCTTGAACCTTGAGTTCAGGATCGTCAGACATTCTGCATTGTAAATCCCGTAATCGTCGATCTCCGCGTCAAGCTTTAACACCGCGCCGGTGATGTTTTCAAAGCGGGAGTCTTTGATCAGAATGTTGTCTGCAAAGGTGCCCTTAGCAGCGGCAATGACGTTGAACGAATGATTCACATCCATATCGGTGAAATGCACGCCGATAATCTCTAGCCGGTAATTCTCCAGCATGGAGTAAGGACTCGTACGGATCACCGTGTTGCCGGCGTTGTCGGGAGCGTCCTTGCCGGAGACATTAACATTTTCCAGCTTCAGGCTTCCGCCATCCAGAATTTCAAACAGAGCGGAACGCTCAAAAGAAATGTTGACTTTTCCCTTCCCCTTGATGGTGATCGGTTTTGTGATTTTGAGAAACTTGCTGACGACGTAGTCACCGGACCGCAACACCAGAATATCGCCGGCCTCCGCCTCGCTGACGGCGGAGAAAAGCGCATTTTGTTCTGGCGTGACTTCGATAGTCTTTCCGGAGTCGAATGCGACAACAGGTTCTGATTTCGGATACCAGGAAACGCCGGTCACCTCTTTTGTAGTGACTTGCAGATCGCGCGAAGCGCCGACGACTACGCCGTTTGTTGGGTACAACAAACCGTTCCCTGCGCGCTCGAGCGTCACATCACCGGCGTCAAACCCTGCAGCAAAATCGGGCGGATTCATTGGCGCAACAATATTGTTGCTAAATGCGATGCCGGATACGTCGTCGTAAACCGCGAAAACGTCCGTTGCGTTCTCGTGAAAAATCAGGTTCTGCGTGAACTCGCTATCCACGGGGACCGCGCTGCGCTCTGCATCACTTCCCGCCGCCAATTGCACGTTGTCGCTGTTGATGATGCTGTTATTGGAGATCTTGGCGTCTTTAACCTGGTGGTACCGGTTGATCGGCGAATCCGGAACGCCATTCATAACCACCAGCGCGCCGCCGAACCGCGTCCCTTTCAGGCCTTCCATGTAGTTGTTGGTTATCGTCTGACCGGCGTTAATGACCCGAATGCCCCCGGTGTGATCAGCGCCCTCACCGAAAAACACATTTCCCTCGACACGGTTGTTGTTTCCGTGCCGCATTGTCAGCGTGCCGCGCGACTTGTAGAAAGTGTTGTTCCGAAACGTATTCTGCCCGGATTTGTTGGAAATAATTTCAAGTTCGCCGTCCGCGCGGTCGAAATAATTGTTCTCGACGACGGTGAAGGAGTCTGTCAGCGAATAATGGCTCGTTCCGATCCGCAGCGTCTCACCGCCATTCGATCCGAGAATCTGGCGCGGTCCAAAATAATTATGATCAATGCGGTGATGGTTTTCCTGGCTTTTTTCTGAATTCAGCCGGACCGCCATCGTCACGCCGGTATTGCGCTTTCCGACGATATGACTGTGATCGAACCGGTTATTTTTGCCGTACATCACCACCCAGGAATCAACTTCCCGACGCTCAGGTTGATTGTAGTTGTCAATCACCACTTCGGTGACGCGGGAATTGTTGGCGAGGTTTTCAGCGTCAACGCGAAAGGCGATGACTTCGCTGGTCGGCGTATACCCGTCCTTGAAGACAAGCGCGGACACTTCGAGAAACTCGCCCGCAAGCCGTAAGTTCGATTGGCCGCTAAGAATAACTTTCCCAGGCGTTTCGGCGGTCAGGGAGATCGGCGCACCCTCTTCGCCGCGTCCTTGAAAAACGATCTCAAAATCGCGCCAAACACCGTTCGCCAGCATCAACTTGTCGCCCGGACGCAAGCGCTTCACCGCCTCGCGATAAGCGGCTTGGTCTTTAACCAGATAGTCGGCCGCGCGCGCGTCTTCGGCACCAACCGCAGCCAGTGTGAAGCCTGCCAAGATCGTCAGATGTTCCGCCCGGAAAGCCCGGCCGCGACGCTGGAGCGCTCGCATACATCCTCCCATTGTCCCTGACGGCTGTTTTCGCCGTCTTTAGATGGAGCATAAGGGAGAATTTCAAATTGGACAACACTTGATGCAGTCCAATTTACAGAAAGTGGTAAATTGTTTGGTATGCATTGATGAGCCAGTCACGCCTAGGACAGCGCCGGCGTTCCGTTCAGGAACCTTTCGCGGCTTTCAAGCGTCCTTTGCCGCGCCTCCTCGATCGCGCGAGCCTCGGTCGCGCTCAGCATGGCCTCGATGATGCACTTAAAATGCGTCCGCATAGCCTTGCGAGCGCCGGCAGGATCACGCTTGCGCAATGCGATGGCGATATCGCGATGCTCTTTAAGCCGCATCTCAGGGTGCAGACCGCAAATTGAATCGTAAGCTTGCTTGATGTCCGGCTTTTCCGTGCGAATACGCCAAAGGCGTTCAATCGTTTCCACCATCGCGTTATTTTTCGTCGCTCGCGCAATCGCCATGTGAAACGCTTCGTCCGCATCTTCAGCGAGCGGCGCATCCGGATCGCTTTCCGATTCCATTTGCCGGACGATTTCATCAAGCGCATCAAGCTCGGCATCGGTGATCGTGGCAGCAGCAATGGCGGCGCCTTCCGACTCGATGGCGGACCGCGCTTCAGTGAGCTCAAAGGCCGAGACATCGGGCATTTGCATCACTGACTCGGTTGAGCGCCGCAGCACGTAAACCCCAGAGCCGACACGGATATCCAAGAGACCAACCGACTCCAGCGCGATCTCCGCTTCGCGGACGGTCACCCGGCTAACGCCAAGTTGCTCAGCGAGATCGCGCTCGCCAGGCAAACGGCTTCCGGGCGGAAACGCGCCTTGTTGAATGAGGTCTTTTATTCGCTCAGCGACAGAATGATAAAGCCGTTTGTCACTCATGGGCGCTCACCTAGATGCAGCCAAAAAACAAAAAAGGTCGTGATTCCAAATCCTTGAATAGACCATATCAATTCTGCATACCAATTTCCAGTTGAAATTGGGTAAAATGCCGGCGCTTTCCACCCAAACCGGAAAAGGCTCGCCTGCTTCGGGAGGAAGTGCAGGCGAGCCTCGATTTTAGGAGCAATCCCAATCCGCCTCTACGCAATCGGCGGACTGGTTTCATCAACGCGCTTAGAAATCGTAGCTGGCGCCGAAAGTGATTCTCCTGTCGGTCAGGCCCTGGAAGCAGAGCAACGCGCCGCCATTTACACAGTACTGGGTGACATCTGACTTGGTGAGGTTAACGCCTTCAATTCCGACCGTTAGACTATCAGTCACAGCATATTGGACGCTGGCGTTAAGCTGACCGCGGGAGTCTTGAACAACTGGGAAGCCCCAGGGGAAGCTGGACGTACTGCCGAAATCCGTCGAGCGATATGCGCTTCGCCATGTATAACGCGCCCGGGCTGAGAGGCCGTACTTTTCGTAATACAGCGTTACGTTGTACGCATCTTCCGACAAGTCGATCAGCGGCTGCTGGAAGGTGACGTTCGTGTTCGCCGGGTCGATGGCCGCAAAGACCTGGCTGGCACGGCTCGTCGCGTTGTTGACCGTATCACCGCCCGAGAAATCCTGATGCGTGTAGTTGGCGAGAACGCCGAAGCCGGAGGCGATGCCAAGCGCATCTTCAAAGGCCGCGAGATCATACTGGAACGCGACTTCAAAACCTTTTTGCGTGGTCTCGCCAGTATCATTGATCGTCGTTGATACCGGCACGCAGATGCCGACCGGCGTTCCACTCGGAGCAAACACGTTTGGATCCGCAATTGGGTTGAAAATGCCGCCGCCTTCGCAAGGGTCGGTAAGATCGCGGAAGCCGGTCATCGGATCTTCAAACGGGTCTTCCTGTTGCGTTACGAAAAGATTCGTCCGCTTCTTGTTGAAATACCCGACACTGACGACAGCTCTGGGCGCGAAATACCATTCAGCCGAGACGTCGAGTGAGTTCACCTGCTCTGGCGCAAGGTTCGGATTGCCCAATACTACTGGAGGATTTGGACTCGTGCTGAACGTAAAGGATGTGGAAAGGTCGTCGAAGTTTGGACGCCGGATGTCTTTCCCCCAAGAAAAGCGCAATTGAACGCTGTCGAGCGGGCTCGCCACCAAGTTGAAGCGCGGCAAGACGAAGTCATATTCGCCTTCGGTCGTCGTCGGCGTCGCGACGCCATTCGTGATCGTGTTCCCGATTGATGCGACGTTTGTTTTTACGTAGCGCACGCCGGCATTGCCGCGGAAGATTCCGTGTTCAAAATTTACCTGCCCATAAACGGCGTGCGAATTTTCTTCAATATCGAAGAACGCGCTTTGGTTTGACGTTGGCTGGTCAATTGCAATTGAACCGCCATGGGCTGTAATTGCGGCATTCAGCGCCGCAAGAACTGCTTCCGGATCAGAAGCGACCAGTTCCGGATCGATGATCAAAAAGTCGCTAACGAACAGCTCGCGACCGTCCGCATCACCGAAATTGTTCGGCCCCGGCACGAGGAGATCTGCAAACAGATCGCCTGACGGACTGTCCGCCAAAGTCCTCAAGCCGACATTTGAACGAATTTGGTCTCTAAGCGCTGACGATTGGTTGAAGCGATAACCCGCATCAATCGACGTAATGAAGCCGCCGATTGCGCTGTCAATCAGGTCGTAACTAAAGTCAGCGCGGAACGCGAGCTCCCTGTTTTCCGCAATATCCTGACCGATGGCGACGTCATGCAAGACGACGTTCGCAGGATCAAGCAACTGGGCGGTCGTCGGCCCGAATGGCACGTCCTGCGCAACAGCGAACGCCAGCGAACCGCCGCTCAAATCGTAAATGAACGGGACAGCGTTGTCGTTGGCGCCGCCCGGATCAAGGGGAGCATTCGGGTTGATGAAGTTCAGCGTCGTATTAATGCTGGGCGTCGTGGAATCCGAAGTCGAAATTGATCCCTCTATCCGGCCCGAGAAATTCCCATGGCTAAAGTCCGCGCCCAAACTGAAAATTCTACTATCCGTGATGCGCGAGTTTGTATCCGATGAAAAGCGCAGGTTTGCATCGTCATCATCAGTGGCGAGGTCGACCGGAATCACACCCGTAAGCGCTGCTTCGATCGAACCGAGGTCCTGCGGACCATTTTCACCCGGCAATGTGCCAAAGTTCACTGTTTCAAATGAATCAGGAATGGCGACGCCGATGAGGCTGCTCACGCCCGACGCCTGAACGCGTGAGCTTTCTTCCCTGCGCTCCTGGTTGTTTATGACAGTAAGCCATCGTTCGGGGCCCATTCCAGTGTCCCTGCGATGTTCAGCGTCTCATACTCGTAGTTATCGTAGTCCTGGTTGAGAAACTGAATCGGTAAGAAATCGAAGGATTGAGCGCTCGCAGCGCCGCTATCAGATGCGACAAGGTTGTCTCGGTCGGCGCGCGGGCGAAACGCAGTAACGTCTTGCTGCGACCAGCTCGCGCTCACGACAGCGCCAAACTCTCCGGCCCCGGTTGACCAGTTGTCGCCAATCACGCCGGAAACGCGCGGCTTGATGCCGTCAGTGGAAAGACTGCTTTGCTCACCTTGTAGGCGAATGTTGGCGACCATTTCTTTTAGGTCGAGCGGGCGAATTGTTCGCAAGTTGATCGTGCCGCCGACCGAACCTTCGATTGTTTTTGCTTCCGACGCTTTTGTGACTTCGACGGAGGAAATAATGCCTGCGGAAACGTCTTCAAAGCTGATGCCGGAACGTCCGGCGCCGGACCCAACTGTAGATACCCCATTAATCTCAGTGCGGTTTGCATTCGTGCCACGAATCTGAACGCCCGTCCCTACCCCGGCTTCGCGTGTGATTTGAACGCCGGTGATATTCTCCAGCACTTCTGCAAGGTTCTGATCGGGCAACTTGCCGATGTCTTCCGCCTGGATGACTTCTACGAGATTTGGCGCTTCACGCTTCTCGTCAAGCGCACTTGCGAGCGCCCCGCGAATTCCCGTCACCACGATGCTGTCTTGAACATTTTCTTGGGCATGCGCTCCAGCGTTCAACACAAGAGCCGCCGGAATGACCGCCGTGGACAGTAAGATCGCTTTGATATTGGCCGCGCCACCAAAAGCTTTAGGCCCACGGCTCTTGCCGAGTTGCGGATAGTTCATGAGACCCCTCCCAGGATGAATGTTTTTTATTACCAACACCACTGACCAATATTTAAGTATTTGTCAACCACCAATTATGCCTGTGTGTAAATATTGGTATGCACATATGGTATGTAATCCAAGCCAATGCGACCTCGACTCCGGACAAAGGGCCGATTTAACGGGCGCATATCCAGTTTTTAGTCTGGGTCGCTCTGCAAACTAAAAAGTAAAAAATTACTTTCGGCGCGCGCGTAGTGCGGGGAGTTCCGAGTTCGCGTGGTCAGCGGCTGACAAAAAAAGCCACCTGTCAAAAGTTGCGAGGGCTAAGATCTTCGCTTCATGCGTTTACGCTTGCGACGCAATCGCTTGTTTTTCATTGGTCAAAAAAGCCACCGTGTACAACCAAGTCCTTGTTATTTCTGAAGTGCATGTCGCCTGTTAAGCAGCGGTCACTGGTTCGAGTTCGCTTCAAGGAGCCATTATCTCACGCTAATAAATTCAATATGTTAAGCGCGGTTTTGCGCGACACCAATTTGATACTCGAATCAATCCCAATCTGAAAAATATGCACCCATGATCTGATGTCAGTTTCATAATGAAGGTCACGGCGGAGTCATCCTCAAAGCGGACAAAAAGGCGCTGCATTATTGGCCGCTCGTAATAAGCTCAACTGCGGGCTCGCTGTTCCAACGGCGCCGTCATAAGGCTAATGTCAGTGAGTGCCTCAATCTTCCTCTATCTACTCGCATAAAGCGATCGAACAGGCTCCGAAGCATTTGGATCGGGCCGAGCTGTTCGCAATATGCAAGCTTGACATGAACAAACCTCCTGATCTCGCGACTATGGTGGCGGAAGAAGATTACGTCAGACTTCTTGAAACAATTGCGCGGGCCGAGGATGGCTCCCCTAGAGCCCATATCAATCTTGGCGTGTCGATGCGCTGCGAAGACCTTGGCGCGGTCGGCCTTGCGTGGAAAAGCTCTCCAACTTTAATGGATGGTTGGGATCGAGCACAGCGTTATGTAGGTGTTGTCGCCGGTGTGCGTGCGCTTGAAATGACCCGTGGTGATGAGACCACGGAGATCCGGTTTCTTCGTTTAACCGACGAGGCCCCAATGGGTGCAAGATTGTCAAACGAAGCAACCTTCGCATCGTTCACGGCGATCAGCCGTGAAGCTTCCGGCCGTCATTTTAAGCCCGTCCGGGCGTTTTGCGGGCATGAGTTTATTGGCGACAAAGCCTATCTAGAAGACTACATGGGATGTTCAGTCGAGGATCGCGCGGGGATCAATGCGGTTGTCATTTCTAACGAAGAACTGGCGCTCCCCAACGCCGTTGGCGACAATGCGATCTCTCGCTTTTTCGATGGGCGCGTTGAGGAGATGCTTGCTGAGATCAGGACAGGTGTTCCGATAGCGATGCAGGTTAAATCGGAAATCGGGAAGAATTTGAGCGGCGGCATTCCCAAGCTGTCGGATATCGCCGGCGCCTTAGGCATGAGCGCCCGTACCTTGCAGCGCAAGTTGAGCGATGAAGAGGCGGTTTTCCAAGAACTGGTAGATCAGGCCCGGCGCGAACTATCCGAACGTCTGCTTCGAACAACGCAGTACCCTCTCGTCGAAATCGCCTTTCTCACAGGCTTTGCTGAGCAGAGCGGGTTCACCAGAGCGTTCAAACGCTGGGCGGGCGAAACGCCGCGCTCATATCGACTAAGTTCGACATCAGGCCAATGACGCCATCTGCACAAAGCTTGGCATCTTAGGGCAAGAGAGCCCCGGGTTTACGGCCTATCTCATGCTTGTCTCCAACAAACGGGAACAAGCAAATGAGCAAGAAAACAGAAGACACGAAGATCACACTGGTGATCGGCGGAACCGGCAAGACCGGCAAGAGAGTTGCAGATCGCCTGTCTGCCAAGGGGCAAATCGTCCGCATTGGATCGCGATCCTCCGTTCCCGCGTTCGACTGGAATAACGAGGCGGGTTGGAATGCGGCTCTCGAGGGTGTGACCAGCATATACATCACATACTCGCCCGATCTGGCGATGCCCGGAGCCACCGACGCGATCAGCGCTCTGGTCTGGCGCGCCAAACAGCAAAGTGTTGAACGACTGGTGCTGTTGTCAGGACGTGGCGAGAATGAAGCGCAGGCCTGCGAGCAGATCGTTCAAGATAGTGGTCTTGAATGGACCATTGTGCGCGCCAGCTGGTTCAACCAGAACTTCTCAGAAGGCGCCTTTATCGACATGGTGCTCGCTGGCGCGATCACCCTGCCGGCGGGCGATACTCCCGAGCCGTTCGTCGATGTGGACGATATCGCTGATGTCGCCGTCGCGGCGCTCTCTGAAGATGGGCACAACGGCCAAATCTACGAAGTGACTGGCCCTCGCCTAATGACCATGGCCGATATTGCAGCGGACCTTTCAGCTGCGACCGGCCGTGAGATCAAATTTATTGATTTGCCTCACAATGCGTTTGTCGAGGAGTTGACCAATTCCGGCGCACCCAAAGACGTCGTGTGGATGCTCGATTATCTGTTCTCGACTGTCCTCGATGGTCGCAACGCACATCTTACCAATGGTGTTCAACGCGCACTTGGCCGGTCTCCGAAAGACTTTGCGGAATATGCACACGAGGTCGCGTCGACCGGCGTATGGCGGGCCGGACCATCAGAAGCGCACCAAACACCGCAGTGAGCACATTCGCTGGCAAGCCGCACCCCGCCGCAACATTCATCTTCTAAGGAGTCTGAACCCATGACCTATGATTGGCCCCTATATTTTTGTCTATTCCTCGCTCTCTGGAGCGCTGTCATCGGGGGCGTCTTCTCAGCGTTCTCAGAGTTCGTCATGTCGGCCTTGCTCAAGACTGCGCCAGCCAGCGGCATCGAGGCGATGCAGAAGATCAATCGCGATGTGATCAAGACTCAGTTCGTGCCGGGTATCTTCTCGATTGCCCTCTTCTCGACGCTCTTTGCGTTCTACAGCTTTAGTGTCTTTGAAGGGGCTGCGCTTGCAACGCTGGTCCTTGCACCGTTGGTTTACCTGCCAAGCGTCTTTCTTATGACCTTGTTTGGCAGTGTGCCGATGAACAATAAGCTCGAGCGCCTCGATCACACAACCGCACAGGCTGAAGCCTACTGGCTGGAATATGGGCGCAAGTGGACGCGGCTGAATCATTTTCGGTCCATTGGCAGCGTGATAACTGCGGGTCTTTATATCATCGCAGCCATCACACTCATCACAAGCGGACAGGTGCAATCATGAGGTATGTAAAGTTCGGCATGATCATGATCATGGCCGTTGTGGTTTGGGGTGGCCTCGTTTTCGCCGCCTTGGATCAGGGGTGGGGGCATAGTTCCATTGCAAAAGCCGGCGACACCGCCGCGTTTGAATTTGCAGCGAAGGAAATCGCCGAGCTGCGCAATGCGGGAAATATCAGCTTTGTTCTGATCGAAGATGGAGAGACGGTGGCCGACTTTCACCTCTCCAAAGGCAAAGAGATCGACGATGAGACAGTTTTCCAAGTTGCGTCTCTGGGTAAGTGGGTCACGGCCTGGGGCGTTATGGCGCTCGTCGAAGACGGCAAGATCGACCTTGATGCGCCGGTTGCGACGTACCTCACGCGCTGGCAATTGCCTGCCTCCGAGTTCGATGCATCAGGAGTGACGGTGCGACGATTGCTGAGCCACACAGCTGGGCTAACGGACAGTCTTGGCTATGGCGGATTTGAAAATGCGGAAGATCGCCAATCGCTCGAAGAGTCGCTCACTCGAGCAGCAGATGCGTCTCCGGGTAAGGATGGAAGCACGATACTGGGCAGCGAGCCGGGCGCTGCATGGCAATATTCCGGTGGCGGTTACACATTGCTCCAACTGCTAATCGAACAAGTCTCTGGCAAACCGTTTCCAGAATTTATGAATGACCGCGTTTTCGGGCCGTTGGAGATGGAAAAGACCACGTTTGACCATGCGCAAGCAATCGAGTTCGGGCTGGCGCAGAATTTCGGCGCTGATGGCGTCGCCGAGCCATTTCGCTGGTACACCGCGCTTGCCGCTACATCGTTGTTTACTACGTCTGAGGATCTCGAAAAGTTCATCACCTCTCAGGCCCCCGGCGCATCGAACCCGGTTCTCTCAACCTTGACGATGGACCTTATGCGCGAGCCTCACGCCTCCGCGATGGGCGCAGACATTTGGGGGCTTGGCGCTGTTCTCTATGCTCCTAACAATTCTGGGGACTTTATTGTCGGACACGACGGCAGCAATGAACCGGCGATCAACACAACGGCGCGGCTCGATCCAGCGACTGGTGATGGAATTGTCGTTCTATCAACCGGCAACCCGATGCTGGCGACGCAATTGGGTGGGGAGTGGATCTTCTGGAAGACCGGAAATGTTGACAGTCTGACATTCGCATCGCGCCTCCCGACTGCCCTCGCCGTGTTCGCGGGCGGGATTCTCCTCATGCTGGTTGGCGCAGCCTTGGTCATCTGGGCTCGAACCCGCTCCGCAAAGCAACACCAAGGACAAAATTAGGGCCATGATACAGCCACTCGATAGTGCTCAAAACACATCCGATCCGGCGGCAGCGAACATGCGGTGGATCGCCTTGCGCGACTTGCTTTTGGTGGTCGCCGTGCTCGTCATCGTCAAGCAATCGCTGCTTCCCATCACGCAGCTTTACGCCGGACCTGCTTCAACGCTGAGCGCGATGATCGCGGCCACCGTTCTGCTTCGCCGTCGGGGTCGGAGATGGAGCGATCTCGGCTTTCGCTGGCCTGAAAACTGGCTACAGACCCTGGGCCTGACTTTGCTTGCCATGGCCTTCTTTCTAGTCTGCACCCAGCTTATGGCTCTGGTTGCCGATCGCTTTTTCGAGGACATCGGAACCAGCGACCGCTTCTCCTGTCCAGCCCCAAATCTATGTGCCAACTTCTGATAGAGTTTCCGGCGCCGGAGGCCTCATGCCAAGGGCCTGATGCGGGCGCACGGTTTTGTACTGCCTGAGCCATCTTCCGATGACCGTTTTCGCCTGATCGATAGTGGCGAACCACTCGGCGTTGAGAACCTCGCACCGCAACGTTCCATTGAAACGCTCGTTGTAGCCATTCTCCCAGGGACTGCCGGGATAGATCCGGATCGGTTTGACGCCGACTTTTGTGAGCCATGTCTGGAAGCCCTCTGCAACGAACTCGGGTCCGTTGTCTGAACGGATGAACTCCGGGCGGCCACGTTTGAGCAACACGGGGTAAAGCTCCTCCAGGACCTCGGCGTTTCCCATTCTTGGATTCGCTGCGACAAGGACGACGCGATTGGAATCGTCAGGGCGCGCAAGGAACTTGACCAAGAACTGGCAAAGAAAAAATTAGCGAGACGAAAGCGGCGCTCCAACTGAAACGCCAACCGCTCTTCTGAGAAATCCGATACCTAAGGGCTTTGGGCGCACATGCCATCGCGCGGCAGTAGTTGCAAACGACTCTTGAGCCCCTACTCGAACATAAAGTCGTCCTGATGAAGGTCGGCGACGAGGGTGTTGCTGAGGGTGATGGAGCCGGCGCCCAGGGTGATGGTGGTGTCGGTTCCGTCGTCGGATGCGTTGGCGAGGATGTCGGCGAACTCATCGAACGCCGCGCCAAAGCCCGAGATGAAGATGAAATCGTCGCTGGCTTCGCCGGCGGTGAAGCCGTTGATCACGTCCACGCCGTCGCCCATGGCGTATCCAAAACGGTCGTTGCCGGCCCCACCAGTCAGCGTGTCGTCGCCCCATCCGCCAGCCAGCGTGTCGTTTCCGGCCGCACCGAAAAGCTGGTCCGCGTCGGCACCGCCATCGAGACTGTCATTCCCGGCGCCGCCATAGAGCGAGTCCAGCCCGTCTCCGCCAAGCAACACATCGTCATCGCCATCACCAGCGAGCAGGTCGTTTCCAGCCCCGCCATCAAGCGTATCGTTGTTGAGACCGCCATACAGCGCGTCGTCGTCATCGCCGCCGAACAGCATGTCATTGCCGTCGCCGCCAACGACGAGATCGTTGCCGGCGCCGCCGCTCACCGTATCGTCGCCCAGCGTGCCGCCGACCGTATCGGCGCCGTCATCTCCCATGACTATGTCGTTGCCATTGCCGCCCGCGACGATGTCGTCCCCATCGCCGCCGCTGACCGTGTCATTGCCTTTCGTGCCTGAAAGCTGATCGCCGCCGCCGCCGCCATTCACCACGTCGTCGTCATCGCCGCCGAGCATTGTGTCATTGCCGAGACCGCCGTCGAGGCTGTCATTGCCGGCATTGCCGGTCATCAGGTCGTTGTTATCGCCGCCGTCGAGCGTGTCGGCGCCAGCGCCGCCGTAAAGCGCGTCCACGCCGGAACCGCCATCCATTGTGTCGTCGCCATTGCCGCCCGCCAGCGTGTCATTCCCGTCGCCTCCAAACATCAGATCGTCGTCAGCGCCGCCGAACAGCATGTCATTACCTGCGCCGCCTTCAAGGCGATCATCTTGCCCATTGCCGCTTAACACGTCGTCACCGCTTCCCCCAATCAACGTGTCGTCGCCGCCTCCGCCATTGAGTTCATCGTCGCCTTCTTCACCGTCAAGCCGGTCATTTCCCTCCTTACCGGACAACGCATCATTGCCACCTCGGCCGAAAATTTGATCAGCAATACCCGTCCCCAGCAGGGTGTCAGTACCATCGGCGCCGATGAATAAGTCAGA
This sequence comes from uncultured Caulobacterales bacterium, assembly GCA_964486635.1. Taxonomy (GTDB): domain Bacteria; phylum Pseudomonadota; class Alphaproteobacteria; order Caulobacterales; family Parvularculaceae; genus Hyphococcus. Next base: position 4,830 of record CAZAOB010000049.1, on the reverse strand, counting down.
CTCAGACGCCAACAACACATCATCATTAGAAAAGGTATAGGCATCGATGCCATCGAAAAGAATTGACGCGCCATCACCAAGATTCAGGGTAAAGCTGTCACCAGAAATTTTAGAGATCGCGTCAAGCACCAAGGCAGTATCAAAAGCTCGCAAATCGATTGTGGTTTGGCCGTCAATAAAACCGCATATGGTATCATCGCCATCGCCAGGTGCGAACACCACCAGATCATTACCAACCCCAACGGTGATATCGTCGTTCCCGGCGCCGCCTTCTAATGTGTTGTCACCGCGCTCGACAAAAAGCGTATCATCACCGTCGCCGCCAACCAGCAAATTATTGCCGTCCGGATCAGCGAGATAGTCATGACCGTCGCCGCCGTAAATGGTATCGTTATCGGCGCCGCCGTCGACACTGTCGTCGCCATCGCCGCCGAAAAGCTGGTCACGCCCATCTTCGCCAAACAACGTATCGTTGCCGTCCTCGCCCCATAGTTTGTCACCGCCGGCGCCGCCCAAAAGACGGTCGGCGCTATCCGGGCCGCCTTCACCGTCACCACCAATCAACGTGTCGTTGCCAGAGTCCCCGCGCAAGGTGTCTCTACCTTCACCACCGATAAGGAGATCATTGCCGCTACCTCCTTTGAGCGCGTCATTCTCCCCTCCACCAATCAAAGTGTCGCGCCCGCCGTTACCAACAATGTAGTCATAACTATCACCGCCCAAAATTTCGTTGTTTGCCTCATTGCCAACGAGCTGTTGGCCCGTCGCCAGTTGCGAAAACTTCTCAATCGCATCGAACAAAGCAGATGTCTCAGGCGCGCCTTCGAAAAATCCTTCGAGTCGAAGCGCTTCAATGTTAATGCGTATCAAAGTCGGGATCGTCGCTGTCAGGTTCTCACCAGCAGCGTCGACCAGCGTATAGTTCGAATTCAAATTCTCAATGTTGGCTGAAAATGTTGATGGCTCCAGCGCATCGGCCTCGTTCATGGCGATTTCTGGATTAGTTGCGACATCGGTGACTGCTAGACCAACGACCTCATCCGGATAAACACCGCCAACGACATCATTGTCGAACTTAGCGGAGCGCTGTACTCTTGTTGAGCCGTTTGCTGACAGAGGCGAAAGCGCCGTACCATTGTCATCAACCCAAACCCGAACCAGTCCCGCTTCCGAGAACGGCCCCCCTAGTTTGGCCGTAACCAACCATAAGAATCGTTCAGCATCCAAAGTAAGACCCGTTGGGCTGGACGGTAAAATGAACGTCGTTTCGATCGTTAAGGAGCGTTCTAATATTTGATAGATCGGAGCACTGGAGTTGATTCCTGGTGTTTCAGCTTCAAATAGCTCCGTCACAAAATCCGAGACTCGCCGAAACTGAGAAGCGGTAGCTAGCTCTCCAAACCCTACATGCCGCAACGGCCGCTTGCCGAGCATAGGCAGCGGTTAATACTGTTGACAACACGACTTCAACAACAGAAGCGTCGGTGCTTGGATCGTTTACAAGTCTATCGGCAACGTTCAACACACGATCCAAATTAGCCTGGGATTGTATGAGAATGTTTTCTTGCGCCGATGGTGACAATTCCGTACCCAGGCTCAATAGTATCGATGAGGCATCATCGTAGGCCGCGTTGATTTCCAGGCGGTCTATATCTTCTCGAATCGCATCAATCCCATCAGAAATAAGATCTGACAGATCATCAAGTTGGTTGCTTACCTCCTGGATGAGGTCAAAAATCTCCTGATTGCTCGGCCCGCCGCTTCCTAGACCAATATCGTCCAAAGAAGGCCCGCCAAGAGCCGCGCTTAAATCATTGACCGCAAACCCGATTGTAATTGCGCTTGAAACACCGCCGAGTCTGGTCACTCCATTTGCCATTTTTCCCGCCTCTGATTCAATTTTGCGGCGTCGAGATTTCTACGGTCTTGACAGAATCCTGGCGGCCTCGTTCAGCTGCGGCGCCGATAGAAAACTGCGCAAAGCCAGAGCACTCGCCATCTCGCACTTGGTTCCAATAATGCTGTGGCCAACCACCAATGCTTGAATTCAGCCTGAAATAATTCTGATATTTTTCTGAACCCGGGCATCTTGAGCCATTTTCGGGTCCAGAAAGGTGACCTCTTGGGCCGGGACGGCCATCAATGACCAATAACGGTCTGTATTTCGGCTTGCCCGAAGACACCGGCCCCACCACAATCAGCACCCGAGGGTAACGGGTTGGGGAACCGACGTGCGGCATGATAAAGAAAATGATGGCGTTCGCTTTTTGAGAGCAGACGGCGTCTCCATTGATTTGCAGGAGCGCAAAATTTTGTGCGGCGCCGAAGAACAAACGGTGACCGCCAAAACGTTTGACCTGATCGCCATATTAATGACCAACGCCCAGAGGTTGGTTACCAAAGACGTCTTGTTCGAGGCCCTGTGGGACAGGAAATCGATTTCCGATTCGGTCCTCACGACCGCCATCAAAGATGCGCGTCGCGCTCTCGGAGACAATGCCCGCTCCCCGATCTATTTAGAAACAGTCCACGGTCACGGCTACCGGTTCCTGAAGCCCGTGGAGGCTGTTAAGGCACAAAACGCCCCCTCAGGTGAAATTCAAACTGCAATTCATGATCCTACGATCAACGACATGTCGATCCGGGGCTTGCCGAGAAAAATGCTGTTTGGCCTTTTAGGCGCTACCGCCCTTGGCGCCGTTGTAATCATGGCGGTCGTGAGCGGTGTGTGGGCGCCGTCCGGTGGTAGTGCAACAAATGAAAGTACTGTTCCGCAACAATCCATCGCGGTACTTCCTTTTGACGATTTCTCCGAAAAACAAGATCAACGCTGGTTCGGTGATGGCTTGGCCGAAGAAATATTGAATACACTCGCGGCCCACAAGGATTTGCTGGTCGCCTCGAGGCATTCTACATTCAAATATCGCCAGCATGCATCGGACATACGCCAAATTGCTGACGAACTTGGTGTTACCCACGTGCTGGAAGGATCGATCCGCGAAAATGACGAAAAGATCCGTATTACAGTGCAGTTAATTCGCGCCTCTGATGGATTTCACGTCTGGTCGGAAACGTATGATCGCGAAATCGTTGCTACCGATTTGTTTGACATCCAAAAAGAAGTGTCGATGGCAATCGCCGCCAAGTTAGGTCTTTCGACCTCCCTCGCAGCCAATGACAGCGATCGAACTTCATCAACTGAAGCCTATCGCGCATACCTGCGCGCCATAGAACTGATGCGGCGTCGCAACGCCCAGTCAGTCACTGCAGCGATTACCGATTTTGAAGCCGCGATTGCGATCGATCCAAAATATGGGGCAGCTTATGCTGGTTTGGCTGAAGCGCTAATCTATTCCGCTATGTACGCTAGCTCGCAGGAACTATGGCAACACAATCAATCGATCGTCAGCGAAATGATCGAACACGCAATAGACCTGTCGCCACACTCGTCCGACCCGTTCCGCGCCGCTTCATTTTTCGCCTTGCTCAATCAGCAATATTCAGAGGCCCTAGAATACGCTAATAAAGCTCTTGAAAATAACCCCAACGATGTCGATGCCTACCAGAGACGCGGCGTTATTTTCGCTAATATGCATCGAGCCAAAGATGCTTTGCAAGACTTCTACAGCGCTCTTCATCGCGATCCAATTTCGCCGTTGTTGATGCTGAATATTTCGCAACTTGAAGCGGCTACCGGAAATTTTCCAGCCGCCAAGAAAGTTGCAGAGCAAAATGTTGCAATTAACCCGGATAGTTTTTTGGCTCATTCCAGCATGGCAGAAGTTAATCGTATGCTTGGAGATTACGCGACGGCGCACCAGTATCTTTCACAGGCCCTCGAAAAGAATGCATTTGCGTCGCCTGTAACCCTAACGATAGCGGAACTTGAATGGCGCTTGGGGTACTTTGACGAAGCAAAGCTGCCCGACGCAAAAGATTCTTGGACAGCGGCCGGCGCACACTTTCTGTCGCTTGGGAACGTTGATAAAGCCGTTGCAATTGCACGCGACCATGAGCAGTTCCCAAAATCCGGATTGTCATCGCTTATCCTCTATCATTGGGCCGGGAAAGATGAAGATGCATATCGTCTGGCGAAATCTTATGCTGAGCGCATCGGCTTAACCGAAGAGACAAGCTACGCCGATGTCGATCTTCGTGATGTGATAGCCATAATTCGTATTTTTGAATATGCGGAAGACAATCGCGCACCTTTCATGCGCGAGCGCTACGCACAATACATCGACAATAAATCGCCGGCAGATTTTGCCATGCCGGAACATCTCTACAATGCGGCGACGTGGAGTATGGAAAATCAAGATGTACCAGGGGCCCTCCGCTGGATTGACGTCATGCTGGAGCGTGGATTCGTTCCGCGGGAAATGACACTCGATCCTGTTTTCGACAACATTCGCGCTGAAGGTGATTTCAAAGCGCGCGTTGCGAGGATGGAAGAGAATGCCGAACGTCATCGCAGTGTGATCGAGCGACAAAAGGCCTTGTCGCCTCAACCGTAGTAATTGCCGGATGGTGACGAGATGGAAGCGGACAACATCAATGCGGAGCCAAAGGCGCACATTTAGCTGTCCTCACCGTAAACACCATTAGCAGCGAATTGTCCCTGTCCCTACCAGAAACTCGATTCTCATATACTCAAGATGCCGTCCGCCAAAGTGAGAGCGATCTAAGATTCGGCCATTACCTTGGCGATTACGCAAGGCTGGAGAATTCTGCTCTAAACTGAGATGCGCTCGCGCTGAGTTGTAATATTGGGTGTACCTGCTGAAAACTCGGTTCGCGGTCGAACTTGCCTAATTCCGGCGCTAGCTCCAA
>CAZAOB010000048.1:0-25586 GCA_964486635.1 uncultured Caulobacterales bacterium | reverse complement strand
CTCGCGGCTTTCCGTTATAAGCAACCGGAATGCCCCATTTGAGGTCGCGCGTAATTGAACGATCGCGCAACCCCTCTTTCAGCCACTTACCAGCGATGGATTTCGTCAGCTGCGGCCAGTGCGGTTTGGAGGCGACCCATTTCGCAATGCGGTCCTGCATCTGGGCCTGCAGGAGATAGAGATGTCGCGTCTCGCGCACCTCAACATTTTTAGAACCAGAAATCGACGAATAGGGATTCTTCAAATCAATCGGATCGAGGAGGCGACCGCAATTATCGCACTGATCACCGCGCGCTTTTTCGTAATCGCAATGGGGACAGGTTCCCTCAACATATCGGTCAGGCAGAAACCGCGCATCATCGATCGAATAAATCTGGCGGTCGACCCGTTCCTCGATCAGCCCCTTTTGCTCGAGCACATGCGCGAAATGCTGTGTGAGGCGATGGTTCGGCGCATTGGACGAGCGCCCGAAGTGATCGAAGGACAGGCCGAATTGTTCGCCGGCCGCGCGCTGGATTTCAAACTGGTCGCGGCAATAGTCGGCGACCTCCTGTCCTGCCGAGCGAGCCGCAAGCTCCGCCGGCGTGCCGTGTTCGTCAGTGGCGCAGATAAACAAAACATCATTGCCGCGCTGGCGCTGGAACCGGGCGTAGACATCCGCCGGCAGCATCGAGCCCACCAGATTCCCCAGATGCTTGATTCCATTGATATAGGGGAGTGCCGAGGTGATCAGGATGCGGGCCATTGCGGGTCTTTCATTCAATGCCAGCGGTCTATAGCGGCTCGCGGCCGGTAATCACAAGGCGCAATCGCTACATTGCGCTCAAACGTTTTCACGCAGAAATCTCTCTCAAACCCGTGAGTTGCACCTGTTTACGCTGGCGATCCCGGAAACACTCTGCTCCGGATCGACGGCACGGGTCCGGCCGCGAGGAAAGACCAGCGCCTGTAACATCACTTGACGGCGAATTAGGCTCACGCGCGGTCCTCCGATTTGCGCAAATGTTTTGCGAGCCAATCAGGAAGTATTTTTTCGAGCCTCTTTACTTGTCGATCCAACCACTTCCATCGCCGCCGCAACCAGCGCACCAGATCAGGCGCTACAGCGGCCAAAAGAAAAAAACCGATAGCGATGAATATGAGGCCGAAGGGAAGCGGCGAAGGCGCGACGATGATGCCGATGACGATCATCACGATCGCAAACATAGCGACCAGTCCTTTAAAGATCGCGCGCAGCAGCCTGACGCCCATTTGCTTTGCCTCCCAAGTCTGCTCACGTCCGCCGGCAAACAGAGGCGGGCATGCTAGCCTGACTACAAGGCGCAATACATAATAAAAGCGTCCACTATGCCGTTTTTTGGATGTCGGAAAGCGCCGGGCGTCGTGCCGATAATCTCCATGCCCGCCCGCGTCCACGCCTTCACTGCAGCCGCGTTGGTCGCCACCACAAGATTAAACTTCATGCCGCGAAACCCCATGCGCCGCGCCTGTTCCTGCGATTGAAGACACAGCGCGCTCGCATAGCCTTTGCCGCGCGAATGCTCTGCGATCACATAACCGGCATTGCAGATATGATCGCCGGGACCGCCCTGGTCGGGACGCAAATAATACACTCCGACAATTGAACCGGTGACGTCGCGCGCAACGGCGTTGTAGCCGTCAAGTTTGATCCAGTATTTTTTGGCCGCCGCTTCGCTCACATCGCGCGGCAAGGGATAAGATTCGCCGGCGCGAAAAGCGGGCTCCAACACCCGCCACACGTCGGGCCAATCTGCGTCCGTTTGTTCAGTGACCGTGAATTCCATGACGGGACCGCTTTTAATGCAGTCCCGCCGATTGGGTAAGAAATTTATGCGCTCTCCGCAGCAGGCATTGATTCCAGCGCGCCGGCCGCCTGTTCAAGCACGCTTGATGCGGCGCCCAGCATGTCGACGAGCGTGTATCCGTTCGCATAAGCCGCAAGGAAAGCGATGAAAGCCATGAGCCCCGCTGTCCGCGAAATCGTGCGGCGCGCCGCGAGAAACAAAACAATGCCGCCGATCAATTGCATCGGCCCGGTCATGCCGCTTGCTGCGAGCGATGGAAAGATCGACCCAAGCATGCCGAGATCGCTTGCAGCGGCCATCGGCTGGCCCGAGGCGATAGACGTTGCTCCTGTCAGCGACAAAAAGCCGGCGCCGGCGCCTTGGGCGGCGTCCTTGATCATGCAGGCGAGACTGCGCGCAGGACCGCCGTAAATTCCACGATTTTCTCCAGTTGGCCGGACATCATAACGGGCTCCGGCAGCGCGTATTGCAGTGTTCATGTCGACCTCCCCGGTCAGCGGTTTCATTTCCAATAATTAAAGCTTCGGACCGAAAGGCGGGCACAGCGTGACTGAATTAAGGCCGAAGCTGGGCGCACGCCTTTGTGAAGCTGCGCTTGAGAATATATTGGATGAAAATCGCGAGGGAGGCTGTGATCCGCGTCACTAACGAGCGCAGATCGCCCTAATTCTCCGATGAAAAATCCGCGCTAGCCCCATTTCGCCTTGGTCGCCTTGTAGGACTTTGCAACGATCTTTTCGAGCACGCCCAGATCGACCTTGTCGAGCGAGTCTACATACAGACAACTCTTGCCGTTTTTAAACGGCCCGAGTTTTTGCAGCAGCGGCTCATCATCGCCGAGCGATCCCAAAACATACAAGACCATATTCGCCTTGCGCGGGGAAAAGCCGACCGCGAGCATGTCGCCCTCGCGACCGCTTTCATATTTGTAGTGATACTCGCCGAAGCCGATGATCGACGGGCCCCACATTTTCGGTTTCTCGCCGGTGACTTTTTTCATCATCGCAAGCAGCGTCTTTGCGTCCTTGCGCCGGGTTTCAATTTCGACGGCATCGATGAACGTCGACACGCTTACGCTTGTCGGTTTGGTTTTAAGGTCCGCCTTTTTGGCCGGCGCTTTTTTCTTCGCCGGCGCCTTACGTTTTACCGCCATCGGTCGCCTCTCCCGTCGCTTTCGCCCAGTCCTCGGGAAGTTTTTTGGCGAGATACCAGAAACCGCCAATGGAAATCACGCCTGCGAGCATCACAGATGTCAGCGCAACCCGAAGACCTTTTTCAATGCCGAGCCCGGCATTCGCAAGAATGTCGCTGAGTATGCCTACATAGGTAGGCCCGAAACCAAGCGCGATCATGTTGAGAATGAAGAAAAAGATCGCCGTCGACAGCGCACGGATCGATACCGGCGCCAAAGTCTGGGCGAGCGCGAAACAAGGCCCAAGATAAAAGCCGGTCAACAGATGCGACGGCCACCAGAACGCAAGCGACAGGACCGGATCGTCAACCCACATTGCGCCAATGAAGAAAGGAACATTCAGAATCAGCGCGGCAACCGGCACCCAGCCATAAGCGGATTTGTTGTTGGCCGAAAGGCGGTCGACGAGGTTTCCGCCAAGGAACACACCGAGCACATAGGCCGTGCCGTTGATGAGGCCGAGCCAGAGATAGACATCGCCGGTGGCGAAGTCCGGATGCGAGCGCTTGAAGAAAACAACGATCCAGTTGGCGATGGCGTAGGAGGCGAAGGAGCCGGCAGTGAGACCGATGACGATCGCGCGGTAGCTTGGAATCGACAGAAGATGTTTCGCCGCCCGCCATAAAGACGCCAGCTCGCTGAATACTCCCGCTCTCGACTTCCGCGGAAACACCACCGTCATCATACGGAGGGATTTTTCGACTAGGCCGACCGGTTCAGTAACCTTCAAGCCCTTGAAAGCGTCAGCGGTTGTTGAAGCAACATCCATGGAACCACGCTGCGGCTCTCTTACGGTGAGCTTCAGAAGAATTGCGAACAGAACGCCCGGAATACCGAGGGCCAAAAACGTCGTGCGCCAGTCGAAATTCTGCAGCACCCAGCCGCCGCCCAGATAAGCGAGCGTGACGCCGATCGGAATGCCAAGCGCGTAAACAGCGAGCGCCCCGGCGCGTTTTTCTTTTGGGTAGAAATCGGAAATCAAAGAATGCGACGGCGGCGAACCGCCGGCCTCGCCGATGCCGACGCCGACCCGCGCCAGCGCAAGCTGGGTGAAATTCTGCGCCATGCCGCACAGCGCGGTGAACCCCGACCAGGTGGCGAGCGCCAGCGAAATGATGGTGACGCGGTTATAACGATCGGCGAGGCGCGCGAATGGAATGCCCAGTGTCGTGTAAAGCACAGCGAATGCGAAACCGCCGAGAATGCCGAGCTGCGTGTCGCTCAGTCCAAGGTCGGCCTGAACCGCCGGCGCCACAATCCCCATGATCTGGCGATCAAGAAAGTTGAATGTGTAAACCGCCGTCAGGATGACCAGCACATAAATCCGGTATGCGCGGCTCACTGATTGCGTAGAACCCGTCGCGACGGGCGCGACCGTATCGCTCATATCCGCAAACCAGTGACGCAGGAAACGCCGGAGGCGCCAATCGCAGCGACAGCACGCGGATTGTCGATCTGCATCAACGCGCGGATCGCAGCAAGCGTGGAATCGGCGCGAGCAACGCTCACCGTGTAGCGCGCCAGGTCTTGAAGGTCCTCGTTGGATAAACGGTCGTCGAGTTCATCCACCATGCAATCCGCAGTTTCGGCGGGAATGCCAATCGCGCGAAACCTGTCTTGCAACGTATAGCGCGCCGCTGTCGCGCACGACGCCAGCATCATCGATGCCGCCGCCATGAGAATAATCTTCTGCATGATGGATGTTCCCTACCGTTCTTGTGTCATTGCCCGTTTATGTGCGGCTGAGAATGCGTAAGATGCGCGCCAAGAGCAAGACAAAGGACTGCAAATCGATGCGCGCAATGATGAGCCATGAGCCGGGCGGGCCGGAAACCCTGAAAATGACCGAACTGGCGGCGCTCGACCCGGGGCCGGGCCAGCTTCGCATCGCGGTGAAGGCCGCCGGCGTCAATTTCCCGGACACGCTGATCATCCGCGATCTCTATCAGTTCAAGCCGCCGCGCCCCTTCGCGCCGGGCGGCGAAATCGCGGGGGTCGTCGAAGCGGTTGGCGATAATGTAACAGACTTTGCGGTTGGCGACCGGGTGCTTTCCGGCGGGATCAACGGCGGCTTCGCCACTCATTTCGTCGCCGATGCGGCGCGCACAAACAAAATTCCGGACGCCATGCCGTTCGATGAAGCCGCCGCCTTCATGCTGACTTATGGAACGTCGCATTACGCGCTGAAGGATCGCGGCGCTATCAAACCGGGCGATTCACTCTTTATTCTCGGCGCCGCGGGCGGCGTCGGCGCGGCGGCCATCGAACTCGGCAAGGCCTTCGGCGCGAAAGTCGTTGCGGGCGTGTCGTCACAGGAAAAGGCCGACTTCTGCAAATCCCTCGGCGCCGACGAAACGCTTATCTATCCGCGCGAACTTGACCGCGACAGCCAGAAGGCTTTGTCGGGCGAGATCAAAAAACTTTGCGGCGGCGACGGCGCAGATATTGTTTATGACGCGGTCGGCGGCGATTACGCTGAACCGGCGGTGCGCGCGCTTGGATGGGAGGGGCGTTTTCTTGTGGTCGGGTTTCCCGCCGGCATTCCGAAAATTCCGCTCAACCTCACCTTGCTCAAGTCTTGCCAGATTGTCGGCGTGTTCTGGGGCGCCTTCACCATGCGCAACCCGAAGAAGCACGCCGAATATGTCGCCGAGCTTTTTGACTTCTATAGCCAAGGCAAAATCAAGCCGCGCGTCACCGCGTCGTTCCCTCTGGAAGACGCGGCCAAAGCGCTGGAGCTTTTGCAGGACCGCAAGGCGACAGGAAAAGTCGTATTGACCATGGGATAGGCTGCGCCAAACTTTCGCTCCGATTGCGCCTTACTGGATAACAACCGGTTTCCCGTTCATTGGGAATGCCGCGCATCGCCAAAGCAGGCTGTTAATATTCGCGGGACTATTCTCTCCACCAAGAGAGGATCTGTCATGCGAAATTTCCTTGCCATCACTCTTGTCATCCTTGTCGGCGGTTGCGCCGGAGGCCTGTCGAAAGACGAATGTCTGTATGCGGACTGGCAGGCGATCGGCTATGAAGACGGCGTCCGCGGCGCGCCCGCAAGTGCGGTTTCCTCGCATCGTCAGGCTTGCGCGAAAAAAGCCGGCGTCACCCCGGACATGACCGCTTACCTCACCGGCCGCGACGAAGGCCTGCGCGAATATTGCCAGCCTTCGAACGGCTTCCGCGTCGGCGCCAATGGCTGGCGCTATCAAGGCGTCTGTACCGGACCGGAACAGGGCGCATTCATTTCCGCCTATCAGCAGGGCAATCAGCTCTATGTGCTCGAAAGCAACCTTACCCATGCGGAAAGCGCTCTCATCGGCGCCGAAAACCGTCTCATAGAGATCGACCGTCAAGTCGAGCATAAGGGCATTGCGCTGGTCTCGCCGGAGACCACGACCGAAGGACGCATTCACCTCCTCGCGGATATTAAATCGCTGCAGGAAGAAAAATCGCGAGTGAAGCGCTCCATCGGACCCATGCGCCGCGATGTCGATTTCGCCGCCGACGAGCTTGCCGACTATCGCGCTTTTCTCGCGGTCAATGGCCCCTATCCCGGCGCGCAGGGCGTGACGGCGGCGAACTATTGAACGTCTTTGGAATGTCGGTTAGCGGCGCGGCCAGACGAACCAACCGCATACTACCAACACAACACCAGCCCAGAATATTGCGGTGATGCTTAGGTCACCGCCCAACACGGCCGCAAACATTCCTGCAATATGCCCCATCGCGCCCACGAATGGTTTCGGCAAATACCCGCCCGCGATGATGGCGTATCCAAGCAAAAGACCCAAGGCCGCGCCCAGCATGCCGGTCGCAAAAAGGAAAACTGAAAAAATTTTGCGGGCCATATAGGTTCTCACCTTTAAAGGCTGCGCTGCGCCAGTTCCGCGAACTCACACAATAACGGCCGGGTGTCGCGCGGGTCGATAATGTCCTCGACCAGAAACTGCTCTGCTGTGCGGAAGGGCGACGTGACGCGCGCGAGACGCGCCTTGATTTCCGCCAGCGCCGCCGCCGGATCGTCGGCTTTTTCAAGTTCCGATTTGTAAGCGACCTCAGCGCCGCCCTCCATAGGGAGCGAGCCCCAATCGCCCGACGGCCAGGCGAAGCGATATTGAAACCGCGTGTGGTCGGACATGGCCGCACCCGCAACCCCGAACGCCTTGCGAATGATCACCGTCGCCCAAGGAACGGAAGCCTCATAGACAGCATTCATCGCTTCGACGCCGCGGCGGATGGTGGCGGCGCGTTCGGCCTCGAGCCCGATCATGAAGCCGGGATTGTCGACCAGGTGAATGACCGGCAGATTGAATTGCTCCGCCAGCTGAACGAAGCGCCGGGCCTTTTCCGCCGTATCCGCCGTCCATGAGCCGCCCAGAAATGTCGGATCTGACGCCAGCACCGCAACCGGCCAGCCGTCGAAACGCGCAAAGGCTGTGATCGCCGCGCGCCCCCAACGCTTGCCCATTTCAAAGACGCTGCCCTTGTCGGCGATCATCTCCAGAATCTTGCGCATGGAATAGGCTTCGCGCGGATTTTCAGGCACGGAGGAGAGCAGTTTTTCCTCGCGCCTGTTCGGCTTGTCTTTCGTCGCTGCGCGTTCGGCGCGCGCGCCCGTATGCGGCGGCAGATAAGAAAGAAACGCCCGCGCCATGGCGAACGCCATATCCTCGCTCTCGGCTTCGTCGTCGATGACGCCGTTGCGCGCATGAATATCGGCGCCGCCAAGCTGTTCCTTGTCGAGATGCTCGCCGGTTCCGAGCCCCGACACCACCGCCGGTCCCGCCGTGAAAATCTGCGCCACGCCGCGCACCATCACCGAATAGTGCGACGCGACCATGCGCGCCGCGCCGAGCCCAGCTGTCGGCCCGAGCGCCAGCGCAACCACGGGAACGGTTTTGAGGTTCTTCACCACATGTTCCCAGCCGGGAACGAAGGGCACATAGGTGAAGCCCATATCTTCAAGCATCTTCACCGAACCGCCGCCGCCGGTGCCGTCGATCATGCGGATCAGCGGCAGTTTGAGTTCGTGCGCCATCTGTTCGGCCAGCGCGAATTTGCGATGGATCGCCGCATCCGCCGCGCCGCCGCGCACAGTGAAATCGTCGGCGCTCGCGACGACCGGCGCGCCATTGATGCGCCCGCGCCCGAATATGAAATTCGACGCGGAAAACCCCTCCAGCTCGCCCTTGCCGTCATAGCGTCCACGCCCCGCGATCTTGCCGATCTCCCGAAAGGAATTTTCATCGAGCAATAGTCGGATGCGTTTGCGCGCGTCGAGCTTGCCGCGCTCATGCTGACGCGCGACTTTCTCGGCGCCGCCCATTTTTTCCGCGAGCGCGGCGCGGCGTTTCAATTCTTCGAGCTGTTTTTCCCAGGCCACAAAATTATTCCGCTAGTAATGGTTGACGCATCACAGCCTGCAATTTTCGAGAGTCTCCTCGAGTCGACAAGAAAATTAGCATTTCAGTTGCGCCTGCGACAACCGAAGCGAGCCATCGAGCTGTAATTCGGTTTGGATCATGATGACGTTCGGCCATTTCGAGATGCTCATTCTCTTCCCGGAGAATGTCTCTAACCAAATCAGCTAGCTCCTGATCGGTTTTGTCCAAATATTCGATCTGCTCAACAAGATGTCTGTGGACTGTGCGTTCGACAGCAGCAGTACAGACCATAACGCCATCCCTCCCAAACATGGCGGTTATTGCGCCCAGAACAGCACCGCCGGAGCGCCAGACAAACATTGCCCGGCATGGTTTTGCACCGCGCGCCGGCATGGCCGCTAAAAAGGCTTCGCGATGACGAAGCTCGTGTTTCAATGTTTCTTCCAGCCAAGGCAGGATATCAGAATAGTATTTTCGGGCGCGATTTATCTGCGAGGAGTATATCGCTACCGCGCCGTGTTCACCGGAGTGATTCACCCGCAGTAACCGGCGAATAATTCTCGAATCTTTGCATTCAACACGATCAGACATGCGGCAAGTGTAGTCGCGCTTGCGCCGTGGTAAAGCGGGAAAAGCATCTCGGCTTAGTGGGCCGTGCTTTTATACTCATGGGGCGCCATGGGGCGGCGCTTTTCCAGCAATTCGTTTAGGGGCACGGATGTTCCGTCTGCCTGCTGTATCCTGACATGATAGGGCCTTAAAGCGCGCGCATGCGGAGCGCCGCAGGAATGAGCGATCATGGCGACATCCTTGCGCATCTTGTCAACATAGTTGGCGGCGCGCACCGACTTGACCGTCGGATCGAGACCGGCCTGCAGGTGTTTCTTGTGCGTAGTAACACCGGTCGGACAATTATTAGTATGACAGCGCATGGCCTGAATACAGCCGATCGAAAACATGAAGCCGCGCGCGGTGTTAACGACATCAGCGCCGGCGCAATAGGCCCAGGCAACTTCGGCGGGTGTGACGAGTTTTCCTGACGCAATGACTTTAATGCGCTCGCGCAACCCGCGCCGCTCGAGAATATCCGTCAGCATGGGGAGCGCCTGTTTCAGCGGCAGGCCGACATTATCCATCAGCGACATGGGTGCCGCGCCGGTGCCGCCATCGCCGCCGTCCAGAGTGATGAAGTCCGGCGCGGATTCGATACCGCGCTTGTCGATTGCATCGCAAAGCTCATCGACCCAGCCATAGGCGCCCATGACAGTCTTAAATCCGGTCGGCAGGCCCGACACGCGCCGCACTCTTTCAATAAAATCGAGCAGCTCTTCGACATTGTCGATTTCAGGGTGACGGTTGGGAGAGACTGATGGTTTTCCTACAGGAATATGCCTGATCTCGGCGATCTCTTCCGTGACTTTAACGCCGGGGAGAATACCGCCCTTGCCGGGTTTTGCCCCTTGCGCCAGTTTCACCTCGATCATCTTGACTTGAGGGTGACTGGCAAGCTTCGCCAGCTTTTCATCATCGAGCAAGCCGGCCTCGTCGCGACAGCCGTACTTCGCGGTGCCCATCTGGAAAACGACATCGCAGCCGCCCTCAAGATGGTAAGGCGCAAGCCCGCCCTCGCCGGTGTTGAGATAGCAACCGGCCAGCTTGGCGCCGTGTGACAGCGCCTGAATCGCAGGCTTCGACAGAGACCCGTAACTCATGGCCGAAACGTTGATCAGCGATGCAACGCGATAAGGGTTGGACGTATACGGACCGAATTCCACGGCGGGCGGATCCGACGCCTCTTCATCGAGCCGTGGAAAAGCCGTGTTGATAAAGATGGGGCACCCGACAAGGTTGAGATTGCGCGTTGACCCGAAGGGCCGCGTATTGGAGCCACCCTTCGCCGACGCATAGATCCAGTCCCGCTCGGCGCGATTGAACGGCATTTCCTCGCGATCGAGGGCGAAGAAATACTGCCGGAAAAATTCACCAAGCCGCGTGAACAGATCGCGAAAGCGCCCGATGACGGGATAGTTGTGACGGATGGCATCGCGCGACTGTGACGAGTCCACGGCAAACATGACAATCACTGCGAGGACGGCGAAGCCGACCGCGAGAATGAACGCGGTCGAAAGCACCTCAAGCCCGCGCATCGTAAAGCTTGCGAGAAATTCCATTGGTCTCACCTCATCATTTCGGGCGCGACCGTTATCTATTCCTCTTTTGCCCGGTTCGCCAACCGGCGCGGTTGCAAAGAGCGGTGATCTATTCAGCGGCCTTTGCGGATTCGCCCGGCGTCCATCTAAGGATCGGATTGCGCGCCGCGGCGGTTTCATCGAGCCTGCGGCGCGGCGCATAAACCGGCGCGGCCTTGAAGGCGTCCGCCTCGCCCGCTTTCGCGCGTTTGGCGAGAGATAGCATTGCGTCGCAGAACAGATCGAGTTCGCGCTTCGATTCCGATTCCGTCGGCTCGATCAACATCGCGCCATGCACCACCAGCGGGAAATACATGGTCATCGGGTGATAGCCTTCATCGATCATCGCCTTGGCGAAGTCGATGGTTTCAACACCGGTGTCTTTCAGGAAGCGGTCGTCGAACAGCGCTTCATGCATGCAGTGACCTTCAAAGGCCGGCGTCATTTCTGACTTCAAACGCGCCAGCACATAGTTGGCGTTCAATACCGCATCTTCCGACGCCTGTCTGACGCCATCCTTGCCATGGCTCATCATGTAAGAGAGCGCGCGCACGAACATGCCCATCTGGCCATGGAATGCAGTCAGGCGGCCGAAGCTTTCCGCGTCGCCATCGTCAGCTTTCGCCGCGCGGCGTGTCTCGACGAGGCTGTATTTGCCGTCTTCGCAGATGACATAAGGCACCGGCGCAAAAGGCGCGAGCGCTTCGGAGAGCACGGTCGGGCCGGAGCCAGGTCCGCCGCCGCCATGGGGCGTTGAAAACGTCTTGTGCAGATTGATGTGCATCGCATCGACGCCGAGATCGCCGGGCCGCACCTTGCCGGCGATGGCGTTGAAATTGGCGCCGTCGCAATAAAAGTAACCGCCCGCTTCATGCACCGCATCGGCGATGGCGCGAATGTCGCGCTCGAACAAGCCGCATGTATTCGGGTTGGTCACCATGATGCCGGCGACATCGTCGTCCAGTTTTTCTTTCATGGCTTTCAAATCGACGCGGCCGGTTTTGTCCGCGGGGATCGGATCGACGGTGAAGCCGCATTGCGCCGCTGTCGCCGGGTTGGTGCCGTGAGACGATTCCGGCGCCAGCACGCGGGTGCGTTTGTCGCCCTCGCCGCGCGCGACGATCGCCGCCTTGATCGCCATCATGCCGCAAAGCTCGCCATGGGCGCCGGCTTTCGGCGACATGGCGACGGCGGGCATGCCGGTCAGTTCCTTCAGCCAGAAAGCGAGATTGTCGATAAGCTCCAATGCTCCCTGTACGGCGGATTCCGGCGCCAAGGGATGCAAATCGCCGAAGCCCGGCAGCCGCGCCATTTTTTCGTTGAGGCGCGGATTGTGTTTCATGGTGCAGGAGCCGAGCGGGAACGGCCCCATATCAATGGCGTAGTTTTTTTGGCTTAGCCGCACGAAATGGCGCATGGTCTCCGGCTCGGAAAGTCCGGGCAGGCCGATATCGGTTTTGCGCGCGAGACTGCCAAGGCGGTCAGCGGCGCCTTTCGGTTCGGGAAGATCGACGCCGGTTCCGGCGAAATCGCCAAGTTCGAAGATCAGCGCTTCCTCGATCTGCAGCGCCTTATTGCCCGTGAATGTTTTGACGTTGCTGGTCGCGGCGTCGCCTGCGCCAGTTGGGCGGCCCTGATTGTTCATGCTCATGACAGCGCCTCACGCAGTTTTCCGGAAAATGTTTCGATATGGTCGTCGGTCACGCATTCGGTCGCGGCGACGATCAGAAGATTGTGCGCGTCCTTGTCGTGTGGCCAGAGCCGTTCGCCCGGAACGCCGGCGAGAACGCCTTCGCCCGCGAGCTTTTCAACAACGCCGGTAGCGTTCTTCGGCAGACGCAAGGTGAATTCGTTGAAATAGGACTTGTTGACCACTTCGACGCCGGGAACTTGTCCCAACGCGTCGGCGGTCTTGCAGGCCGCCTCGTGATTGAGCATTGCGAGTTTGCGCAGCCCCGCCTCGCCCAGCAAGGTCATGTGAATCGTGAACGCCAAAACGCAAAGGCCGGAGTTGGTGCAGATATTCGACGTCGCCTTGTCGCGGCGGATATGTTGCTCGCGGGTCGAGAGCGTCAAAACGAAACCGCGTTTTCCTTCGGCGTCCGACGTCTGACCGCAAAGGCGTCCCGGCATTTGCCGCATATATTTCTGGCGCGTGGCGAAAAGCCCCACATAGGGCCCGCCATAATTCAAACCGTTGCCGATGGACTGGCCTTCGCCGACGACAATATCAGCACCCATTTCGCCGGGGCTTTTTAAGGCGCCGAGCGACACCGCCTCCGTCACCACCGCCACCAGCAACGCGCCTTTCGCGTGCGCGGCCTCGGCGATGGGCGTCAGGTCGCGGACATTGCCGAACACATCCGGCGACTGAACGATGACGCAAGCCGTATCCTCGTCAATCATCGCGGCGAGATCTTCTCTGGCGTCAACGTCGATTGGCGCGGAGACGACTTTCGCATCGACGAGTTCAAGATTGGTGCGCGTGACGGCGGCGTAATGAGGGTGGAGCCCGCCCGACATGACGATCCTGCCGCGCTTGGTGACGCGCCGGGCCATCAGCGCCGCTTCAGCGCAGCCGGTGGAGCCGTCATACATGGACGCGTTGGCGACCTCCATGCCGGTGAGCGCCGCAACCTGGGTCTGGAATTCGAACAGATATTGCAGCGTGCCCTGCGCGATTTCGGGTTGGTAGGGCGTGTAGGCGGTGAGAAACTCCGAGCGCTGAATAATGTGATCGACCGTCGCCGGGATGTGGTGCTTGTAGGCGCCGCAGCCGAGGAACGAAGGCCCCGCGCCCGCTGCGCGGTTTTTCGCCGCCATGGCGGAGAGCGCGCGCTCGACTTCCATCTCGCCCATATGGTCGGGCAAGTCGAAACGCGCGTTCAGCGCGTTCGCCGGAACGTCCGAAAACAGCGCATCGACATTGGAAACGCCGATGGTTTTCAGCATCGCCTGCCGGTCGGTATGGTTATGTGGCAAATATCTCATCAATCAGGTCCTGTTCGCCTTACACTTCGTCCGCTGAAAATGTCCGGATCAGTGACTGCCCGCGAAGTCCTTGTACGCGCCCTCATCCATCAGCGCGTCGAGCTCCGTCGGGTTGGAGGCCTTGACCTTTACGAACCACGAAGCGCCGGCGGGGTCGATATTCACCTGTGAAGGATCGTCCACGATTGCATTGTTGATTTCCACCACCTCGCCGGAGATTGGCGCATAGACATCGGAGGCGGCTTTCACCGATTCGACGACGGCCATTTCATCGCCCTTGGCGAATGTCTTGCCGACTTCCGGCAATTCGACGAACACAACATCGCCAAGTTGCTCGGCGGCGTGCGCACTGATGCCAATCACGAAGACCGCACCTTCCGCTTTCACCCATTCATGATCTTCGGTGTATTTCACAGTCATAGCTTGCTCCCTTAACCCCGGTAATAATTGTTTGGCGTGAACGGCATTGGCGCCACGCGCGCCGGCATTGCCTTGCCGCGCACCATCAACTGCACAGGCGT
Source organism: uncultured Caulobacterales bacterium (assembly GCA_964486635.1). Taxonomy (GTDB): domain Bacteria; phylum Pseudomonadota; class Alphaproteobacteria; order Caulobacterales; family Parvularculaceae; genus Hyphococcus. Next base: position 11,483 of record CAZAOB010000048.1, on the reverse strand, counting down.
GCCGTCATCTGCGTAGGCGCGATCAACGTATCCCATGGCGACCGGCGCGCCGACTGTCGGGCCAAAGCCGCCGGAGGTGACGACGCCTATCACTTTTCCGTCCGCAGACTGAATTTCCGTGTTCTCGCGCGCAGGCGCGCGACCTTCAGGCAAAATCCCAATCCGCAGGCGCTTCGGGCCGTCGGCCAGTTCGCGCAAGATTCGCTCGGCGCCGGCGAAGCCGCCTTCCTCGCGGCGACGCTTGCCGATGGTGAAGCCGAGATTGGCCTCGACCGGGGAGATTTCCGGCGTCAGATCGTGACCATACAGGCACATGCCCGCTTCAAGGCGCAGCGAATCGCGCGCGCCCAGACCGATAGGCTCTACGTCCGGATGATCGAGCAACATGCGCGCGAGTTTTTCCGCATCCTCGCCGCGGGTCGAAATTTCAAAGCCGTCTTCGCCCGTATAACCGCCGCGCGTCACCGTCGCCTGGATGTCGCCAAGCATGAACTCGCCGAAGCTCATGAATTTCAATTCTGCTGCTTCAGCGGAGAGTTGCTTCATGACGCCAGCAGCGCTCGGCCCCTGCAACGCCAGCAGGCCGCGTCCGTCAAATCGCTCCAGTTTGGCGCCGGCGGGAAGGCGTGCGTCGAGATAGGCGTAGTCGGCGTCCTTGCAGGCGCCGTTGACCACGATATTCAAGCGGCCGTCCGTGTCGGGACGGCTGACCATCAGATCGTCAAGAATGCCGCCTTCGTCATTCAGCAATACAGTCAGTCGCTGACGCCAGACGCCAAGCTTTTTGACTTCACCGGGTACAAGCGTTTCCAGCGCCGCGGCGGCGGTTTCGTGATCAGCAGCGACGACCACCGCTTGTCCCATGTGCGATACGTCAAACAGCCCCGCCTTCTCGCGAGTGTGAAGGTGCTCTTTCATCACGCCCATTGGGTATTGCACCGGCATATCATAGTCGGCGAAGGGAACCATCTTGGCGCCGAGCGAAACGTGCAGCGCATGAAGCGGGGTTTTCTTGAGCGGTTGGTCTGAAGCGTTCGACATTCAACATTCCCATGACATTAGATCGCCGCGGCTTTGCGGCGACCCCGGCTGTCACGGGAACCTGAGAGATTTCACGGGAAATTTTCGCCCGCTTACTCCGTCGGTGGAGAGATGAAAAATCATCACTCGCTTTCCAGCCTTTAACGCAGCGAGGCGGTCCTTTTGCCTGAGAGTTTCCGGGGCGGTTGCTCCTTCGGCGCCGGGCTTTTTTGAAACCCGGTCTCTCCCGCATGCTGCTGCCCACGCGTACGCGAACATGGCCGCGACCATAGGCGGGCTTAAGGCCGAGTCAATGATTCTGATAACGGGCCGGAGCGAAATTTATGCTGCGGCTGCGCAGGCGTTGCAGTTGCCTTTGATTTCAAGCCGCGCGGTGTGCATGTCGAAAGAGGCGGCGCGCACCGCCGGCGCGATGTCCGCTTCCACCGCGATCACCTGAAGCTCCTTCACGGTCGAGCAATTCTCGCAGACGAGAAACGTCTGGACCACATGCGGGCCTTCGTGAGTGCAAAGCACAAATGCGTTCATTCCGTCGAGCTTGTGGATATGCCCCTTGGCCTCCAGCCCGTCGAGGGCCCGGTAGACGGTCATGGGCGCCCGAACGCCAAGCTCCTTGAGCTTGTCCAGTATCTCATACGCCTTTAGCGGATCCTTGCTGGCGGCGAGCACGTCCCAGACCAACTTTTCATTCTTGAGCAGGCCGGCCGGACGCTTTCGCACATGATCTTTTCCCGCTTTGGTGTTCTGATCGCTCATTTTTCGGCCCTCCGCGCTTCCGACTCGATTGTTATAGCTTTGTTATATCACTCTGGAAAGCCTAGCGGATGTATTTTTTTTCCCGATACCACGTGGAGCCCAGCCATTTTGCGCCGCTCTTTACGGGCAAACCGGCATGGCGGGATTGCCGGTCCGGATCCCCGCCCTCAAGGACATTGTCGAATACAACGACATCGCCGGCGGCGCCCCGGACCTTGATGTCGGGCGTCACAAAGTGAGTTTCGCCGCCTTCATATTCGTCGTTCAGATAAAGCAGCGCTGTCGTCACGCGCTGTCCGCCCCGATCATATTCCGGACCAGGCGGCAGCCAATCGTAGTGCGGCCGGTACTCCTTACCCGGAGCATACAGCAGGACGCCTAATGCTTCGGCGTGCGCAGGCGGCCGTCCGGCAAGCCGCGCAAGCCGATGATTGAACAGCGTGAGCGGCAAATCGAGATCGACCACGCTCATGATCGCCGTCAGGGAGCTTCTGTAATCGTCCTGACGAGACTGGCCTGTTTCTGGATCAGCAATCATCGATGGCGCCAACAGACGCGCAGAAGATGCAATGACATATTCACACTCCTCCGGCGAAAATGCCTGAAGATAGCGTCGCACTGAAGGCGCGTCGGAGACAGTCTCAACCGCCGGCGGCGCGTTCGCGACATCGTCCGCAAACACGGCCTCAACGCGCGGCCAGTTTACTTCCGTTCGCTGTTCCGGCTGGGCTGCGGTTGGCGCTTGGCTGAGTGCGTTCGCCAGAGAATTTACGTTTGGATATCGAGCGTTTTGCAGCAAGCCGAGTAACTCTCGCGCCATTCCTTGATCGGCTTGCGCCCTACCGCAACAAGCGCGCCGAACGAGCACCGCACCGGCGACGGGGTCTCTCGGCGCCGCCAGCTTAAGAAGCAACGCTCCGTCCACATCGTCCGGATCGAGCGACAGCAACAGCATCGCAATTTCGCGCATCGCCGCGGAGTCGCCTTGCCGTGCGGCGCCAAGAACTTGTGCGATCGCACCGCGCCAATCTTGCGCGACGCCAAACCCATTTGCACGCAAAACCGCTAAAAGCCGGACTGCGAGCGCCGATCCGCTCTGAACTGCGCGCTCCAGCATTACAGCCGCATCGGCCATGCCGGCGTCATCGAGACTCCGTGTCGCCAGCGTATAAAGCGCATCGCCAAAACCCTGTTCGGCAGACGCCTCCAAGAGCGTGTCGGCTTCCTGCTTTTTCCCCTCTGCGCTCAGCTGCGCCGCCAATTGATATTGCGCGCGCGCATCACCGGCGGCGGCCAGCGTTCGGAGCTCATCAAAGGTCGTTGGGCGTTGCGGCGTCATCAAGACAAGCTAACGCCGCCCCTCGCGAAGAGCCAGTGTCAAACGCGAATGATCAAGGCCAGCCGACGCGGTCAAAGATTCGAACAGCTTCCGCCTGATGTTCTCCCAACGCCGCAACGGGGAGCGTATCAGCCTTGAACTGCGAATAAGCAGCAATGGGACCTTGCGCCGCAACGCCTGGAACCACCGGATACTCATTGTTGCCGCTGGCGAACTGACCCTGCGTTTCGTCGCGTAAGAGAAACTCGATCAACAGCTCGGCATTTTCCGGATTCGGCGCGAACCTGGCGACGCCCGCGCCGGAAATATTGACGTGCGCGCCACGATCACCCTGGTTCGGGAAAAACAGCTCAATCTTTTCACCAATCGCCGCAGCTGCAGGTTCGTCGGCGCCCACAAAGCGCGCCGTGTAGTAGGAGTTGACGATTCCCAAGCGGCAAATGCCGGCAGCGACCGCTTCGATCTGGCTCGTGTCGTTGCCCTGCGGCTTGCGGGCGAAATTCGCGACCACGCCCGCAGCCCATTGTTCAGCAGCTTCAGCGCCATCATTGGCGATGATCGAAGCGAGCAGCGACTGGTTGTAGATATTGGAAGATGACCGGACGCAAATCATTCCGCGATAGGCAGGGTTCGCGAGATCTTCGTAAGTCTCCAATCCCTCAGGCAGACCCATTTCCTTGTTGTAGATGACAATTCGCGCGCGTTTGGAAAGCCCGACCCAATGCCCTTCCGGGTGCTGGTATTGCGCAGGAACGCGCGCAGCAATGGCGTCGCTGGTGAGTGGCCGAAACACGTCTCTTTGTTCGGCCCGCCACAAAATCCCAGCATCCGCCGTAATAAAAATGTCAGCCGGGCTGGCGTCGGCTTCTTGCGTAATGCGCTCAATCAGCGCGTCGCCGCCAGCCTCGATGTAATTCACTTTGATTCCGGTTTCCGCAGTGAACTCGTCAAACAACACAAGGTCTGAGTCGTAGTGACGCCCTGAATAGACGTTCACTTCGCCCACAATCGGCGCTCTCACGGCGCTTTGGTTGGCGTTTGCCGCTTCACTTCCATCGCCGCCGCCGCAGCCCGATAGCACTGCCGAAGCAATTACTGTCAAAATCAACGTGTTAGGGCTGATGCGCATGCCAATTCATCCATTTCTGTTTCTTGCGATTAATTCGCAATATCAAGTTAGCCATTCGTTTATGGCAGCGCAAGTGCGCAAGCGTCGCAGCGCTCCACCAATCAGCGGAAAGGAAAAACGAACGCTCTGCTCCAGTCAGCGCGCACCGACATCGCAGCTCCCTGCACGGGTCGTTCCGCGTCATTGACGAAAACGCGCTCGCCTCTTGCGTTCTCCAATTGCAGCCACCATCCCGGCCCTGAAAACCGGGCGTCCACCACACGAAACGCGCCGCTGCTGCTCGGGACCGCCGACAAACAGTCCGCGCGCAAAACTGCGATGGCTGGCCCGTCTTCAACCTTGGACTGCGGCGCCGCGCCAAGAGCGCACTCGAATACTCCGCCGCGAACTTCGCCTGAGATTTCCTGACAGCCCGGAAAAAGCGATGCGCCTTCAGGCGTGGCAGGCGCTGCATAAAGCGCTTCGGGGAGAGCGGCCTCGATAATGGCGCCCGCGCGCATCAGCGCGATCCGATCACCCAGCGCCAGCGCTTCTTCGGCGTCGTGCGTGACAAGCAACACGGCCGCGTTCTGATCTTTCAAAACGCGGCGCAATTCTTCACGGAGACGCTTGCGCAATGCGACGTCGATGCTGGCGAACGGCTCGTCAAGCATCAACGCTTTGGGTCGTCGAACCAGCGCTCGGGCAAGCGCGACACGTTGTTGTTGGCCGCCCGATAATTCATGCGGATATCTCCGGGCGAGGTCCTCGATCCCGACAGCGCGCAATTGATCGAACGCGCGCTGCTTCGCATTGCTGACGCCATCGAGCCCGAAACGCACATTCTTTTCGACGGTCAAATGCGGAAACAACGCATAGTCCTGGAGCACGAATCCGACTGGACGCCGTTCCGGAGGAATCTCCCGGCCCGGCTCCGCGAGCAACTCGCCGTCGAGCGAAACAGCGCCGGCCTGCAAGGGCTCCAATCCTGCGGCGACGCGCAAGAGCGTAGTTTTCCCGCAGCCCGACGGGCCGAACAGGCACACAATTTCTCCCGGCGCCACTGCCAGGCTGGCGGCGTTGACGGCCTCAACCGCGCCGAAACGATGAGAAATATTGGAAAGGGTAAAGCTCATGGTCTCCGTCAGGCCGCTTTGGACATCCAAGGGATTGGGGATTGCCGCACTTTCGCATAGATGTCACCTGTTGAGAACGACTATTAAGAACAGGATCTGCCGACCGTGCCGCGAAAACCCCGCCAGCCCAAATTCTCACTCGGGTGGATAGCCTTGCTCGTGGTCGCCCTGCTGGCGGCGGCGCCTATCATATCTGTGGTGCTTGGCGCTGCTGCAGGCGATTGGGGCGGCGAGCTCATGCGCGCAGGCGGCGCCAGATATTTGAGCACTACGTTAGTTCTATGCGGGCTAGCCGGCGCTGGCGCGGGCCTGATCGGCGCCGGCGCCGCGTTGCTGATCGCGCTCACCGAATTTCCAGGCCGGCGCATTTTGTCCGTCGCCCTGGCGCTTCCCTTTGCCATTCCAGCTTACGTCGCCGCATATACTTACGGCGACCTCTTCAGCCCGTTTGGTCCGCTCGCCTCCATGTTTGGCGCACAAGGGCTGCCCGAAATCAGAACCTTGCCCGGGGCGGCATTCATCCTGATGCTGACTACTTATCCGTATGTCTACCTGGCGATGACCGCTTCGCTATCAGCACGGTCGAGCGCGCTCATGGAAGCGGCGCGCATGTTGGGGGCCAGCCCCATGCGCGCCAGTCTCGGACTGATCGCCACGGCTTCCAGGCCCGCGTTTTTTGGCGGTCTCGCGCTCGCGCTCATGGAAATCGCGGCCGATTATGGCGTCGCCGATTATTTTGGCGTGCCGACTTTAAGCGTCGGCATCTTCCGCACGTGGTACGGATTGGGTGATCTGCAAGGCGCTATGCAACTTGCAGCGGGCCTTTTTTTCGTTGCGCTGTTGCTGGTGTTGATGGAAAGCGCAAGCCGAGCGGGCCGCAGTAGCGAAGATGCGAGATCGCAACGCGCGGGACGCCGACTCGCATTGTCGCCGGGACGCAGCGTCCTCGCGATTTTAGCGTGCCTGGTTCCGGTGACCTTCGGATTTTTGGCGCCGGCAGGCGTCCTCCTGTCTAAACTGAACCTCAATATGTCTGCCAGTGTGATGGAGCGGCTCGTGACCGCAGGACTCAACACTGCGGCCGTAGCAACGTCTGGCGCCGCGATAGCAATCGCCCTCGCTCTCGTTCTTTCTTACGCAGCACGTTCGTCGCGCGGCATGCCAACCCGTGTTTTGCTTCGCGCCGCGACCCTTGGTTATGCTGTTCCTGGCGCGGTGATGGCGATTGGCGTTCTCGCGCTGACCTCAGGAATGGCGCGCGCGAGCGGACATGCAATCGCAGGCGGCGTACTCGTCTTGCTGTACGCCTATGTCGCCAGATTCCTGACCGCCGGATTTAACTCAACTGCCGGCGGCCTTGCTCAGGTCAACCCTCAGCTCGACGGCGCGGCGCACATGCTCGGCGCCGACTCGCGCCGCATCATAGCAAGACTCCATTGGCCCCTTGCGCGAAACGCCGTTTTGGCCGGCGCCGCGATCGTCGCCATCGACATCGCGAAAGAACTTCCGGCGACACTGATCTTGAGACCGTTCAATTTCGAAACCCTGAGCACACAAATCTATCGTCTCGCGTCCGATGAGCGGTTGGCTGACGCGGCGCCGGCCGCATTGACGCTCATCGCGCTGGGCCTGCTGCCGTCGATCGCCCTGAGCTGGATCGCGAACAGCCAAGAAAAAACCCGCAAGCGGGAAGCGCTTGCGGGTCTTGAGTCGGCAGTTTCAGCCTAGCCTATTCACCGCCGCGATAGGCGAGCGGAAGATCGCCGCGCGACAAGTCCCGATAGCGCTCCATCAGCATGCGCTGGCGGTTGTTGAGGTCTTGCGGGCGGCCATTGATAAAGACCGCCTCCGGCTTGGTCGTCACTTCCAGCGGATCGCCATCCCAAATTACAACGTCAGCGATCTTGCCTGCTTCCAACGAACCGAGCTGATCGCCCAGTCCGTAAAAAGTCGCAGGATTGAGCGTGATGGCGGCAAGACCGGCATCGAAGGGCAAGCCCTCCGCGACTGCATTGCCCGCATGTTGACGGATCAACCGGGTGTTGTGCGCGCCGTCCGCAAAGGACACTTTCACGCCCGCCTGGTTAAGCCGCGCAGCATTTTTCAACGTCGCGTCAATATCCTCGAACTCACCCGGCAAGTTGTACATGCCGCTTGTAATGACAGGAATGTTCGCCGTCGCAATCTCGCGCGCGACACGCCAGGCTTCCGAGCCGCCGGCAATGACCACATTGAGCCGGTAAGTGTTCTTCAGCCGGATTAACGCACGAATATCATTAGCGCTGTTCACGGAAACGATCAGCGGCTGCTCGCCATTGATCACGGGACCAAGCGCTTTGAGATCCGAAAGAGCGAAACGCCCGTCATGGGGGCGGCGCACATAGTCATTGGGGTTTGCGTGATAGGATCGCGCTTCGTCGAGATACTCACGCAACACAGCCCACGCGCCCATACGCGTGCCGCCGGACCGCTCAGCGCCGTTTTCACCCATCATCACCATTTGCGCCGCTTCCGCGCGCGTTACCGATCCGGGACGTCCGGAAAGATCGATCACCGCCGCGCGGCCGGCGAAAATCGTTGGTCCCGCGCTCGGACTCATCAGCGCCCGTGTGACGCCCGCCGCCCGGTTCACGGGAATGAGCACCGACCCCGGATTGTACGCATCGATGGCGTTCAATGAGGCGCCCAGCGGAAAGCCTTCTGCAGGACTGGAGTCATTGGAATCGTCGACAGCGCCGACCTCAACGAGGCCAATCGCCGAAAGCGGTGAGAACAATCCAGGCGTCACCACCTTGCCCGACGCATCGATCACCGTCGCGCCCGCAGGCGCGGTCAGATCGGCGCCCACTTGGGCGATGCGGCCATCACGAATGATGACGTCGCCATTTTCAATGACGCCGCCGGACACCGTGTGAACGCGGCCATCCATGATGGCTACGGTTTGCGCTGACGCTGTTGTCGCGACAACTGCCGCAGCGGCCGCGAATGCGATCAAGGTTTTCATTTTCAATTCTTTCATGATGTTCGCGTTCATTGTCCCGCTCCGCCCGTAAAGCCGTTGTCATGGAAACCGAGTTCGAAATCCATGCGCGGCGACTTCGAAGGATCAGCGCGGTCGTACATCAGCGCACCGTCGATATAGACTTTCTCAGCTTTCGCGTAGACGGAGAACGGATTGCCGTTCCAAACGGCGACATCAGCCATTTTCCCGACTTCCAGCGTTCCTGTCTCATCGATAATACCCATGGCTCTGGCAGGGTTGGCCGTAATCCACGCAATGGCGTCTTCAGGTTCAATGTCGATGCCAATGCGCCTGCCGTCCGCCATCGCCTTGGCTGCCTCTTGATTGAGGCGTTGAATGCCGAGCTCGTCGTCGGAGTGAATGATAGCGCAGCCATTCGGTTGTGCGTGCACCAGCGCAGCGTTCTCGCCGACCGTGTCGAACGCTTCGAGTTTGAAGCCCCACCAGTCCGCCCAAACCGCAGCGCAGACATTGTTCTGAGCGAGATAATCCGCGACCTTGTAAGCTTCGATGGCGTGATGGAATGTCGTGACTTTGTAGCCAAATTCCTTGGCCATATCGAGCACCTGCACCATTTCATCCGCGCGATAGCAATGCATGTTGACCGTGATGTCGCCGCGCAGCGCCCCGGCTAGCGTTTCCAGCTTCAAGTCGCGGTTCGGAGCCACGGGCGGCTTTTCAGCTTTGTCGCTGCTGTCGTCCTTCTCCCACGCTTCATAGTCGGCCCAATAATCGTCCCAGGATTTTTTGTAAGCCGTCGCTTCGATCCAGGCAGTGCGATAACCGGCGAAGTTCCCCATGCGCGTGCCTGGTCCGCCGCGTTCGCCGTAAACGCGTTTTGGATTTTCACCGCACGCCATTTTGAGACCATACGGCGCGCCGGGAAATTTCATTCCCTGCACGGAGCGAGACGGAACATTCTTCAAGATTGTTGAACGCCCGCCGAACAGGTTTGCGGAGCCCGGCAGAACCTGCAGCGACGTGATGCCGCCAGCCAGCGCACGCGTGAAGCCCGCATCCTGGGGCCACACCGAATGTTCGGCCCAGACATACGCTGTGTTCGGTGATACGACTTCGTTGCCGTCAGATGTCGATGCGTTTGATGGAGACGGGTAGTCGCCAAGATGCGAGTGTATGTCGATGACGCCCGGTGTTATCCACTTACCGTTTGCGTTGATGGTAGTTGCGCCTTCGGGGGCGGTGATTGATCCGGCAGCGCCCACAGCGGAAATTTTACCGTCAGCTATCAATACTGCGCCATTGTCGATTCGCTCTCCTGTGCCGGTGAGCACGGTTGCGCCGGTCAACAACACTGTCCCGCCCGGATAGGGCCGGTAGGTCGACGGATAGGGATCGAGCGGCGGCTTTATTGCACCCTTCGAATCAGGCGCCTCATCTGCGCTGGCGGTTGCTTCATTCGCATCGGCCGAAGCGGCCTCTTCGATGGCCTCATCGCTTCCGCCTTTCGGCGCGCAAGCACCAAGCATCAGAACGGCGAGCGCCGTCCATCCAAGTTTTTGCATAGGTCCCTCAACATGCTGCAGGCGCCGTTCGACAGCGCCTCTATTTGTGTCATAAGACTAGCGCAAATTGAGGGAGCATCCACCCCGCTTCATCGATTTTCGGGGTGACGGGAGGGAATATGAATCCGAGCAAGTTTACACGCCGCGCCGCATTGGCTTCAGGCGTCGCCGTCGGCGCCGCATCCTGTGCATCTTCTCCGAAACTGACGCCTTATGTCGCGGTCGATGAGGCTGCGACAGGTGTGTTCGAACATGGCGTCGCGTCGGGCGATCCCGATGCGACATCTGTGGTTCTATGGACTCGTGTGAGCCCCGATGAAAGCGGATCGCGCGGAACGGTAGCGTGGGAAGTCGCCACGGATGACGCATTTCAGAACGTCGTCGCTCAAGGCGAAAGTACGACCGGAGTGTCTCGAGACTGGACAGTAAAGGCGCTCGCAGATGAGTTGGCGCCCGGCACGACTTACTTCTTCCGATTCCGCTTTGGCGCATCCGTGTCTCCAACGGGCAGAACCAAAACTCTACCGATCGGCGCCGTCAATCAGGCGCGCTTTGCGGTTATGTCGTGCACAAACTATCCGTTTGGATTTTTCAATGTCTACGACCTTGTCGCCCGCTATGAAGATTTTGACGCAGTCATCCACCTTGGCGACTATCTGTATGAGTACAGCCGAGAAGGATATGGCGGCGATGTCGGAAAAACGCTTGGCCGCGAACATCTTCCCGCCCATGAGTGTAACTCGCTAAGTGACTACCGGCAGCGCCACGCGCAATACAAATCGGACCCGGCGTCACAAGCTATGCATCGCCGCCATGCCATGATTTCGATTTGGGACGATCACGAAACCTCCAACGATTCCTGGTCGGGCGGCGCCGAAAACCACACGCCCGAGACCGAAGGCGACTGGAACACTCGGCGGCGCGCCGCCTTGCAGGCCTACTATGAATGGATGCCCGTGCGCGAACCGGACATGGCGCCGGAAGCGTTCTTCAGATCTTTTTCGTTTGGCGACTTGTTGACCATCGCCGCCATCGAGACACGCCTCATGGCGCGCGCGCGCCAGTTCGAATACTCAGAAGTCCTGCCGACGTTGAAATCGGCCGAAGATGTCGACCATTTCAAGAATACTATTCTTTGGGACGAGTCGCGGGAAATGCTGGGCGCTGCGCAGCTCGACTATCTTGACCGCACTTTCCGCAACTCCGTCGCCAGCGGCCAGCCTTGGCGGCTCGTCGCCAATCAGGTGACCATGGCGAAAGTCATTGCGCCGGACCTCACGCCGCACGTGACCGAGGAGCAGATTTCCGAACTCGAAAAGCAATGGGATCAGGCGCGCGCATTCGTACAGGCCTCGACGCTGGGCCTGCCGCTAAACTTTGATGCGTGGGACGGATACCCCGCAGCGCGCGAACGCTTTTACGACATGGCCCGCGAGGCTGGCGATAGCGGCATGCTCGTCGTAACCGGAGACACCCACACATGGTGGGCGAACGATTTGACCGACCGGAATGGGGGGCACATGGGCGTTGAACTTGGCGTCCATTCGGTCACGTCACC
>CAZAOB010000047.1:26025-26301 GCA_964486635.1 uncultured Caulobacterales bacterium | reverse complement strand
ATGTCGTCAGTGCCGACATTCTTTGCCTTGGCCAGCGCCGCAATATTGTCTTCCACCGGCGCATCAAGATCAATGATGCCCTCCGGATAGCCGGGACCGCAGGCGATCTTGTCCATATAAACGTCCGGCGCGTGCAACAGCGTTCCGCCTTGCGCCATCGCCACGACCGCCAGCGCGTTTGACATGGCTTTAGCGGTCAGCGTGGTGCCTTCCAGCGGATCGAGCGCTATGTCGATTTTCGGGCCGCGACCCGTACCAACCTTCACGCCGATGTAG
>CAZAOB010000047.1:24292-26015 GCA_964486635.1 uncultured Caulobacterales bacterium | reverse complement strand
ACAACGGTGCCGTCAATTTCGAGCTTGTTGAATGCGTCACGCAAGGCCGTGACGGCAGCCTGATCGGCGCCTTCCTTATCCCCCCGCCCGATCATTTTTGAAGCGGCGACTGCAGCAGCTTCCGTGCAGCGCCCGACTTCCATCGTCAACACGCGGTCCAGTAATTTTTCGTCTGCGGACATGCTTTTCTTCCGTATGCCTATCGTTAGTGATTGACTAAAACTCGCGCCCGGGGGATTAGACTCTAATTCCCGCCATCCGGCGCCTGTAACTTTTCACGGCGTTCGCGGGCGGCGATCGCTTCATCCTTTTCGATTTGCGCCTTTAACGCGTCGCGCTCTGCCGGGAGATCGCGCTCCAACTCGGCGGCGGCTTGCTCGCGATCGTCATCGACTGCCTGCGCGACCTCGTCCCGTGAGGCGCTCAGACCGGAAATCTCCGCATCAATGTCGGCTTGCTTGCGCTTTTTCGGCTGGTCCTTTTTTCCGGGCGCCTCCGAGAGATTGGGAAAGCCGCCTGCGTCCGGTTCGTTCTTGCGCTCGGCGACACGATCCACGATTGCCGGATTTGGCGGCTGATCGCCCGCCTTGTCCTCATATTTGATAATGCCGGGCGGCGCGAACCTTGCGAGATCGCCGCTTTCGCAACCTTGCAGCGCAACAAGGCAAGCGGCGGCAAAACCGGCAGCCATGGTCGTTCGAGCTTGTTTTACACCAGACACGCGGCCATCCTATAAGGGCGAAGACTGCTACTGTTGAGCTTCTTTAACCCCTAACCGGTCATATGGCGCAAGTGAAAGAAAAATCCGGCAAAAAATCGTCTCCGAAGCAGAAAAAGAAGGCGAAAAAGAACGCCCCGCAGGCTGAAGTGGCAGATGCTGCGAAGTCTGAGGCTCCCAATTCAAAAGACAGCGCCCCTGGAACGCCTCCGCCGCCAAAGTCTCTGTTCCAGGATTTTGACGCCATGTCCGAGTATCTGACGGACATTAGCGGCCGCAGCCAGGAAGTGTTGCGTGAGTTTGCGGTCCGCAATCAGAACTCGCGCCGCCTGACAGGCGAGATTCCAAACGATCCGCTAAACGTGGGCGAAGCCTTTCAGGAGATGATGAAAAGCCTCTCCGCTGATCCTGGCACAGTCATGCAGCGCCAGTTCAACCTCTATGGCGACTACGCCAAGCTGATGGCGACCATGCAACGGCGCATGGCGGGCGAACAAGTAAAGCCGGCCATTCAACCCACACAGGGCGACAAGCGCTTCATCCATCCCGCATGGGTTGAAAATCCCATGCTCGATTTCGTCAAGCAGTCATACCTGATCATGGCGCGATGGCTCGAAGTCACGATTTCCCAGCTCGACGGCATGGACGATCACGAAAAGAAGAAGGCTGAGTTTTTTACGCGCCAGTTCATTGATGCGCTCGCGCCGTCAAATTTCGCCATGCTCAATCCGGAAGTCGTCGAAGCCACGCTTGAGAGCAAGGGTGAAAATCTGTTGAAGGGATTGAAAAACCTTCTCGAGGATATCGATCGCGGACATGGCGAGCTGTCGATCCGGCAGGCGGATCTCAACTACTTCAAGCTCGGCGAGAACGTCGCCACCACGCCCGGAAGCGTCGTATTTCAAAATGACATCTTCCAACTGATACAGTATGCGCCGACTACGGAAAAAGTCGCAAAAACGCCGATGCTGATCATTCCGCCCTGGATCAACAAATTCTACATTC
>CAZAOB010000047.1:5962-24282 GCA_964486635.1 uncultured Caulobacterales bacterium | reverse complement strand
ATCTTCAGCCTCAGAATTCTTTTATCGCGTGGCTGGTTGCGCAAGGCCGCACCGTTTTCGTCATGAGCTGGGTTAATCCCGGCCCCGAGCTCAAAGAAAAAACGTTCGAAGATTACATCACGGAGGGCCTCTTCGAAGCGCTCGACGCCGTTGAAGAAGCCACTGGCGAAAAGAAAGTCGATACGATCGGCTATTGCATCGGCGGCACGATGTTGTCGACCGCGCTCGCCCTGATGGCCAAGAAAAGAGAAGACCGCGTAAACTCCGCGACATTCTTCACGGCGCAGGCAGACTTCAAGGAGTCCGGCGATCTGCTGCTGTTTGTCGATGACGAACAACTGGACGCAATAGAAAAGCAAATGGACGCGGCGGGCGGCGTGCTTGAAGGCCGGGCCATGGCGACCACATTTAACATGTTGCGGTCGAACGATTTGATCTGGTCGTTTGTCATCGACAACTATTTGAAAGGCAAAGACCCGGCCCGGTTCGATCTGCTGTTCTGGAATTCAGACGCAACGCGCATGCCGAAAAAGGTGCATCTGTTTTACTTGCGTGACTTTTATCAGCATAATCGCCTCGCCAAAGGCGAAATGGTGATGGGCGGCGAACTGCTCGATCTGGGCGATGTCAATATTCCGATTTTCATGCAGGCCGGCGAGACCGATCACATTGCGCCGCATAACTCGGTCTATCGAACGGCGCAGCTCTATGCATCCAAAGGCAACAAAAACGTGCAGTACATGCTTGCCGGGTCCGGTCATATCGCCGGCGTCGTCAATCATCCGGACAAGAAGAAATATCACCACTCCATCAACGCCGGCCTGCCCGCAACCCTTGATGAGTGGAAGGCGAGCGCTGAACGCCACCCAGGGTCGTGGTGGCCCTACTGGATTGAATGGCTGAACAAGATCAGTCCGGGCGAAACCGCTGCACGACAGCCAGGAGATCGGGGCCTCGACATCATCGAAGATGCGCCCGGCAGCTATGTGAAAGTTAAGGCGTAGGCGACTCACAGATGAATCTCGACGCGTATCTCGCTAGGATCGGGTTTGCGGGACAGGTTCGCGCCGATGCGGCGACATTAAAAGCAGTGCATCGCGCCCATGTCGAAACCATTCCCTACGAAAATCTCGACGTACAATTCGGAACGCCGGTGACGCGCAATCCGCAGGCTGCGTTCGACAAAATCGTTACACGCAGGCGCGGCGGTTGGTGTTACGAGATGAACGGCTTGCTCGGCTGGGCGCTGGGAGAAATCGGCTTCAAGGTCGAGCGTCTCGCCGGCGCAGTCGGGCGCGACGAACGCGGCGATGGCGCGGTGGGCAACCACCTGGTGCTGATCGTTCAGCTGGATGAACCTTGGCTGGCCGACGCCGGCTTTGGCGACGGACTAATTGAAGCGATGCCGCTTACGACGGGCCCATTTCGAAATGGCCCCTACCATTGCCGTATCGAGCCCGTTGGCGATGGCTGGCTTCGCTATCACAGCGATCCGCGCACAGGCGGGCCGACTTTTGATTTCAATCGTGATGTCACCGATGAAAGCTTGCTGGAAAATCTTTGTCGCTATCTGCAAACCAGCGAAGATTCTCCCTTCGTACAGAACGCGGTGGTTCAGCGGTGGACGCCCGATCGGCATATTTCGATCCGTGGGCGCGTGATCACACGCCTCGGCGCAGGTGAGAAAGTGACGGAGACCGTTGAGTCCGCCGATCGCTATGTCAGCATTCTCAAGAACGAATTCAAACTCGATCTTCCCGATGCGGCGGTCTTGTGGCCAAAAATCTGCGCGCGCCATGACGAAATTTTCGCGCCAACATAGCCGCTGAATTCTCGAGGTTAACTTTTGGTTAACCAATCCGAATCACCCTCGGAAAAAACAAGAGCCGGGGGGCTTCAATGAGCCGGATCGACACGACTACGCAGGAACTCTTTTTGCGTCTGGGGCAAACGTCATTGTCGCGAAGCACGCGCGCAGATGCGGTGTTTCGCCGACTTCGCAGTTCGGAAAGCGACCAGCTGGCGTCAGAGCTTGCGGGCGCGCCGCGTAGAACCACACTCGCTTCGCCGACATTGGCGGACACTCCCAACGCATTGCGTCAGCGATAACAATCGCCGTCGGCGCTCATCATGGGTCCGATTGTCGAGCGCCGGTCAACGCGCGTAATCGCGCGCCAACTGGTCGAGCAAACGCACACCAAAACCAGAGGCGCCAACTGGGCGCGTCGGCTCCGCTTCGGACCGCCAGTCGACGCCTGCGATGTCGAGATGAGCCCATCGGGTCTCCGGCTTGATGAAGGCTCCGATAAATGCAGCGCCTGTGCTCGCGCCTGGGCTCCCGGTATCGCTGTTTTTCACGTCTGCGATTAGCGACTTGATTTGCCGGTCGTGATTGGGGTGCAGCGGCAGGCGCCACAAATCTTCACCGGCCACATCGCCGGCGCTCGTTAGAGCATTTGCGGTTTCGTCGTCCCGTGCGAACAGCCCTGCGTATTCATCGCTAAGCGCGCCGCTCACAGAACCAGTCAACGTCGCCACATCCACCAGCAGCGCTGGTTCAAACTCCTCCTGTGCGTACCAGACCGCATCCGCCAGCACGAGGCGTCCTTCTGCGTCCGTGGACATGATTTCGATGGTCTTGCCGGACATGGAGCGCACGACATCGCCCGGACGCTGTGCGCCGCCGTCAGGCATGTTTTCGGCGAGCGCCGCAATAGCGATCACATTCACCGGCGCTCTGGATTTGGCCAATGAATGAACGGCCCCAACCACAACTGCGGCGCCGGACATATCGGCCTTCATCGCCCACATTCCCGAATTGCCCTTGATAGAGATGCCGCCAGAATCAAACGTGATGCCCTTCCCGGCAAAGACCAGCGGCGCGTCCGATGCTGCGCCGCCCGAATATCTGACGATCAACATGCGCGGAGGGCGAACGCTTCCCTGCCCAACCCCGAGAATTGCCCCCATCCCGAGGCGAGACATGTCGCGCTCATCGAGCACAGAGATTGACACCCCTTGCACTCCGGCAAACAATTGCCGAGCGCGCCGGACAAACTCTTCCGGATAGAGAACATTCGCCGGCTCGGACTGCATGTCGCGGCTCCACGTCACCGCCTCCGCCAGGTGTCGTTGTTCGGCATCGAACAGACGGCGCGCCTGTTGTGCGTTTGCTGACACGAATGCAAGCGCGCCCTCGACAGGCTCAACGTCGCTTAAGTATTTGTTGAAGCCGTATTGGCCGATCATGGCGCCCATGGCGGCGTCAGCCAGGCTTTCGGCATTCGCGCCATCTGCGATCACGCTGACGCGGCGCGCTCGAATGCCTTTCGCCAGCACGCCGGCCCGCGCTCCAAAATCCTCCCAGTCGCGGCGCCGAAGGTCCGACGCCCCGATGCCCACCAAATGTATCTCGCCATACGCCTCGGCGCCGGAAACAAAACTTGCGGTCAAACCCGCCTCTCCAGTGAAGCCGGTTCTCGTAATCGCGCGGATTGTATTCTCGGCGCCTGTTGCGCCAATAATGGCCGCGACAGTGTCGGGCAGAGTTGCATCGCGCATAGCAATAATCAGCGCGTCACTGGGCGCGGGACGCTCAGCGAACTCCATCGCGCGCTGCGCCACAGCACTTGTCGACGTTACGACCGCCAGCAGGAAGAACACCAATCCACGCATCATCACTCTCACTCCAAAATGTGCTTTCAATCGCATCGGACTGCGATAGGTTCAAAGTCAACAGCGCCCCTGCCCGAAAATCAAGCCTATGCGGAGAACAACAACATGACGCACTCTACTCACGCCTATACGCCCGATCCACGAAATGAACGCATTGTGATCGACGTCAATGGCGAGTTGTTTCCCCGCAACGAAGCCAAGGTGTCGGTGTTCGATTCAGGGTTCGTGTTGGGCGACGGCGTCTGGGAAGGCCTGCGAGTCTATCCCGGGCCTGACGGCAAGGGCGTGATCGCCTTCCTCGACAAACACATGAAGCGTCTGTTCGAAGGCGCGAAAACCCTGGACTTTGAAATTGGTCTAAGCAAGCAGCAACTCGCGGAGCGCATCTATCGCTGTCTCGACTCGAATGACGCCCATGAAGGCGTGCACATCCGGCTTATGATGTCGCGTGGCGTTAAGGCGACTCCGTATCAAGACCCGCGCGCCACAATTACACCGCCGACGATTGTCATCATTCCCGAATTCAAAACGCCGCTTGCCTCCAAAGCAGCAAAAGGCGCGCGCCTTTTCACCGCCCATGTGCGCCGCGGTTATCCTGATGTACAGGACCAGAAACTGAATTCCCATTCCAAACTGAACTGTATCATGGCTTGTATTCAGGCCGCCAAAGCCGGAGCTGATGAAGCGCTGATGCTCGACCCGCATGGCTTCGTTGCAACATGCAATTCAACGCATTTCTTCATTGTCCGAGACGGCGAACTCTGGACCTCCACCGGCGACTTTTGTCTGGGCGGCATCACCCGCAAAGTCATTATTTCCATCGCTACGAAAGCCGGTATGACGGTGCAGGAAAGAAACTTCTCGCTACACGACGTCTATAGCGCCGACGAGGCTTTCATCACCGGGACGTTCGCGGGCGTGACGCCCGTAGCGGAAGTCGATGGCCGGACAATGGCATCGGCGCCGGGGCCAATTGTCGGGAAGCTTCAGTCTCTCTACAAATCCGCGGTCGCCGAGGATGTGAAGCGCGGGCGAGATATTTTCTGATTCGGTGATCCCGCAGCTTCACGAAGCGGTAATCGGGCGAAATGTAATGGTCGCAGCGCCGCTCTTGCCAAAATCTCCCAACCTGCGAAACTTCCCATAAGGGGAGCGTGGCAACTCACGATAGGGGCGACCGGGGTGCAGGAAATCATTCTAATCGGGGCCGCCGCCGGACTGGGCGGAATTGTAATTGGCGGACTGTTCGGAGCATGGATCGCCGACCGAAAGCTGCGGCGACACTACGAGGCTGTTCGCCACGAAGTCGCCCGACTGCGCCAAGTTGCAGAAGAAAAGCTCGCGAGCGACGACCCCAATCTCGAAAGTTTGCTCGACAATCTTCACACCGCCGTCAATGGCGCCTATTCCGCCATTCAGGCTATGGAAAATCAGGCGAAAATCACAAAGGTGAAAAGCGAAGCTGGCCGCGAAGTTTTGTCTTCGTCCCGCCAGATCTTGCGCATGATCGATGAGCGAACAGGGGCCAGCGTGGAGCCGGAAGCAATCGCTCCCCAAAAGCCGGCGCCCAAACTGACCGCCGCGCCAACCGCCAAGCGCCCGCCCAACGCTCACTGACCTTAGCCGATGTCCAATACAGTCCGCATCGCCATGCTCTCAGGGCCGCGCAATATCTCTACCACCATTATGCGTAGCTTCGAAAATCGTTCCGACACAGTCGTTACCGATGAACCATTCTACGCTTGCTATCTGAAAGCGAGCGGCGCCGATCATCCCATGCGAAACGAAACGCTAGCGGCCCAGTCAAGCGACTGGAACGAGGTCGCCAGTTCGCTCGCAGCCCGAAATGACGCGCCGTACAGCTTCGAAAAGCACATAAGCTTTCATTTCACGCTCGCACCGTCATTAGATTGGCTTAACGGAGCGCGCGTTTTTCACCTGATCCGCGATCCGCGCGCCATGGTCTCTTCTTACAAGAACAAACTCGATGATATCACGCCAATCATCGACAGCTACCGCTTGCAAAGAGAGCTTTATGAAGCGTCGCCGGCGCCCGTCATCGGTGCGAGCGACATACTAAGACAACCGGAGCCAATGCTGCGATCCCTGTGCGCTGCGCTCGAAATGCCATTCTCAAAGGACATGTTGTCATGGCCGAAAGGCGCACGCGACAGCGACGGACCGTGGGCGCCGCATTGGTACGATGCTGTGGAAAGTTCGACGGGGTTTCGGCCATTCGAGGCGCGAGAGATCACACTGACTCCCGATCTCGAAGATGTCGCCGACGCTTGCGCTGAAGACTACGCCTTTTTCCACAGCCGCAGGCTAAACCCCTAGAATCAACGGTTGTTTTTAAGCAACGCTTTTGCGCCAGTTTTGGAACGAGCGGCAAAAGCTGATACAAAACGGCAAACTCAGCGTAGGCTCTATAACCCGAGACCACTCTCTTAGTGGATGTTGAACTTCAACTTCTTGGGAAGACCAAACATGCAACACAATCGATTGTCCGTGCGCGCTCTGCTCGCCGCTGGCGCTTCTGCGACGGCGCTCACTACGGCGACCCCGCTTCATGCACAAGAACAAGGCCTCGACGTAATTATCGTCACCACGCAAAAGCGTGAGGAAAACCAGCAGGAAGTTCCGATCTCGGTTGAGACGCTTTCTGCTGATCGCTTCTCCGCACTGCAAGCTGCGGGCGAAGACATCCTCGCCCTCGCTGCGCGGGTTCCGAGCCTGTATGCGGAATCGTCGAATGGCCGTCTTGCGCCACGGTTCTACATCCGCGGCTTAGGCAACGTCGATTTTGACGTCGCCGCATCCCAACCGGTTTCTATCATTATGGACGACGTTGTTCAGGAGAACGTCGTGCTGAAAAGCGCGCCGCTTTTCGACATTCAACAGGTCGAAGTCTCTCGCGGCCCCCAGGGAACGCTATTCGGACGGAACACCCCTGCAGGTGTGGTAAAATTCACAACGGCAAAACCCACTGACGAGTTCGACGCCATCGGCCAATTTGCATATGGCTCCTACGACACTGTGACAGCGCAGGTCGGCGTCGGCGGACCATTGATCCAGGACCTGCTTTCAGTTCGCGTCTCCGGCCTTTATCAGCGCCGCAGCGACTGGGTGGATAACGCTTTCACAAGCGGAGACAATGTCATGGGCGGCTATGAGGAGATGGCTGGCCGCATTCAGTTGCTGTTCACGCCATCGGACCAAGCCAGTTTGCTGTTAAATGTTCATGGCCGCGACTATGAGGGAACCTCGGCTCTGTTCCGCGCCAACATCATTCAGAAAGGCGGCGGGCTCGATCCGAATAACTATGATCGCGACACCGTCGCGTATGATGGCGGCTCGAACAATCCTCAGGCTTCGGATGGCTGGGGCGCCTCCGCTAAGCTCGACTGGGACTTGGGCGGCGTCGTGTTTACGTCGATCACCGCCTATGAAAATGCGTCGAGCCGCAGCCTCGGCGACATTGACGGTGGCTTCGTAGGCGCGAACTCATTCTTCGACCCAATGATGCCGCCTGCGCCGCCTTTCTTCCAGGATACAATTGCATTTCCGTCTGAAACGCAGGATTCCATCGATGACCTCGATCAGTTTACGCAAGAAATTCGCCTGGCATCCAGCGGCGACAATGTATTCGATTGGCAGATCGGCTTTTACTATTTCGACTCCGATGCGCTCGTCTCCACAGTGGGGCCGGGCTTCCCGCCGCTAACCACACTGCGGCACCAAAATGACAGCTGGGCGGTGTTCGGACAGGGCAGCTATGATTTGACGGACCGCCTAACGGTGACGGCTGGCGCGCGTTACACCGAAGATAATCGAGACTTTGATGCTGTGGTTTTACCGCCCGCCGTTACGGTGAACCCGACATCCGCTTCGGACGAAGACTTCAGCTGGGATGTGAGCGCACTGTACCGTGTGTCTGACGGCTTCAACATCTATGGCCGTGTCGCACGGGGTTTCCGCGGGCCGACTATACAGGGCAGAGATGTAGCGTTTGCAGCGTTCTCAGGCGCCGTAGATCCGCAAACGGTCGCGACGTCAGAAACAATTCTGTCTTATGAGGCGGGCTTCAAGTCCGGCTTCATGGACAACCGCGCACGTCTGAACGCTAACTTCTACTATTATACCATCGATGATCAGCAATTCTCGATCATCGGAGGCGCGGGCAATGTCAACCAGGTGGTGAACGCCGATAAAGGCGTAGGCTGGGGCATCGAAGCTGATGCGGAGGCGCTACTTACGGACAATTTCTTTGTCAGCGTCGGGTTCAGCTACAACAACACCGAAATCAAAGACAGCACGCTTGCAACAGCCCCGTGCGGATCTGGCTTGTGCACAGTCCTTGATCCACTGAACGGTCTGGGACAAGCGCTCATCGACGGAAATCCGTTTCCGAACGCGCCGGAACTGATCTTCAGCGCTTTCGCCGAATACACGCACCCCTTCCGCGACAGCGGCGAGTTGTTCGTCAACACAGACTGGTCAATTCAGGGCGAAACAAACTTCCTTCTCTATGAATCCGCTGAATTCCGGTCCAGCGGCAACACGGAAGGCGGATTGCGCGTCGGGTATCGCTCGAACGGCGGAAATTTTGAGGGAGCGTTCTTTGCACGCAATATTCTTGACGCCGATAACCTCAAGGGCGGTATCGACTTCAACAACTTGACCGGTTTTGTCAACGAACCCCGAATTTTCGGCTTTCAACTGACAGTCCGCAACTAAGGGACAGTCAGTCTCAAACAAGAACCCCGGCAACAGCGCCGGGGTTTTTTTGTTTGACGTGCGCGTAGTCTATTACTCTTCGGCCTGGACTTCTTTGTAAACGGAGTTCTTAGGTGCGGCGAAAAGCTTCATCACCATGGGTTCGAACGCTTCGAGAG
Source organism: uncultured Caulobacterales bacterium (assembly GCA_964486635.1). Lineage (GTDB taxonomy): Bacteria > Pseudomonadota > Alphaproteobacteria > Caulobacterales > Parvularculaceae > Hyphococcus. The sequence goes on along the minus strand of CAZAOB010000047.1, from coordinate 15,712 downwards.
GCATGGATTCATAATTCGCGTCGAAGGCGCTCTGATCATATTTTTCGCAAAATTCAGCCGTATGCTGAAAATGGTCGTGTCCGCGAAATTGATCGCGCATATCCCGGTCCATGCCGAGATAGTGGAAAAAATAGTAGCCCTGGAAAATTCCGTGTTTATCGACCATCCAGTGATTTCGTTCCGACACAAACGGCTTAAGGATAGCAGATGCAATTTCAGGATGGTTGTAGGCTCCCAGCGTATCGCCGATATCGTGCAGCAGCGCACAGACCACATACTCTTCGTCGCGCCCATCCTTAAAGGCGCGCGTCGCCGTCTGAAGGCAGTGTTCAAGCCGGTCGACGGGAAAGCCGCCATAATCGCCTCGCAGCAGGCGCAAATGATCCAGCACTCTGGCGCCGCCATTTGCAGCGAACGGCATGAACTGACTGGCGATGGCCATCCAGTCTTCCTGCGTGCCTTCGGTCATGGCGCGGAATTTTGCGCGCGGCGCCCCCGCGTCTCCGTGGTCTGGCATTCTCAATTCCTCCCGCTATGATCTTTCCACGATTAGTCTATGTCCGCAGGCGGGCGCCGCTCAAGTCGCGGATGCACAACCAGGACGCCTGTCAGGGAGCCGCATGACGTGATCGCTCGGCTGGCCACAACCCTCACCGCAATCGTGCTGATCGTTTATGGCGTCATTGCCGCAATATCGCCGCTACCGCTAGGCATTCCGCTGGTGGCGCTGGGTCTCATCATGATTGCGGCCGCAAATCCCGCAGCCAGGCCGCTCGTGCTTTCCATGCGCCGCCGTTGGAAGTGGTTCGATTTTCTGGTGAGAAAAGCCGCGCGGCACTCCCCTGACAGATTTAAAAAGACATTTGAAGAAACCAATCCGGAAAAAACGCCTCCGGCTGCGTCCAGTCGCGACAATGGTTAACGACGCCGCAAATTTTGTTGCATAGAGGCTAATGTTCATGCACACGCGCAGTGATACAAGACGCCATGCCTGACCAGCTCTCCGCCGCCAACTCCACTGCAGTGTGCATCTTCGCGCGTAACGAAGAACGCACGCTAGCGGCCTGCATCGGTTCGCTGGACGCCGCCGGTCTCGGAAAGCACGGCGTGATACACATCCTCGTTAACGGGTGCACCGACGCGACCGCAATCACGGCCCGTATGCTCGCAGCAGCTGACACACGCATCACGGTTCACGAACTTCCCGTGGGCGACAAGTCCAACGCCTGGAATGAATATGTCCATCGGCTCGCCGAACCAAGCATAGCAACGCACGTTTTTATCGATGGCGACGTTCGGGCGAGCGAACATGCAATCACAGCACTCGAAGAAGCATTGGCCGGCTCACCGCAGAGCTTTGCGGCGGCGGCGATGCCGGCTTCCGGTCGAAGCCAGAGCGGTTGGGCGAGACGATTGCTAACGCGCAACTATCTTAGCGGCAATCTCTACGCGCTCGGCGGGGCCTGCATTCGTGCGTTTCGAGAGCGACAGCTCCGTCTTCCCTTTGGCGCAAAAGGTGAAGATGGACTAATCACCTTCTTGCTGCTGACCGACCTTGATGGCGGTCACAACGATCAACACACGCACCGCATCGCCACAGCCGCAGAAGCGACCTTCGAGTTCGACTCATTGCAGCTCAATCTGCGCGATCTCAACATCTATCGCCGCCGGCTTCGCCGGTATTCGGAACGGCATTTCCAAAAGCAGATTTTATACGGCCTTTTGAAAGCAAAAGGCGTCAGCGCCATGCCGGACAGTATTTACGATATTTACACGCCGGAAGCGCTCGCGGGCCTTCGCCCGCGATTGGAACCGATCAATTACTGGTTCGATATTGCTACGTTGCGGAGACTACGCGCGAAAATCGCGGCGTCTCCGGAAGCCATCTAGGCCGCCTTTTCGACCTGCGTGAATTCGAGCTCCACCGGCGTGGCGCGGCCAAAGATCGACACAGCCACTTTAACCCGTTCGGCGTCTTCATCCACTTCTTCGACGATGCCAGAGAACGATGCAAACGGACCGTCGGTGACGCGCACGCTTTCGCCAACATCGAACGTGATGGTTGAGCGCGGACGAGCCTCGCCTTCTTCAATAACGCCGCGGATTCGATCGACTTCCTTTTGCGGCACTGGCATTGGCTTATTGCCTGACCCCAGGAACCCCGTGACTTTCGGTGTCTCCTTGATCAGGTGATATGTCTGATCACTGAGCTGCATTTTCACCAAAACATAGCCCGGGAAGAAACGGCGCTCTGTGTTGATTTTTCGGCCGCGGCGCACTTCGGTGACTTCTTCGGTCGGCACAAAAACCTCTTCGATCAAATGATCGAGTCCCTTTTCTTTGGCAGACGTCAGAATCGACTCAGCGACTTTCTTTTCAAAGTTTGAGTATGCGTGAACGATGTACCACTTGTTCGACATGGCTGTTTTCCGTTCTTTCCAGATTAGTTATTAGCGCCGACGCAATCGATCGGAAGCACGTTGCAGACCGCATAGCGCAAGCCCTGATCCACAGCAAAAAAGAATGTCGCCATAATCGCCACCATGATCAGCACCATGATGGTGGAAACCAGCGTTTCGTTCCGCGTGGTCCAGGTGACTTTAGAGCCTTCGTTTCGTACCTGCTGCAAAAAGACCAGCGGGCTTGTGCGCTTTTTCTTTTTGACTTCGTCGGCCTTGCCTTCGATTACGGCGCCGTCGTCGCCTGCTTTTTTGTTTTTCGCCATTGCTCGCCGCCTTCTATTTCGCCGATTGAGGCCCACATATGCCTTCAGAGGATGAGCGCTTCCGGACACAGTTTCTCGTTCGCCGGCCCGACGCTGCTAATCTCCTGAGGGTGTCGGAAGATGCGCCTTAGGTATACTTTTTCGCCGTGCCGTCAAGGCGCGGCGCAAAAAATCACTGATCCGCTGACGCCGCTGCTTCAGTCCCGGAGGGGGCCATAAACGCCTCCCAGCTGCGTTCATAGGGGTTGTTCTCGCCATAAGCGCCTTCGAACCAGGGCTGCCCCCCGGTCGGGCCCGCCAGCGCATAATTCGACAGGATGACGCCGGGAAAGGCCTCAGCGATGGCCCTGTTGGCCTCAGCGTTGACCCGGCCGCCCTGCTCCCCCCACAGGAAAGCTGCGTACCAGGCCTTGTCGACGTAGGACGGGCGCTCCAGGTGGGACCCGCCTTCATAGGCTCCGATGAAGGCGACCCCGAATTTGGCCGCCTCGCGTTCATTCTGACGCATGACGTCGATGACCGACGGAACCCCAAACTGAGCAGGGTCCGTGAGGATAAAGTCGGCGAACTTCCTCGCGGTTCCGTCCGGGTCTGACCGGATCGCGGCAGGCCATTCTTCAGGCTTCAAAAAGCTTTCCCAAGTCGCCGACCAGTAGGACGCCACGGATACGCCGAAGCCGGGGGCGTGATCCGCCCATTTCTCTCCGCTTTTTTCCAGAAACGCTTTCGCGCCAGTCAGTGCGAACATCGTACGCGCCGGAAAATAGGCTTGGCCCTCGATCACATACACAATCGCCTGATCCCGGTTCGCGCGCGCCAACGCGCCATCGAGCGCCAGCTTCCAACGCGCCACCAATGCCCCATATCCGACCCGCAGAGGTTCATGCTCATTGTAACTCAGCCCCTCGCCGATCCCCCACGCATAGTTGGTGGTCAAAAAATACTGACCCGCGAAGTTCCAGACTTCATTGGCGACCGTGGTGTAGAGTGGTCGGTCGGCGGGATAGCCGCTCTCGATCATGGCGGCGACGACTGCGTCGGCGTACTCGTCCCATTCCGGAGCCGCCATAATCTCGCGGGCGTTCGCCTTCGCCATAGTGCGATAGCCGCCGGCCCATTTGCCAAAATCGGCATCGTCAGGTTTGTATGCTGACAAAGGTCGCGGCGCGCCCAGCGTAATCGGAGCATGAAACCAGAGTGAATCCCCCGACTCTACGCCTGCGGCGAACACTGCCTTAAGCGGCATCCCCACATACGGCTGGGTGATTGTATCTTCATTTTGCCAGGATGTGTTCGACCAGAACGGAGCCGCATCAGCAGGCAAATCGTCTTTCGAGCGAACTACGGCCGTATTTGCATTTTGCAGATCCATCGTTCGCAAAATATCATAGCGCCCGACTGCCTTAACGAATTTAGGGTTGTAGATCTTTCCCTCGCGCAACGCGGATTCATTTTCCTTTCGGAACAGACGCAGCGCAGTCAGCGGTGACTTCATGCTGCGTATCTGAATTTGTGAATGCCACTCTGTCTTTCCGCGCCTGAAGTCGCGCGTAAACTCAATCCGGTTCTTTGACGCTCGCCACTGCATGTCGTTGGGCAAAAACTCGATCCAGAGGTCAGCATCGCCCTCCCACTCCAGCACCCACTCGCCGTCCCAGTTGAGCTTTTGCAGCATTTCCGTGCCGGTGAAGTAAACATCGCTGCTGAGCCATTTGCCGTCGGGAAGGTACTTGGGAAGCCCGGTGGCCTTGTCGATCACCCCCATATCCAGAAGCTCTTGCGTCTTCCGGCCGCCGCCACTCCAGCGCAACCGGCTCGCGTGCAGGATGTCGATGTAAGGTTCTTCAATGTTGAAAGTGGCCGGATACCATGGCCCGACCTGCATGAGCGGACGCCGGGCTTCGGCGCCCTCTTCCGCTGGCCGGATCTGCGCGGTCGTCGCAGCTTGTCCGGCCTCAGCGCTGTTGTTGCCAGCCGGAAAGCACGCCCCGCCCGATATCAGCAGGCCCAACACGACCAATGATTTGAACTTGTGAAACATGTGATGACAGGACCTCTGCAACCGGAATCTCTGTCGCTACTCTAGCAAGGAACCTGCCCCGGAGCCAACGTGCGCATGGAATATAATGCTGAAGGGAGTATTGAGGTCGTCTATCGCGGCTGGCAGGGGCGGAGGGACTCGAACCCCCGACCCTCGGTTTTGGAGACCGATGCTCTACCAACTGAGCTACACCCCTAGGCCGCCACTTGGCTTAAGACGGCGGCGGCGCGCTTTCAATAGCCTAGTCGCTAATTTTCCTCGCCGATCCATTCCAGAATGGCTTTGGCGGCCAAATCGGCGGCCGGCGCAGCGTCCGGCAACCATCCGTCCACTATGGATGGTATCACCTCTAGTTGCGCCTGCCTCGCCGGCCCACCGGTAAGAAGCGGCAGCAGAGCCTCAGCAATCGGCGCCGGCCTGCATCGGCCCTGCAAGAATTCAGGAAGTACTTCCCTGTCAGCTGCGATGTTGACCAGCGACACGCGCTTGGTGGTTAACACGGCCCGCGCCCACAATTCGGTCAGCAAATCGATACGGTAGGCCACGACCATGGGCGTGTTGAATACAGCGAGTTCGGCGACCACCGTACCGGAAGCGGCGAGCGCCGCATCCGCAACCGCAAAAGCGTCGAAGCGCTCTTCACCTTGGATCATGATTGGTCTCCCCGGCCAACCGGAGATGATGTCAGGCAAATGCCTCGCCGCTGACGGCGCTGCCGGAACGAGAATGCGCAGTTGCGGTAGCTGCTCGCAAACAATTCGAACCGCTTCCGTAAACGGCTGAGCATGACGGCGCAATTCTGCGGGCCGGCTGCCAAGCAAGACGGCGAGAACTGGCGCGTCACCTAGTCCGTGCTTCGATCGAAATGCGGCGCTGTCCGCTTTGTGATTGCGCGCCGCCTGTAAACCTGAATGCCCAACGAAGCGTGTTGGAACCCCTTCACGCTCAAACATATGCGTTTCGAATTTAAAGAGACACAGCACGCCGTCAAACAGCTCCGCCGCGACACGCGCTCGTTTGGGCCGGGACGCCCAGACCTGTGGCGCTACATATTTGAACAGCTTAACGGCTGGCGCCTTGCGGCGGAATTTCTTGGCCGCGATTTTGGAGAACGACCAACTGTCAATGAAGATCGCGGCGACAGGTCGGCTGCTAACTGCGGCCTCAAGCAGCTGGTCAACTGCCGATAAGGCCGCCGGAAGCGCACGAAGCGCGGCGCCGGGACCAATGACAGAAAAGCGCTCGATATCGAACAAGCTGCGCATGCCTTGCTCGGACATCAATGGTCCGCCGCACCCCAAAAACTCCACGTCCGGCATTTGCTGTCGGATCGCTTGCATCAACGCGGCGCCCAGCGCATCAGCTGAAGGTTCGAGCGCACAAAGCAGGATTTTGCGGGAAGTAACTATGACTGCGCAAGCTCCTGCGCAGTAAATCCGTAGACGAACAATCCCAACTCATCGGCCAGCGCAGCGACTTGATCGATGTCGATGATCAGCGCCACGCCTTGTTCTACGGCGACGCCGGCCAAGGCGGCGCGCGCCGCACCGCGAAGCGTTTCTGATCCCACCACCGGCAAGTCGATGCGCAGCTCCTGGCCGGGTTTCGGCCGCTTCACAAGCACGCCGCCAAGATTGACCCCGTTGGGCAGCGCCGCGCATCGCGACAACATAGCGTCGGTGCCCTCTGCGGCCTCAATAGCCAGAACCAGGCCCGCAGCCACTACTGCGCCTTGACCAACGTCGAACGGTCCCAGCGCCTGAACCACACTGGCCGCCTTGCGGATATCCGCCATATTCTGTTCGGACGGACTGAGGGACCCGATCGCACCTGCGGGTGCCGCAAGATCCTGCACAGCTTCCTCAACGCCAATCACCATGATGCCTTCAGACTCGAGCGTCTCCACCAGAACCGACAACAGCGCACCATCACCGCGAGCTGCGGCAGCCAGCACTTTTGGCAGCATCGCCGCGCCGCGCCAATCCGCCTTGAGGCTCGAAAAATCCGGACGCGGAACGTGACCAGCGAACACCGCCGCGTCACAATTCTCACGCTTCAGAACCCGAATGATCTTTCCAGCTTCGCCAATCGCGCAGTCGTCTCCCGGCGCCTGATCCAGGTCGCTATCGGTCATGCCGGCAAGTCGAATTACGTGGAACGGTGCGCTGCGCGCACGGCTAGCAGCGACGATTTTCACCGGCAGAGCGCCTCCGCCGGCAATCACACCCAGCTTGCGCCAGCGCGACATTAGCCGTCCCGCGCCGCCGTCATGAGCGGTCGCGTCTTTCCTTCTTCAATGAACGACAGCACTCGCTGCACCTCCGGGCTTTCGCCGTGCTTCTGTCGAGCGAGTTCGATGCGCTCCTTGAACACGCCATCTCCGAAGAAGAGGAGTTTGTACGCGGAGCGCAGGTCGTGAATGGCCTTCCGGGTGAAGCCACGACGCTTCAACCCCACGACATTCAGGCCAGCGAGATGCGCGTGATTGCCGACCGCGGACGCATAGGGAATGATATCGCACGTGACAGCGGCGCAGCCGCCGATGAATGCGTGCTCGCCAATGCGGCAGTGCTGATGAACGGCGCAGTAAGCCCCCAGAAAGGCGACATCGCCAACATGAACATGTCCGCCAATTCCGGCGCCGTTCGCAAAGATGACCTTGTCGCCGACAGCGCAGTCATGCGCGACATGGGCGCCTGCCATAAAAAATCCGTTGTCGCCCACGCGCGTCACGCCGCCGCCGGCGACGGTGCCCCGATGCATGGTGACGTGCTCTCGGATGACATTGTCACGACCGATCACGAGCCGGGTCGGCTCACCCTTGTGGCCTAGATGTTGGGGAGGACCGCCAATCAGCGCAAAAGAGTATATGTGCGTCCCGCTTCCGATTTCCGTTGGCCCCTGCACGACAACATGGCTCTCAAGCACCACGCCATCATCAAGCTTCACGCTGCTCCCGACATGACAGAACGGCCCAATCACGGCGTCGCCGATTTCGGCGCCCTTTTCGATGATAGCTGTGGGATGGGCCTGCATGAAACCGACTTAGATCGATTGCGCCAGCATGGCGGAGAATTGCGCCTCTGCGGCTTTCTTGCCATCGACAGTCGCCACGCCTTCAAACCGCCACACGGGAGGGCGCCGCTGGACAGTCTTCACTGCAATCCGCACCTGATCGCCAGGCACAACCGGTCGGCGGAATCGCGCTTTGTCGACGCCCATGAACAGAACGATCTTGCCGTCAGTGTCCAGATTCTCCGTGTACGAAGTGTATGCCGCCGCAGTCTGCGCCATGGCTTCAATCATGAAAACCCCTGGCAGCACGGGCTTTTGCGGAAAGTGACCCTGAAAAATCGGTTCGTTGAATGTGACGTTTTTGATGCCTACCGCACCTTCTCCGGGAACGATATCGACCAGCCGATCAACCAACAGGATCGGGTAGCGATGCGGAAGGATCTGCATCAGATCGTCAATTTCGAGTACGGTTTTTCCGGGTTCCACTTTCGACATGGGTTAGTTGTTCCTTTTTTTCGCCAGCTTCGATAGTGCTGCCGTTTCCCGTAACCAATCCTTGATCGGCCGCCCCGGCCGACCGCCCCATTTTTCTCCCGCCGGCACATCGCGCATCAGGCCGGATCCGGCGGCAATCATCGCTCCGTCGCCGATATTGAGATGATCTGCGAGGCCGACTTGCCCTCCCATCATCACACCCTCGCCGATCACGCAACTTCCGGAAATTCCGCATTGAGCAGCGATCACGCAGTTCCGTCCGATGCGCACGTTGTGGCCGATTTGGACAAGATTGTCGATCTTGGCGCCGTCGCCGATCACCGTATCCTCGAGGGCGCCGCGGTCGATGGTTGTATTGGCGCCGATCTCCACGTCATCACCCACAATGACGCGCCCCAATTGCGGTACTTTCACCAGCCCCGTCGCCGCCGCAACAAAGCCGAACCCGGATTGTCCGATGCACGCCCCTGGAAGAACCTTAACTCGATCACCGATCAGGGCGTGGGTGATCGAAACACCCGCTCCGATTTGCGCGCGTTTGCCGATGGAAACGCCCGGCCCGATATACGCGTGCGGTCCGATCACGGCGCCTTCGCCTATCTCTGCGTCGGCTGCGATCACCGCGGTTGCATCGGCGCCCGTGTGGTTTCGGGTTTCGCCAAGCTTGCGCGAGTAGTGAAGGGCCGCTGAGATCTTCGCAAAAGCAAGACGCGGACTTGCCGCCTCCGCTACGGCTTGACCGGCCAGAGAAACGCAGTCCGAAGGCGCGAGCCACAAGCCATACTTGCCAACATTATCAGCCGGGAGAACCGAAACCTTTTCACAGTACACAATTGCGCTATCGCTCGATGGCGCCCCCAGCGGCGCGACATGTGTAAGCTGTGCGTCAGGGTGGCCTCTGACGAGTTTGACGCCAGCAATGCGCACAGCGTCCTCAACAAGGATCGCCGCTCTCGTTTCAAAAAAGCGCGCGTCTGGCATCTGTGGCGTCTACCTCAAAATCGAAACGGCCGGCGCATGCGCCGGCCGACTCGGTAAATCCATCGCAACGCAAATTACTTCTTGTTCGCTTGCGCTTGCTTGGCCTGCGCTTCCTTGATCTGCTTCTCAAGTTCTGCAAGCGAAACTTTCTGCACCTCAACCGTGGTGATCTTTTTGTCGAGCGCTGCAATTACTTCCTGAGTAACGTCCGTCTCCGGCGCAAAATACATCACGGCCGAACGGTCCAGAAGAATGGTGGCGCCGCGTTTATCGACGATCTCTTTAAGAATTGGCTGGCTCTCAACCAGAATTTTCGCCTGTGCAGTTTGCACAGCGTTCGTGAAGGCTTGCTCCATGAAAGTCTTCTTAAAAAACCTGTCTTACCACCTCCTGCATAATAAGAATTACCAAGAGCTTCCTTCTGTAATGCTTTAGGTAAATTTTTCCAATTTTGTCCTTCTTTAAGTTTTTTATAATATTTAATTCTATTGTC
>CAZAOB010000047.1:0-5952 GCA_964486635.1 uncultured Caulobacterales bacterium | reverse complement strand
CCGAGCGGTCGAGCAGGATCGTCGCGCCGCGCTTGTCGACAATGTCCTTCAGGATCGGCTGGCTTTCGACGAGAATTTTCGCCTGGGCTGTCTGCACCGCGGCGTTGAAGGCTTGCTCCATGATCTGAACGCGCTGTGGAAGACCGTACTGATAACGTCCCTGAAGTTCCTGCTCCGTTTTGGCGCGAACTTCCTCGGACATCAGCGACGCATTCTTTTGAAAGCTCTCGATGTCTTTCTTGAGCTTGTTCGTCTCCGCCTCAATCTCTTTCTCGACGTTCTTTTTCACAGCCTCGGCCTGTGAAGGAATTGTCTTGCCCGCTTTGGTCTGTGAGACAATCTGTGCGCGATCAACGATCAGAATCACAGGCGCTTTTTGCGCACCCTGCGCTTCCGCTTTGTTCACCAAGGCGCCGCCGGCAAAACCTGCAAGCGTCAATGCTACAGCGCCGGCAATCGCGAAATTCGTTTTAGTCATCATACACCTCTACCTAAAAGTTTGTCCCCGCGCTGAAACGGAAGCCCTCTGTCCGGTCGTACTCTTCTTTCATCAAAATGTGGGCGAAATCAAACCGGACCGGCCCAAATGGCGAATCCCAGCTCACCGAAACGCCCGCTGTCATTCTCAACGCCAACTCATCCTGGATCGGCGCATACTCTTTACCGTCGATACCAGTCATCGGATCACCGTCAAAATCCAGATAAAACGCCGGGTTGTCATTCAACGCCTTGGTCGAATCATCGACCATTCCGACGGTGCCGAAGTCGCTGAAAAGCGACGCTCGAATGCCATATTGGTCGGGCAAAGGCAATGGCAGCAGGATTTCCGCCGTGCCAATGGCGTAAGCCTTCGCGCCGATCGCCTGTCCCAGCAGCTCTCCGTCACGCACGCTGGTCAAATAGCGCGGACCGATGCCTGCCACTTCAAAACCGCGGAAGGTAGAGGCGCCTTCAAAGAAGCGGTCGGACAGGCGAACATTGTCGCCGCCCCAGCCATCAATATATCCAATCCGACCCTTCAAGGAGCCGATGAAATTGCCGATGATCGGGTGATAGTAAGCGCCCGTGAGCTCCGTCTGATAGTAGTTCACGTCACCGCCAAGTCCCGCAACGCCGATTGACGCCGATGTGCGCCATCCCCGTCGCGGCGTGATCGGGTCATCTCGAGTGTCGAACGACAGACTGAGGCCGACCAGCGACGTCAGGAACTTGCCCCGCGATTCGCATGTTGGCGTGAGCGAAGAAGACAAAAAGTCGCAAACATTGGCCGTGACGAGCTGCGCCTGCATCAATCCGCTCTCGGAAATTAGCTCTCCGTTCTCGTCGATCGCCAAGCCAGCTGCGTTCACCGCAGGAACGACAGACGTCGCCATTGCGCCAAGCGCCAGGATGGTCGCCGGATCTGCTCCGTTGGCGATCAACTGAGCTGAAGGTGAATCGATCGTCACGCTGTCATGCGTGATCAAATAGTTGATGCCGCCCCGTCCGTATTCCGACACTTGGAAGCCAGCATTCAAACCAGCGCCAATACGATCCCGAACAAATCCCGACTCACGGAAGTTCGTCCGCTGGTTGAACAGCGATCCGCCGGCGACCAGGTTCCGGTCGAGGAAATAAGGCTGTGTGAACCTGAGGTCGACTTGTCTCGTTCTCGAGCTCGCCTGCACGCGGAAGCGCAAATACTGACCGCGCCCTAGCAGGTTTCGTTCCTCCACTGACAGATCGACAATGAAGTTTTCGGTGGACGAGATACCGACGCCGACGCTCAGCGACCCGGTCGATTGCTCCGTGACGTTGACGTCCAGCTCGGTCCGGTCCGGCGCCGAACCCGGCTTCTCTTCGATCTCAACTTCCTTGAAATAGCCAAGCGAACGAACGCGCGATTTAGAACGATCAACCAATACGCGGTTGAAAGCGTCCCCCTCCGCGATCCGCACTTCCCGTCGAATGATCTTGTCAAGGGTCCGGTTATTACCCTTGATATTGATCCGATCCACATAGACGCGCGGACCTTCGTTTACTTCGAACGTCAGATCTATGGTGTTGGATTCTGCGTGGCGTGTCAGCCGCTGGCCGACATCAACAAACGCATAGCCAGCCGTTCCGGTCGCAAACGTGATAGACTCGACTGCCTTCTCAACCCGCTCCGAGTCAAAGGTCTGACCAGGCTTGATCGGGACGAAATTTGCGAGCACATCGCCGTTCAGTTTCGCCAGCGTGGTCTTCACCCGCACTTCCCCAATGGTGTATTTGGGGCCTTCATCAACCGTAAACGTGATGAAGAAATCCTTGCGATCAGGCGTCAGTTCCGCGACCGCTGAAACGACCTGGAAATCGGCATATCCATTTTTGCCGTAGTGCTCACGAAGCAGTTGCCGCTCATACTCCAAGCGGTCAGGGTCATAGTTGGCATAGTTGGTGAAAAACCGCCACCAACGGCTTTCCTTCGTCAAAATGACGCCGCGCAATTCATTGTCAGTAAATACATCATTGCCGACGAAATTGACTTTGGCGACGCCAGTCTTGGGGCCTTCGTCAATCTCAAAAATGACGTCGATGCGATTCTGCTCAAGCGGCGTCACCTTCGGTGTCACAATGGTCGCGAAGCGCCCTTTGGCGCGATACAGCTCAATAATCTTTTGCGTATCTGCCTGAACTTTTGCACGCGTATAGACTGTGCGCGCGGCCAGCTGAATTTCTTCAGTGATCTTGTCGCTTTTGACGCGGCGGTTGCCCTCAAAAATCACGCGGTTGACGATCGGGTTCTCAACCACCGTGATGAGCAGCATGCCGGATGGCTGCATCTCGATTTTGACGTCCGAAAACAGTCCGGTGCGGAACAGTGTTTTCAAAGACAGGTCGAGGAGCTCTTCATCAGCCGGCATGCCCGGCTGCAGCGGCAAATACGAACCAACCGTGTCAGCTTCGATGCGCTGGTTACCGGTTACCTGCACGCCCTGAATAATCGGCGCTGGCGTTGGTTGGAATAAGCTCTCTGCAATCGAAGTGCTGCGCTCTGGCGCCGCCTGCTGCGCGAACGCAACCGATGTGGCAGCCAATATCGCGGCCCCCGCCCCCAAAATTGCGCGTAACACTGTGCCCCCCGACTTGTACAAACTCATGCCGCCGCCCTAGCTGATGGATGAAAGAAGATTACTGATGTCGTTCCACGTCACAAAAATCATGAGCGACGCCAGAAGGACGATGCCCAGTCGAAAGCCGGCCGCCTGCATCCGCGCCCCCAGTGGTTTGCCTGCGACAGCCTCGTACCCGTAATACAATAGATGCCCGCCGTCGAGAACCGGGATTGGCAACAGGTTCAGGAATCCAATCGAAATGGACACAACTGCTGATAGAAAAATGAAATCAACTAGGCTGACACGTAGTTTCAGCCAGAACCCTGGGGGTTCGCGGTATGACGAATCATCAAACCCCGACATGACGGATTGACCGGCGTAAGTGGCCATTTTGATAGGCCCGCCAAGCTGCTTGGCGTCTTCCTGCCCCAGCAGAATTTTGCCGATATACTTGAACGTCAGACCGAGAATGCGGCCCAATTCCTTGACGCCCTGTCCGAAAGCTTCAACGGGACCGTAGGACACATGCTGCACTGCGGGACCGGATATCCCTAGCTGCCAGCGTTCTATCTTGTTGCCGTACCGGTCGACATCTTCAACCCGAACCGGCGACACACTTAGAAACAATTGTTTATCGCCGCGCTGAACCTGAACCTGCATTGGATCGCCGCCGCCGACGAGGACCGCATCCACAATCTTGTCGAACGAATCAATCTTGCGGCCGTTGATCTCCAATATTCGGTCATCTGCAACGAAACCCGCTTCGGCGGCCGGGCTGTTCTCTACGACTGACGTGACAAGCGGTTCGGAATAATTTCTCCCGAACGCCATGAACAGTCCGGTGAAGATCACAACCGCAAGTACAAAGTTCGCAATCGGTCCGGCAGCGACGATCGCCGCGCGGCGCCAGACGGGTTTGAAATGAAAACAAACCTTGCGCTCTTCTGCGGTCATGCCGCCTGCAATCGCCTCCGCCTGGCCAGGCCCAGGAAATTGCGTGGTGACGGGCTTTTGCGAGGCGTCTGACGGCGCCTGAGACGCAGCGTTCATATCGCCGAAGAACTTTACATACCCGCCGAGCGGCAGCGCAGAGATGCGCCACTCGGTTCCCCACTTGTCGATCCATCTCAAGATGGGTTTGCCAAAGCCGATGGAAAACACATCAACGCGCACGCCAAGAAGACGAGCCACAGAAAAGTGCCCGTACTCGTGGAAAAACACGATGATCATCAGCAGAACCAGGAACGCGATGATCGAAACGGGAAGAATGATAATACTTTCAAGCATCGTCGCGGCTGACGGCATCAGCTTCTTTCCACACTGTTAGGCTGCAGCTCGCGCGGCAACACATTCCTCCGCCATTCGCCGCGCCTGTGCATCGGCGTCCATGGCTTCCTCCAGCGTCGACAAATGCGCTGGCCCGTTGAGTCGCCCCGACCGGTCCAGTACCTGCTCGGAAACGGCGGCAATATCAAGGAATTTGATGCCGCCAGCCAGGAACGACGCCACCGCCACTTCGTTGGCTGCATTGAGTACTGCCGGCATAATGCCGCCCGTAGAGATCGCCTCGCGTGCGAGCCTGAGCGCAGGAAATCTAATTAAATCAGGGGCTTCAAACGTAAGCTTTGCCACTTCTGCGAGGTTTAGTTTCGCACTTGGGCTCGGCGTGCGCTTTGGCCAAGCCAAAGTTGTGGCGATGGGCGTGCGCATGTCCGGCGTGCCGAGCTGGGCAAGCATGGAACCGTCCACATACTCCACCATCGAGTGAATCACCGATTGCGGATGCACCAGTATTTCGATCTGCTCGTGATTCACCGGAAAGATATGCGCGGCCTCGATGAGTTCGAGCCCTTTGTTCATCATCGTCGCAGAGTCCACCGAGATCTTTGCGCCCATGGACCAGTTGGGATGAGCCACCGCCTGCGCAGGCGTCGCTTCTGACATCGCGTCACGGGTCCAGGTGCGGAACGGTCCGCCAGACGCGGTCAGCACCAATCGCGACACGCGCTCGGGTTGATTGAAATCGAACACTTGAAAAATCGCATTGTGCTCGCTGTCCACCGGCAGGAGCGCGCCGCCCGCCGCCTTGATGGCGGCAGTCACAACCTCGCCAGCACAAACCAGGCATTCCTTGTTCGCCAACGCGATATCCGCGCCGCGTTGCGCGGCCTTCAATGTCGGGCGAAGACCTGCGGCGCCGACAATCGCCGCCATCACCCAATCCGCATCCCGGCTTGCAACTTCTTCGACAGCCGCCGCTCCGGCGCCGGTTTCGATACCGGTTCCTGCCAGCGCTTCTCGCAGAGCGTCTCTCTTGGTCTCGTCCGCAACTGCCACGAATTTCGGCTTGAACTGACGGGCTTGCTCGGCGAGACGTTCAACATTCGTGTTTGCACTCAGCGCCTCGATCTCGAAATTCGCTTCGCCGAGCTCGCGAGCGTGTTCCAACACGCTGAGCGTCGACTCACCGATGGATCCGGTCGAACCCAAAATTGTTATGCGCCGGGGGCCGCTCCCCAGCGTACCTGACTTCCCCATATTCACCCCTGAATCTTTTCCGCGAGCATATAGAGCAGAAGCCCGCCCGTCATCGCTGAAGTGGCGAAAATCATACCGTCAAGGCGATCTAATGCGCCGCCGTGACCCGGAATCAGGCCGGAAATGTCCTTTAGCCCGAAGTACCGCTTTATCGCCGATTCAAAGAGGTCGCCCGCAACGGACGCCGCGCCCAGCGCGCCGCCAATGAAGAAGTAGAAAAGCGCCGCCGGCACGCCGAAAAGGATCGCTCCGGAAATAGCCCCGAGCAGGCACCCGCCGACAACGCCGCCGCCAATTCCCGACCAGGTTTTCGAAGCCGACAGCGCATGACTGATTT
>CAZAOB010000046.1:12487-26600 GCA_964486635.1 uncultured Caulobacterales bacterium | reverse complement strand
GTTTCATGTCGTTCAAGGAAATCAACTCATGGCTGGTGCTGGCGGCCATCGCCTGGCTGTTCGCCGATTTTGGCTGGCCGCTTTTTGAGGCGCGCAATCTGGACGCCGATCAGAACATGATTGGCTCCGTCATTGCCTTCACTATCATTCTGGTGGTCGCCCATATCGTCGTCGGTGTGATCCGCCGGCGCCCGGCGGAAGAGGAAGATGAGCGCGACCGGCAGATCGAGTTGCGCGCGGAGCGGATTGGCGGTTTTGCACTCGGCGCCGTGGTGCTTTCCGGCATGTTCTATGCGCTCCACACGGATAATTTCGCTGCGGCGAACTTCCTGTTTCTGGCGCTGGTCTTCTCGGAAATCGCCAAACGCGTGTGGCAGGTGTTTCTGTACAGGCGAGGCGTTTGATCGAATATGGGGAAAACCCCGATCACCAACCGCATCCGGGTCCTGCGCGCCGAGCATGGCGATATAAGCCAGGGCGATCTCGCCGCGCAGATCGGCATGACCCGGCAAACCGTCGCCGCCATCGAAAAAGGCAAATACGCGCCGTCGCTGGAGGCTGCGTTTCGCATTGCCGCGGTCTTTGCCGTGCCGTTTGACCAAGTCTTTCAGTATGAGCCCGGCGCGGACGCGGCTTTTCTCAAGCTTCGCAGGAGCGCGGTGAAAAAGGACGGTTGAGAAGCGCGGCCCGGACCGCCATATTCCTGAGCGGGGATGTGGTTGGAGCGCATGGCGGAAGAAAAAACTGGACAAACGAAAAACGCCGGCGCCTATCAGGTGCTTGCACGCAAATATCGTCCGCAGAATTTCGAGGATCTGATCGGCCACGGGGCCATGGTGAAGACGCTGAAAAACGCCTTCGCCGCGAACCGTATCGCCCATGCGTATATCCTGACTGGCGTGCGCGGCGTCGGGAAAACCACGACCGCGCGCATTCTCGCCCGGGCGCTGAATTATGTCGGCCCCAATGGTGAGGATAACGGCCCGCAAATGGAGCTCGGCGAAGAGGGCCGCCATTGCAAGGCGATTGCAGAATCGCGCCATCCCGACGTGATGGAAATGGACGCCGCCTCGCGCACCGGCGTCGGCGACATTCGCGAGCTGATCGAGGGCGTGCGCTACGCCCCGATCGAGGCGCGCTACAAGGTCTACATCATCGACGAAGTCCACATGCTGTCGACCGCGGCGTTCAACGCGCTCTTGAAAACCCTTGAAGAGCCGCCGCCCCATGTGAAGTTCATTTTTGCAACCACCGAAATCCGCAAGCTCCCCGTAACTGTCCTGTCGCGCTGCCAGCGTTTCGACCTGCGCCGTATCGATCCGGAACTGCTGACCGATCATCTGGCCGCCATCGCCGACAAGGAAAAGGTCAAGGTCGACCGCGACGGCCTGTGGATGATCGCCCGCGCCGCCGAAGGCTCTGTGCGCGATGCGCTCTCCATTCTCGACCAGGCGATTGTTCAGCATGCGGCGCAAGGTGGTGAGGCGGTCAGCGCCGAGATGATCCGCGACATGCTCGGTCTCGCCGATCGTTCATCGGTCTGGGCGCTGCTCGAAGCGGCGATGAAGGGCGACGCGAAATCGGCGCTCGAAAATTTCCGCTCGCAATATGATGCGGGCGCCGAGCCGGCGCAGATCCTGCGCGATCTCCTCGATCTCACTCACTTGCTGACGCGGATCAAGGCGGCGGGGCCGTCGGCGGCGAGTCACGGTCCGGCGGGCGAGGCCGACGCCGAGCGTGCAAAAGCCCTGGCGGACGGGCTGGAAATGAATGCGCTGACCCGGGTCTGGTCGCTGCTGATGAAGGGCCTCACCGAAACCCAGATGGCGCCGGACGCGGCGGCCGCCGGCGAGATGGCGCTCATTCGTCTGTGCTTCGCTGCGGACCTGCCGACCCCCGATGAAGCATTACGCGCCTTAAAAAAAAATAGTTCCGACGGCCCCGTAAGCCGCGAGGATAATGCGCGCGCGCCGCGCGAGACGGTGGAAGCGCGCGCCGTGCCGCAGACAAGTCCGACTGCGGAGATCATCGATATCCAGCCGCCGCTCTCGCGGCGCCCGCCCGGCGGCGGGCCATGGTTGCGCGCCTTTGGCGATGTTGTCCGCCTCGCCGGTGAAAAACGCGACGCGAAACTGCGCACTGAGCTTGAATCTTACGTTCACATTATCTCCTTCGCGCAAGGACGGATTGAGCTGCGTCTGCACGACGATGCGCCGCGCGACCTCGCCAACCGGCTGACCCAGCGATTGAAGGAATGGACCGGCAAAGCGTGGATCGTGTCTGTCACGTCGGAGCAACAGGGCGAGGAAACCCTGCGCGGCGCCCGCGAGCGCGAAGTGATGGAACACCCGATGGTGAAGAAGGCGCTGGAACTCTTTCCCGGCGCGGAAGTAACGGCGATCCGCGAGGCGGAAAACGCCATTGCGCCCGCGCCCGACGAAACGGAAGAAGACGCGCCCATCGACCCCGATGATGACGCGGTGGCCGAGGCTGTCGCCGCGCGGAAAGAAACAGGAAAAGCGTAATGGACTTGAACGAGCTGATGAAACAGGCCGGCCAGATGCAGGCCAAGATGAAAGAGATGCAGGAAAAGATCGCCGATCTCGAAGCGACCGGCGAGGCTGGCGCCGGCATGGTCAAAGTGGTGTTGAACGGCAAGGGCTATGCAAAAGCCGTCGCCATTGAGCGCGCGCTGATGAAAGAGGACGAAGCGGAAATCCTCGAAGACCTCATCGCCGCGGCGATCAACGACGCGAAAGCGAAACTCGAAAAACAATCCGAAGAACAGATGAAAAGCATGACCGCAGGCATGCCGCTCCCGCCGGGCATGAAGCTTCCGTTTTAGAGGGCATGGGATTTTATCATTACAAACTCAGTGTGTTTCCTCCGGATTGTGATCGTCCGGGGGATGAACCGCTAAAGGATGTGCCGCTAGACTCAAGCTTTCTTTCTGAACTGCGCTCGCTTCTACCACAAAATAAAAGCTGGGGGCCGGTTGAAGAATTCGAGTCATCCGCAGAATGGGGATCCGACTTGCGGATATGGCATGTTGAAGACCTTACGAATCCTTTGCGGGCCGATATTGAAAGCATAGATTTTCGTTTCTCACCGTTAGGTGACCCCGTTGAAGTGCTCGAAACGTTCATCAATCTTGTTTCACAGCAGAATTTTGGTTTGTTCTCCTGTGAAACTCGGCAGCATTTGGCGCCTGAATTGGCGATTGTTTTGGATGACTTTAAGCAGACAGTTGCATTTGAAGCCTTGAGTGACCCTGAGGCGGCATTACTGAAAGCTGCGGAGCAAGCATCCAAGAAAGATGGTAGAGAGAAGCCTTAGCTAGTCGCAAACTGAATCGGTTTTTCTCATCAGTAGAAGTTCTTATGCCCGCATCCCCCATCGGTCCCGAGTTACAGCGCCCGATTGATCTCCTCGCCGAGATGCCTGGGCTGGCCATAGGCAGAGCGTCTTAAGGTTTATCGGCTCTAGCGCCGAAGATAAGCAGCCATAACGCTGCGCCGATCTCACCAAAGGAGGACGGCATCGAGGCGATGTCGTACGCCATCGTGCCCTTATAGGCGGGAAAGAGCATCGGCCCGAAATCATTGGCGATATAGCCAAGCCCGCCCAGCACCAAGAGCAGGCCGAAAAGGCGCGGAATATAGCGGGTTTTCAGAACCAGAATGCCAAAGGGGATCAGCCACAAGCCCCAGAAAATTTCCGCCATGCCTGTGTAGGCTGAATAGGCGCCCAGCATCTCCGCAACCGCCGCCGGGCGTTCGCTGGCGGCAAGGGCTGCGAAGTCGCCCGACCCGCGCACAATGTCGAGCACCTCAACCTTTTGCGCCATGGCGATGTAGGAGATCGGCACGCTCGCCGCGACGAGCACCAGCATGATCAGCGACAGCGACGGTGCGCGCGAGGAGAACAGGCGAAATAAAAACACGCCGACAATTGCGAACAGCGCATAGCAGACAAGTTCCGTCACCACGCTCGCGCTGTAAAAGAATGTCGCCTCGCTAATCGCGTTATAAACGGCCTGCGGATCGTCGGAAGAGAGTCCCAGCTTTTTTGGCGCATAGGCGAGCGCGAAAATGCCGGTAATCACAAGGCTCACATAGGCAGCGCCGGCGAGCCGGCCGAGCATTGTATTCGATGTTTCCGGCGCGGCTGCCATTGTTCTCTCCTCTGCATATTCCAAACAATTCCGAGGCAGTATTTGCGATCATCGGCGCGGCGGCAAGGGCAGTGCGGCAGACCGGTAGGAATGCAGGAGGGATCAATCCTGCGCGAGGGCGAATCGATAGCTTGCCAGTGCATGGCGGAAGGCAGCATAAACACATCTTGTGATTGCCTTGTGAAAGCGTCCTCATGCCCACCGCCACCATCGGTCCCGAGTTACAGCGCCTGATTGATCTCCTTGCAAAGATGCCGGGGCTGGGGCCGCGTTCGGCCAAGCGTGCGGCGCTTTATCTTCTGAAGAAACGCGATCCGGTGATGCGCCCGCTTGCCTTCGCGCTCGATGATGCGGCCAACAAAGTCAAAGCCTGCGCGGTTTGCGGCAACTGGGATTCGATCGATCCCTGCGCCGTCTGCGCCGATACGGACCGCGATTCATCCGTTCTCTGCGTGGTGCAGGATGTGGGCGATCTCTGGGCGCTGGAGCGCGCCGGGGCGCACAAGGGCCGTTATCACGTACTCGGCGGATTGCTGTCGCCGCTCGACGGCGTCGGGCCCGATGATCTTCATATCGGCGCGCTCATCGCCCGCGCTAGGGAAGGCCTGCTCACCGAAATTGTGCTGGCGCTGCCTTCAACCGTCGATGGTCAGACCACGGCGCATTATTTGACCGAGCATCTTGAGTCTTCCGCAATCAAAGTGACGCGTTTGTCCCAAGGCGTGCCGGTTGGCGGTGAGCTCGACTATCTCGATGAGGGAACGCTTGCCGCGGCGATGAAAGCGCGCCGCCAGTTCTAGGCGGTCTTTAATTTCGGCAATTCAACCCGGCACTCGCTCCACACGCGCCGCACACACAGGGCAAATGCGGCGAGAGCAAACAGCGCTGGCAGCGGCAGCCACACCGGCCCCGGCGCCAGCAGCGGCAATGCCCACAGCGCGATCAGCGCCTGTTTTTCAAATCTCAGCCAGCCGCTCTCGATGGCCCGTTTTGCGAGGATTATCAGCGCCGGGATGAAGATCGGCGATTCGTAATAGAACGCGTAAGGCGACGCCAACGGCGCAGCGGCGACGAGCGCAATCAGGCGCAGTTCCCAAGATGTGGTCCGCCGCCAGACAAAGAACACGAATGCGCCGAGAGCAATCGTCGAAAGCGCCTGCGCGGCCGTCGCAAGAAGTTCGGGGGCGTGAAAGGTCATCAACAGCCCGAATGGAGAAATCAATTTGTGATAGGGAAAGATTGCTTCGCCCATGCGCGCGCCCTGTCCGGTCATCGCGTCGAAAAACGCGGCCCAGCTTTCCGCCCCGAAAACAAGGAAACTGAAAGCCGCCAACGCAACGCTCGTCGCCGCCGCGGCGCCAAAGGCGCGCCAGCAACCGGCGGCGGCGAAGGCGACGGGGATCAACAACCCCAGTTGTGGTTTGATGGTCAGCAGCCCGGCGGCCATGCCGGCGATCAAGGGGCGCCGGTCAGCCCATCCGGCGGCGAGCGCGATCAGGGCGGCGGTGATGAACCCGGTTTGTCCAGTGATCCATCCCTGAAACGCGGCGGCGGACGCTAGCCCTAGCAGGAGCGGAAGTTTTGCACGCCACAAGCTTAGAAGTGCGGCGCTGAACAATCCGGTCGTGGCGGCCATCCACGCCCACAGCGCAGGGAGGTATGGAAACGCCGCGAGCGGCGAGAACAGAAAATAGGCTGTAGGCGGATAAAGCCAGTAAAGCGACATATCGCTCAATTCTGGAAACGCTGTAGAAAGGCGCGCCTTCAAGATATCCGGCTGATACAAAGCTGCCGCCCCTTCAGCGAACAGCGTCTTTGCCGCGATCCAGAACACGACGAAGTCGCCCCCGGCGACAGTTTTTTCCGGAACGAGGGCGTCCGTGAATCGCAGCGCTGCGCTGAGATGAACAAGTGCGTAGAAGGCCAGCACCGCCAGCGCGGCGCGCGTCAGAATGATGGGGGAAGGGGCGATTATGATCGCGTGCAGCAACGGAAAGCGCCCGGCGAAACCGGCGGGGCTGGCGGCCTTGTCCGGACTGGCGACGCTGCTGCTCATATCGTCCCGGCGTTTACCTTAGAGAAATAAAGAAAGGTTTAGTTTGGGATTGGTTAACCAACGCCCATGAAAGGCCCGGCGCCCGTGACTTATCCACCCCACCAAGCGAGCGTGATCCGCCGCGCGGAAACCGCGCCGGCCCTGCTGTCGATTATCTGCCCCGCTTTCAACGAGGCGGAATGCATCGTCGCCTTTCATAAGGCGATATCGAAAACCTTGCGCCGCCTGGCGCAACCCTTTGAAATCGTCTTCGTCAATGACGGCAGCAGCGACGAGACCTTGCAATTGATGCGCGATCTGCGCGCCGTGCATCCGAACACGACCATTGTCGATCTCAGCCGGAACTTCGGCAAGGAAATCGCGCTGACCGCCGGGCTCGATCATGCGCGCGGCGATGCGGTGGTGGTGATGGACGCCGACCTGCAGGACCCGCCGGAGGTCATTGCAGACTTCATCGCCGGCTGGGCCGAAGGGTTTGACGTCGTCTACGGACAAAGGCGCATTCGCCACGGCGAAAGCTGGCTGAAGAAAGCGACCGCCGCCGCGTTCTATCGGATCATGCGGCGCGTCGGTTCCTCGCCGCTCCCTGAAGATGTTGGCGACTTTCGCCTGATGAGCCGCAAGGCGGTGGATGCGGTCTGCTCCCTGCGTGAACGTCACCGCTTCATGAAAGGCGTGTTCAGTTGGGTCGGGTTTCCGTCGAAAGTGGTTTTCTATGACCGCGCGCCGCGCGAAGCGGGCGTCACCAAATGGAATTACTGGAAGCTGTGGAATCTGTCGCTGGAGGGACTGACCTCCTCGACCCTGGCGCCCTTAAAGCTTTCCACCTATCTCGGTTTTGCGGTCGCGGGCTTTGCGTTCTTTCTCGGCGCGTTTTTCATCGTCAAGAAAATCCTGTTCGGCGATCCGGTGCAGGGTTTTCCCACGCTCGCGGCGCTCATTCTGTTTCTCGGCGGCGTGCAGCTGATGGTGCTCGGCGTCATCGGCGAATATCTTGGGCGCATCTTTAATGAAACCAAGCAGCGCCCACTTTACTTCGTCACCGCTGTTGAACCTTCCGACGCTGCGCCGCGCGAGCATGAAGAAAGCGCCGCCGAACGGACCGTGGCGTGAAACTGGCGTCGCCCATTAACCCGCAGGAAGGCCGCCGCTTTGGGCTGTTCGCCCTGGTTGGGGTCTTTAACACCGGCGTCGATTTCGCAGCCTTCAGCACGGCGATCCTCGCCGGCATCCATCCCGCCATCGCCAATCTGATCGCCTTCGCTGTCGCCAATCCGCTGAGCTATGTGGTCAATGGCCGGGTCACCTTCCGCAACGCAGATGGACCCGCGCCCCTGTCGCTAGCGGGATACGGGAAATTCTGCGCCGCCCATCTCGTCTCGCTGGCGATTTCCACAGGGCTCGTGATTTGGCTGTCGGTATATGCCGGGCCGTTCTACGCCAAGCTCGCGGCGATCGGCGTCGCGCTGTTTATCAACTACGCGGCGTCCGCCATTTGGGTCTACCGGAGCGGGGAAAAGACAACGCCGGAAAGCCCCGAATCGCTCTAATTTCGGGCGATGATGTACGATGTTTTGGCGGGCGCGGGCCTGCCCCCTGATCAACCCGGATTCTGGCTGGCGGCGTTTGCGATTGTCGTCGCGGTGTTTTTCATCATCCAGTCGCGACGGGAATCCTGGCGTGCGGCGCGGCTGCGCGACGAGCTTGAATCCGCGCGGATATCGCTCGCCGGCGCACGCGAACAACTGAGCGCCTTCGATGTCGCGCGCGACGAACTCGCCCATGAACGCGAGCTACGCCAGCAACTCCAGAGCGAAGCCTCGGCCAATGCAGTGAAACTCGAAGAGAGGCAAAAAGCGCTCGACGAGTTGAAAGCCCGCATGGAAACCGAATTCAAAGCGACGACGGCGCAGCTGCTCGAAGGCGCCAATGAAGCGTTTTTGAAACGCGCCGGCGAAACCTTTCAGCGCTACAGCGAGAACGCGCAAAGCGAAGGCGAAAAGCGCCGCAAGGCGCTGGACGATCTATTGAAACCGGTGAGCGAGACATTGCAGCGCTACGAAAAAGGCCTCGCCGAAATGCGCGATGAACAATTCAAGTCGCGCGGCGCCCTGTCGAACCAGATCGGCGAACTGGCGAAATCCACACACGATGTCCGCGCTGAGGCGCAAAAACTTGCGACCGCCCTGCGCGCCGGGCCGAAAACCCGCGGGCGCTGGGGCGAGGAACAATTGCGCAATGTCGTCGAGATCGCCGGCATGATGGCCTATGTGGATTTTGAAGAGCAGGCGAGCCATGACGACGCCGAAGCGCGGCGCAAACAACCCGACATGGTGGTCAATCTGCCCGGCGGCCGCAAAGTCGCCGTCGATTCAAAAGTGTCGCTGGGCGCTTATCTCGACGCGGTTGAAGCCGAGACCGAAGAAGCGCGCGCCGCGCATTTGGCAAAACACGCTGACGATCTCTGGAAGCATGTGAAGAGCCTGTCGGCGAAAGAGTATGCGGCCTCGCTTCGGGACTCGCTCGATTATGTGGTGATGTTCGTTCCCGGCGAGAATTATTTCTCCGCCGCGCTTGAATCGCGCCCGCAGCTTTATCAGGACGCGTTCGATCGCAAGATCCTGATCGCTTCGCCGACCATCCTGATCGCCATGCTGAAATCGGCGGCGCTCAACTGGCGCCAGGAGAAAATGACCGAGAATGCGCAGGCCGTCGCCGCCATGGCCAAGGATCTTTATGATAGCCTGCAAGTGATGAGTCGCAATCTCGCAGGGCTCGGCAAGGCGCTTTCCGGGGCGCTCAACAAATACAACGCGACCGTTGGCGGGTTTGAATCGCGCGTGTTGTCGCGGGCGCGCAAATTCGCCGATTATGAAATTCCTGGCGTCGATACAGACATTGAAGCGCTGGCGCCGCTTGAGGAGACGCCGCGCGTGCTGCGCGATGCGAGCGGCGATCTGTTCCAGCTTGAAGATGAGCGCGGCGCTGAAACTGACGACGCCGCCTAAGACCGCGGGTTAGCGGAGCGGGAAAGGCGATTTGCCGTCGGACGGTTTGTCACGCGCCGTTTCGCCAGCCCGCTGCGGTGTCGAAGCGGCGGGTGCCTTTTGAGGCGCGCTTTCGCTCGGATGGTGTGCGCCATTTGATCGTTGAGACTCCAATGCGGAAACGCGTCCCCGCAAGGCCGACAGCTCATCGATGACGCTCGCCGTGCTTGCTTCCCGAATTCCCGCGCCGGACAATATCGCGCTGATTGTGTGCAGAGTCGCCATCAGCGAGGTGGGCGACACCATCCACACGCGAGCACGATAGCTCTCTTGCACCAGATCGGAAAAGTTGGCGTGCAGTTCAGACAGGATGTGCTCGGAAGGAACAAACATCAGCGCGCAGTCTGCGGTTTCGTCGGGCGAAATCAGTTTTTCACCGGCGTCAGCGATGTTTCGTAATACAGCGCGGCGCAGTTCCATTTCTGTCGCCGGATTGCGGGACAGCTGCCATGAGTCAAAGGCTTCCGCCGGAAAGCGCGCGTCAATGGCGAGCGGCGCCATCGGACCAGGCATCAAAATGACGGCGTCGGCAGTGCGGCCGGTGGAGAGTTCATGTCGCAGCTTGAAGCGTTGGGATGCGAGCGCGTCGCCAAGCAGGTCGGACAATTGAACGCGCGCCGCAGTGGCCGTGCCGGCGCCCGATGGGGCGGCGGGCAGATGGTCCAACCGTTTTGACAGGCGCTCAATGGCGCCGTTGACGGTGTTGCGCAGCGCATCGAATTGTTCGCCCATGAGATTGGCGAACTCAGCGAAATGATCTTCGGAAACGCCCGACAGGGTGTCGCCGTGTGCGTCCGGCAACGCCGCCGCCGCCAGGGTTGCTGCCTGGGCGCGGCTGTGAAATTCATCCGAAAGCGCCGAAAGGCGCTTTTCAACGGCGATCAATGCTTCCGTGCGTTCGTTCAATGCAGCTTCCTGCTTACGCAGGCCAAGCGTGATGACGTGTTGAGCCTCTTCATTGGCGCGCTTCAAATCGCGGGCGAGCGCTTCGGCCGCTTCCGCGCGCTGCATGGCCGCCTCGGCTGCTTCTTCGGCGTGGCTAATGCGTTCGGTCGCGCCAGCCGCCGCAAGCGGTGACGGTTGGGGCGAAGCGTCTCTCCAGTGCGGGGCTTCGCGAGGTTCGGGCGCCGGCTCTTCGACTGGATCTTCGGCGAAGTATCCCGTTTCGCTTTCATCGCCGGCTTCAAAATCGGTTTCCTCCACGTGGTCGGCGTATTCATCATCATATTCTGCGACGGGTTCCGGCGCTGGCGCAGGTTTTTTTGAAAACAGGCTGGCGAACGCCGACTTCTTTTTTTCCGGCCGGAGCGGCGGTTCGGGCGCGGTGAGCATTTCGTGGTCGTCGTCGCCATGTTCGATGGTCACTTCGGTTTCGCCATCCTTGTCGTCGCGCCAGTGTTCGCTTTTGCGTGCTGCCTTGCTGTCTTGTGCGGCGTGCGGATCATCGTCGAACTCGATCTCGGCGTCTTCGCCTGCCGGTTCAAAGTAGGTTGTTTCAACATGCTTTGACTTGCGCGGCTTGGCATGGGTGACGCGTCCGCGAATGATCAGCATCAGCCCGACGACAAAAATCATGAGCGTGGCGACGATGCCGGCGGTGACAAGGTGCGCGGGTCCGCTAATCAGCGGCTGACCGACGCCGACTTCCGATTGCGTGGAGTCAGCCACGTCATTTGAACCTTCGACCTGTGTTTGGGCGAATGGCGCAGACCATTGCATCGTCAAAACCCCAACGCGAAACGCGACAATTGCCGGGGACGATAGGGGAAAATCCTATAAAAAGCGAGGGTTTAGCATTAACCATGTTTCCCGCGAGGGTTGCGCGCCGGCGCAGCATCGCGACTTGACGGCAAGAGGGTGCAGACCTAGGTGAACGCTTATGACGATTAGAGAAATTCTGACTGCGCCCGATCCGCGCCTGCGCGAGGTGTCCAAGCCCGTCGCGAAGGTGGATGATGAGCTTCGCGCGCTCATGGATGACATGCTCGAGACCATGTATGACGCGCCGGGAATTGGTCTCGCGGCCATTCAGGTCGGCGTGCCTTTGCGCGTGATCGTCATGGATCTTGCCGGCGAAGACGATGAACCGGCGCCGCAATACTTCGTCAACCCGGAGATTCTGGAGCCCGCCGAAGAAATGCGTGCCTACGAAGAGGGCTGTCTTTCCGTTCCGGAGTTTTTTGACGAAGTCGAACGTCCGGCGCGGTGCCGCGTCAAATTCCTCGACTATCATGGCAAGGAGCACGTGATCGATGCGGATGGCCTTTTCGCCACCTGTATCCAGCACGAGATGGATCACCTTGAGGGAATTTTGTTCATCGATCACCTTTCGCGGTTGAAGCGCGAGCGCGTTTTGAAGAAACTCAAGAAAGAACAGCGTCTGGCGGCCGCGTCCTAAGCGGCGGCCCATGCTGCGGAGTCGATCATGCGTCTCGCTTTTATGGGCACGCCGGAATTTTCCGTGACGGTTCTTGCTGAGCTTGTCGCCGCCGGCCACGAGATTGCAGCGGTCTACACGCGCGCGCCGCAACCTTCCGGCAGAGGTCACAAGCTGACGCCGTCGCCGGTGCATCGTTTTGCCGATGCGCAGGGCTTTGAAGTTCGTACGCCGAAGAATTTCAAACTGGATGAAGATCGCGCGGCGTTCGCTGCGCTCGGCGTCGATGTCGCGATTGTGGTGGCGTATGGAGTGATCTTGCCGCAAGCGGTGCTGGATGCGCCGCATCACGGCTGTCTCAACCTGCATGCTTCGCTCTTGCCGCGCTGGCGCGGCGCGGCGCCCATTCAGCGCGCCATCATGGCCGGTGACGATGTGACCGGCGTGCAGGTGATGCGCATGGAAGCGGGCCTCGACACCGGCCCCATTCTCCTTTCGGAATCGGTCTCCATCGGCGCAGGCGACACTGCGGGAAGTTTGCATGACAAGCTGGCTATTGTCGCAGCGCAACTCTGCCCGCGCGCGCTGGCGGCTTTGTCCCGCGGCGGCTTGACGGAAACGCCGCAAGAGGAAGACCGCGTCACCTACGCACACAAGATTACTTCCGATGAAGCGCGAATCGATTGGACGCGTCCGGCCGCAGAGGTCGATCGCCACATTCGCGGACTGTCGCCATTCCCCGGCGCCTGGTTCGAGCTTGACGGTGTTCGCGTGAAGGGATTGCTGTCACGTGTTGCAACCGGCGGCGGCGCGTTGCCCGGAAAAATAGTGCAGAAAGACGAACAGTTCATCGTCGCATGCGGCGAGGGCTCCGTAGAACTGCTTACTTTGCAGCGCGCGGGAAAGCGCGCACAATCGGCGAAGGACTTTCTGCTTGGCTTTGCCGCCGATGCTGAGCGCGTAACCTGAACATGCCGCGCTATAAACTCATTGTGGAGTATGATGGCGGCGAGTTTGTCGGCTGGCAGCGTCAGGACAACGGCGTTTCCATTCAGGAGTCGATTGAAAATGCAGTGACCGCCTTCTGCGCTGAAAAGGTGACTGTGCATTCCGCTGGCCGGACCGACGCCGGCGTGCATGCCGTGGCGATGGCGGCGCACATAGAGCTTGAGAACGACCAGCCTCCTGACACGATCCGCGATGCCGTCAATTTTCACTTGCGTCCGGCGCGTATCGCCTTGCTGTCAGTAGAGCGTGTTCCCGACGATTTTCATGCGCGCTTTTCGTGCAAGGGCCGCGCCTACGAGTACCGCATCGTCAATCGGCGAACGCCGCTGGTGCTGGATCGCGGGCGCGCCTGGCGCGTGGCGACGCCGCTCAATGCAGAGGTGATGGATGCCGCAGCGCAGGTGTTTGTGGGGCGCCACGACTTCACGACATTCAGATCGTCCAAGTGCCAATCCGCGTCGCCGGTGAAATCTGTAGACAAGATTTCCGTTTCACGTCTCGGAGAGGATATTTTCATTCGCTGCGAGGCGAAGTCATTTCTGCACAATCAGATTCGGTCATTCGCCGGATCGCTGGTCGAGGTCGGCAAGGGCAAATGGCGAATGCAAGATCTCAGGGCGGCGCTGGAAGCGAAGGACCGTTCGGCCTGCGGACCGGTGGCGCCGGGCGAGGGGCTTTATTTTCTGCGAGCGGAATACTGACGCTTACGCAGCGAAGCGTTCGAAATACCGCCGAATGACGGCCTCATAGATGTCCGCGAGCACGTCGATGTCGCTAGTTTCAACATGCTCATCGATCTGATGCATGGTTGCGCCAACCAACCCGAATTCCGCCACAGGCGCATAATCTTTGATGAAGCGCGCGTCCGATGTGCCGCCCGATGTAGAAAGCTCAGGACGTCGCCCGGTCATTGACTCCACGCAGTCCGACAGCAGCGCGAGAAACGTTTCGTCGGTCGTCAGAAAAGCCTCGCCGGACACGACGCAATCGAGAATGTAGCTGGCGCCAATCTGCGCGGCGGCCGCGTCCAGTTTCTGACGCAGCCATTGCTGTATGGTTTCGCCGGTCCAGGTCGGATTGAAGCGGATATTGAAGCGTGCGGACGCCTTGCCCGGAATTACATTGTGCGCCGGATTGCCGATATGAATGTCGGTCACCTGAAGGCTCGACGGCTGAAACCGTTCGTAGCCTTCATCAAGCGGGGTTTCGCTGAGCATGAGAAGCTGGCGCATCAAGGCGGGAATGGGATTTTGCGCGCGATGCGGGTAAGCCACGTGCCCTTGTTTGCCGGTCACGGTCAGCCAGCAATTGATGGAGCCGCGACGTCCGACCTTGATCATGTCGCCCATTGCGTCGGGGTTTGAAGGTTCGCCAACAAGACAATGATCGAAAGTAACGTCGTGCTCGCGCGCCCACTGCCGGGCCAGCGCCGACGGTTCGACGTCCGCGAG
>CAZAOB010000046.1:0-12477 GCA_964486635.1 uncultured Caulobacterales bacterium | reverse complement strand
GCCCACTGCAGCACACGCACGGTGCCATTGATTCCCTTGGCTTCCTCATCGCCGGTAATGAGGAATGAGAGCTTTCCCTTGATCGCATCGGCCGCGACCGCGCGCGCCGTCGCCGCTATAAACGCAGCGATCGCGCCTTTCATGTCGGCTGCGCCACGGCCCCACAGTTTGCCGTCTATCAACGCTGCGCCAAAGGGCGGCGAAGTCCACTCGTCGTCCGCGCCGGGCGGCACAACGTCAGTGTGTCCTGCAAAACAAAAATGCGGCGTGCCGGCGCCAATTTCCGCATAGAGGTTGTCAATGTCTTCAAACGGAAGCCGCGTGCATCGAAATCCTAGTTTTGTCAGCGCGTCCTGAATGACATCGAGCGCACCTTCATCGGCCGGCGTTACGGACGGGCAGCGTATCAACTCCTGCGCCAGGTCGATCGGGTTGAAGTGCTGCGGGTCGATTTTGCTCATGCGCATGGGGTAAACTAGCTGCGGAACCGAAACAAGAAGGTCAACTATGCCGAAGATCGATTTGACTGAAGCGCCCGTCCGAACGGCGTGCGCGTATCCGGGGGCGCTTGCCGATCATTGCAAGGGTCGGTCGAAAGTCGCCTTGGGCGACCTTGGCGGATTGGATCAGTTCGGTGTGAACCTGACGCGTCTCGCGCCGGGCGCTGCGTCCGCGCATAAACATTGGCACGCCGAAGAAGACGAGCTCGTCTACATGCTCGAAGGCGAGGCGGTGCTGGTGGAGGACAGCGGCGAAACTGTGCTTCGCGCCGGCGATGTGGCGACGTTCAAGGCTGGCGTCATCAACGGTCATATGTTGGTAAACCGGTCAAGCGCTGAAGCGGTGCTTATCGAGGTTGGTACGCGATCGCGCTCTGAAGTTTCGAGCTATACGGACCCCGATGTCGACTTGAAAATGGTCAAGACTGAGGGCGCGTGGACGGCGTATCGAAAGAGTGGCGAGGCATATTAAATGATTCACCCTTTCCGGGCAGTGTGAGCGGCCGAGCATCTGAGCCAGGGCCACGAATGACCACGCCGATTCACTTTGCCATCGATCTGGAGCCGGATGATCGTCTGCCTGAAGCCGGCGCTGTGAGCATTGATAATGCCGGCGTCGCGCTGAGCACCATGATGCGATGGCGTGAACGGCTTGAACATGAAACCGGCTTGCCTGCCAGATTCGGGTGGTATGTTCGCATGGACGCGCATATTGGCGCGCTCTTCGGCGCCGCCGATGCGATCGCCAGGCGCTATCAACGCGAACTGGAGTCTGTTCTCGAGTCCGGTGACGAAGTCGGCCTGCACATTCATTCTGCTGAAATGGACCGCGAGGGTCGCTGGCGCGTGAACTATGACGACGCCGGGCTGATCTCGGAAACAGTGGATCAGGCGTTTGACGAGTTCTCCAGTTTTTTCGGTCGGCCCTGCCGCGCGGCGCGCATGGGTGACATGTGGACAAGCCTTTCATGCGCGCGCCATCTCGCGACCAGAGGGCTGCGCTACGATCTCTCGTGGGAATCAAGCCTGCGGGCGAAACACCTTAAGGCGCTTTACCCCGGCACCACGAGCAAAGGCCGAGTGCCGTCCATGATCACGTCCCCGCTCAAGCCATTCTTGCCGTTCGTAGGCGAGCCTTCCGCTGAACACATGTGGGTGCTGCCCTTGTCTTCCCACCGGCGCCGGGACTATGCGCATCCCGGCATGTGGTGGAGCGCGGCGAACACAACGGTCGCGACCGGCTTTAAGCGATGGCGGCCGCGAGACGTGTTGCGCCCGCAGTCTGACTATTCGCCCAAAGGATTGGAGACGGCCATTCAATGTGCGCTTAGAGAACCGGAACAGCCCGGTCTGTGCGTGGCGGTCCGAAACTTCGGCGCCGCAGACCGGATCGAGCGTTTCTTTGATATCCTTTGCGGCCTAGCGAAGAGGCAGAAACTTCAGTTTTGCACGCCTGCCGACTATGTGCGTTTGTCGGGCGCTGAGGCTTAGTTCCGCAACAGATCATTCACGGATGTTTTCGCCCGCGTTTTTTCATCCACCTGCTTGACGATGACGGCGCAGTAAAGCGCGGGGCCGCCATTCGAGCCCGGTAAAGTTCCGGGCACGACAACAGAGTAGGGCGGGACTTCGCCGTAAATGATCTCACCGGTTTCGCGATGCACGATCTTTGTCGATCCGGTGATGTAGACGCCCATGGCGAGCACGGAACCTTCGCGAACGATTACGCCTTCCACGACTTCGGACCTGGCGCCGATAAAGCAATTGTCTTCGACGATTGTCGGGTTTGCCTGAAGCGGCTCGAGGACGCCGCCAATGCCCACGCCGGCTGAGATATGGCAATGGGCGCCGACTTGTGCGCAGGACCCGACGGACGCCCATGTGTCGATCATGGTTCCTTCACCCACATGGGCGCCGATGTTGACATAGGATGGCATCAACACCGCGCCGGGAGCGATGTATGCGCCGCGGCGTACAGTCGCCGGCGGTACAACGCGAAACCCTCCGGCGCGAAAATCGGCTTCGCTCCAGCCGGTGAACTTCGTTTCAACTTTGTCCCACCACGGTCCGTTCACGCCTTCGATGATGCGATTGTCGTTGAGCCGGAATGACAGCAGCACCGCTTTTTTCAGCCATTGATTGACTCGCCACTCGAAGCGCGCGCCAGCGCGATGGGGCTCGGCGACGCGCGCTTCGCCGCTGTCGAGCATGTTGATCGCCGTCGTTACGGCGTCCCGGATGTCGCCGGTGGTGGACAGGGAAACCTCGCTGCGTGATTCCCAGGCGCGATCAATGATGGAGGCGAGTTCGAAATTGTCAGTCATGGCGTTCCGTTATTTTGTGGCGGCGCGCGTGTCGAGCGCGCCGCTCAGAAAGGCTGTGATGTCGTTTGTAACGTAGTGCACATGCGGCGCAGAGTCGCCGAGCTTCGCCGGGCGCTTGTCATGGGGTTCGTCATCGAGCCACGCTGCATCGGAATGAACGAGCACTGTCGTCATGCCGAGGGCGTGCGGCGCCTCCAGGTTCTGCATGATGTCTTCGAACATGATGGCGGTCTCGGGCGCGATATTGTGAGACGCAAGAAACTTCTCATAGGGTTCGCGGCGCGGCTTTGGCGCGTAACCTGCGGCCTTGATGTCGAAGATTTCGTCGAAGCGATCGAGGACGCCCAGCGCGCCGGCGACGTTTTCAGCATGTTTCACCGAGCCATTGGTGAAAATGAACTTTCGCCCTGGCAGCGCGCTCAAAGCTGCGGCCAACGGCTTGTTTTCATGCACAACGCTGACATCGATATCGTGAACGAACTCAAGGAATTCGTCGGGGCACACGCCATGTTTGAGCATCAGGCCGCTCATGGTCGTGCCGTATTCAACGTAGTAAGCCTTCTGCAGCCGTCGCGCAGTGTCGCGCTCCATGCCGAGACGATCCTGAATGAACGCCGTCATTTTCGCATCGATCTGCGTGAAAAGCGGGCACTCTGCGCTGTATAAAGTGTTGTCGAGATCGAAAACCCAGTTTTCGACGTGGCGCATGTCAGGGCTCATTGGCCAGTATCTCTATGGTTTGACGGGTCGCTCCGGCAACGTCGCGACGGGGTCGATTACTGTGTCGGCGCCGCGGGCGCCGCGAAGGCGTCGGGCGCAAAATCAAATGTCGCGGACTCCGAGCCGCCGATTTCGACTCGCTTGAATGTCGCTTCTTCCAATTCCTGCTCTGCGCATGAAAGCCCGCTCTCCGCATTGAACATCACAAGGTTGATGCAGAACTTCTTGTCGCCGCCCGTGATTGGCCGGTCTCCAGCAGGATCTTCGATAAGGCCGTATACGTAGTAATGATCCTTGACGAGCGCCCCTTTGATGATCTTGGAGCACTCTCCCGGCTCAAGCTTCCACCAGCCTTTGGTGCGATAGACCGTGTCGTCCTCAGGTTCTGCGACTGCGGACCAGATCGGGCTCGACGTTTTGTTGCAGTAGAAGAATCCGAGCTTTGCCTCGCGCGCATTTGCGTCTTCGATCAGCGCGTCGATGACGTCATCGTCGATGTTGTATCCTTCAGAAAGTCCCTTGTCTCGGCGGTAATTGGCGAGGGCGCGCTGTGTCTCGCGACCCATGGCGCCGTCAACGCTGCCGGAATTTTTGCCGATATCGCTGAGCAGCCGCTGAACCCCGGCGACTTCGGCGGAGTAGACGGTATAGGTGTTGGCTTCGGTGAAGTCGGTCTGCCACGCGCCGCCGGCCGCCTCCGTCACTTCGACGTTAAAAAACTTTCGTTGCCGCATGGGCTCGTCACGACATACGTCCTGGTTTCGCAGGTTGAAAAATCCGGTGTTCTCAACGCACAAGGCCGTGTCGCCGGACCAGATGCGCAATGGTCCCTTGTGTCCGGGAATTGCTTCGGCATAAACAAAATATCGTCCCGGCTTGGCTTGTTCGGTCAGAACGACCTTGCATTGCCCGGGGCGCAGTCTCCACCATCCGCGCGTCGCGAGCCGATCGCCGTCCACATAACCGATTGCTGCGGAGAGCGCGTAACTGGACTTGTTGCAAAAGCTGTATTTTGCCGATGCGCCGCCAGCGCTGCAGACAAAAAGCAGAATCGATAGAAGAATGATACGCATCGCAATTCGCCCAATTGTTGTCCACCGGCCGGACTGGCTGTCGGATTGGTGCGTAATTCAGCCGAAACTGGCGACAGGATCAAGCGCGCACCGATGAATAAGGCGTCACAGGAAGGGGGAACGTTGAGTGCGAGCGAGGCTGACCCCGCCGGTCGGGTGAGCGTGCTTTTTCCGCTGCCGCTGCCAAAAGCCTATGATTATCGGTGGGATGGCGCGCCGCTGGAGATCGGCGCCTTTGTCTCTGCGCCGTTCGGCCCGCGCGATGTGACCGGCGTCGTGTGGAAATCAACCGGGGCCGCGCCCCCGCGAGACAAGCTGAAGCCGCTCGGGAAAGTGCATGACGCGCCGCCCCTATCGGCTGAACTGGTTGATTTCGTCGATTGGGCGGCGGCTTACGCGATGTTTCCCAAGGGCGCGCTGCTGCGCATGGTGATGCGCGTGTCTGATGCGCTCGACGGTCCGCGCATGCAAACGGCCTACAGAACTGGCGCAGCGCCGGAAAGTCTGCGCCTGACGCCGCAACGGCGATCTGTTCTGGAAGCGGCGGGCGATGCGCCGCAAACCGCCAAGGAGCTGGCGAATGCGGCCGGCGTCAGTGAAGCGGTCGTGCGCGGATTGGCTGACGCTGGCGCGCTGGAGAGGGTCGAGCTCGATCCGGATGCGCCGTTCGATCAGCCAGACCTGCGCATGGCAGGGCATGACCTTTCCGATGATCAGCGTTTTGCGGCGAAGACGCTAGCCGCCATCATTGCGCTCAAACAGCACAAAGCGGTGTTGATCGACGGCGTCACGGGTTCTGGAAAAACAGAAGTCTATCTGGAGGCCATCGCTTCCGCCCTGGCGCAAGATGACGAGGCGCAGGCGCTTTTGCTGCTGCCGGAAATCGCGCTGACGCTTCCGTTTCTGGAGCGAGTGGAAAAGCGTTTCGGCGCCGCTCCCGCGCCATGGCATTCCGACCTCACATCAGCGCAACGCAGAAGAAGCTGGCGGCGCATTGCAGAAGGTCAGGCGCGGCTTGTTGTGGGCGCGCGCTCCGCCTTGTTTCTTCCCTACAGGAAACTGCGCCTGATCGTTGTCGATGAGGAACATGACGGCGCATACAAACAAGAAGAAGGCGTTATCTACCACGCGCGCGATCTGGCGGTGGCGCGAGGCGCCTTGGCGGGGTTTCCCGTGGTGCTGGCGTCAGCCACGCCGTCTCTTGAAACCGTCGTGAATGTTGATGAAGGCCGCTATGATGCAGTGGGGCTGTCTTCGCGTTTCGCCGAAGCCGAAATGCCGGATATTTCGCTCATCGACATGCGCGAAGACGGGCCGGAGGCGGGGCGATGGCTCTCGCCGCCGCTTGTGTCCGCGGTAGATAAAAATCTATCGGCAAACGAACAAAGCCTCTTGTTCCTGAACCGTCGCGGCTACGCGCCGCTGACGCTGTGCAGGCGATGCGGACACAAGATGACGGCGCCGGGCTCGGATACGATGCTGGTCGAGCATCGGTTTGAAAACACGTTGGTGTGTCACCACACCGGCTTCTCGATGAAGAAACCCAGCGCATGCCCGGCGTGCAATGCTGTAAATTCTCTGACAGCCTGCGGTCCGGGCGTGGAACGGGTTGCAGAAGAAGCGCGGGAACGCTGGCCGAAGGCGCGCATCGCAGTCTTGTCATCGGATACGGCGCCGGGCGCGCGCGCGACTCGCGAGGTGCTTGAGGCGATGCGCGACGGGGAAATCGATATTCTGATTGCGACACAGGTCGCCGCAAAAGGGCATCACTTTCCCGATCTGACATTGGTGGGTGTGGTTGATGCTGATCTCGGATTGGCGGGCGGCGATCTGCGCGCGGCGGAACGAACCTACCAGCTCCTCAGTCAGGTGACCGGCCGGGCCGGCCGCGCGGCAAAACAGGGCCGGGCCTTGCTGCAGACTTTTCAACCGAATGCGCCGGTGTTGGCGGCGCTGGCGTCCGGCGACCGCGATGCGTTTCTGGCGGCGGAAGCCGCCGGGCGGCGCGAACACGGATTTCCGCCCTATGGGCGGCTCGCCGCGATCACGCTGCGCTCGCCCGACGAGACGGCGCTTGACCGGGCCGCGAGGGCCATGCGGGCTGCGGCGCCCGCATCGGAAGGCGTGGAAGTCCTCGGGCCTGCCCGCGCGCCAATATATCGGCTGCGGGGCGTGGCGCGCATGCGCCTGCTTGTGAAAACCCGGCGCAATATAGATCTTCAGGCTTATCTCGGCGACTGGCTGAAGACAGTGAAAACGCCGGGCGCAGTGCGAGTCACCGTTGATATCAACCCCTATTCATTCCTGTAGCGGAGGGGTTGGGCGCGGCCGCGGGGTAACGCAAGATTAACCGTTTAAAACTTTACTCTTGCAGAGCAATTTAGGGGAGCCGCCATGAAGCGTCTGATCGCCATCTTGTTGGCGTGGAGTTTGGGATTGTTGAGCTCCGCCTACGCTGGACCGGTCGAAGAGCTGCGTGCAGGGGTTTTTGCACAAGGCTGTTGCGGGTTCGGCTCTTCGAAAGAGGACGGCGTCGCCTTCAACGGGGAGGCGGTGTTTTCTTCTCCCAGGTTTTTGTCGGTTCTCGGAGCACCGCGCCCCATCGTTGGTGGGACCGTCGCCACGGATAATGGCGCGACAGATCAACTTTATGCCGGGCTGGAATGGACATTCGATATCTCGCGCTGGTTCGTCTCGGCTGGCGCCGGGGGCGTCATTCACAACGGCGAAACCGATCCGTTCGATCCGATTGCGGACGCCGCCCGCGTCAATGACACCGTGTTTTACGGCTGCCGCGTGATGTTCCGGCTTGCTGGCGATGTGGGCTACCGGGTGACGGACTCCGTTTCCGTTTCATTTCACTGGAATCACATTTCCAATGCTGGCCTGTGCGATGAGAATGAAGGCCTTGATCAGATGGGATTCAGGATCGGGTTTGCGCTCTAGCCGGTAATTCGTGGCAGTCCAAAGCAGCCGTATCGACGTTTCGCAAAAGCTTCTCACCGCCCGATATGTTTGTCGATGAAGTCGATCGACCGGCCAAGCATCTCTGTGCGCGCCGCTGCGGTGGACAGCCAGCGATCTTCGCCCTTCATGATGATGAACTCGTGTTCTTTGCGGGCGTTATCTAGCGCATTGCGCATGGTCCGGCTTTGCCCTGCTGGCACGACGACGTCGTGTTCGGCGTGTATCAGCATGATTGGAGGCGTCGCAATGCTGACTTCATTGACCGGATTGATGCCGCGCATGGCGTCGGCGTCGAATCGGCTTCCCACTCTGCGCTTCCAGTACTTGTTGTCGGGATCGTCGCCAGAGCGATCGGACAACAATTGCGCAACGTTTGAAACGCCATTCACGCTCACCGCGCAGGCGTAGAGTTCGGGCGTCAGGGTGGCGCCGGCCAGAGCCGCATATCCGCCATAGCTTGCGCCGACAATGCAGATCCGGTTCGGATCGGCGACGCCGTCGGCGATCAGTTTGCCCACGCCTTCGCTGATATCCGCCTGCATGCGACGGCCCCACTCGCCATTGCCGGCGAATTTAAAGTCGTCGCCATAACCCGACGAGCCGCGAAAGTTGGGCTGATAAACGAGATAGCCGCGCGCCGCGTAAAAGAACGCCCACCAGTCGAAGGATTGATCGTCACGCGCCCAAGGGCCGCCATGGGGCAATACAATCAGGGGCTGCGATTGCCGGTCGCTTCCTTTCGGAACGGTCAGGTAGCCGGGAATGCGCATGCCGTCGGATGCGACATAGTCGTAGCGTTCTTTTGCGGCAGCCACGCGGTTGTCGAGCAATTCGTAGGCGGATGAAAACATGGCGAGAGACTTCGCGTCGCGATCAAATATGAAAAACTGGTCCGGGTGATCACGATAGATCACGCGTACCATGATCTTCGAGAAATCGTCTGACCAAGAGGTGAGCATGGGCTTTCCGCCCGGGATCGCCGCGGTGAGATCGTCCTGAATTTTCTGCAGCGCCGGAATGAGAAAGCGCGTTTCGGTAAAGTCGGCGACATAGCGCACGCCGATGGCCGAGGCGGTCTTCGGATTCACCACCGCGCCGGCGATATCGTAGCCGTCAGGGGCGAATTCGGTTTTCTCGATTTCGCCTGTGTCGAGATTGTAGACCACGAGACGGCGGAACCCGTTCCGGATCATGGCGACGTGAACGAGATCGCCAGTTCCCGCCAGGCCGTAAACGATGGCTTGTGCGTCATCGTCTTCCTTTTCCGGGATGGCGCTGGCGAACGCCCAGCTGTCGCCATCGGGCTTGAAGAAGCGGATCTCTTCTGACTTTTCATCATAGTCGATGCGCACGGCAGGCGTGCCGACTTCGTCTACGACCCAGTCGATCGTGCCGCCAAAATGTTGCGAATAGGTGCTGTTGCGGTCGCCGCGGGTGACAAGTTGTTCTTTTCCGTTCCGGAGGTCCACTTTGAACAGCGAATATTCGCCGTGGTTAGACATGTGCCCTGCAAGGACGTGGTCGGGCTCTTCGGGAAGGATCGAAATAATTTCCGGCGATCCAAAGTAGTAATTGAAGCGCGACGCGCCGCTGAACAGATATTCAAACTCGCCTGTGCGACGGTCTACGGAAATTTTGCGCCAAAACTCGTGTGTCTCAAGACCGTGCCCCCATGCAAATGTCTTGCTGGCGGAGACGGTCGCGATGACGTGATTGGGGCCGGCCCAAAAGAGCGAGCGGGCGTCGACATTGCCGAGTTTGACGCCGATGGGTTTGCGCTCGCCGGCGAGATCGTAAAACGCAATCGCGCGCACGCCGTCGAAGGACTGGATTTGCGCGACCGTCTGACCGTCGGGCGAGATTTCCGCGAAGCTGACCGAGGGGAGCGCGCCGTATATGGCCGGGTCTGCAGGCGGGTCAGCGGCAATCGAAAAGCCCGTGCTCACGCAAAGTAGCGCGGTCGCAATGAGCGTCTGCGACCAAGACTTACCCGCCATGTCCCCCCGCCTTCCTTTGTGTGTCTAGTCGTTGCGCCCTATCAGCTCCAAACGGCGCCCCGGCGCGTCGTAAAAATAAAATTCCTCAGCGCCGCCGCCAACGAATGCTTTTACGATCATGCGATTGCCGCTCGTCGATTTCGACAGGATTAGCATTGTTGAACCCGGCACAGCCTTCTCAAGATTGTCTGCAGTTGTTTGATCTACGGCGCGCAAGTGGCGGACCTCTCCACCGCCGACTGCGGCCAGCGCATAGCCGAGGCCGTAGTCGACGCGCACCGCATCAACTCCGCCTCGCGAAGGGGCAAAGATCGTGTCGCCAAACTCGCCAGTGGCGAGATCAAATTCGACCATCGACGAAGAGCTGTCATCGCGAACGACAAGCGCCTGGGCTGCGCCCGGACGTTCGGCGACCCCGTAAAACTCCACATGACTGTATGGTCCGTCATCGTAATCGATGTCGGCTGCCTGACGCAGTGGGCCGGTACCGTCTGGTCGCGTGAATACGAGCAGTCCCCCGCCATTTTTTTCATCAATTCGCGCAAGCGCCACGCCTTCCTCGGTAACAACCCAGTCGGTCGTCTTTTCATTGCCGGATTCAATCAGCTTTTCACTCCGACTTGCGAGATTCACCTCTTGCAACGCGTAGACGAGCTTGTCGTCTCCCGACTGCATGCGTGTTGGGCCGGAGGTTGGCCTGATCGTAACCTTGACGCGAGAGAATAGTGCGTGTCCGGACTTGTGAGGCAGCGTGGAAACGAGGTCGCCCGCAGACCCTATGTAATAGTTGAAGTCGTTACCGATCTCGTCGCCAAACAGGGTCTCGATTTTGCCGGAGTCCTTCTCAATGGACATCCAGCGCGAAGTCGTCACCGTCTTCAAGCCGCTGGTGGTGCGCACGCCGGTGCGGTCCGCGGAGACGCGGACGAGAATATGGTCATTGCCGCCCCATGCGAACGCGCTGGTCGGCAAATCGCCCAACCCGACAGCGACCGGCGGCTTTTCGGCATTATCGGCGTCATAGACGGCCACAATTCGCTGGTCGTTCAACTGCCTGAGAACGGCGTAAGACTTGCCGTCAGCTGAAATGCCGATGTCATACACTCTGTTCGACGCTTCCTGGGCGCCGGCGGCGCCTAGCAAAGACAGGCCAATCGCAAATGCACCTAGTATCGGCGAACTTACACGAGACATACGAAACC
The DNA here is from genome assembly GCA_964486635.1 of uncultured Caulobacterales bacterium. Lineage (GTDB taxonomy): Bacteria > Pseudomonadota > Alphaproteobacteria > Caulobacterales > Parvularculaceae > Hyphococcus. The sequence continues at coordinate 1,694 of CAZAOB010000046.1, read as the reverse complement.
TCTCCGGATTGAATTGCGCCGCCCTTGGACTGTGACGCTATTTAAGCAGTGCTTTGTTCAATATACGCATATTACGGAAGCGGAAAGACCAATGGCCGCTACGTCACCTGATCGAGGATTATTTTGAACCGCCATTCCGCCGCACCGGCGCTTGTTGCGTCGCCGCGAAGTGCGTGCTATTTCGGCGCGCGTTCAACCAATGAAGGCGCGGCCGGTACCGGATGTCGCCTTCTTTTCGTATGTAAATTCAACACCTTAGGTGCGCCGCCCCCAACCAGACCGCGGCGCGCTCAGCGCAGCAGGAGCGACCAGCGCCAGTGTCCGCGAATTCAGCATCCGCCAACTCCGCCTCCGCCAGTCTTGCGCCTGTTTCCGGCGCCGCCGGGCGCTACGCCTCGGCTCTTTTTGAGCTGGCGCGTGATTCCAACGGGATTGAAGCGGTCGAGGGTGAACTGGCGACATTGCAATCAGCAATCAACGGGTCGGCGGAGCTGCGGGCTTTCTTCAAGAGCCCCGTCTACGGCCGCGACGAGCAGTTGAGCGCGGTAAGCGCGCTCGCGGCGAAGGCCGGCTTTGGCGCGCTGGTGTCGAACTTCCTGAAACTGATCGCCCAGAACCGGCGCCTTTCCGCCCTTGAAGACATGATCCGCGCCTTCCGCGCGCTCGCCGCCGATCACCGCGGCGAAGTCAGCGCCGAAGCCGCAACCGCCGCCGCCATGAGCGACGATCAGATCAAGGCCCTGCGCCTTGAGATCGAGCGCATGGTCGGCAAGGCGGTGAACCTTGAAACCCGCGTCGATCCCGACTTGCTGGGCGGTCTTGTGGTCAAGATCGGCTCCAAGATGGTCGACGCATCGCTGAAGACCAAACTCAATCGTTTGAAGACCGTAATGAAAAAGGCCTAACGCTCATGGAACTCAATGCGGCGGAAATTTCCTCCATTCTGAAACAACAGATCAAGAATTTCGGCAAGGACGCCGAGGTTTCTGAAATCGGTCAGGTGCTGTCGGTTGGCGACGGCATCGCGCGCGTCTACGGCCTCGACAATGTCCAGGCCGGTGAGATGGTCGAATTCGCCAATGGCGTGAAAGGCATGGCGCTGAACCTCGAAAGCGACAATGTCGGCGTCGTGATCTTCGGCGACGACCGCTCCATTGCGGAAGGCGATACGGTCAAGCGCACCAAGGCGATCGTCGACGTACCGGTGGGCAAGGGCCTTCTCGGCCGCGTCGTCGACCCGCTCGGCAATCCGATTGACGGCAAAGGCCCGATCGACGCAACCGAACGCCGCCTTGTGGACGTGAAGGCGCCGGGCATCCTGCCGCGCAAATCCGTGCACGAGCCGGTCCAGACCGGCATTAAAGCCATCGACTCGATGATCCCGGTCGGCCGCGGCCAGCGCGAGCTCGTCATCGGCGACCGTCAGACCGGCAAGACCGCGATCTGCATCGACGCCGTGTTGAACCAGAAAGCGGTTAATCAGGGTTCGGACGAATCGAAGAAGCTTTACTGCGTCTATGTCGCCATCGGCCAGAAGCGTTCGACCGTCGCGCAGATCGTCAAGACGCTCGAAGACAACGGCGCCATGGAATATTCCATCGTCGTCGCTGCGACCGCGTCTGAGCCTGCGCCGCTGCAGTTCCTCGCGCCGTTCGCCGGTTGCGCCATGGCGGAATATTTCCGCGACAACGGCA
>CAZAOB010000045.1:562-26680 GCA_964486635.1 uncultured Caulobacterales bacterium | reverse complement strand
CCGGCGGCGCGATGGATGCGTCAAACCTGTTGAAGCCGGCGCTGCAATCGGGCGCGCTGCGCTGCATGGGTTCGACCACCTACAAGGAATACCGCCAGCATTTCGAAAAGGACCGAGCGCTCGCCCGCCGCTTCCAGAAGATCGACGTTGTCGAGCCGACCAAGGAAGACACGGTCAAAATCCTGATGGGGCTCAAGCCGTATTTCGAAGAGCATCACAAAATCAAATATACCGACGAGGCGATCCGCGCCGCAGCGGAGCTGTCGGCCAAATATATGACCGACCGCAAGCTTCCCGACAAAGCCATCGACGTCATCGACGAGGCGGGCGCCCGGCAGATGTTGTTCACTGCGGACAAACGCAAGAAAGTCATCGACGAACCGGAAATCGAGGAAGTGATCGCCAAGATGGCGCGCATCCCACCGAAGTCCGTGTCCAAGTCCGACACCGAACGCCTGCAAAAACTTGGCGAAGATCTGCGCCGTGTTGTCTACGGACAGGACGACGCCATCGACCAGCTCGCTGCGGCGATCAAGCTGTCGCGCGCAGGCTTGCGCGAACCGGAAAAGCCGATCGGCTCCTACCTGTTCGCGGGTCCAACCGGCGTCGGCAAAACCGAAGTCGCCAAACAGCTTGGCCTCGTCATGGGTGTCGAACTGATCCGCTTTGACATGTCGGAGTATATGGAACGGCATACGGTCTCGCGTCTGATCGGCGCACCGCCCGGCTATGTCGGCTTCGACCAGGGCGGACTGCTCACCGACGCCATCGATCAACACCCGCATTGCGTGCTGCTGCTCGACGAAATCGAAAAGGCGCATCCGGAGATCTTCAATATTCTCCTGCAGGTCATGGATAACGGCCAGCTCACCGACGCCAATGGCCGCAAGGTCGACTTCCGCAATGTGATCATCATCATGACCACCAATGCGGGCGCATCGGATGCGGCGAAATACGCTATTGGTTTCGCCGGCGGCAAGAAGCACGACGAGACCGATGCGGCGATCAAGCGGATGTTCACGCCGGAGTTCCGCAACCGTCTCGATGCGACCATCCAGTTCGCCGGCCTGTCGCCGGAGATCATCAACCGCATCGTGCAGAAATTCGTGTTGCAGCTTGAAGTTCAGCTTGCCGATCGGGGCGTCACCTTCGAGTTGACGGATGAGGCGACCAAATGGCTCGCCGATCGCGGATTCGATGACGAGATGGGCGCGCGTCCGCTCGCCCGGGTCATCCAGGAGCACGTGAAGAAACCGATTGCGGACGAAATCCTGTTCGGCGCGTTGCGCAATGGCGGTGTCGTTCGCGTGATGCTCGACGAGAAAGACAGCTCAAAGCTTAGCTTCGAGTTCGTTCCCGACGAGGCCAAGGCTGAAAAGCCCAAGGATGGCGGAGACGGAACCAACGTGCCAGCGCTCGTTGAGTGACCGCCAGACGAACAAGTCAAAAAAACGCCGGGCTTATCACCCGGCGATTTTTTTTGCGCATCCCGCGAAGAACTTTACTTATAGCCTCTGCAGGCCTTGCTGTTTTTGATGTCGCCGTTCTTTTTCACGCATTCCGGCGGAACACTGTCGTTCGGGTCAGGACTTCCCGCATTGGGGTCTGGCGAGTTGGGGTCCGGAGTATTTGGATCGGGTGCGGGCGTTTGAGCGCCGCTGCCTGAGCCCGATCCGCCGCTTCCGCCTGAAGAACCGCTGCCGGAGCCAGAGCCGCCGCCGCTCGATCCGCCGCCGCCCCCTGATGAACCGCCGCCCGAATTTACCGGGTCCTGGCTGCCGCCTGAACTGCTGTCGTCAGGGTCCTGGCTGCTGCCGCCGGGCGCAGGGTCGTCATAATCATCCTGATTGGAACCGCCGCTGGAGCCCCCTGAGCCTGAACCGCCGCCATATCCGCCGCCGCCCGAGCCGCCTCCGGATCCACCGCTTCCACCGCCGGAGCCGTTGGGTCCTTTGTGCAGAGACGCCTCGACGCTGTTCAGTTGACCGCGCGTGTTTTCACCCGTCACCGTCACGGCTGCGATGATCGCTACTGCAATCAGACCGGCGATCATGCCGTATTCAACCGCGGTCGTGCCGGACTGGTCTTGATTGAATGATGACAGTCGCTTTGCTCGCCGAAGAACCATGAGTTCGGCCTTTCAGAATCTGTACGCTACCGGTCATTAAAATTTTGCAGAAATCCGTGTAGGATTTGTTAACCTGCGCTTGAACTATTGAATTTTTCTCTTTGGGCTGCGCATTAACCATAAACCGTATGCGAATGAATTTTTTGCTCGAAGACTGTGCGTTCCACACATCAAAACTGGTTAATTGGATCGAAGCGGTAGGCGAAGGTTACGTCTATGCTAAAGACAATTTCATGTTGATCGACGCGCATTCTCCTGGCGACAGAAGATCTTTGCCGAACTTGCCTGGAATGTGGCTGATCGGCTCGACGCAATAAAATTCCGCGCTGTCGGGTGAGTAAAGATGTACAAAACGCGCACTACTGCTCAATTTTAAAACCGCGCCGGCGTGAACAATGTCCGCTGTGCCGTCCCAGCCAAATAGGGTGTAGTCGACTTCCTCAGCCGGGATCGGACCGCTGTGGTTGATCACTTCAGGCGCCTTCAGGCCGCCGATAAGGCGTGTCGGAGCGCGCCGCTCAATCACGTTGAGCCTCGTTTCACCATCGCAGGGAAAAAATGGATGCAGGCCGAGGCCGAACGGAATGTCCGTTGAGTGCGTATTGGTGATCGAGAGTTCGATAGAAAAATCTTTCTCGCCCACCACAAACACCTGCTCTGCTGAGAAGGCGAAGGGGAACGCGCCGGGCGCGGGTGCATGCTCAAAGCGGCACCGCGCCATCTGGGGCGTTTCTTCAATCACCCGCCATGCGCTCACCCAACCATGACCGTGCAGCGCGTGTACGGGGTCGCAAGCCGGCAGCGTCGGCGTCAAATCGTAGTGCCTGTCCTGAAAATCCAGCCCGCCGGGAAGGCGGCTGAACCACGGCACGCAAGGATAACACGCCGCTTCGCGAGGATCGCGTGCAACGGCCTCAGTTGATGACGCTGGGCGAAGTATGTTCGCGCTTCCATATCGAAGCGACAAGACCGTGCCGCCATGTTCGGGCGCCAGTCTGGCGGTCAGCAATTGGTTGGCAAGTTCGATCAAGGCGCGATTCCTTTCGCGCCTTATACCCTAGTTTGACTCAAGCGGCAGCGTCATGATGGTCAGCGGCTTCAACTCTTGTCCTTCGCGAACGTTCCACTCGCCGTCATAAGACGGCCAGTTTGACGTGGCGATATAGCGAAACTCGTTTCCGACAATGGCGCCATGCGTGGGCTCGTTCCAGCCTTCCAGGTTTTGCTGCATGGTGATGAAGCTCGTCACAGCTGAGGCGTTTTCATCGAGACCAATATAGACGATGCGGATCGGCGTCGTTCCGTTTTGAATGCCGATCAGGCCGCCCTTGTAGTAGTACAACCCGTCAATGCCGCCGAGATGGGCGTCGGCAGTGTTCTCGATCGCCGTGACCGCACCAGACTCGGTGTCGATGACGAACAGTCCGGCAAGGTAATCGGCGAGGAACATGCGGCGGTTCTTTTCGTCCAGCGCAATGCCTTGCAGATTTACAAAGCGCAGATCAGCCGCAAAATTATCAAGGGTCTGTCCGTCCGGCGCCATTTTGAGCAGGCGGGGCGTGACGGAATCGCTGGCGTAAACCGTTCCGTCTTTCGCCACTTCGATATCGCCGATGATCGCTTCGCTGTCGCCCACGCGAATTTCACGAATTGGCGCGCCGGTTCGGGTATTGAACGCCATCACCGAGGCAAATTTGTTCTCCGGGTCGGCGTTTTTGTAAGCGAGTTGGTTGTTGACTGCGGCCCACACCGTGTCGCCGCGCACTTCCAGATCAAAGATGCCGCCTCTGGCGGACGCCAGGCGTCCGAGGGTTGAAGACTTTTTCCCGGCTTTGGAAATCGAACCATCGCGCACGGCGCCGATGTACAAATTGCGCTTGCGGTCATAGGTGATCGCTTCCGGCAGCAACTCACTTTCAGAGAAGCTGCGTGACGTACCCGGCTCGCCCATGGCCTGCATGTTTGCTTCCATTTGGGCGGCGATGGGGGCGAACTCAGGCAGCGAAACGAGTTCGTCGAAGCCGGGGTGTCCAGTGAGGTTGAGGGACAATCCGCGCCGCGCAACGGTGGCGGCGAGCGCCAGCGCATCGTCAGGACGATCAGCCAGCATGCGCGCCAGGATGCGATTGCGGTAGACATACATTGACCAGGGACGGGCGCTTTGCGCGGCGTCCAGGGCTGTGTTTAAGGCCGCCCAGTCTTCGGCCTGGAAGGCGGCGCCCGCGTCAGCCATACTGCTCACATAGTCAGCCGGCTGCTCGGCCACGGCGGAAGCGGCGAGTATTGCGGCGAGGCTCGCCGCGATGGTTGTTTTTCTCATGTCCGGCCCCTGAATGGTTGTCGCGCCCGAAAACTCACCCCAAAACACTCGCAAGGATCGCGATCAGGCGATACTCGCTTCGCCGCAGGATAGGGTCGTTTCGCCGCGATTGACCCCGGCGCGGGGATCGGCGATTTTGCCGCTATGACCGACACCATGCAAAAAGACTACGAGACGAACGGTTACGCCGTGATTCCCGCTGTGGGCGCGAAAGAAGTCGTTGACCACCTGCTATCCATCATATGCGCGCAGATGACTGCGCGACCGGACATGCTGGGCAAATTTTTGTCTGCGCCTCGCGTCAACGCGAAGCCGGCCTATGAATTTTACAGTTACCGCAATCACACAGTGATGGGCTTCCACTGGGGACTGACCTCGCGGATGGTTGCGCTGACCGGAAAGCGGCTGGCGCCGAGCTATGCTTACTTTCGTGTCTATCAACATGGCGATATCTGCACGGTGCATTCAGATCGCGAGTCGTGCGAGCACTCTTTGTCGATGATGCTGGGCAATAGCGACCAGATCGACTGGCCGTTTGAAATCGGGACTCTGCGCTACGAATTCGCCGACGCTTGCAATTTGCAGAAGGCGAATGATTTTGGCGACGAATCCTCGCGCGAGATCTTGCTCACGCCGGGCGATGCCGTTTTGTATCAGGGGTGCAACTACCGGCACGGACGCACGATGCCGAGTCCGAATCGTTGGTCCGCGCATTTGTTCATGCACTGGGTCGATCTTGACGGACCGTTCAAGGAGTGGGCGTTCGACCGACAGCAATTCCCGCCCATGGGCGATTTCCCGTTCGCCAAGCCTGTTCACCAGTAATAGTGTTGCGCTAGCAAACCAAAAAAGGCCGCCGCGAGGGAAGGGTTCGCAGCGGCCTTTCATTAGCGCGCCCTGCGGCAAGAGGATCGGGCGCGCCATTGCGGGTTATCAGAACAAAACTAAACTCCAGAGCCCTGTCGACAGGCACTGTACTTATTACCGGAGCTTGCGACGGCTTAGGGGGCAACCGTCGATCAAAAAAATACGCCGATGCGGCCGCTGGCGCAAAACACGACTGCGCGAGGTGCTGCCATGAGATATTGTCACACTAGTCGCTGATCGCGCCGCGAATTTTCGCCGCGATGGGTTCGAGCGCAGATGCATCAACGGGTTTACCGCTCGCGTGTGCAGCGACCACGACACCTTCGTAAACGGGCAGCACGTGAAAGTGCAGATGAAACACCGTTTGTCCGGCGCGAGCGCCATTGAACTGCAAGACCCGGATACCTGCAGGATTGAGCGCAGACTTCACCGCGCGCGCGACCTTTTGCGAAACGGACATCAGCTCGTTCAGCGCGTTGGATTCAACGTCTAGAAAGTTCACTGCTTCACTTTTCTTGTGAAGGATGAGGCAGTGTCCTTCGCTCTGCGGAAAGACATCCATGATGGCAAGGACGTTCTCAGATTCGTGAACTTTGACGCAAGGAGCGTCACCGCGAATGATCTTGGCGAAAATATTGTCACGCTCATATTCGACGTCGAGGGACATGCCGGGGCTCCTTCTGGATTGAGCTAGGCGTTAGTTTGATTCTGGTGGCGCCTGCTATGCATCTTTGCGGAATGGAGTGAAATCTTTCAGCGCCTCGATTTCCAGCGCAGTGTGTTGACGCTCGGATTCCAGATAGCGGGCGATCGCCTCGCGAAAGCTCTCATTTGCCAGCCAATGTGCTGACCAAGTGGAGACAGGTTCATATCCGCGCGCCAGTTTGTGCGTGCCTTGCGCGCCTGCCTGCACACGAGAAAGCTTGCGCTCAATGGCGAAGTCTATCGCCTGATGATAGCACAGTTCAAAGTGCAGAAAGGGAATGTCCTGCGAGCAGCCCCAATACCGTCCATAGAGCGCGTCGCCGCCAATGAAATTTAAAGCGCCGGCTATTGGGACACCATCGCGCTCTGCGACGATAAAGAGAATTTTGTCGCCCATGGTTTCAGCGGCCAGCTTGAAAAATGACCGGGTGAGATAGGGCTGTCCCCATTTTCGCGCGCCGGTGTCCTGATAGAAATTCCAAAACGCGTCCCAGTGATTTTTGGTGATGTTGTCGCCTACGAGCCGCTGAATTGTCAGTCCCTGCGCGGCCTCGCGGCGCTCGCGGCGGATAGCCTTTCGCTTGCGCGATGAGAGTGTGCTCAAGAAGTCGTCAAACGAGTCATAACCGCGGTTGAACCAATGATATTGTTCGCCCATGCGCGGCAGGAATTCAGACTGAAGGAGAGCTTCCCGGTCTTTGGTTTCGATGAAGTTCACATGCGCCGACGAAGCGCCGGTTTGCAGCGCCGCCTGTCTCAGGGCAAAGCCAAGCACTCGCCTGACGCCGTCGTCGTTCGTCAGCAGGCGCGGCCCCGGCGCCGGCGTGAAGGGCGCAGCGCACAGGAGTTTTGGATAATAGTGGCCGCCGGCGCGGTGCAATGCGTCCGCCCAGTGATGGTCGAAAACATATTCGCCCTGACTGTGATTTTTGACGTAGAGGGGCGCCGCGCCGGAAACAACGCCCGCACTCTCCACAAGGAGGTGCATCGGCGCCCAACCAGTCTCCGCGCTGACTGAATGCGACCGCTCAAGAGCGGATAAAAATTCGTGGCTTACAAATGGATTGTAATTTTCCGGTGACGGATTGGCGAGCCTGTTCCAGACATCTGCGCCCACGTCGCTAATGGACGAAATGGTCCTCGCGATGGTCTGGTCGCCGCCATCCGCCATCAGGCGATCTCGAACACGCCGTCGACTTCAACGGCGGCGCCAAGGGGCAATGACGGTGCGCTGACTGCTGCGCGCGCATGCCGTCCTGCATCGCCGAACACCTCGACCATCAGATCCGACGCGCCATTGATGACTTTGGGCTGGTCGATAAAGTCTGCAGTTGAGTTGACGAATCCGCCCAGCTTGACGACGCGCTTGACGCGATCGAGATCGCCGCCGCAAGCGGCGCGCAGTTGAGCGATGAGATTAATCCCGCAGGCCCTCGCTGCTGCAACGCCTTCGACGACGTCCATCCCCGCGCCCAGCGTGCCCTTGATCAGACCCTCGGCGCCGATCGACACTTGGCCGGAAATAAAAACGAGATTGCCGGAAACCACATAAGGAACATAGTTCGCTACAGGCGCCACCGGCTCCGGCAATGTCAGTCCCAATTCGGCGAGGCGATTGTCGATGCGGGGCATGCTGTTGGTCCTTCTTCTTTGCAACTGTGCGGGCTTTTCGGCGCCTTGCCAAGCGCAGGGCCGCACTTAACTGTTATCGATGACGTCGATCTCGATACGCCGGTTGCGTTCGCGTCCGGCCGGGGTGCGGTTGTCCGCCACTGGTTCTGACGATCCGGCGCCGCGGGTAGACAGCCGTTCGGCCGGCGCGCCGACGGAGATCATGTATGCGCGCACGGCGTCGGCGCGGTAACCGCTTAGCTGCCGGTTGCGTGCCGCGTTGCCGCTAGAGTCCGTGTGGCCGGTGATGCGCAGGCGGATTTCGGGGCAGGCGGACAATCGATCCGCAAGCCGCCGCAAATGTTCGCGGGATGCGTTGTCGATGTCGGTGCGTGCGCTGTTGAATCCGATCTTGTGTGCGTTGATCGCTTCATCCAGCCGGGTCAAGCAGGTTGAAACGCTTGGAGTCGGCGGCGAGGCCATCGCTTGCAAAGTCTCACCGGTCTCGGACTCGCCAGGCTCGGAAACCGATTCTGTCGCCATCGCCTCTGTGTTTTCCAGAATTGAAATCACGTCTTCTATGGTGGAGGGCGCGGGGCGAACGGAGATATCGGTTGATCCGGTCATGGCGCCGGGAAGGTCTTCGAACAGCGCGCGCGCGGCCGCCATTGCCGACTGGTCGACCGCTTCTCCGGTAAGCTGAATGCGTTCGTTCTCCGACTGAACGACGCCGCGACGCAAATGAGACAGCGCGCGCATCGCGGTTAGTGCAGCGCGAGACCATTCCGCGCTGGAGGTGGGGGCGCCATTCGCAATCTCGAGACCGCCTGTAAGCTCCGCATCCGGAAAAAGCGTCTGCGCCTCTGCCATGATACGCTCGCGGGCCTCCTCATCGGGAGCGCTCCCGGAGAACGACACAATGTCGCCCTCATGTTCGGCTATGAAAATATACGGAGCCGCGAGCGGAAATGGTGATGCGACGGTCAGCCCGGATGTGTCGATCGCGGTGACGCCGCCCACAACAATTCCGCCGCTCCATTGCGCAGCGGCGACGCGGGCGATCAACGCCTCCCGCTGCCGCGCCGTTGGCGCTTCGCCGGAAAGCACGGCCTTTTGCCCGTCAATGCGCACCGAAGCCCAGCTTGCGTCCTCGGCTCCGATCTGCGCCCGCGCGCTTTGCTCGAGGGTGCGTTGCGCGGCGCTGATGGAGCCCGGCGCAGCGTCGAACCGCACGGCGCAAAGGCCCAGCACGGCGACCAGCGCAAACGCGGCCAGAAACTTGAGGAGAGCGCTCATGGGCGGCTTTTTTGGCTAATTCCGCCCGGTTTGTCACCACTCGAGAATGACTTTGCCCGACTGGCCCGACCGCATGATGTCGAAACCCTTCTTGTAGTCATTGATCGGGAAGCGGTGGGTGAGGATCGGTGAAAGATCGAGACCTGCCTGCAGCATCGCGCCCATCTTGTACCAGGTCTCAAACATTCGGCGGCCATAGATGCCCTTGATGTCGAGTCCCTTGAAGATGACCTTGTCCCAGTCGATACCGGCGCCGTTCGGCATGATGCCGAGCATGGCGATCTTGCCGCCATGGTTCATGGTGTCGAGCATTCCCTGAAACGCCGACGGCACGCCCGACATCTCAAGACCGATATCAAAGCCCTCGGTCATGCCGAGGTCTTCCATCACATCCTTGAGCGACTCTTTGGTGACGTTGACCGCGCGGGTCGCGCCCATCTTGCGGGCGAGATCAAGGCGAAAATCATTGACGTCAGTGATCACCACATGGCGCGCGCCGACAAATTTTGCGATTGCGACCGCCATGACGCCGATCGGCCCGGCGCCGGTGATCAACACGTCTTCGCCGACGAGGTCATAGGCGAGGGCGGTGTGCGTCGCATTGCCGTAAGGATCGAAGATCGCGCCCAAATCGTCGGAGACGGCTTCCGGCAATTTGTAAACATTGAACGCGGGCACGGCGACGTATTCCGCGAAGGAGCCCGGGCGGTTGACGCCGACGCCGACCGTGTTGCGGCAAAGATGACGCTGTCCAGCGCGGCAGTTGCGGCAATAGCCGCATGTGACGTGCCCTTCGGCGGAGACGCGGTCGCCGATCTGCATATTGAAATGTTCGAGATGAACTTCCGATCCGATCTCGACAATCTCGCCGGAGAATTCGTGACCAACAGTCATCGGCACCGGTATCGTCTTTTGCGCCCAGTCATCCCAGTTGTAGATGTGAACATCGGTGCCGCAGATCGCCGAACGCCGGACCTTAATCAACACATCATTGACGCCGACTTCCGGCCGCGACGTGTCGACCATCCAGATGCCTTCTTCAGGCTTGGCTTTCATCAGGGCTTTCATGGGCTTTTCCGCTGCTGGGTTTCTGCGTTCCTGGCATATTAGCAGATGCAGGCGAGGTCTATAGAAATTCTTGTGAATCCGGACCCTTCGAATGTGGTAAGAGGCAGGAATGCCGAGACCCTTGCCACCGCTCAACGCCATCCGCGCCTTCGAGGTCGCAGGCCGCCATCTCAACTTCTCCCGCGCCGCCGAAGAGCTGGGCGTGACCCAGGGCGCCATTTCGAAACAGGTGATCGCGCTGGAGGACTTTATCGGCGCGCGCCTGTTCGAGCGGCTCCCCGGCGGGCTGTCCCTGACCCAGGAGGGCTATGCGCTCCGTCTCGCCATCGCGCCCGCCTTTGAAATGCTGGACGAGGCGTTTGTGAAATTTCACCGGCGTCCGGTGCGGTCCAATGTCTGCCGGATTTCGACGCTGGCGTCCTTCGCCTCGCAATTTCTGGTGCCGCGCCTCAGCAAGTTCGAGGAAGACCTGCCTCATATCAAGCTGGAGATATTGACGTCCGACCGCATCGTCGATCTGTCGCGGGAAGAAGTCGATTTCAGCCTCCGCTACGGACCCGGCAGGACCGATGGCGTCGTTACGAAGCAACTGGTCAAGGGCGCGCTGGCGCCGGTTGTCGCGCCGGAACTTTACAACAGCGATTGCGTGCAAGATCTGACGGCGTTTCTTTCGGGTGCGCGACGTATTCAGGTGTTCTCCAGCAATGAATGGCGCAAATGGTCGGAGACTTCGGGCGTTGAAATTTCCGAGGACCGGCTTCCTTTCATTGTCGAAGATTTTATCGTGGCGATTGAGGCGGTGCTGGCCGGACAAGGCGCGGCTTTGCTGCCGGAAGTGCTTGTGCGCGAATATATCCGGCGCGGGGAGATGAAGCTGTTCTGGCCGCACATGCTCGACTGGAGCCAGACCCATTACATTGCTCACATTCCTGGTGCGGAAAAGCGGCCTGTCGTTCGCGACGTCACGGCCTGGCTGTTCCGCGAGGTCGAGGAAAGCACGCTGATCACGTCTTAAGTTTTCCTATCCGGAATTTTTCTCATGGTCCTGTGGCCGAATTCTCGATTCCGGAATCGCCTGTGAGGGTCCAACTCCCGGATTGCGCCGATCAATGAGGCGCATGGAAAAGGGAAGAGACCCATGAAAAACGAAGTTCTGATCGCATTCGCGGCCGCCGCCGCCTTGAGCATGATTCCTATCAGCGATGGGTTCGCAGATGATCATCAGCTGCGTTACGCCCAGGCGGAGCTATCTACCGATGCTGGCGCATTGAACGTCTATAGCCGCATCAACGAAATCGCCCAGGATGTGTGCGGCGAACAATATGGCGGACCGAAACTCGTTAAATATCGCGCCGCACGCGAGCGCTGTATCGACAATGTTGTTGAGTATCTCGTGGAAGAAGTTGGCGATGCCCGCCTCACAGAAATCCACAATGCGGCCCATCAGGCGTGACTCGCACGTCCAACAAGAAACGATCGCAAGACCACTCGCGCGCTTCGGCAGATAGTCGGAGCGCGCTTACTCGTGGTGAGAACGATGCGTTAGATGACGCCGAGGCGCTTTCCGACTTTTACAAACGCAGCGACGGCTTCATCGACTTGCGCATCGCTATGCGCCGCACACATCTGGGTTCGGATGCGCGCCTTTTCCCGCGGCACCACCGGAAATGAAAAGGCGGTGACGTAAACGCCTTCGTCCATCAGGGCTGCGGCCATCTCGCCCGCCTTTTTGGCGTCGTAGAGCATCACCGGAATGATCGGATGTTCGCCAGGCAGGAGATCGAATCCGGCGGCGCCCATCTGCTCGCGAAAGCGTTTGGCGTTGCGGAATAGCTGTTCGCGCAGGCCCGCGCCGCCGCGCACCAGCTCAAGCGTTTTCAACGTCGCGCCAAGCAGCGCCGGCGTTAGTGCGTTGGAAAAAAGATAGGGCCGGGCGCGATTGCGCAGCAGGTGAACCACTTCCTTCGTGGCGCAGATATAGCCGCCCATGCCGCCGCCCAGCGCCTTGCCCAGCGTGCCGGTGAGAATATCGACCCGCGTGGCGACGCCGCAATGGGCCGGTGTGCCTTCGCCATGGGGTCCCATGAAGCCGGTTGAATGGCAATCGTCGACCATGACGAGCGCGCCGAACTCATCGGCGAGGGCGCAGATCTTGTCGAGCTGGGCGATGTAACCGTCCATGGAAAAAACGCCGTCGGTGACAATCAGTTTTGTCCGGGCGCCGTCGAGATCGGCCTGTTCAAGCTGCTTGCGCAAATCCTTCATGTCGGAATTGGCGAAGCGATAGCGCTTGGCCTTGCACAGGCGCACGCCGTCAATGATCGAGGCGTGGTTTAATGAGTCGGAAATGATCGCATCTTCCGCTTCAAGCAGCGGTTCGAATACGCCGCCATTGGCGTCAAAACAGGCGGCGAACAGGATGGAGTCTTCGTATCCCAGAAAATCGGCAATCTCTTTTTCAACCTTGCGATGCAGATCTGTGGTGCCGCAGATGAAACGCACAGACGCCATGCCGAAGCCGTAGTCGTTCATGGTCTCTTGGGCAGCTTTGACGATCTCCGGATTGTCCGCGAGACCGAGATAGTTGTTGGCGCAGAAATTGAGCACCTTGACGCGCTTGCCCTTGTGATCGACTTCGATCACCGGCCCTTGCGGCGAAGTGATCTGGCGTTCGACTTTCTCAAGGCCCTGGTCGCGAAGTTCGTTCAGCGTCTTGCCGATGCGATCGTAAAAATCCTGGCGCATCCTTGTCCTCTTTCTCAGCGATTGCCGCATGGTGTGGCGCCGCGATGCCGCCCGGTCAATGCGGGGCGGCTTTTTTGCGCCCCCTGTGGCGCCGCCTTGCACCTGCTGGCGGAAACCGGCAGGTTTCGCCTGGTCTGAAGCAGCGAGGGTGGCGATTGGCGATGGCCGAAAATCCGAACAGACGTGAAGTTTTACGCGGCGCCGCCCTGGCTGGTGCGGCGGGAAGCGGCGCGTTGGCCGGGTGCGCGAATGAGCCGAACGGGGCGAGCGTTGAGCAACCTGTCGGCGACAAGATCACTGCAACAACTTTCGCCGAAGCGGAAAAGCTGCAGGGCGTTTCGTTCACGCCCGCTGAACGCGCGATGATGATCGAGACCATGGAGGGGCGCATTCAAACGCTGGCCGCCATGCGCGCCATCGAGATGCCGAACGATCTGGCGCCCGCGCTGGTGTTCAATCCGAAACTTCCGCGCAAATCGGTCCCGTCGCAAAAAAACTCGCTGGCCTTGTCGCCGGTTTCGCGCGCCGCGCTGGACAATGACGATGACATTGCCTTTGCAAGCGTCGTCGAGCTTGGCGCCTGGCTGCGTTCCGGCGCAATCACAAGCGTTCAGTTGACCGAACTCTATTTGCAACGCATCGCCCGACATGACGGCAAGCTGAATGCGTATATCACCGTCACCACCGATCTCGCGCGCGAGCAGGCGGTTGCGGCGGACTCGGACTTGCGCGAGGGGCGAGATCGCGGACCGTTGCACGGTATTCCCTATGCGCTGAAGGACCTCGCTGACACGAAAGATATTCCGACCACATGGGGCGCGACGCCATTCAAGGATCGAATTCCGGAAGTCGACGCAGAAGTGACGCGAAAATTGCGCCTCGCCGGGGCTGTGCTGCTCGGCAAGACGTCCTGCGGCGCGATCGCCTATGGAGACATCTGGTTCGGCGCAAAAACGCGCAATCCGTGGAACCCGAAAGAAGGCTCGTCGGGATCGAGCGCCGGGTCTGCGTCCGCCGTCGCCGCCGGGCTCTGCGCTTTCGCCATCGGCACGGAAACGCTGGGCTCCATCGTCTCGCCGTCGGAGCGCTGCGGCGCCACCGGTCTGCGCCCGACATTCGGGCGCGTGTCGCGCGCCGGATTTATGGCGCTGTGCTGGTCGCTCGATAAAGTCGGGCCGATCTGCCGCTCGGTTGAAGACACGGCGGCGGTGTTGTCGGCGATTAACGGTTACGACGCGGACGATTACGGCGCTGCGCGCTATGGCTTTACCTATGAGGCCATGCCGGATGTTTCGCAGATGACTGTCGGTTACGTTCCTGAGTGGTTTGAGAAAGGTGACGAGATAGACCGCAAGGCGCTGGAAGCGATGCGTTCGCTTGGCGTGACGCTCAAAGAGTTCCCGTGGCCGGAAACGAATTTCGACAGTCTGATCGAGATTGTGCTGGTTGAGGCGGCGGCGGCTTTCTCCGAACTGACATTGTCCGACAAGGATGACGACCTCGTCTGGCAGGACGCCGATGCCTGGCCGAACACATGGCGCGCCGCGCGGTTCGTGTCAGCCGTCGATTACGTCCAGATCGACCGGATGCGCCGGCGTCTGATGGAAGAGCTTGGCGCCGCGTTCGGAGGGTTCGACGCCCTGATCGGCCCGCATTTCGCCGGCAACGCTCTGCTGGCTACCAACGCAACGGGTCATCCGCAACTCGCACTGCGCGCCGGTTTCGCACAGCGCCCTGCAAAAACCGGCAAGGAAAGCGAAGACGGTGTTGAAACCTTTCGTGCGCCCCGCGGGATCAGCCTTTGGGCGGACCTTTTTGAGGAGCGCAAGATGATCGCGCTGGGCGCCGCGCTGGAAAAGAAGCTTGGCGTTGCATCAGCGCGCCCGCCGGGCTTTTAATGGCGTGACAATGCGTAACAGAGCGGCAGCATGAAATTCACAAGAACCAATCCCCTGACCGGCGAGACGGCGAGCGATGCCGAGGCCATGCGCGTCGGCGACATAAAGGCGATTGCGTTGAAAGCCGCCGCCGCCTTTCCGGTCTGGTCGGCGATGGGACCGAACGCGCGCCGCGCGATGCTGATGAAAGCCGCCGACGCGCTGGAAGCGCGCGCGGACAAATTCGTCACCGCAATGCTGAACGAAACCGGTGCGACGGAAGGCTGGGCGCGGTTCAATCTGATGCTTGCCGCGTCGATGACGCGCGAAGCCGCTTCCATGACCACGCAGATCGGGGGCGAAGTCATCCCATCCGACAAGCCGGGATGCATGGCCATGGCGCTGCGCGAACCGCTGGGCGTAATTCTAGGGATCGCGCCGTGGAATGCGCCGATCATTCTGGGCGTCAGAGCTATCGCCATGCCGCTCGCCTGCGGCAACAGCGTTATTCTGAAAGCGTCTGAACTTTGCCCGCAAACCCATGGGCTGATCGTCGAAGCGTTTTGCGAAGCGGGATTGCCCGACGGCTCAGTCAATATCGTCACCAACGCGCCGGAAGATGCAGGCGAGATTGTCGGTGCATTGATCGATCATCCGGCGGTGAAACGCATCAACTTCACTGGCTCAACCGAAGTTGGCCGCATCATCGCCAAACGCGCAGCGGAGCATTTAAAACCGGTGCTGCTTGAACTTGGCGGCAAGGCGCCGCTGATCGTGCTTGAGGATGCCGACCTCGACGAAGCGGTGAAGGCGGCGGCGTTCGGCGCCTTTATGAATTCCGGCCAGATCTGCATGTCGACGGAGCGGATTATTGTCGCCGATGTGATCGCCGACGCCTTCGTTGAAAAATTCGCGGCAAAAGCGGCGTCCATGCCCGCCGGCGACCCGCGCGAAGGCAAGACGCCGCTCGGCGCGCTGATCGGCGAGCGCGCCTTTGCGCGCGTCAACGCGCTGATCGACGACGCTGAAGGCAAGGGCGCAGAAATTATCGCAGGCGGAAAGACGGATTCCGTCATCATGCCGGCAACGGTGATCGATGGCGTCACGCCGGCGATGAACATCTATCGCGATGAAAGTTTCGGGCCGGTGGTCGCCATCATCCGCGCAAAAGATGAGGCGGACGCGATCCGCATCGCCAATGACAGCGATTACGGCCTTTCGGCGGCGGTCTTCACGCGCGATACGGCACGCGGGCTGAAAGTCGCGCGTCAGATCAAGTCAGGCATTTGTCATGTGAACGGGCCGACCGTGCATGACGAGGCGCAGATGCCGTTTGGCGGCGTCGGTGCGTCGGGCTATGGCCGTTTCGGCGGCAAAGCGGGAATTGATCAGTTTACGGAGTTACGCTGGATTACGGTCGAAACCGAGCCCGGCCACTATCCGATCTGACAGTCGATAGCGCGCCGGAATGCCGTCATTCGCGTGGGCTGCGGCCTGTGGAAAACTTCGCGCGCTCCAATTCGCCGACAGGCCCCCAAATCCCGGCCAAGCCATTGTCTTTGCGCAGGAAGCGGGGGAAATTGCGGCCAAGAAACGCCCTTAGGAGAGAGTCATGAAAACCAGAGCCGCCATCGCCATCGAACCCAACAAGCCGCTGGTCATCGAAGAGGTCGACCTTGAAGGCCCGAAGGAGGGCGAGGTTCTGGTGGAGATCATGGCGACGGGGATCTGTCACACCGACGCCTATACGCTCGAAGGCAAGGACTCAGAAGGCATCTTCCCGTCGATCCTTGGCCATGAAGGCGCCGGGATCGTGCGCGAGGTGGGCAAGGGCGTCACCTCCGTCGCGGTCGGCGATCACGTTATTCCTCTGTATACGGCGGAATGCCGGCAGTGCAAAACTTGCCTGTCGCAGAAATCGAACCTTTGCACCTCCGTGCGCGCGACGCAAGGTAAGGGCGTCATGCCCGACGGCACCAGCCGTTTTTCATGGAAGGGCAAGCCGCTGTTTCATTATATGGGTTGCTCGACCTTTTCCAATTTCACGGTGTTGTCTGAGTATTCGGTCGCAAAAATCCGCAAGGATGCGCCGTTCGATAAAGCCTGTTACATCGGCTGTGGCGTCACCACCGGCGTCGGCGCGGTCGTCTGGACGGCGGGTGTCGAACCGGGCGCCAATGTCGCCGTGTTCGGCCTTGGTGGCATCGGGCTTAACGTCATTCAGGGCGCGAGAATGGTCGGCGCCGACAAGATCATCGGCGTTGACATCAACCCGGCGCGCGAAGCCATCGCGCGCGAGTTTGGCATGACCGATTTCGTCAATCCGAAAGAGATCGGCGCCGGCAGTGTGGTCGACAAGGTGGTCGAACTGACCGGCGGCGGCGCGGATTATTCATTCGACTGCACCGGCAATACCGATGTGATGCGTCAGGCGCTTGAGTGTTGTCATCGCGGCTGGGGCCAGTCGATCATTATCGGCGTCGCCGAAGCGGGCAAGGAAATCTCGACGCGCCCGTTCCAGCTTGTGACGGGCCGCGTCTGGAAAGGCACCGCCTTTGGCGGCGCCCGTGGACGCACCGACACGCCAAAGGTGGTGGATTGGTATATGGACAAGAAAATTCAGATCGATCCGCTCATCACCCACACCATGCCGCTCGAAGACATCAACAAGGCGTTCGACCTGATGCATGAAGGCAAGAGCATTCGGTCTGTGGTGGTTTATTGAAACGTGGTGCGGCAGGCTTATATGTGACGCATCAGTGTTTCCGATAGCGGCCAAAAGCGGGGGGTGAATTCAGTGACGGCTGCACACGCGATCATCGTTGCGTTGATCCGTCTGTGGGCAGCCGGCATTCTTGTTAGCGCTCTCGTGTCGGCGCCGACATATGCTCAGCTCGCTTTCAGGAACACAGTGGACGCTTACATTGCTACTCAATTCGCCGGCTACATTTGCATGGCCGGCATTGGAGTAATTGCCTGGTTCGCTGCGCCGTTGCTTTCTCGGCGCGTTCGAGTTGGCGATCAAGGTTCGGATGCAACGCAAAGTATCGATGCCGCCACGCTGGTAGCAATCGGAAGTTTCCTGATCGGTGTGTACTATCTCACGGAGTATGTGCCGCAGGTGTTTTCTGTCTGGTTTCGTTGGCTAGTTGAGCGCGCCGGTGAAGGGGAAATGTTCACTGGTCAATTTGGCTCCTTTAAACGCAATATGATCACTTGGCCGGACTTCTTACCAAAACTTCTGGTAGTCGTTGTTGCATCAATTATGACTTTTCGCCCTTCATATCTTGCGCGGATTTTTATGTGGCTGCGTTCAGCCGATCATGCGAAAATTGCAGAAGCGAACGATGTGGGAGACAAAGCAAAATAAAATTGATCTTTTGCGCGAGAATAAAACTATCATCCCGCCGCCCGGCTGTTGACGGCGCAAGATGCAAGCGGAGCAGCCGACATTCCGGCCCCGGATGAGGGCGGAAATTTCTGGAGTCTTACATTGGCGATTTTTACGCATGTGACGGTCGGCACGAATGATCTGGCGCGCGCGACCAAGTTTTACGACGCAGCGCTTGGCGCGCTGGGGCTGAAAAACATGGGACCGCTCGGCGAGAACGGCGTGATGTGGGGCAAGGAGGCGCCGGAATTCCTCGTATTGCGTCCGGCCAATGGCCTGCCATCCACATACGCCAATGGTGGCACGATCGGGTTTGCTGCGCCCAATCGCAAGGCAGTGCACGCGTTCCACGAAGCTGGCGTCAAGGCTGGTGGAAAATGCGAAGGCCAGCCGGGGCCGCGCACCTTCACGCCGACGTCATATGCAGCCTATTTGCGCGACCCCGACGGCAACAAGATCTGCACCTACTGCTTCGCGGCGGAATAATAGTAACGCGACTGCTAGCCGCGCGGCAGAAAATGCCGCGCGGTTCTATTTGAAAGGCGTAAACGATGGACCAAAAGTCAGCGGCGAAATCCTTCTCCGGCACACAAGGCGTCTACACGCACACGTCGGAAACGCTTTCCTGCGAGATGAACTTCGCGGTCTATGCGCCAGAGGGGAAAGGGCCGTTTCCGGTGCTCTACTGGTTGTCGGGCCTGACCTGCACCGAAGAGAATTTCACCTTGAAGGCGGGCGCACAGCGCGTCGCGTCGGAACTTGGCCTCGTCATTGTCGCGCCGGACACCTCGCCGCGCGGAGAGGGCGTGCCCGACGATCCGGACAAGGCCTATGACTTTGGTTTGGGCGCGGGGTTCTATGTGGACTCGACCGAGGCGCCATGGTCGGCGCATTACAAAATGTATTCCTACATCACGCGCGAATTGCCGGCGCTGATCGAAAAGGAATTTCCGGTTGATGCGTCGCGCGCCGGAATCTTCGGTCACTCCATGGGCGGTCACGGGGCGATGTCCATTCACCTCAAAAATCCGGACAAGTTCAAAACCTGTTCGGCCTTCTCACCCATCGTTGCGCCAAGCCAGGTTCCGTGGGGTAAAAAAGCGCTGTCGAATTATCTCGGGAACGATGAAGCCAAATGGGCGGACTACGACGCGACGCGCCTCGTCGCGGCGCGCCCGAGCAAAGCTGAAATTCTCATCGATCAGGGAACGGCGGATAATTTCCTGGCCGAACAGCTAAGGCCGGAATTGTTCACCCAGGCGGCGCAGGAGGCCGGGCAGGAGGTCGTTCTCCGGATGCAGAAGGGCTACGACCACTCCTATTATTTCATCGCGACCTTCATCGAAGATCACCTGCGCTGGCACGCCGCGCGGTTGTAGGGCGCTGTGTCACGCCGCGCGCGACATTCTTCGCGTTAACCAAGAAAAGTGCTGACGCGGCTCGCTTTTCCGGCGTGGGCGAACCGCCATTTTCCGCCGTTTCTTGAAAATCCCGCCGGAAAATTCCCTTCGCAGATGCGCAATCCGTCCACCAAAGCGCGGACGGAGCTAAATTACGCGCGCCAAAAGGCTTCAAACCTCATTCGGGAATGGAGACATTTCACGAATTTGATAATGATAATCGTGCGTTATGTGTTATGAACGCCAGCAGAAGGAGATGAAAAGCGCCGTGAGTCTGGAAGCGATCATTGCGCCTTTTGTCGGACGCACCGGAGGGCTGATTTCGGCCCTGCGCGCGGTGCAGGACGAGCACGGCTTTTTGCCGGACGAGACCGACGCCGCGGCGGCGAAAGCGTTCAACCTGTCGCGCGCCGAGGTGAAAGGCGTCATCAGTTTTTATCACGACTTCCATCGCCAGCCGAAAGGCGATGTGGTGGTGCGCGTCTGTGCTGCCGAAGCCTGTCAGGCGGCGGGCGGGCGTCAGTTCATCGCCGATCTTGAAAAGAAATACGCGCTGAAACTGGGTGAAACATCGGCGTCAAAAGATGTGACGCTGGAGCCGGTCTATTGTCTCGGTCTGTGCTCGACGGGACCGGCGGCCATGGTCGGCGGCAAGCTGGTCGGCATGGCGGATGCGAACAAGATCGAAAAGGCGATCGCGCGGGCGAAGAAGGCGGGGGCGGCATGAGCGCGCTCAAACTCTTTTTGCCTCTCGACTCGACCGCTGTTGCCATGGGCGCTGACGACCTCGCCGATGCGCTGATGAGCGAAGCGGCCAAGCGAAAGCTGGATTTGCGGCTCGTGCGCACGGGGTCGCGCGGCATGCACTGGCTGGAGCCGCTGCTGGAAGTCGAGCGCGACGGCAAGCGCGTTGGTTACGGTCCGGTCGGGGAAGCGGATGCTGCGTCGTTGCTTGACGCGATCACCGGCAATGGCGAACACGAAAAATCGGTCGGCGCGGTTGAAGAGATTGCGTTTTTCAAAAGCCAGACGCGGCTGATCTTCGCGCGCTGCGGCGTCACCGATCCGCTCTCGCTAGCCGACTATGAAAAACACGGTGGACTAAAAGGACTCGACAAGGCGCTGTCCGTGAACGCCCCGGCAATCTGTGAAGAGATTATGCAGTCGGGCTTGCGCGGGCGCGGCGGTGCGGGCTTCCCTGCGGGGATCAAATGGAAAACCGTAGCAGGCGCGCAGGCTGACCAGAAATATATCGTCGTAAACGCCGATGAAGGCGACAGCGGCACCTTTGCCGACCGGATGATCATGGAGGGCGATCCGTTCACGCTGATCGAAGGCATGATTATTGCCGGAATCGCCGTCGGCGCGACCAAAGGCTATATTTATCTGCGTTCGGAATATCCGGTTGCGCACAGCGTGTTGAACGCGGCCATCGCCAATGCGCGAAATGCCGGATTGCTCGGCGAAAATGTGCGCGGCTCCGGCAAGGCGTTCGATATCGAAGTGTTTTTGGGCGCTGGCGCATACATATGCGGTGAAGAAACATCCTTGCTCAACAGCCTTGAAGGCAAGCGCGGCGAGGTCCGCGCCAAGCCGCCGCTGCCTGCACTCGAAGGATTGTTCGGCAAGCCGACGCTGGTGCACAACGTCATCACGTTGTGTTCGGTTCCGGCGATCATGGCGAAGGGCGCGAAATTCTATCGCGATTTCGGCATGGGCAAGTCGACGGGCACCATGCCGTTCCAGCTTGCGGGCAATATCAAACAGGGCGGACTTTACGAGACCGCGTTCGGCGTCACGCTCGGTCAGCTTGTGAACGAGATCGGCGGCGGATGCTTCACGGAAAAACCGGTGCGCGCGGTGCAGATCGGCGGGCCGTTGGGCGCCTATCTGCCGCCGTCATTGTTTAACTTGCCCATGGATTACGAGACCATGCTGGCGAACGGCGCCGGGGTCGGTCATGGCGGGATCGTCGTGTTCGACGAGAGCGTGAACCTCCTGGAACAGGCGCGCTACGCCTTTGAGTTTTGCGTCGAGGAAAGCTGCGGCAAGTGTACGCCGTGCCGCATCGGCTCGGTGCGGGGCGTCGAAGTGATCGACCGCATCGCCGCCCGCAAAGATCACGAGAAGAACCTCGCCGTGCTCAGCGATCTTTGCGAGCTGATGGTCGACGGCTCGCTCTGCGCCATGGGCGGGATGACACCGATCCCGGTTCAAAGCGCTGTGAAGCATTTCCCGCAAGACTTTGGAATAAAACAGAAACAGGAGGCGCTCTCATGACCCTCTTGAGAGAAAAAGACTACGGCACACCGAAGGCGAAGACGGAAAAGACCGTCACCGTCGAGATTGACGGCTTTGACGTCACGGTCCCCGAAGGCACGAGCGTCATGCGAGCAGCCAATGAGGCAGGGCTCGCCATCCCCAAACTCTGCGCCACGGACTCGCTCAACGCCTTTGGCTCCTGCCGCCTGTGCCTTGTTGAGATCGACGGCCGCAAGGGGACGCCCGCGTCCTGCACCACGCCTGTCGCCGAGGGCATGAAGGTCCGCACGCAGACGCCGCGCCTCGCCAAACTCCGGCGCGGGGTGATGGAGCTGTACATCTCCGACCATCCGCTCGATTGCCTGACATGTTCTGATAATGGCGATTGCGAATTGCAGGATATGGCCGGCGCTGTCGGCCTGCGCGATGTCCGCTACGGATATGAGGGCGACAATCACTTTACCGAAAGCGCCAAGGACGTTTCCAATCCTTACTTCGAATATGATCCGTCGAAATGCATTGTTTGTTCGCGCTGCGTCCGCGCTTGCGACGAGGTGCAGGGAACGCTTGCGCTGACGATCGAAGGGCGCGGGTTCAATTCGCGCGTATCGGTTGGCGGCGCCAATTTCTTCGACTCCGAGTGCGTCTCCTGCGGCGCTTGCGTACAGGCGTGCCCGACCGCGACCTTGCAGGAGAAATCTGTCGTCGATCACGGCGTGCCCGATCGCACGGTGCTCACGACCTGCGCCTATTGCGGCGTCGGCTGTTCGTTCAAGGCGGAGCTGAAGGGCGATCAGGTGATCCGCATGACGCCGCACAAGGACGGCAAGGCCAATCACGGCCATTCCTGCGTCAAGGGCAGGTTCGCCTGGGGCTACGCCACCCATAAAGACCGCATCACCAGCCCGATGATCCGCGAAAAAAGCACCGATCCGTGGCGCGAAGTCGGCTGGGCCGAAGCGATAGATTTCGCCGCGCGGCGGTTGAAAGAAACGCAGGCCAAATACGGCCAGAAATCCATCGGCGCGATTTCATCGTCCCGCTGCACCATCGAAGAGGTGTGGGCGGTCGTCAAAATGGTGCGCACCGCCTTCGGCAACAACAATATCGATACGTGCGCAAGGGTCTGTCATTCGCCGACCGGGTACGGCTTGAAGCAGACCTTCGGCACGTCGGCGGGAACGCAGGATTTCGACAGCGTCGAGGAAGCGGATGTCATCCTGATCATCGGCGCCAATCCGACCGACGCACATCCCGTCTTCGCCTCGCAAATGAAACGGCGTTTGAGGAAAGGCGCGAAACTTATCATTGCTGATCCGCGCGCCATCGATCTGGTGCGGACGCCGCATATCGAGGCGGCGCATCATCTGCCCTTGCTGCCTGGAACCAACGTCGCCTTGGTCAACGCGTTCGCTCATGTGGCGGCGGTCGAAGGCCTGATCGACGAAGACTTTGTGAAAGATCGCTGCGATCTGGAGTCCTTCCGCCAGTGGCTCGACTTCGTGAAGGCGCCGGAAAATTCGCCGGAGGAAGTTTCAAAAGTCACCGGCGTTCCGGCGGACGACATTCGCGCCGCCGCGCAGCTTTATGCGAAGGGTGGCAACGCGGCGATCTACTACGGGCTCGGCGTCACGGAACATTCGCAAGGCTCGACCATGGTCATGGGCATGGCCAACCTCGCCATGGCGACCGGCAATATCGGCCGGCGCGGCGTCGGGGTGAACCCACTCAGGGGGCAGAACAATGTTCAGGGCTCCTGCGATATGGGTTCGTTCCCGCATGAATATTCTGACTATCGCCCGGTCTCCGACGATGCGGCGCGCGAATTGTTCGCCAGCGCCTGGGGCCGTACGCAGGATGCTAAACCCGGCTACCGCATTCCCAACATGTTCGATGAGGCCTGCAACGGCAATTTCATGGGGCTCTATGTACAGGGCGAAGACATTGCGCAGTCGGACCCCAACACGCAACATGTCGAGGCGGCGCTGAAGGCGATGGACGTCATCATCGTGCAGGATCTGTTCCTGAACGAGACGGCGCGCTTCGCTCACGTCTTTCTGCCGGGAACATCGTTTCTTGAGAAAGACGGCTGTTTTATCAACGCCGAACGGCGCATCAATCGCGTGCGCCCGGCCATGCGCTCCCAGACCGGCCTGCAGGAATGGGAAGCGACGCAGATGCTCTGCAATGCGCTCGGTTACGCGGAGATGAATTACGCCGGCGCTGATGAAATCATGGACGAGATCGCAGCGCTGACGCCGAGCTTCCAGCATGTCTCGCACAAAATGCTTGATGAGCGCGGCAGCGTGCAGTGGCCGTGCAACGACGCGGCGCCCGAGGGCACGCCGATCATGCATGTAGACAAGTTTGTGCGCGGCAAGGGATTGTTTGTTGTTACCGAGTATGTGGCGACCTCCGAAAAGACCAACCGCAAATTTCCGCTGATACTCACCACCGGGCGCATCCTGTCGCAATATAATGTCGGCGCGCAGACCCGGCGCACGCAAAACAGCGACTGGCACGAAGAAGACGTGCTGGAGATCCACCCTTCCGACGCAGAAGCGCGCGGAATTCACGAAGGCTATTGGGTTTCGATTCGCAGCCGCAAGGGCGAGATCACGCTGAAAGCGGTGATCTCCGAACGCATGGCGCCCGGCGTCGTCTATACGACCTTCCACCATCCGGTGACCGGCGTGAATGTGGTGACGACGGAGAACTCCGATTGGGCGACCAGTTGTCCGGAGTACAAAGTGACGGCGGTGGAAGTCGCCCCGGCGAATCACAAATCCTCATGGCAGGAAGATTATGAGGCGACGACGCCGGAACTGCGCCGCATCCTGACTGATGGCGTTGCGGAGCCGGCGGAGTAACGGTGACCAAGTTCATTTTTCACGGAGCCGCGCCGCCGATTGAGCGCAAAACGGATATCGGCTCGGGGCGAGCGTGGTCGGTGCCGACCGAAACGCCGGTCGCATTTGTCTACAACCGCCGCAACTATGCGGTGATGCTCGCAACCCCGGACGATATGGCCGACTTCGCGGTGGGATTCTCTCTCACCGAACGAGTGGTCGATGGGGCGAAAGAAATCTCGTCTGTCGATATCCACCAAAGCGAACGCGGGATCGAACTGCACGTCTCTATTGCGCCGGAACGGCTCGAACGGCTCGACATCCGCCAGCAACGGCGCAATCTTGTGGGTCGCGCGGGCTGCGGTGTTTGCGGTCTTGAGAATGCGGACGTGTTTTTTGAGACTTTGCCCCGCGTTCGCGAGAAGCCGCTCGCCATCGCGCCGGAGGCGCTGGCGCGCGCGCTGAACTCGCTGCGTGATTATCAGCCGCTGAACCAGTCGACAAAAACCGTCCATGGCGCCGCGTGGGCAAGTCTTGACGGTGACATTCTCCTCGTGCGCGAGGATGTGGGCCGCCACAATGCGCTCGACAAATTGCTCGGCGCGCTTGCCCGCGAGACTGCCGATTTCGACGATGGCTTTGTGCTGATGTCGAGCCGTTGTTCCTATGAGATCATCGAAAAGTCCGCGCGAGCCGGCGTCGGCGCAGTCGCTTCCGTTTCCGGGCCGACCGGTTTTGCCATCGCTAAAGCACGCGAGGCCAATATTGCCCTCTATTGTCGCGAGGGAGACGGCTTCGTTCAAATCAGCGTATAGTCCGGGAAAGAGTTTCGCAGAACAATCGGCATAAGGCGCCGGGAGAGAACATGACGAAAGACAATCTGCCTGCGCCCGGCGCGCCGGACATCGAAATTGCGCGCGCCGCGAAAATGGACCCGATCCTGCCGCTGGCGGAAAAACGCCTTGGCGTTCCTGCCGACGCGCTCGTTCCTTACGGACATTTCAAGGCGAAAGTCTCGCTGGACTACATCAACTCGCTGAAGAACAAGCCGGACGGCAAGCTGGTGCTGGTGACGGCGATCACGCCGACCCCGGCGGGCGAGGGCAAGACGACCACAAGCGTCGGCCTCACCGACGGTCTCAACAAAATCGGCGTCAACGCCATGGTGTGTTTGCGCGAGCCGTCGCTCGGGCCGTGCTTCGGGATGAAAGGCGGCGCTGCCGGCGGCGGGCGGGCGCAGGTCATTCCCATGGAAGACATCAACCTGCATTTCAACGGAGACTTTCACGCCATCACCTCGGCGCACGCTTTGCTGGCGGCGCTGATCGACAACCATATCCACTGGGGTAACGAAGAAAATATCGACCCGCGCCGCATCACCTGGCGTCGGGTTGTCGACATGAATGACCGCGCGCTTCGCAATATCACCATTGGCCTCGGCGGCCCGGCGCATGGCGTGCCGCGCGAGAGCGGCTACGACATCACTGTCGCGTCAGAGATCATGGCGATTTTCTGTCTTGCGTCAGACCTGAAAGATTTGCAGCGCCGCCTCGGCGACATCATCGTCCTTTGGGATCTCGCCCAACGGCATGTTCGCGG
>CAZAOB010000045.1:0-552 GCA_964486635.1 uncultured Caulobacterales bacterium | reverse complement strand
CATCATCGTTGCGCGGCGTTACGACAAAACGCCGGTGACTGCGCGCGATATCGGCGCCGACGGTGCCATGGCGGTGCTGTTGAAAGACGCGCTGGCGCCGAACCTGGTGCAGACCATCGAACACAACCCGGCCTTCATTCACGGCGGGCCATTCGCCAACATCGCCCATGGTTGCAATTCCGTCATGGCGACGAAAACAGCGCTCAAACTCGCCGATGTGGTGGTGACCGAGGCAGGCTTCGGCGCCGATCTCGGGGCGCAGAAGTTCCTCGACATCAAATGCCGCCAGTCTGGCCTGCGTCCCGATGCGGTTGTACTCGTGGCGACGATCCGTGCACTGAAAATGCAGGGGGGTGTCGCCAAGGCCGACCTTGCAGCGCCGGACGCCGACGCCGTTGAGCGCGGCTGCGTAAATTTGATCCGCCACATTGAAAACTTACGGAAATATGGCGTGACACCTGTCGTTGCGATCAATCACTTCGTCAAAGACTCAGAGGACGAAATCGGCGTGCTACAGCGCATCTGCGCCGAACAGGGTGTTACATCAGCGAT
>CAZAOB010000044.1:0-27149 GCA_964486635.1 uncultured Caulobacterales bacterium | reverse complement strand
CGGATATGAGAGGCGGTAGGCCTGCCGTTACCTGTCGGTCCGGATTGCGGCGCGCGGGCGGCGCTTCGCTCTTGCTATTCCAAACCGGTGTTTTCGCCGGGGCAAGGGACGGACGAAGCGCTTAGACCCGGCCGGCTGCTACAGCCGAGCCTTCGGGGAAAGGCGTGACGTTCCATACCTCTTGCTGCGGGATGTCATGCGCCGGACGCGATCGGTTGGCGGCGCTGTAAAAGCCGCGTGCGGGACGTGATGCGTCCATGTGCTAATACCCAGCGATGAGGATGTTTCACGTCCCGCGCACCTCTCCCTTGTATGCGTTCGGGCTTTTGCGAGCCGCGGCGGGCCTAGGTTATTGCCCGCCGCTGGCCCATTTGACCCGACCCGCGCGCTCCGCTAATCCCTCGCGCCTTACCTGAGCCTTGGAAGTCCAATGACCGTCAAAGTCCGTTTCGCGCCGTCCCCGACCGGGAAAATCCATGTGGGCAATGTCCGCGCCGCCCTGTGGAACTGGCTGTTCGCCCGCAAGTCCGGCGGCAAGTTCGTGCTGCGTATCGACGACACCGACCGCGAACGCTCGACGCAGGCCTATGAGGACGGCATCCGCGCCGACCTTGCCTGGCTAGGCCTCAATTATGATGAGACCTTCAGCCAGTCGGCGCGCTTCGACCGATACGACTGGGCGCGCGACAAGCTGATCGCCGACGGGCTTTTGTATCCATGTTACGAATCCGGCGAGGAGCTCGACCGCAAGCGCAAGATCCAGCGCGCGCGATCGCTGCCGCCGGTATATGACCGCGCTGCGCTTTCGCTCACGCCTGACCAGATCGCCGCCTATGAAGCCGAAGGGCGCAAGCCGCACTGGCGCTTCAAACTTTCGCAAACGCCGGTCAAATGGACTGACCTTATCCGCGGTGAAACGACGGTGGATACGGCGAGCGTTTCCGATCCGGTGCTGATCCGCGAAGACGGCATGTATCTCTACACGCTGCCGAGCTGCGTCGATGATATCGACATGAACATCACCCATGTGATGCGCGGCGAAGATCATGTGACGAATACCGGCGTGCAGATCGAGATCATCAAGGCGCTGGGCGGCGAGCCGCCGGCCTTCGCGCATCACTCATTGCTGGTCGGCGCTGACGGGCAGGGGCTGTCGAAGCGTCTTGGTTCGCTTTCGATCGAAGCCATGCGCGCAGACGGGCTGGAGCCCGCGTCGATCACCAGCCTCCTGGCGAAGCTCGGCACCGCCGATCCAGTCCTGCCGCAGCCGGATTTGCAGGCGCTCGCCGATAGTTTTGATTTCGACCGCATCGGCCGCGCGCCGGCGCGGTTCGATATGGCGGAACTGGAAGCCTTAAACGCGAAGCTGCTGCATGATGCGGCGTTTGAAAAAGTCGCAGATCGGCTTGAGGCGCTTGGCGTCGGCCGCGATCTCTGGGAAGCAGTGAAGGGCAACATCACGCGCCTTAAAGACGCCGCCGAATGGATCGAGGTTGTCGACGGCGAAGTCGATCCCATGATCGAGGATCAGGCGTTCGCCAGTGCGGCGGCCGAACTCGTTCCCGATGCGCTCGATGGCGAAAGCTGGGGCGCCTTCACGCAGGCGGTGAAGGAAAAAACCGGCGCCAAGGGCAAGGCGCTGTTCATGCCGCTGCGCCATGCGCTGACCGGCCGCGAGCGCGGACCGGAGATGGCCGCGCTGTTTCCGCTCATCGGTTCGGAAAAAGCGCGCGCCAGACTGCGCGGCGAGCGCGCATAAAAAAGACTATCAGGCAAGCGCGCTTAAGGGTTAGGCTTTGGCGCGGAGCATCTGCTTTTCGGCTGTGTCAAAAACGGCTTTGACATTGTCGACAAAGGTCAGGTCCTGAAGCAGCTTCTCGTCGGCGAGATTGTTCTCGACAACGTGATGCAGGAGATCGCGCAGCGGCGACCAGAAGCCGTTGATGTTCAGCACAATGAGCGGTTTGCGGTGCAGACCGAGGCGCGCCCAGGAGAGAACCTCGATCAGTTCCTCCAGCGTGCCGATGCCGCCAGGCAAGGTGAGGATGGCGTCCGATTCCTCGAACATCATCATCTTGCGCTCATGCATGTTGGTGACGATTTTGTGATCGACGCCATCGAGGATGCCCTCGAGCTCGACCAGAAAATCGGGAATGACGCCGAAGACCTTGCCGCCCGCATCGCGCGCCGCACCGGCGGTCGCACCCATCAGGCCCATTTTGCCGCCGCCATAGACGATGCGAACGCCGCGTTTGGCGGCTTCCTGTCCTGTTTGAATGGCGGCTTGTTCGAAGGCCGGATCGCTGCCAGGGCGCGATCCGCAGTAAACACATAATGATTTCATAAGCTTGTACGTTTCTTGTTGTTGGGGTGGCATTGTACGCGGTTTTGCAGTTGGGTAAAGTACCTTTGAATCCGGATAAAAGTCGTTAAGGAGCCCGTCTCGTGCGCGTTGTGATCATTGTCTTGTTACTGATTGTTCTGGGTTTCATCGGCTGGAAGGCCGCAGAGCGGTTCAAGATTATCGACGGCCCGCAACAGGACGTGTCGGATGTGGGCGCGCCTGGCGCGAGCGAGCCGGCGCCGGACAAGCCGGCCGAGCCCGCATTGCCGAGCTTCGACATCGTACGCGTGGACCGCACCGGCTACGCCGTGATTGCCGGCCGCGCGAAGCCGGGCTCGGAAGTCACCATATATGCAAATGATGACGAGTTGGCGAAAGCGCCTGCGGAAGCTGACGGTTCGTGGGTCATCGCCACCGACACGCCGCTTGATGCGGGGCCTGTCGAGTTGAGCCTTTCCATGAAAACCGCGGACGGCGCGGTCATTCGGTCGGAAGATACGATTGTCATTTATGTGCCGGAACGCGAAGGCGACCTGCCGCTCGTATTGCGAACCACCCCTGGCGGCGCCACCGAAGTCCTGCAGGATCCGCGCGAGACGCCGGAAGGCCTCGGCCCCTTGTCGCTCGACGTGATCGATTATGACGATACCGGCGCGGTGATTTTTTCGGGCCGCGCCACCCCGGGGCGCGAAGTTGAGCTTTATATCAACCGGCAACTGATCGGCCGCGTTCCCGCCAATGATGAGGGCCGCTGGACGATTGCGCCGGAAGCGCAGATTGCGCCGGGGATTTATGAGTTGCTGGTGATTCAGCTCGATGAAAACGGCCGTCCTGAGTATGCAATCGAATTGCCGTTCCAGCGTGAGACCATGGATCAAATTCAGCTTCGTGACGGCAAAGTCATTGTGCAGCCCGGAAACAGCCTATGGCGTATCGCCCGGCGCGCCTACGGACGCGGTGCTCAGTACACCGTCATTTACGAGGCCAACATGGCCCAAATCCGAAATCCTGATCTGATCTACCCAGGCCAGATATTTGATGTGCCGGAATCGGAAGGCGAAGACGGCGAGTAGATCACTCAGCTGCGTGCGGCACATCAAGATCGCCGTCTTTTGGCGTTGATCTTTGCTTGTCGTTCGTCGGTGATTTGTGCAGACGCCGCCAACCACTGAGGCAGAAATTCTTGGTCTTTGAAGCTGCGGCCGGCGCCCGGTTTCGAAGCACGGTCGGCGCCGCCAGCATCACCGGCGTGATTATGAGCGTCAGGATCGTTGAGAAGGCGAGGCCGTACACCACGGCGGATGACAGCAACACCCACCAGTCGGATGTTGTGGAGCCGTGCGTGATTGTACCCGCGCCGAAGTCGACATTGATTTCAAACACCATTGGCAACAAGCCGAGGATCGTCGTGGCAGTCGTTAGCATCACTGGTCGGACGCGTTGCGCGGCGGTCCGCACGACCGCATCTTCGACAGACAAGCCTTTTCTGCGCAGGTACTGATAGGTGTCGATCAGCACGATGTTGTTGTTTACAACGATGCCCGCCAGCGCGACGATGCCCGTACCGGTCATAATGATGGAAATATACTGCCCCGTTAGCGCAATCGATAACAGCACGCCGAACACGGACATGATCACAGCAGAAAGCGTCAGCAGAGCATGATAGAAGCTATTGAACTCCAGCAGCAAAATCATCGCGATCATGAAAATGGCAGCGAGCATGGCGTTTTGGAAAAACCTGGCGGCTTGTTCAGTTTCTTCGTCAGCGCCGCGCATAATCCAGGTCACGTCGTCTCCAAGAGCGCCGGACTCCGCCCACTCTTTCATGTGCTCGATGGCGAGGTTCTGACTGACGGGGTGCGCTTCATCGCGAGTATTGCCATTGGCCTTGATGTCGATGACGCGCTGACCGTTACGGCGCACGATGCGGTCGACTTGCGGCTTGGCTTCCCGAACAACGAAATTTGACAACGGAACCGAGCCTTGAGGCGTTTGAACGCGAACATTGTCCAGAGCGAGGATGTTGCGATTTGCTTCCGGGTAGCGCGCACGAATATCGATTTCATCGTCGGAATCGGAGGGGCGGTATTTGTCGATCAACAGGCCATCTGTAACAAACTGCAGCACTGCTCCAGCCTGTTGCACTGACAGGCCGTAACGGCCGGCCAGCGATCGATCGATCTCCATCGCCCACTCGATGCCCGGAAGAGGCAGTGAGTCTTCCTGATCCATGTAGGCGGCAACCTCGGCGCCGTTAATGGTGATCGTCGATGTGTCGATGAATGTGCGCGCCTTTTTGGCGGCGGCCACCATGGCGTCGAAATCCCGTGAAGAAATCTCGAGCTGTGCGTCTTTGCCGACGGGCGGACCGCTTTCTCGTTGCCGGACTTCGACAATGACTCCGGGAACGCCCTGCACCAAGTCTCGCAACTCCTCGAGAATGACGAGCGAGTGCTTACGCTCGGAGTAGGGAAGCAAATCGATCCCAACCTGACCTATGGTCTCCGCCGGCGTGTCATCACCTGAACGGCCTGAAAAAGAACCGGTCTGGAGGTACAGATGTTCGATCGCGGGGTGATCTTGAACTCGCGCCGCGACTTCTTTGACAATCTCAATTCGTTGTTCGGCCGACAGGTTGCCCCTCGCGAGCACCAGAACATTGATTTGCTCGTCATCTGATCGAATGAAAAACTCAACTTCCGGCGACGCGATGCTGAAAGCTTGAAGGCAAATGAAAGCAAGGCCCAATCCGCCGGCCATGACCATCAATGGACGTGCGACCAGGCCTTTCAGAAACTTGGCGTAGGCGGCGATAGGGCCGTTGAGCGTGGTCGGGTCGACCTCATCAACTTCATACCGCTTGATAGGTCCTTCGGTTTTCCCCTTAAGATTGAGCTTTTTCTTCATCCACTCCGGAATGCCGAAGAGAGCTCCAAGCACCGGAAGGAAGATCAGCGCCACCACGAGGGAAGCGAGCAGCACAAAGATCAGAGTGATCGGCAAGAATTTCATGAATTCGCCGGGGATCGAATTCCAGAAGAGGAACGGAACAAACGCCGCCAACGTAGTGGCCGTCGACGTAATG
Organism: uncultured Caulobacterales bacterium; assembly: GCA_964486635.1. GTDB lineage: Bacteria > Pseudomonadota > Alphaproteobacteria > Caulobacterales > Parvularculaceae > Hyphococcus. Next base: position 21,720 of record CAZAOB010000044.1, on the reverse strand, counting down.
ACCGGCCAGAACATGCGTTTTGATGCTTCGAGATATGCGGTTTTTCGGTCTGCGCCCTCAGCCATGCGGCGGTCGGCGTACTCAACAATAACAATGGCGCCGTCCACCAGCATGCCGACCGCGAGAATGAGGCCGAACATGACCATCATGTTGAGCGTGTATCCGTTCACCGCAAGCAGCAAAAAGCCCATGAGAAAGGTCGTCGGGATCGCAATGCCGACCATCAGCGCTGACCGCAGTCCAAGCGCAGCAACGATCACAATCATGACGAGCAGCACGGCGGTCATGACCGACGCCGTGAGACCTTCAAGGTTGTCTTTGACCTGTACGGATTGATCGCTCAAGAACTCATACTTTACGGAAGACGGCCATAGTTTGGCCTCTTCTTCCACTGCCGCCCGCGCTTCTTCGATGGTTTCAACGATGTTGAAACCGGCCCGTTTGGTGAGCTCGACGCCGATCGCCATCTCACCATTAAAGAGGGCGTAGCCTTGCCGGTCTTTGAATGTCCGACGCACGCTTGCGATGTCGCCGATGGTAACCACATTGTCGCCATTGGCGCGAACGGGGATTGAGGCGAGGTCCGCCGCGTTCTTCACCAGGCCCGGCGCTTTGATGGAGAAACGGCCATCTTCCAGATTTACGGAGCCCGCGGTGACCAGTTGGTTATTGGCATTGACGGCATTGACAACCTCGAGTTCCGTCAACCCATATGATTCAAGAACCTTCGGATCGACGATGACTTCAAGCAGCTCCTCGCGCGCACCCGTCAGCCGCGCTTCAAGAACGCCCGAGATGCTCTCCAGCCGGTCTTCAAGGCTCTTTGCCGCCTCAAAGAGGGCGCGTTCCGGCGCATCTCCGTAGATTATTGTCGTGAGGATGGGAAACTGGTTCTGGAGATTGAATTCCCGAACAATCGGCTCTTCGGCGTTTGACGGATACTCGGCTTTCGCCCGGTCCACGGCTTCGCGAACATCAAGGAGCGCTTGATCGATATCAACATCGGCATTGAACTCAAGCGTGATCTGCGCTGCGCCGTCATAGGCGACAGCGTCCATTTGCTTCACGCCTTCGACATTTTGAAGTTCCAGTTCGGTCGGTCTGACCAACAACCGCTCGCCGTCTTCTGGTGAGACGCCCGGCAATGGGAGCGTGATGCCGACGAAAGGCGCCTGAATATCTGGTTCTGCTTCGCGCGGTATTGAAACGTAAGCCCCGTATCCAAACAGAATCATGACGACGAGCGCCGTCATCACAACGCGCATGCGCGAGAAGGCGGCGTCGATCAGGCTGGTCATGAGGCTGCCTCGCTGGCGCTGACAGCGTCTACTTTCTGTCCAGCGCTTACATAGCCTTGACCTCGAACGATCAGGCGCACGTCAGCGCGTAAGCCGCCGACCCAAACGCCGGAAGGGCTCTCGCCGATCAATCGCACTGGTTCAAACGCCACCACTCCATCGGCGCCAACTGTGCGTACGCCAACTTCACCTTCATCGTTCAATACCAGAGACGCCCGAGGCACTTTGTGCGCGCTGCTTTCTTGCGCATACACTTTGAAGTCCGCAGTCACACCGTCACGGAGTGCGCCATCTTCGTTCGGCACTTGGAGCTCCACTTCAAATGTGCGGGTCGCGGGATCGGCGCTGGCTGCAACGAAGCGAACCACGCCATCCACAGTTTCTCCGGTCGCCAGCTGGGCGCTGCCACGATCACCCTTTTTTATTTTGCTGACGTCTCTTTCAGAGACCGCGCCAACAACCAGAAATGGCGAGCGTTGAATGACCGTTGCGCAAGGATCGCCGACTTTCAGGAAGTCTCCCACCTCGGCCATGCGCATCTCGTACACGCCGTCAAACGGCGATGAGATGTTGGTGTTGGAGAGTTCGATCTGAGCCCTCTCCAGCTGCGCGGCGGATTGATCGCGCACAGCCTTCGCGGCGGCCACAGCCGTTTCCGACCGAAATCCATCGGCGCCGAGTTTCGTGGCGGCCTGGTAGTCGAGATCGGCTTTCGCGAAGCCGGCGCGCGCCTCCGCGAGCTGCGCGTTGCGCGCGTCCACATTCAAGCGACACAGTACATCACCAGCGGCAACCTGAGCGCCGAGTTCCGCCGGGGTCGCGGCCACGGTTCCGCTGGTTTCCGCCCGCACGACAACTTTGCGTTCAGCTTTGGTTCGTCCCCTCACGGTGACTTCGTCTCGCCAGTCGCCTGGCGATATCATTTCGTAGACTACAGTAAAGCGGTCCGCAGCGAGACCTTGTTCTTCTTCCCTAGCGCCGCCGCCGATCAGGCTTTTGCCGAGAAAGTAGATGACAATGAGCGCGACGATGATGCCGGCTAGCTTGACGGACTGGGACACATTCATGACGCCGGCTCTTTAGCAGGATGGATAACAGGAGGTTAAAACGCTTTTGCGTGAAGATTTCCTTCACGGTTCACTATACTGGGGAGTTTACCGGTCAGCTTCAAGCGCGCGCAGCCGTCGTTAACTGCAATTTGTGACAAGAAAACTGGCTTTTCGTCAGGCGCGCGACGGGTGAGCGGCCGTCAGTAATACTGGTTGGGCATGAACGCTGCGGGCGCTTTGTTCAAAACCGTGCCTAAGATGTTGGATTTTCCCAAGATTCGCCGCGCTTCTTTCAGATCATCGGTCCGGGTGTCGCCGCTCGCAGCGACCAGGAGGGCGCAATCAACTTTGGGGAGAAATGCAATCGTATCGTCACAACCGAGAATTGGGGACATGTCGAAAATGACAACGCGAGATCCAAATTCATTCACTGCGCTGTCGATCAGTTGATCGGCGCGAGGCGATGTCAGGTGTTCCGCACCACGCCGTGTGACCCGCTCATTGGCGACGAGTACGACGTCTGAGAGCCCTGGGCGCACGGCGACATCGCGCAGCTCGCACTTGCCTTCGAAAAAGTCCAACGAAGACGGGAAGTCATTCAGACCCAGATAGCGCGCCACGCTTGGACGATAAAAGTCCAGATCAACCAGTGTTGCGCGCGAGCCAGCCTTCGAGCTGATGGCGATGGCGAGGTTGATAGCGGTGACGGTCTTGCCGGCGCCGGACCCCGGAGAGACGACCGCAATTGACCGCCAGCCCTCGGCATCCATTTTCTGCAAGACCCGCGTGCGCAGCACCCGGTACGCGTTCAGCACTGGGTCTTGTTCATTGGCGATGATGCGATTTCGAGCGAAATTTTCAAAATTGCAATTCACTTTGCGCAGGTTGAGTTCATCGCCAGCGAAATCTGCGGCAGGGGCGGTTTGCTGCGCGCGCATTGCTGCGGTGATCGGTGCTGACGCAACTTTTTCCCGAGAAGGCGTTTCGTTTCCTTCTCGAGTTTGTCTAGCGCGTGTCACTGCATTGCGAATTCGATCCATGATCTCGCCTTACGAGGGGTGCTTTAATCGGAAAATCAAAGCGCCGATTCCGGTTGTTCAATTGGAGCGCGATGTTTGGCGCGCTTCCCAGCGAAGGGTTTAGCTAGAGGCCAGCGTGATTTCTTATCGGCATCGCTGTAAATATAGGGAATGACGGCAATCGGCTGCCCATCCAGAATTGAAGCGAGGTGGGACCGTCCGCGAATCCGCGCTTGCAACAACTCCAACCCCAAGGCCACCATCCCGCCAGCCGCCAACGCGAGGAAAACGGCGGCCACGATCAACTTGGGCCGATCCGGGCTAGACGGTTTGTCGGGGCGAAGAGCCGGTTCCAGGATGGAAAATTTCTCTGCCTGCTGGTTTTCTTCAAGATTTTCAGCCAGTTGCGCGTTGCCGCGTTTCGCCAGGACGTCCTGGTATTCGCTGAAAAGGTTTTCGTAGTCGCGCGTGAGCGCAGTGATTCCGCGCTCGACTTCGGGGGTGCGGGCAATTCGCTCTTCCAAGTTTGCGATCTGCGCCATGGTTTCGTCCATGCGCTTTGTCTGCATGCGAATGCGGTTCTCGATCACGGCGATCCGCCCCTCCATCTGGACGCCTGCGATGTCATTTGAACCTTTGCGCGTCTCCTCGGAAATTCTTTCGCTTAGCGCATTGCGCGCGTCTTCCACGGATTTTTCAGCTGTAGCGATCGCATCGGCGTCCGCATCTGCCGATCGTTCGAGAACGGTGAGCGCGTCCTCGGACTTGGACAACTCATCCCGAAGCCGCCGAATATTTTCGCTTGGCGCCATGCGCGCTTTGAGCGACGCGATTTCATCTCGCTTGGCCACGACTTCCGGATAATTGTCGCGGTAGGTCGCGCGAAGCCGGGCGAGTTGTGATTCCAGCGCAGCGAGTTCTGCCGCCATACTGTTGTCGCCGCTGGAGCCGCTGATCAGTTGCGTTTCCAAGAAGCGCCGCTCTTCTTCAAGTTGGGTGACGGACGACTGAGCGGTCGCCAACTCACTGCGCGCGCGCTCGAGCATGTTCAGGTGCATGTTCAAGTGCTCCGGCAAAGCGCCGGCATTGCTGGACTTGAAGTCCGACACGCGCTTTTCCATTTGCGCAACTTCATCGCGCAGCCTGGTGGCTTCGCGTTCGAAGAATTCCGTCGTGTTGGATGCGCCTGTTGTCCTCGAGCGAACATCCTCGTCAAGGAACAAAGTTATGAATTTGTTCGCAACCAGGAACGCTTTTTCGGGATCGCGGTCCGTGTAGCCTACGGTGAACGCAATGGTGTTGTCGCGATTGGCGCTGCGCGCTTGCGCCGAGGTTGTGATCAGATCGACCTTCAGGCGGTTGCGCATCAAGTTGACGCGCTCAGTTTCCGACAGGCCCAACGACCGAGGAAACAGTTGATACTCGTCGGCAACTTCGAGCAGCCGGTTGCGTGTCATCACGCGCTGACGGATTGTGGAAATGCGCTCCTGCGCATAGGAGTTGATCGTCGAACGCACCATCTCGGTTGGAATTTGTTGCGACTCTACGAGGATCGTACCCTGCGCCGAGTACTTCGCCGGCAGCAGCAAAACGGCGATTATGCCGATAGGCGCGATCAAAATCGCCGGGATGACGAACGCAAGGAAGCGGCGCTTGAGAATAATCAGCGCGTCTTCAAGTGAAAATTCGTCGCCCATTTTTCGTTGCTTCCGTCTTTTCTCGTGCGCCCGTTTGGGCCTGGCGGGTTCCGCCTCAGTATCTATGTCCTAATTTGCAAATATTACGCCGATTTCAAGGCGTTTGGCGCTTTTGGGCGCGTCCTTTTTGTTCATTTTCAAATTCTTCGCCAATAGTTCCGGCGGAACTTGCGGCAATCCTCTTGAAAATTCATAAATATCAATAAGTTGGCCGGAGGGCTGGCGGACTCCGGCCGGAATGCGTGAGCGTTCGGGTTGATTGCGATCGCCCGGAATGGTCGATCCGACCGCAATTCGGTGGATCACTGGTCCGGGTCGAACTCGTGGGTAACTGGTACGCCAGCCGGCGGGATGAACTGGGGAAGCTCTGGATCTAACGTTTGCATAAACCCGAGAAGGCGAGCATCGGCGTCGCTCACAGCTTCTCCTGAGTGGATCGGGGTCATGATCCGGATCATCGCGCCATCGGTTCGGCGGAGTCTTACCGCGTCAACAATGAGTAGGAACTTCATCACAAATTCATTGGCGATCTTACGGCCGCGCTGGTCATACCAGTAATAGACGAGCTGCTGCGTGCCCCGGTTTTCGATGATGATCCGGTTGTAGTGGAAGGAGGCGCCGCTATCGAGCGTCACCGGCGCCACGTCGTGTTTGGTGATCTGCCAGCCGCCACCAGGAATGCACTGACGTGGCGAGTGCCACGTGTGTCCGTGGCGCTGCATGTTCAAATAGGCGATGTAGAGATTGAACGCTTCGCCATCCGGACTGGTCAGGTTGGTGATGAGGTAGTCGTCCGCCCCAAGCACGTTGAGCGTTTCGGCATCCACTGTTTGAACATCGCTTTTCCAACCGGATAGCTGGTAGGGCAGGTTTGTGAGCATAACGCGCTCCGGCACCTTTAAGACGTTCGATGTGCCCAAGTGGACGTATGCACCCGCGGCCGCCAGAATCGCAATCGAGGCGATGGCGTGCACATTGAACCGCTGTGCGGTCCATTTGGTCGTGGAGGACTGCGCGGCGATCTCCGGGAGTCCCAGCAAGTCGCGAGCGTTTTTCTTGCCCGAAACGCGCGCCAAGATGGCGATCACGGCAAAAAGCATCGCCAAACACATTAAGAACACGACCCAGCCTTCAAACATGTGAATGAAGCCTTCAGCGTGTTCCGGACCAAACCGCTGCACCAGCAAGCCTGTTACGGCGATCCGGAATGAGTTCATCAAGATCGTGATGGGAATTGTAGACAGGAACACAATCGCGCGCTGCCACAAGGGTGCATGGAAGAGATAGGCGGCCAGAAATCCTAGGCTCAGAAATGGAAACAGATATCGCAGTCCGCTGCAGGCCTCGGCGACCTGAAGTTTGTAATCTCCGAGATCGATGATGTTGCCGGACAAGTAGACGGGGATGCCCAGCAACTCGATCATCATCACGCCGAGCTGAGACGACCAGAGCTGAAACTGCTGTGAAAGAATGGTGATCGCCCAATATGGCGGCGGAACCATGAACAGCATGAATCCGATCGGCAACAACGTAAGCCAGAAGACTTTCCACCCGCCCAATGCGAGAGCTAGCGATGAAAACAAAAGAAGCATCGCCAGGTGCTGAAAGATCATGAGCGATGTGACAGTGAGCTCTGACAAAATCAGAATGATCGCCGAAGCCGCCACGCCGACGAGACCAAGTAATACCGGTTGACCCAAACTCGCAATAATCGCGTCGCGCCGCGACCAGATGATCCAGCCGGCAATCACTGGCAGGAAATAGCCATGGCTGAGTTCCTGCTGTTCTCCCCAGCGCTGAAACAGGTTTTCAATGCCTCCGGCAAATGCGAAGGCGGCGGCGACGCCAACCGCGACAATCAGATATAATGGTTGCAACAAAAAAGGAGCGCCGTTTGCTGGTTCCTGTTGGGTGCTTGGAGCGGCCATTTGAATGCTGTTTCCCGATTGTCGGCCGCTGTCGACCTATTGAATGGCGAACCGCTTTCTCGGAGCGGCTTGGATGAACTAACGCTGATAGCAAGTTCGGCGCCGGTGATCCTTCGAGGTGCGCGCGCTCAAAGTAAAGTCCCCAGCCGGTCCATTGCCTGTTGCAGTGTTAATTTCTGTCAGGTGCATTAAGGCTAATGCAGATAAAAATATCGTTATTTAACAACAGGTTAATTGGGCGCCCCTCGCGAAGGTGGTCTCGTGCTGCTTGAAATCGCCTATTCTTTTCAAGCGCCGCCACGGTAAAAATTCGGTTTCAAACACGCGATGCGCGAATCTGGCCTGCAGTTTGCTCTATTGCGTGCGTGAATTCGACAATTTGTGGTTTAAGGCGTTGCAGGTTTCGAACTGAAACGCCGTTAACTGGTTAACGATCGAGAACGGCCAACTTGATGAGTGTAAGCGGACCCATCGCCAAGCAGCAGTCTTCAGCCGACACGGATACGTCCGTTGTCGCCGGGGATGTGGCGGCGATGCGGCGTGACGATTTTGACCGAGACGTCTGGTGCGTCATGGGACTTCCTATTGATGCTGTCGACATTTCGCGCGCGGTGGCGGAAGTTGACGACGCGGTTCGCACGGGTCGCCGCCTTTCATTTGTTACGCCAAACGTGAATTTTCTGGCGCGGGCGTCAAAAAGCCAGTCCGACAGGACAGAAATCCTGAACGCTGATCTGAGCCTGGCTGATGGCGCTCCACTCGTCATGATGGCCCGCTGGCTGGGCGTTCCCATTCGCTCTCGGGTCGCGGGATCGGACCTGTTCGAGGTTTTGCGTCGCCGGCCGGGTTTTGCGGGGCGCAGGATGCGAGTGTTCTTCTTCGGCGGCCGAGACGGCGCCGCTGAAAAAGCGGCTCAAGCCGTCAACGCAGAGCGCGGGGGCGTGGAAGCAGCCGGCTGGATCAACCCCGGCTTTGGCGATGTAGACAGCATGAGCTCGGACGAAACCATCACCACAATCAATGGCTGCAATCCAGACTTCGTTTTGGTCGCCCTTGGCGCTGCAAAGGGCCAATCCTGGATTGATAGAAACAAGGACCGACTGAACGCGCCGGTCACCGCGCATTTGGGGGCTGTGGTGGATTTCACTGCCGGGGGCGTCGCGCGGGCTCCGGTCTGGATGCAGCGCGCGGGTCTGGAATGGTTGTGGCGCATAAAGGAAGAACCTGAACTTTGGCGCCGGTATGCGCGCGACGCGCTGGTGTTGGCTCAGTTGGTGCTTCGGCATTTGCCGCAGCGCCGGGCGCTTCGCGCCGCCGCGTCCTCCGGTGCTGAAGTGCGATTAGAGAAGGCGGGCCGAGAAACGGTGATTCGGTTGTCCGGCGTCTTGCGGCGCGACTCTCTTGGCGCCGTGCGAGAGGCGTTTCGGCAGGCGAGCTCCGCTGGAAAGTCCGCACAGCTGGACCTGACTGAGGTTGAAGATCTCGATTTGGCGTTTCTGGGACAGGTCTTGATGCTTGAAAAGCATCTTGGACGGACGGAAGCGAGTATCTCGCTCCGCGGCGCACCCCGCCGTATTAGCGCCCTTTTTCGCGCCAATAACATGAATTATCCCAATGCTTCAGGAGATTTTGCCGCCGACAACAAAGATTTGTCCGGGCGGCGGATCGCTAGCTAGCAACGTGCATTGTAACCGGGTTCCAACAATGGCAAACCCAAGACTTCAAGTAGGAAGGGCGGAGAACATGAAGGCGACTGCAGAAACTAGAACGCGAGTAACGAGAAATTTTCGCTCCCCGCGGATCGCTCGGCTGGTCGCCGTTTCCGCGCTTGCCTTGGCGGCGGCATGCGCGTCTCCGGAGCAAAAAGTCGAACGTTACTCAACCGAAGCTGCGGAGTTTTTCGAGGCAGGTGATCTTGGCAAGGCGTACATCCAGTACCAGAACGCCTTGAAGATCAATGAAGAGCATGTGCCTTCGATGCTCGGACTCGCCGATATCGCAGAGAAGCGCCAAGACTTTCAGGCGATGTTCGGCTTTCTGCAAAATGCGGTTCGACTTGATCCCTCGCAACTCGATGCGCAGGTAAAGCTCGGCAAGCTCTATTTGATCGCAAGCGATGAATCTACGGCGCTCGAACAGGCCGAAAAGGCGCTTGCGCTCAACCCCGACAGTGTCGATGCGAAGGCGCTGAAGTCAGCGATCATGATGAAGATCGGCGATCGTCCGGGCGCGCTTGCACTTGCGGAAGAAGTGCTGGCGGTAGATCCCGCAAATGCTGAGGCGGTGACAGTTGTTGTCACGAACTTCTCGGTGAACGGCGATTGGGAGAGCGCGTTGGGCGAACTGGATCGCGCGCTCGAAATCGATCCGCAGGTGGCGATCTTGCAGCTGCTCAGAATTCACGCTCTCAAAACGCTCGGTCGCAACGAAGAGGCGCGCAACGCATATGCGCGTTTGATTGAGTTGTTCCCTGATCAGTCGGCATATCGACGCGTCTATGCAAACGAGCTTGCAAAGGAGCGCGACTTTGAGGGCGCGCGCGAGCAACTCGAAGCAATCGTTGCGCTGGAGCCGGCTAACATGGCCGCAAAGCTCGACGTGGTGCGTATCATCAAGGCAGGGCAATCCTCGTCGGCGGCGGAGGCGAAGCTTGCTGAGTACGTTGCGGCTGAGCCCGCCAACACAGACCTGCAGTTCGCGCTATCCGACTTTGCAATTGGCGAGGGAGACACCGCCAAAGCCAAATTGGCGCTCGAGAGGCTTGCCGCCAGCAAAGACAAGGATGTCGCACTGCGCGCGAAAAACAAAATCACTGCATTGCTTTTCGGCGAAGGCAAACAGGATGAAGCGAAAGCGCTCGTGGACGAAATTCTGAAAGCCGATGAGAGAAACACCGATGGTCTTTTGAAGCGAGCGGCGCTGCAGATTCAGGCTGACGAGTTCGATCAGGCGATCGTCAACCTGCGCACGGTGCTCGACAACAACCCGGACAGCTATGAAGCAATGCTGCTGATGTCGGCTGCATTTGAAAAGCAGGACAATTTTAGCTTTGCTCAAGCGCAACTTGCGCAGGCGTTCGAGGCCAGCCAGAAAAATGCGCAAGTAGCAAACCAGTATTCCAGATTCTTGCTCCGCAGAAAGAACGTCGCTCGCGCCGAGGAGGTTTTGCTGGACTCGCTTTCGGTCTCCCCAGGCGACCTCGCAAATTTGCGGTTGCTGGCGTCCATTAGGCTGGCCAGGCAGGACTGGCGCGGAGCTGAGGCCGTGGGCGTCATGATTGAGAATGCAGGCGACAGCAGCTCTTTGGCTGCAAACGTCAAGTCGGCTGCATATATTGGGTTGGATGATTTCGACAGCGTGATTCAGACACTGTCCACTCGAAGTGAGAGTGCTCCGCTGGACACGCAGCCTCTCACCGCTCTGGTTGGTGCATACATTCGACAGGATCGGTCGCAAGAAGCGAAAGAACTTCTGGAGCGAATGCTGCGGGACGACCCGGAAAATTACACCGCGATGGTATTGCTTGCCCGAGTTCATGCGTCTCAGACCAATAAGAGTGATTTTGAAGACGTGCTTCGGAAGGCGATTGAAGCAAATGCGGACCGGGCCGAAGCCTATGAAATGCTATACCGGAGCTATCTTGCTGAAGGGCGTCTTGAAATGGCGTCTGAGCTCATTGATGGCGGGCTGCGCGCTTCGCCAGACAATGAGGCCCTCAAAGTATTTAAGGCGGACGTATTGCTATCGCGCGGTGATCGAGAAGGTGCGCTGGCGCTGTATAGCGAATTAATCCGTGCGCGCCCAAATGATCGTATTATCGCCAACAATTTTGTCAGCCTGTCGAGTGACATGCGCTTGGATGAGGCGAGCATCGCTCGGGCGCTCGAGGTTGCTCAGTCAATCGAAGCGCTGGAAAATCCGTATTTCCGCGACACCGTAGGATGGGCGTATTATCGCGCGGGCCAATACGAGAAAGCCCTTGAGTATTTAACTCAAGCGGCTGCCGGTGCGGAAAACAACCCCGAAATTCTATATCACCTCGGAGCCGCGCAGCGCGCCAGCGGAAACAACAGCGCAGCAAAAGCGAGTCTGGAGAAGGCGCTAAACGTCGCCGGAGAAAATTTCGCATTCGCGGATGAGGTTCGTTCGCTGCTGGCGACCCTTTAGGAATGAGCTTTGAGTTGAGCCAGAAACTCGCGGCTGACTGGCGAAGAGCAAGAGCACGGATAAAATGTACGAGCAGTTTTTCGGCTTAGCGGAGAAGCCATTCTCCATTCAGCCGGATCCGTCATTTCTGTACTGGGGACGAACCCACAGGCTCGCATATGCGATGCTGGAATATGGCGTGCTCAATCATGCCGGCATTTCGGTCATCACGGGCGAGGTGGGGTGCGGAAAGACCACGCTCATACATCGCCTGTTGGACCAGCTTTCAGACACTCACACAGTGGCTCTGCTGTCGAACGTGCAGGAAGGGCGCGGCGAGTTGCTGAGCTGGTTGCTAATGGCGTTCGGCCAGCCGTTCTCGGAAGGCAATCATGTGGCGCTGTTTTCTCAGCTCCAGACATTTTTCATAAGCGAGTACGCAAAGGGGAAGCGGATTGTTCTCATCATTGATGAGGCTCAAAACCTTTCCATGGATATGTTGGAAGAGCTGCGACTGCTCTCCAATATCAACGCAGGGAAAGACCAGCTTCTCCAGTTGATACTTGTCGGGCAGCCTCAGCTAAAGGGGGTGCTGAACAGGCCTGAGCTGTTGCAATTGACACAACGTGTCGGGTCTGACTTTCACCTTACGCCATTGAGCCGGGAAGAGGTGCATTCCTACATTGAGACGCGGCTGTCCATTGCAGGATGTCGTCGGCGGATTTTTACCGAACGCGCCATCGACTTAATCGCGGAGCAATCGCGTGGGGTGCCTCGTGTCATAAATGTGATCGCAGATACGGCGCTCGTCTACGCTTTCTCGGCGGAAGATCTGGTGGTCGGCGTAGAGACAATTCGAAACGTCATCAGGGACAAGAAAGCCTATGGCGTTTTCGGCATGGCGACAGACGAGCCGATTGCGCCGCCTATTTCGGCCAGCGAAGAGTCAGGTCTAGACGCCTTTGTTGATGAGAAAGAAATGAAATCATCAACTTCCAGCACCTCGCGAGACTATACTGACCACGCCGCTGAAGAGCCAATGCCGCCTGTGACGCGTGCGCCGCCCGCGCCAATCAAAACACTGGGAGATGTTCGACCCGCGGTCACTACTCGCGTGGCGGCGCCGGAGGTTCAGGTGAAAGAACGGCCGGTCATCACTGAACCGGCACCGGCTGCAGAAAACAAGCCTCGGGCCAAGGAAGTCGAACATCCAACGGGACAGCAAATTCAATTTGGCGTCGTGGTGGTCGGAACAGATCCTCGACTTTCTCCGGAGTCAGCCTTCAGATCGATTCCAAAAGATGCCCAAACCGTTTTTGCGCCGGTATCGGTAATGAATGAGGCCGTTTCGGTTGCGCACAGGGTGGGGATTCCTGTCACGGAGCAGGGAAAAGGGCCTCAAACCGTGGGGCGCGCCCTCAATGCTGGCTATCGCCAGCTAAAAAAGATCGCACCCGATCTTCGTTATGTGCAGTTCGTCGACGCAAACTGCGCCCTGGATCCGGACTGGATCACTGCGGCGACGAAGTTCATGGAACGCCGCCCCGAGGTTGCGATTATTGAAGGACGAGCGATGCGCGCCAATGGGTCCAGTATCCTCGCGCCGACGCTTGCTCAGCAGCGATTGATGGATGCGCCCGGAGAAATTGTAGCGGTTCGCGCAAACACCGCCTTTGTTCGGGCTGACGCATTTGAGGCCGCTGGCGGCTTCAGGGGCGACTTGCTCTCCTGCGAGATGGATGATTTGTGCGTGCGGCAGCGTCGGCGCGGCGGACACATTTGGCGTCTTGAATCCAACATGATCATTCAGGAGAAGCGTCGCATCGGCTGGTGGAGACGGTCTGTCCTGCGCGGTTTTGACAACGCGTATGCGATGTCGCTGCATGGCGGACCGCCCGAGCGTCGCGGTGTTGGCGAAACAGTGCGCGCGGTATTTTGGGGCGTGGCTCTGCCGATAGGAATTGTGGCGGCGGCGATTGTCGGCGCGTTGGCCGCTTCAATGCTGGCGCCGCTTACTCCGGCTCCGTATGTTGCTGCGTTTATTCTGATGTCCGGTGCGGGAGTTTACGTGCTTCGTGTCTTTTCGAGCGCGGTAAGGCGTGGTCCGTTTCGTTCCGCGAGTTGGGGCGAAGCATTCGGCGCTGTCTTCGGTCGCTTCGCAGAAGCGGCTGGGGTATTTCGTTTTTGGTTTGGCGGCGATCGCCCTTTACGCGGCTAAGTCGAGAAGTCCGCAGTTCCATTCTGTCGGCTGAAAGGTTTGCTGCAGCTTATGAGCTGGATCGTTCTCTCAATCTTGTATTTGCTGGCGCTCGCGGCCTTCTTGATTGCATCCTTCTTTGCCGCAGAAGTCTTGGCCGCCTTTGCACCTGGAAGGGGGCGAGTCGATCTTAAGGGGATCGAGCCGGGCCCATTGGTCGTAATTATCCCTGCACACAATGAGTCCGGAGGAATTTCTCAAACGCTTAAGAGTGCTGGCGCCCAGCTTCGGTCTAGCGATCGGATTCTGGTCGTCGCGGACAATTGCACCGACGATACTTCATCTCGCGTTCAGGAATTTGGCGTGGACGTTCTCGAGCGCGATGATCCGGAGAGGCGTGGGAAGGGCTACGCGCTTCAATTTGGCTTGGATAGTTTGCGTGCGAACCCTCCCGCATTGGTCGTGTTTCTCGACGCGGATTGTATTCTCGCTGACGGTGCGTTGTTGCGGTTGGCTGGCGTAGCCGCCAAAACGTCGAGGCCAGCTCAGGCATTGTACCTGATGAAGTCACCCGCCGGCGGCGCGCAAAAGCTTAAGGTGGCAGAATTCGCCTGGGCGCTGATGAACAGAATACGCATGCAAGGCTTGCAAAGATTGTTTGGGGTAACCCGAATTACCGGCGCTGGTTTCGCCGCACCGTGGTCTTTGATTCAATCGATTGGCATGGGCTCAGATGAGATTGTCGAGGATCTCGCGTTTACGATGCAGTTTACTCGAAACGGCGTCGCGCCGATATTGGCGCCGGATGCCGTTGTAGAGAGCGAGTTTCCTTCCGCAGAAACAGCGCTAATGCGACAGTCGGCGCGCTGGTCCGTGGGATCGCTTCGCTTTGCTTGGCGTGAAAGCGCTGGAATTTTCCTGGAAGGCATCAAGAAAAAGAACCTACAGCTTATCGGGGCGGCGCTTGATCTCATGGTGCCGCCATTGACGGTTCTTGGAACATCGCTGGTCGCATTGTTGGCGGCTTCCGCTGCTGTTTGGTTTGCGCTCGGTGTTTCAGCCCCATTTTACTTGGTTGCGATAGCTACTTCCTTGGTGAGCATCGCCGTCGTTGCGTCCTGGATGGAAGTCGGCCGGAAAATACTCCCGCCGTCCGAGTTGCTCGGGATCATCAAATTCCTTGCTGCAAAGACTTCAGTGTTCGGTCGGGAAGGCCGGGAAAGCACAAAGCAATGGACGCCTACGCGAAGTGCAAATGACGAGCCCGGGAAATGAACGTGGCGGTCGGATATGTCGCAATTGGCCGAAATGAGGGCGAGCGATTAACACGATGTCTCGATGCTCTTTGCAAAGAGGGCGAGCGGATAGTGTATGTTGACTCTGGTTCGACGGACGGAAGCGTTTCAAACGCCAAGTCCAAAGGGGTCGCGGTTCTGGAGCTGTCAGTCGAGACGCCGTTTACTGCAGCTCGCGCGAGAAATGCGGGCTTTAAGGAATTGCTCAGCAGATGGCCAGACACGGTCTTGGTGATGTTCATCGATGGCGATTGCGAGCTGGCGCCTGGATTCATTGATGCAGCGAGCGCCAAATTTTACGACAACGAGTCAGTTGGCATTGTTACAGGGCGTTGCAGGGAAAGGTTTCCCGACGCAACGATTTATAATCGCTTGTGCGATATAGAGTGGAACGGTCCTGTCGGGGAAATCGCAACATGTGGTGGAATATTCATGGTGCGTGCGGATGCATTTCGCGCGATAGATGGATTTGCCGACGACATTATCGCCGCTGAAGACGACGACTTCTGCATTCGTCTGAGAGAGTCCGGGTCGACCGTAGTTCGTATTGACAGTGACATGTGTTTTCACGACGCCGACATTCGTCAGTTTCGGCAGTGGTGGCGTCGAATGGAGCGCGCGGGTCACGCGTTTGCACAAATAGGCGCCCGGCATTCGGGGTATTTCCGGGCGGAGCGCCGCCGGGCGTGGCTATGGGGGCTGGCGATTCCGGTGGCCAGTCTCCTTGTTGCGCTGGTTACCAACGGATGGGGATTGCTTTTGCTTTTGCTCTATCCCGTATCGATGTGGAAGACTCGCGCAGGCCTCGTCATAAATGGCGCAGCGCCTGAGCACGCAACGCTGGGAGCAGCGTTCTTAACGATTTCAAAATTTCCAAACCTCATTGGAATGATGAAGTATTGGCGCAAGAGCGTCGGCGGCCGGCGTGTGGGCATTGTAGAGTATAAGTAAGCTGTTTGGCGGAGATATGACCGAGAACAAGAAGCCGATCAAAGTTGCGCTCCTGGGTGCAGGATATATCTCGTCGTGGCACGCTGAAGCCATTCGCCGGGCGCATGGCGTTGAGCTCACCGCGGTGTGCGATACTTCAAGAGGCGCTGCGCAATCTCTCGCAGACAAGTATAGAATACCGAATACTTTTGCTTCGCTGGACGAGCTGTTGGAAGCAAAAGTGGCCGATAGCGTGCATGTTCTTACGCCTCCGACTAGCCACTTTGACGCCGCTAACAAGATTATTGACGCGGGCCTTGCTGCATTTGTTGAAAAGCCGTTCGCGCTGAACTCCTCCGAATGCCGGCGACTCGATGAACTCGCGCAAGAGAGAAAAGTCGCGCTAGGGGTGAATCACAACTTCCTGATGCTCCCCTCCTACGACCGCTTGAAGAGCGACATTGCTGACAAGATCATTGGGCCAATAGACAGTTTCGAGGCAAATTGGCAATTTCCGCTTCCGCCCATGCGCTCGGGCCCATTCAATCTTTGGATGTTGCGATCAACCGAAAACATCCTGTTCGAGCTGGGCCCGCATCTATTTGCCTTTGTGGCAGACATTCTGGGCGTACTCGAAGATGTCGAGGTTTCGCTTCGTAATCCCGTTCTCCTACCGAGCGGGGTGACGCACTATCAAAGCTGGCGGATCACAGGAACGGCCTCGAACGCATCGGTGGTGTTGAACTTGTCTCTGATCGAAGGCCATGACAATCGCTCAGTGAACATCCGAGGGGTTGGCGCGTTAGCGCGCTATGATTTCGCAGAAAATACATACAGGCGCGAACAAGCCTCGATGCAAGACATTGTCGTAGCCCCATTCTTGCGCCAGCTTTCTATAGCCAGCCAGGCCCTGCGTTCTGGTGCGTCAAACGCAGCGCAGCAAATTGTTTCGCTGAACGGTCTTGCGCCATATGGCTTATCTATCCAGCGTGCAGTTGACAGTTTCTACTCTTCATTGGCCCGTTCTGCTCCTGTGGACAAACGGCTTTCAGCATCACTCGGCGCAAGTGTTTCAGCTTTGATCGAAACCGCGGTGGAGCAGGCGAAGCCGAAGTTTGAGTCGCCAGCAGCAATTCCGCCGGCCCAAAATGCTCCATCCAAAGAAAAGTCCGTGCTGGTAATCGGAGGTACTGGATTCATAGGTCGTGCGCTTAGTCATACGCTGGCGGACAACGGCTACAATGTGAAAGTGTTCTCTCGCGGCGCAGCGGAGGGATTCGAGAGGGCGGATGGGCGAATCTCCGTTTTCACCGGCAGCCTGAAATCCGATGAAGACTTAAGACGGGCGATGGATGGCGTAGACTGTGTCTTTCACCTGGCAAAAGCAACAGAGACAAGTTGGGAAGGGTATCTCGAGAACGACGTGGGTGTAACCCGTCGGATCGGTGGAGCGTGTATCGACTCTGGCGTGGCGCGTTTTGTGTACACGGGCACGATCGATTCCTACGATGCTTCGCAGCCCGGCCGAACGATAAGCGAACTGACGCCGTTCGATCACGATTTGACACGCCGAAATCTCTACGCGCGCTCAAAAGCGGCCTGCGAAGATGTTCTGAAGAATCTACAGCGCGATTGTGGACTTCCGCTCGTGATTGTCCGGCCCGGCATAGTGATTGGACCTGGAGGGCCGCTTCAGCATTGGGGGATCGCAATGTGGCGCAGCGCAACGGCATGCAAGCTCTGGGGGAGCGGAGAGAACATCATGCCTTTTGTGCTGGTGGATGACACTGCTGAAGGGCTTGTCTTGGCTATGGAGTCGGATGAGGCGATCGGAAAGTCTTTCAACTTAGTGGGCGACCCGATGCTTTCGGCTCGGCAGTATTTCGAGGAAGTTGCTCGCGCCAACAACGTTAGAATCCGCGCCGTTCCTACGCCGGTCTGGACGTACTACTGCGTTGATGTCGTCAAGTACTGGATGAAGCGGGTGCTGGCGAAGCGGACTGGCATCACGAAGCCGAGCTATCGAGACTGGAAATCGCGAGCCCAATTGTCTCCCTATGCAAACCAGAATGCAAAAAGTGTTCTTGGCTGGGAACCAGAGGCGGACAAAAAAGACTTTATCGAACGCGGCATCGCCTCAGCCAACTTGATTGGGGTGACCGGAAATGTAGCAGAACGAGATAATTAACGACTTATAAACTCGCTGACCAACGTCACATACGGAGTCTGAATGAAACTCTGTTCCGTGCCTGGTTGGCGCACTCGCCATTAACTCTGCGTAATTTTTCTCACACCGCAGAAATTTCGCGGTCAAAACGAACAATTCTAACAAGAGGTGCAAGCAAGCCTTTTCCAACCTCAAGCTAAAGTCTCGGCTTGAGGCAACGTAACTGTTCAGTGCGTGGGAAAAGTATGAGTTTCGAGTTGGGCGCCCGCAACCTGCCGATTGACGTCGATTTCACTGACCTTCTGGAGGCATCCAGTGGGGCGGCTTTAAACCAAGCACCGCTAGGTCGCCGGGCCCGAAAGCGCGCGATCAAGCAAAAATTGGCGCATGCGAGCATGTTAGCGCCGTTGCTCGCTGCGGAAGGTTGTCTGACAATTGGCGGCAGAGGCGGCCCTCAATCATCGGATGAAACGCCCGCCGGTCCCACGGGCAACCCTGGTGGTGGTGGAACGCCGGCGCCAACCGCTGTTCAGGCGGTTGATGATTCACATTTTCACGCAGATGTTGATCATTCGATCCAGATCGCGGCGTCGGATCTGTTGGCCAACGATTTATTGCCCGCTGGCGCTACTGCTCAAGTCGTGCGCGTGTTTGGCGCGGTCAATGGAGTCGTGACTTTACATGATGGCGTAATTCATTTTACGCCGAATCCGGGATTCGAAGGTGCCGCAAGTTTTCAATATGAAGTGCGTGACAGCCGAGGAAATGTAAGTCGCGCGGAAGTTGATATTCACGTGGGTGAAGCGGATCAGATGCCGCATCACCCAGGAGCTGGCGAAGACGATTCTCATGGCGGTCATGGCGGCATGCCGCATCCGGACGACCCGTCAAAAGCCGCGGAACACATGGCAGTCTTGAGCCTTGTGCCGGTTGCTGATGCTACGCATGTTGCCGTGAACAACGGCTCTTGGTTCGATCCCAACACCTGGGCGAACGGCGAGGTTCCGGGTGCAGGCGCCCGCGTCGTGATTCCGCAGGGCGTGGAAGTGATGTATGATGGCGAAAGCCAAGTGTCCTTATTCACCGTGCGGGTTGATGGCGCATTAGAATTTGCAACCGACCAAAACACTTTCATGGAGGTGGATACGTTCGTCGTTGCGCCGAGCGGCGGGCTAACGATTGGAACCATCGACGATCCGGTTGACGCAAATGTTCGTGCCGTGATTCAAATTGCGGACAATGGGCCGATCGATGTCGCGTGGGATCCCATGCTCCTGTCTCGGGGAGTCATCAGCCATGGTCACTTTGAAACCCACGGTGCGGAAAAGGATACCTTCCTGAAAGTCGCCATTGATCCCATGGCCGGGCATACCTCGCTGACGCTGGAGGCGCCGCCGCAAGGATGGCAAGTAGGCGACAAGCTGGTCCTGACGGGCACCCACCTGACGGAGTCCAAAGAACTTGCGCCCATGACGCCGCGCGACGACCAGACCGAAGATGAAGAGTTAACTATCACGCGCATTGAAGGCAATGTCGTCTATTTCGACAAGCCTCTGCAATATGATCACGAGGCTCCGCGCGCCGACCTCAAAGCGTACGTCGCAAACTATTCCAGAAATGTTGTGTTTGAAACGGAGAATGCGGACTCTGTTCCAGTTCATCAACGTGGCCACGTCATGCTGATGCATTCAGATAACATCGATGTGCGCTACTCGGAATTCTTGGAACTGGGCCGAACTGATAAGTCGGAGCGCGCTACCGATGTGATGGAGCTCAGTCACGTTGAAAGTGATTCCAACGTGAAAGCGCGCTACTCTCTACACCTACACAGAGCTGGCGTGTCCGATATTGACGACCCGGCTTATCTGGTGGGGAACTCAGTTTGGGGGTCACCGGGGTGGGGTTTTGTGCAGCATGATTCCAATGCCGTTCTTACGGACAACGCTGCCTACGACGTATATGGAGCTGCTTTCGTCGCGGAGACGGGCAACGAAATTGGGCGCTGGTCGCACAACATCGCCATCAAGTCGATTGGCAACAGCGGCGGTGCAAAATGGCATGATGACGTAAATGCATTTGATCTCGGTCGCACCGGCGCTGGCTTTTGGTTTCAGGGCCGGCTGGTGGAAGCCGTAGACAACGTAGCTGCTGGCATGCCGGGCGGGCACGGATTCGTTTACATGTCACGCGGAAATGGCGTAATTCCAGTCGATCCAGCGACGGCCCCATGGTCCGAGTCGCTACGATATGTGGATGAGGCCATCATCAATTACCCCGCGATCTCGCAGTTTGATCACAACGAGGCGTTTGCGGTTGGCACGGGTGTCGAGGTCATCAAAGGCGGATCCGAACAGCAGCACGATGTGCGAACAGTGTTCGATGGGTTTACTGCTTGGGAAGTAATCAACGGGGTGCACCTGCAGTACACGGCGCACTACACCCTTATCGATATTGATGTGATTGCGACGGATCGCAGCGGAGGCGCGGGCGCTCCGGGGAGCGGAATTTTTATTGACGTCAACTCGATTGACATCACGCTGAATGGTGCAAACGTGTCGGGTTTTCCCATCGGTGTGAAGATGGCGAAGGAAGTGATCAATCTCAACTACCCGTTTGATGGGGATTTCGGATTTGTCTTCATTGATGTAAATGTAGCTGGCGCGAATACAAATTTCCAAAACCGAACAGCGCAGGATATATTCCTGACCCGCGCAGATTTGGTGGATGGTCGCCTCGACTACGAATCGCATCTTGGTCTGATCACTCATACCGACCGACCTGAGCTGCACACCTATTTTGACGTATCTGGCACCAAGACGGACTCTATCGGTGATGTGCGTGTATCGCCGACTTGGGACCCTATTCGGCACGACTATTTCACGGTTAGAAATGCGCTGGTTGAGGAGGGATATTGGACCCTGCCTGACGGCCGCAAAGTAACCGTGATCGACCAGTACTTCGCAGACAGGGCGACCGGCGAGATTGACAAGGTGGCGATAATTGTCGACTGGGAACGAAATTTCAGCGACGTAAACGGCGTACCGCACTACAACGGGGTGCTCGACCTGAATAGTCAAGCCCCAGTGGCGCGAACAGACTACGCCACGCTGAGCGAGAATGGATTCATCGACATCGATGTCCTCGCTAACGACTTCGATCCTGATGGAGATGAGATTAGTATCGATGGATTGGATCCGCCAAATCACGGATCATTGTTTTTGAATGAAGACGGCACAGTGCGCTACGTCGCAGATCCAAACTTTGTCGGGACAGACACTTTTGGGTATTGGGTCGAAGACGAGAATGGAAATTTCGACAAGGGGCTGGTTCACGTTACCGTCGAAATTTGACCCACGCGCCATTCTTCCCGCACTGATTCATCGGTTTCCCGATGTTCAAACTTGTGCCGCAAGGAAGCGAAGTCTTGCGGCGAAAGTTTTGAAACAGCCCAAACTGCGGCGCCGCGGACGAGCGGACTCTCATCAGTCAGATTGGCGATGGCTGACCGTGCAAGCGACGAATCATTTGAGTTGCCGATTGCGATCAAAACGTTTCGAACAAAGCGATTTCTGCCTGTTCTTTTGATGGGAGAGCCGGAGAATAGGGACCGGAATGCCTGATCATCAACCGTAGCAAGCGTTGCGAGCGAGGGTGACTTGAGTTCGTCCCGGCCGTGAAAAGCAGCCTCGCGGGCTTCGTTTGCAAACTTGTTCCAAGGGCAAACCGCGAGACAGTCATCGCAGCCGTAGATGCGGTTGCCAATTGACGAACGAAACTCTTGGGGAATGGGGCCGGCGTGTTCAATCGTAAGGTAAGAAATGCACCTGCGGGCGTCGAGCTGGTAGGGTGCGGGAAATGCATTTGTTGGGCAAATGTCGAGACATGACTGGCACGAGCCGCAATGATCCAATTCGGGTCGGTCGACCGGCAACTCCAAGGTGGTGAAGATGGCGCCGAGAAACAGCCAAGACCCGAATTCGCGAGAAACAAGATT
>CAZAOB010000043.1:0-28453 GCA_964486635.1 uncultured Caulobacterales bacterium | reverse complement strand
GACGCTAGCGCCGCCGAGCTATGGGCTGAAAAACTCGATGAGGCGCGCAAAAGCGGATCATCTTTCGGCGCAGTCGTTGAAGTCGTGGCGTCAGGCGTACCCGCAGGGCTGGGCGCGCCCGTCTACGGCAAGCTCGACGCCGATCTCGCGAGCGCCATGATGTCGATCAATGCGGTGAAGGCCGTCGAGATCGGCGCAGGCATGGAAGCAGCCGCGCTCTCAGGCGAAGAAAACGCCGACGAAATCCGCATGAAAAACGGGGCGCCGCATTTTCTTTCCAACCACGCAGGGGGCATTCTCGGCGGAATTTCCACGGGACAGGACATCGTCGCTCGTTTCGCGGTCAAGCCGACGTCATCGATTCTGACTCCGCGCCGAACCATCACCGCCAAGGGTGAGGAAACAACCATCCAGACCAAAGGCCGCCACGATCCGTGCGTCGGCATCAGAGGCGTGCCGGTTGGTGCCGCGATGATGGCGCTGGTCCTCGCGGACCATGCGCTGCTGCACCGTGCGCAGTGCGGATAAGCAAATACGATCAACGCCGATCAATTGATCGGCGCCGACATATTACTCGGCAGACGGTACCTGAACGAACTCACCAATGCTGGTTGGGGCGTCAACCCATTCCAGAACGAACACCTCGTCTGGAAGATCGTTCCCGCCAATCCTGAGGGCGGCGGACTCGACCACCGGGCCGTCTCCCGAGTTCGAGTCATGATGCGACGTCATCGGATATTTGCTGCGAAACCCGTCGCAAAATTTGCTGTTATTCAAGTACCGCGACATCTGATCGTGCGAGACGTTGCACACAATGCGCACGTCAGCGACGTTGAAACTAACATTATTACAGTTTGCATTCCCAATAGTGTTCAGCCGGCTGACCCAATCGCTAAGCTCATTCTGCCGGCCGACCGAGACGTTGTACCGCGAAACCTCGTCAGCACTGCGTCTGTTGAGATTGTAGTTCCATGAATCATTATAGCGATCGAGTTCCTGATTCCGGTTTCCCAAATCGCTCGCCATTGTTTGCAAAGAAGCACAGGCAGAAAATTCTGGAACCGTCAGAAAATTTTGCGCGCTCGCAGAACTCATCATCGGCAACAGACCGACAACGAAACTCGCAATTACAAATTTGCTGGTGTTACGCATCTCTTCAACCCCTCCCGAAAGTATTGTGGTCAGCTCTGCACGGCGACCAGCGACACCCCATAAGGCCTGCTTTAATGCCGCCACAACGCCGAACTGAACAAATGAAACCCCGTCACTGCCTGATGCGACAGGCAGATCACTGAGATGGTGTGCCAAAAATCACCACGCGGCAAGCCGAAAGTGATTGCACAGAACCCAGTGACCGGCGCATCTGTGCGGCCAATACGCAAAGCTTTCAGCGGCCTAGCGGCATTCCCGGTCAAGCCATGCCGTAATTTCATGCGCTAGCCGCATCCGATGCCAGGAAAAAGAATGATCCGCATCCAGACGTAGCTCAGTAACGATAGGCGCCTTGGAGTCCAGAAACGCCTTCATGTGACCCTCATGCACGGAGATATCGACGGCCTGATCGCGTTCAGCGCCAATCAGAAAGATTTTCTTTCCGGCTAGCTTTGGCGCCAGCGACTTGTTGTCGAAGCGCTCGCCCTCGGCCACAAGTTCGTCAATCGCAGACGCGCCGTCAAATCCGTTCAGCATGACGAGCTGGTCAGAATACTGCTTGAACCCTTCGAGGGCCGCAGGATCGGCGCTCGCGATTTGCGCCCGTTCTCCGAAATTGGCCGCCGCCATGGTGACGATACAGCGGACGCCTTCATCGCGCGCACCGCCGTGCAGCGCCATGAAACCACCCATAGAGTGTCCAACAAGCGCGATGCGTGATGGATCGACACGCAGATTGTCGTTTGCGGGATCGCGCAGGAATGTGAGTACGGATGCGACGTCGTCTATCGCACTACGAAACTTAAATATGCCTTCCGACCCCCAGGCTCCGCGATAATGAAAGAACAGCACATTCCATCCGGCGCGACGAAACGCTTGCGCGAGATCAAGATTCTTCTCGTTCCCAGGAAAGCCGTGAAGCAGCACCACGGTGGGGTGCGGCCCCGGGCCGTCGGCTAGATAGATGTGCCCGTTAATTCGGTCGCCATCACTGTCAATGCCGAGCTCGACGACCGAAGGTGGAAACTTCTCATCGATGGGGTTCGGATCGCTTTCTATGCTCGAAACTCTGGCCGTGGCCATCGGCTCGTCGCAGGCGGCGATCACAAAGAATAACACTAGAGCAAGTATGCGCATGACGAACCCCCGATTTTTCCTTTTGCGCACCTCGGCGTCGCGCGTCGATCAAGTCCACCGCTGCGGACTACGCTTTTTCGGCAACTGTGATTTTGGTCAGAAACGCCACCGTCTCCTCTCGCACTTGGAGTGACGCCTCGCCGAGCAGCGCGCGCAAATTCGTGCGGCAATATGAATCGTAGTAGGGTTCGTGAAAGCCGCGTGGGAAATTTTCCAGCAGCACATCAAAACCAGGCTCGTCTCCGTACTGGATTGTATCGGCAAGGATGAACATGCCGCCCGGCTTCAAAAGCCGGGAGACTTCCGCCAGCACCTCTGTGCGAACTTTCGGCGGCAGTTCATGAAACAGATAAACAGCACTGACGACGTCGAACGCGCCGCTCGGCAGGCCGGTGCCTTCCGCCGGCTGTTGAACATATTCAACGTCTTTCCATCGGCCGAGCGCTGCGCGCGCCTTGCCGAGATAGGCGGGCGATAAATCAAGCGCTGTCACGTTGAGAGCCGGCCAGTTTTCCTTGACGTCAGCGAGAAATCCGCCGCCGCCACAGCCCAGATCAAGAAGCCGAACCGACGCGACGTCTTTTCCCTCCAGCGCATGACGCACAAACGGCAGCGCCTGCCGGCGCATGGCGCCCGCTGACCCGGTAAAAAGCGTCTCCACCTGCATGTCGTATCGCGCAGCAGATGCATCGCTCAGCCAGCCATCGGTCTGATAGTGAAAATTCTGCAGGTAATAGCGCGGATAACGACTTCGGTGCGCGTCAGTCAGAATTTCAGAGTGAATGCGGCCAGCCTTGCGCTGCGCCACTTTTCGCGCATCGATCAAATAGTCGCGGCTCTCGCGCCAGAGCTTTGAGGGAGAAGGCGCGCGACGCAACTCGCCCGGCATCTTATAGACGCCGTCGCGAATGTTGCGCCAATCGCGCTGAAACAACTCGCGAAAAGAGGTCTTCAATCGGTCGCGATCAACTGTTGAAAACTCTTCCGCATACGGCGCCTCCCCGGGCTCCGTGAGCGGCCCCATCAAGCGGCGCCCATACGCATAGTGCCCTGTATACCAGAGAACCCGAGTCGCCTGCCCCGCGCTATACGCGGCGCGCTTGGCGCCATTGGCGAACATTCTGGTCAAAGGCGCCATCGCTCATTCCTTGGTGAAAAAGCCAGCGAGCTCAACATGGGGCGAATAGACAAACTGATCAACGGGTAAAACCTGCGACAGGTGGTAGCCGCCGTCTCGCAGGATCGCGGCATCGCGCGCAAAGCTCGCAGGATTGCAGGACACACTGATGACCCGGCCCACTTCAGACCGCGCTAACTGTTCAGACTGGGCGCGCGCGCCCGCGCGCGGCGGATCAATCACCACTGCGTCATAAAGGTTCAGCTCATCGGCGCTGAGCGGCCGTTCAAATAGATTGCGATGAGCAGCGGTCAACGGGAATCGCAACTGCGCGGCGCGCGACGCCGCATGAAGCGCCGCGATGGCGGGTGCGTCGCTGTCGAATGCATCCACCGCAGCACTCGCGGCCAGCGGCAAAGAAAATGTCCCGCAGCCCGAAAACAAATCGGCGATCCGTTTCGAGCTAGCGGCATGCTTCACGGCGAAATCGCGCAAGACAGCCTCACCTTCGCTGCTCGCCTGGAGGAATCCCCCAGCGGGTATGTTTACCGGAACGCCGCCAAAGTGGACGAAGGGCGCATCGAACATTGCTATGGGCGCGTCGCCTACGCTGATCCGGGCGACATTGTTCTCTCGAGACGGCGATGCGAGTTTCTCAACCTCCATTCCCGACAGATCATCGCCCGCATCTCCGCCGGCAAAAACTACATCGAAACCGTTCTCGCACTGTGTGACGTTGAGGTCGAAAGCGCGCCAGCGCGCGGGCGTCGCGTCAACGAGCAACCGCAATAAGGGCAAGGCCGCCTGCAACGACGACGTTAAAACCTTGCACTCCTTAATCGGGATGATGCGATCGGAGGCGCGTTCATTGAATCCCACTAGCGCGCCGGCGGCGGTCTTGCGCACAGCGAATGAAACCCGCCGGCGCGTGTCCGCCGAACAAGGATGCATACTTGCAACAAGCTGCGGATCAAAACTCTCGCGCTCCAGCGCTTCCACGACGAGACGCCGTTTCCAATCGCGATAGAAGCCTTCACTCACATGTTGCAATCCGCAACCACCACAGTCGCCGTAATGGGCGCACACCGGATCGGCGCGGTTGCTGCTCGGCTCAATGAGCCGAAGGATCGCAGCCCTTTCGCCACGCAGCGCGACTTCCGCAACATCGCCGGGCGCAGTCAGCGGCGCAAACACCTTCTCTCCATCTACGATCGCAACACCGTCGCCTCGCGCGCCAATACTGTCGATGCGCATTTCGACATTGCGGGCCTCAACTCTCGGCGCCGTCCGTCTGGAGCGTTTGTTATGTCTCCTTTGTCGCGCCAATCAGAAATTCCCTGTTTCCATCTCCGCCGAGGATGGGGCTGTCAATTAAACCGGTCACACGCCAGTGCTGCGCGGCAATCCACTCACTTATCTCGCCCGCCACCGGTTCGACCAGACCTTCTTTAACCAGCCCGCCCTTGCCAATGCCTTCGCGGCCGACTTCAAACTGCGGCTTTATGAGCGCCACAAGCGATGCATCTTTTCCGGCAAGCGCCAGCGCAAATGGCAGCGCTTTTTTGAGGCTGATGAAACTGACGTCGCATACGATCAGGTCGATGAGATCGGGCGCCAGGTCACGCGACAAGTCTTTGGCGTGCGTCTGTTCAAGATTGACGACGCGCGGGTCGCTGCGAATTTTCTCGTGCAATTGATCGCGGCCGACATCGACGGCGTACACCTTCGCCGCGCCCGCGCGCAAAAGCACATCACAAAATCCCCCAGTCGACGCGCCAAGATCGAGGCAGACTTTTCCGGATGCGTCAAACCCGAACGCCGACAAACCCGCTTCCAGTTTCACGCCGCCGCGCGAGACGTAGTCGTGCACTTCTCCGGAAACCTCGACATGCGCGCCTTCTGAAACTTTTTGCGCCGGTTTTGAGGCGACAGCACCGTTCACTCTGACAAGTCCTGCAGCAATTGCTTCCTGAGCGCGCGCACGACTTTCGAGCAGCCCATGCTGAACGAGATACTGATCAAGACGCATCTATGCTTGATCCCGTGTTTGCCTCAGACCCAGCGGCGCACGCTACGTTTATATGCGGCGAACGCCTCGCCGAATTGCCGCTCCATTTTTGCCTCTTCATAGGGAATGCTGATCCAGTTGACAAAGCAGAAGAACAACACTGCCGACGCAAACGACATCCACGTTCCAATCACCAAAGCGATGCCCGCCATTGCGATAACCAGGCCGAGATACATGGGATTTCGTGAGTAGCGAAACGGACCGTTGATCACCAAAGTTGAGTTCTTCTTCGACGCTGGGCGAATTTCGGCCCCAACTGTGGCGAAGGCGAGCCGGCCTGAGGCAGCCGTCAAAAATCCCAACGCGAACAACGCAAGACCACTCGCCTGATGACGCAACGGTGTTTCCAGCTGCAGCAAGTGTCCGATAGCGATGGACGTAAAAACAAACGCCAAAGCCCATACTGGCGGCGGGATAATCACAAACCACGAAGGCCGCGCGGAGTCGTCCGGCATTGACACCGTCCTCGTTGGCGCGACTTTCGATCCAACCGGCTTAGCCGCGCAGGTTCACCACATTCGATTCCATGCCCAACGCCTGGCGAGCGCGCTCGACGATATGGGCGGCGTTAAGTTTCGCCGTATCGTACATTTTCGCCGGTGAATCCTGATCCTGGAAAACGTCCGGCAGGATCATGGTGCGAATTTTGACGCCATTATCCAGGAGCCCTGCGTCAGACAAGAAATGCAACACAAATGCGCCGAAGCCACCGCGTGAGCCCTCTTCGATCGTGATCAACACTTCATGCTCGCGCACGAGGCGCATGATCAGATCGTGATCGAGGGGCTTTGCAAAGCGAGCATCGGCGACAGTCGTCGATATGCCTTGCGCTTCGAGCGTATCGGCCGCTTTCAGGGCCTCCTGCAAACGGCCTCCAAGCGCCAGCAACGCGACTTTCGTACCTTCGCGCATGATACGGCCTTTGCCGATCTCGAGGATCTTGCCTTGTTCCGGCATATCGACGCCGACGCCTTCGCCGCGCGGATAACGGAACGCGATCGGGCCTTCGTCATACGCCGCGGCCGTCGCCGTCATGTGAACGAGTTCGGCTTCATCGCCCGACGCCATAATCACCATGTTGGGCAAACACCCGAGATAGGCGATGTCGAACGAGCCGGCGTGCGTGGAACCGTCGGCGCCGACGAGGCCGGCGCGATCCATCGGGAACCGGACCGGCAGGTTCTGGATCGCCACGTCGTGCACGACGCTGTCATAGGCGCGCTGCAGGAAGGTCGAATAGATGGCCGCAAACGGCTTCATGCCGTCCGCCGCCATGCCCGCCGCAAACGTCACCGCATGCTGTTCCGCAATGCCAACATCGTAACAGCGGTCCGGATAAACATCAGCGAACATGTCGAGCGACGTGCCCGACGGCATCGCTGCAGTGATGCCGATAATCTTGTCGTCTTTTTCCGCTTCCTTGATCAGCGTCTTGGCGAAGACTTTCTGATAGGCGGGGGCGTTCGGCGTTCCCTTCTGCTGCTTGCCGGAGACAACGTCGAACTTGGCGACGCCGTGATATTTGTCGGCAGCCTCTTCGGCGAACGGATAGCCGGCGCCCTTGCGCGTCACCACATGGACGAGCACGGGCCCTTCTTTCATGTCGCGCGCATTTTCCAGGACCGGCACAAGCTGGTCGAGATTGTGACCGTCGATTGGACCGACATAATAAAAGCCGAGTTCTTCAAACAGCGTGCCGCCGGTGACCATGCCGCGGCCATATTCTTCGGCCTTGGCGAGCTGCTTGTAGACCGCCTTCGGCAGACGTTTGGCGAGCTGCTTTCCGAACGAACGGAAGCCTTGATAGACGCCCGACGAGGACGCGCGCGCGAGATAGGCGCTCATGGCGCCGACCGGAGGCGCGATGGACATGTCATTGTCGTTGAGAATAACGATCAGTTTCGACCCAAGATGGCCGGCATTGTTCAGTCCCTCATAGGCCATGCCGCCGGACATCGACCCGTCGCCGATGACGGCGATGGAGGTCGTATTCTTTTTCAGATGACGCGAGGCTTCGGCAAAACCGGTGGCGGCGGAAATCGACGTCGCAGCATGCGCCGCGCCGAACGGATCGTATTCGCTTTCCGAGCGCTTGGTGAAGCCGGACAGACCGCCGCCCTGACGCAAGGTGCGGATCCGGTCGCGGCGGCCGGTCAGGATTTTGTGCGGATAGCACTGGTGGCCAACATCCCAGACCAGGCGATCGTCGGGGGTGTTGAAGACGTAATGGATCGCCGTGGTAAGCTCGACCACGCCGAGGCCGGAGCCGAGATGGCCGCCGGTCACCGAAACCGCATCGATCATTTCCGCCCGCAGTTCGTCGGCCAGCTGGCGTAATTGACTCTTGTCCAGCTTCCGCAAGTCTGCAGGAAATTTCACTGTATCGAGCAGCGGCGTATCAACAGCCATGGGTCACCCCCCTCATATTCTCGTTCGCCAACGCCGCTCCGGGTTTCTCCCGCCCGAAGGGTTCGTTGCATTGCGGTAGGCGGCATTTCTAGCCCTTTGGCCGGATTTCTCCACCCCCCTTCGGGTGAAAAGACGGCAAGCCCACGGCGTTTTGAGGCCAAATGTTGCTTAACGGTCGCGGGGCGAAGGCCAGCGCTAAATCACCACCGGCGCTGCGCAGCGGCATTGCGATTAAGTGCTTGCCTCCTCATTTTGGATGCGCGCCGCCGAATGGGAACCAAAAAATGCCCCACACCGCCAAGAAAGCCTGCCTCGTCATTGGCGCGGGCGACGATACGGGCGCCGCCATCGGACGAGCCTTCGCCCGGGAGGGCCTGGTCGCATGCCTCACCCGGCGGCCGCGACACGCCGAGGCGCTGGAAGCGTTGGCGCAGAGCATCCGGGCCGAAGGACACGACGCCGTCGCCTATCCTTCCGACGCCCGCAATGAGGACGCCATGGTTTCGCTGGTCGAGACCATTGAGAAGGATGTCGGACCGATTGACGTCGCCGTCTTCAATATTGGCGCGAACGTCCATTTCCCCGTTACCGACACCACCGCGCAGGTCTATCGCAAGGTCTGGGAGATGGCGGCCTTCGCCGGATTTCTGATGGGTCGCGAGGTGGCCAACAGAATGCTGCCCAGAAAAAGGGGCGCCATAATCTTCACCGGCGCCACGGCGAGCGTTCGGGGAGCCGCGGGCTTTTCCGCCTTCTCAGGAGCGAAACACGCATTGCGGGCGCTGGCGCAATCTATGGCGCGCGAACTCGGCCCGCAGAATATCCACGTGGCGCATGTGATCGTCGACGGCGCCATCGACTCAAATTTCATTCGCCAAATTCACCCCGATGCGGACGGCGCCCGCGCCGAGGACGCAATTCTCTCGCCTGACGAGATCGCGAAAAATTATGTCTGGCTGCACAAACAGCAACGCAGCGCATGGACCCATGAGCTGGACTTGCGCCCCTGGAAAGAAAAATGGTGAGGCATGACCGATAACCCTAACGCCAAGCGCATCGAATTTCTTTTCGACTTCGGCAGTCCGAACGCCTACCTCGCCTACAAAGCGCTGCCGCCGCTGCTGGAGCGAACAGGCGCGCAAGCCGACTATGTTCCTTGCTTGCTTGGCGGCATTTTCAAAGCCACCGGCAATCAGTCGCCGGTCTTCGCGCACGCCAATGTCAAAGGCAAGCTCGCCTACGAGCATCTGGAAATAGAACGCTTCGTCAAAAAGCATTCAATCGACTTCACCTTTAACCCGCATTTTCCAATTAACACGCTGCTGATCATGCGCGGGGCCATAGCGGCGGAACGCGACGGCGTCCTGAATGCATATGTCAGCGCGGTGTTCGATCTTATGTGGAAGCAACCGGTGAAAATGGATGACCCCACAGTCGCCGTAGAGTCGCTCAATCAATACGGCCTCGATGGCGCCCGATTGATCGAAGCGACTAACAATCCCGATGTAAAAACTAAATTGATCGCCAACACCGAAAATGCTGTCGAGCGCGGCGTGTTCGGACTGCCGGTGTTCTTCATCGATGGAGAAATGTATTTCGGCAAAGACCGGCTTGGCCAAATCGAGGAGGCGTTGAAAAGCTAACGCAGACTACTCAAAGCTCGCCGCTTGCGTCTTTGGTTTGCCATCGGCGCCGACCACGATCTTCTCGATCTTTTCCTGCGCGGATTTCAGCGTCTTTTCACAATGGGCTTTCAACGCCGCGCCGCGTTCGTAGAGCGCGATCGAATCCTCCAGCGCCGCCTGCCCGCTTTCGAGCTTTTGCACGATCTGTTCAAGCTCTGCGAGAGCGTTCTCGAAAGAGAGGCTGGCGATATCGTCCGGCTTTTTGGCCATGAGGCGTAGTCCCGTCAGTTAGCGTCTCACTCTCATTCTATGTTCACGCGCATTCGTCAAGGATCGGCGACGCCCCTTCACGGTCGGGCGCGGGAAATGGCTGTTTGAAGGTGAAGCCGTGCTCCGTCGGACCGTTGCGCCGTAAGGATTCCAGCCGCACTTTGGCCTCTTCTACACTTGGGTGATGGCCAGCCTCGACCCACCACAACACAAGATAAAATTCGAGATGCTCGAACCATTCGCGGCGCCGGCGCATGATGGCGCGATGGTCTTCATTGCGATAGGCGAACGCCGCCAGCGTTTCCATATCCTCCCAGACCGACATGTTGACCGCGATATTCGGATCATCGAAGGCGTGAACATCGATGGCGCTGTCGCCCACGCCCTGAAAACGCCAGACAAAGCCGGGCTGTTGCTCGGCGATGGCGTTGACGCGGTCCAGCGCATTGATGAAGTCGGCGTTGACGGGATCTTCCGCGGGCAAACGAAACCGCGCAATGTTCAATTGGGCGAGCTGATAGGGCATTGGCGTTCTCTCTCCCGCGCTGATGGCTCTCGGCCGGCGTTGATGAGCGATTCATATAGGTCCCGATTGACCTGTCGCAAGAACCCAATATGACCTCGTTCATGAGCAACCTTCCAAAAACGCATTTCGACGTGATCGTCATCGGCGCGGGCGCCGCCGGCATGATGAGCGCCATCGAGGCGGGGCGGCGCGGGCGGCGCGTCTTGCTCATCGATCATGCGGAAAATCCCGGCGAGAAGATTCGCATCTCCGGCGGCGGGCGCTGCAATTTCACCAACACGCGCACGTCACCGAAAAATTTCATTTCCCGGAACCCGCATTTTTGCGTCTCGGCCCTAAAGCGCTACACGCCCGCTGATTTCATCAAGCGCGTCGAAGCAAACAGCATCGCCTATCATGAAAAGACCCTGGGACAACTATTCTGCGACGGCTCAGCGACGGAGATTATCGCCATGCTGACCCGCGATTGCCGCGAGGCGGGCGTGACGACGCGGCTTTCTACATCGGTTGAGACGGTCGAGAAAACCGGCGACGGATTCCGCTTAACGACAAGCAGCGGGGATGTTGCTTGCGACGCGCTTGTGATCGCCACCGGCGGCAAGTCGATCCCGAAAATGGGCGCGACGGATTTCGCCTATCGCATCGCGCGGCAATTCGGCCTCAACATTGTCGAGCCGCGCCCGGCGCTGGTTCCCCTCACCTTTAGCGGCGAGTTGCTGGAGGAAATGAAAACGCTGACCGGCGTCAGCACGGACGCTGAAGTTTCGTGTAATGACGCTAAATTTCGCGAGGCGCTTTTGTTCACCCATCGCGGAGTCTCGGGCCCCAGCATTTTGCAAATCTCTTCCTATTGGCGCGAAGGCGATGACATCTCGATCGACCTTGCGCCCGATGTGGATGTGCTTGCGCGTCTCAAAGCAGCGCGGCAATCGAGCGGCAAACAGGCGCCGCACACCGTGCTCGCCGAATTCCTGCCGAAGCGCCTTGCTGATGCTGCGGCGGCTCGCGCGGGAGTAACCGGAAAATTCGGCGACGCCTCGGACGCGCGCCTGAAAACCCTGTCTGACGCCGTCAAACAATGGCGCATCAAACCGGTCGGCAGTGAAGGCTATCGCACGGCGGAAGTGACGCTCGGCGGCATCGATACGGATGGTCTTTCGTCAAAGACCATGGAAGCGAAAACTACGCCCGGTCTTTATTTCATTGGCGAGGCCGTCGACGTCACCGGCTGGCTCGGCGGCTATAATTTTCAGTGGGCATGGGCGTCAGGTTGGGCGGCCGGACAGGTTGTTTAAGCGGGACTTGAACTGGCCGGTAAATAGATTAGCATTTTCTCTTGTCTATATTTTGGCGGGGCGCCTTCTATGAAAAATTTTCTGACGTTCCTAGGGGGCGTCTTCCTTCTCATTATTGTGCTGATCATCGGGCTCGTCGCATTCATGGGTGTGCAGCTTGGTCCGGCTGATCAAGAGGCGAACGCCTATGCGCGTCAGTCCATTGAGGCTATTGCTAAAACCTGGAACGGCGACGCGTTATATGAACGCGCCACAACCGGTTTGAAAGATAATCTCAAAGAGGGAGATATTGAGGCGCTCATGAATCAGGGCGCGCGCACTGTTGGCGACCTTGAAGAGCTCGGCGAGCTGACCTGCGTTACCAGAGTCACCACAACAACAAGTGACGGCAAGGCGATCATGTCCGACTGCACCGCGACAGCTGAACATCAACGCGGCACAGTCGAGTACCGTGTCAACGTAGAAAAGCGCGACGGCGCCTGGGCGTTGAACGGATTCCATTTCACGGTCACAAAAATCAAAGAAGACGCGAACGAAATCTAGCCTTTTGCGTATTCTTAAGCAGCCTTCGCGCGCTTATCCGCCTGCATGATCAGCGCGCGGTAGTCGTTGAGATCGCCCGCATACGGTTCCGCCTTGCCGTCCTTTACCAGCCAGAGCTGATCGGCGGTGGCTTCGGCGAGGAACACGTCGTGGGTGATCAGCAACACCGCGCCGGGATAATCGTTGAGCGCATAGATCAGCGCTTCGCGGCTATCGATGTCGAGATGCGAGGTCGGCTCGTCGAGGATCAGAATATGCGGCCGGTCCATCGACATGAGGCCGAGCAGCAGACGCACCTTCTCGCCGCCGGATAATTTCTCGACCTGCGTTTCAACTTTCTCGTGGGAAAAACCCATTTGCGCCGCCTGCGCGCGCTGTTTGCCCACAGGCGTATCTTTCGGCAGGGCGCGTCGCACATGTTCCAGCACCGTGTCGCCAAGGGTCAGTTCGTCGAGCTGATCCTGCGAAAAATACCCGATGCGGATCGAACTCGGCGCGGTGCATTCGCCCGACATCAGCGCCAAACGCTTGGCGATGGATTTGACCAGCGTCGTCTTGCCCTGCCCGTTGGCGCCGACAATGGCGATGCGGTCTTCCGGATCGATTCGCAAATCTACGCCACTCAAAATCTTCGCGCCCTCGCCATAACCGAGATCGGCGTCGTGCAGACGCAGCATCGGCGGCGAGAGCATGTCTTTGGGTTCAGGAAAATGAAACGGCGTCGTGCGCTCCGACAGGGGGATCGAAATGTCCTGCATCTTTTCGAGCTTTTTCACGCGCGACTGCGCCTGCCGTGCTTTCGACGCTTTGGCGCGGAAGCGATCGACAAAGGCCTGCAGATGCGCCTTTTCCGCGTCCTGCTTCGAGCGCTGGCTCTCAAGTTGCGCGACTTTCGCGGCGCGCAGTTTCAGCCAGGCGTCATAGCCGCCGGGGCAAACGGTCAACTGTTTGTGTTCCAGCGCCATAGTGTGCGTGACGCAACGGTTCAGCAATTCGCGGTCGTGCGAGACGATCAGCACCGTATGCGGATATTTCTTGATATAGCCTTCAAGCCACGCCGCGCCTTCAAGGTCGAGATAGTTGGTCGGCTCGTCGAGCAGCAGCAAATCCGGCTCGGCGAACAACACGCCGGCGAGCGCCGCGCGCATGCGCCATCCGCCGGAAAACTCGCGCGTCGCACGGCTCAAATCCGCGTCGGAAAAACCGAGGCCCTTCAGAACCTCTGCGGCGCGCGCCTCGGCGGACCACGCGTCAATGTCGATGAGGCGCGTGTGAATGTCGGCGATGCGCATGGGGTCTTCGGCGGTCTCGGCCTCGGCCATCAGCGCGTGGCGTTCGTGATCGGCGGCGAGTACGACCTCGAGGATGGTCTCATCGGTGGGAGCCACTTCCTGCGCGACCCAGCCGAGCGTCGCGCGCGAACTCATGCGGATGGCGCTGTCACCCGCCGGATTGGCCAGCTCTTCGCGGATCAGGCGCAACAGGGTCGACTTGCCCGTGCCGTTGCGACCGACCAGTCCAACCTTCCAGCCGGACGAAATCTGCGCGCTCGCGCCCTCAAACAGGGCGCGCGCCTCCACACGGTAATCAAGGTTCGAAATCGTCAACATTGCGGGGTCTTACCGCAATGCAGCATTTACGCAAGGGGTGGGGTGGTCTGAACAACGACTGGGTTCCCACAGAAGACGACTTTACCCGCGCGCTCAGTCCCTAGCCGTCCGATCAGCTTCAAAAAGTTGTTCGGTACTAGGGATGCCAAGCGCTCTCATCCGCTTTGGTTTATCTGCACGCCTAATTTTTCTCCCGACTTCATGCTCATAACTTTCGACGTACTGCGCGATTTTATTATCTATGTGTCGGAACGCATTCGGAGCCGTACAGAATGAAAATGACTTTTCCCAACCATATAACTTACTTCCGATTCGATTAAGTGTGGCACTTCTTGCGTATTGATGATCAAATTTGTCTCCCCCTGAAACCAAGGTTGTTATTGCTTTCTTAGAAAAGTTTAGTTCCTCGCGGATGTCCCTGATTATCCTGTCTGTGGAAGCTTTGCTTGGCACACATTTATTAGGCTGAAGATTACACCCAAGGAACGTGAAAGAATCCTTGCAATCTCCAGAAGCAGCTTTGTCTGCATCCTGCGCCGGTTCGTATAAGGAAAACCCAAATTTCTCTAAAGAGCCTTTTGCAAAACTGACTGCAGCATCCAAAGCGGTCTTTGACGAGCTCAATAGAAAGATATCGTCTATATATCTAACCGCAATTACACCCATCGAATTCAATTCATGATCAAAATCATACAACAGTACATTGCCAGCAAATGCTGAAAGCGATGACCCTTGGGCCACTCCTATACCATTTGATGGAAACAAATTAGCATACTGAAGAAGCTCGTCTTCGTTTTTTAGATGCACCTCCAAGGCAGAAGAAAAGATGTCTGTTATTTCTCTATCACCGGTTTGCTCGAAGATTTTTTGGACAATTGTCGCAGTAGGAATGCGTGTAAAAAATTCTTTTATGTCTGACTGAAAATAGTGCCCGGCCCCTTCCGACATCCCGTCCATGATTAGCTTAATTGCAGGCTGCACTCCACCGTATGGAGCCATTAATCCCCCGACACCAAAACGAGAACAGTTTACATCGTTCAGGGCGCCAATTCGCGAATCATTCTTGGGTCGAAATTTTGTATATGGATTAGATGGGTCAATTACTTTTCGAGGCTGCAGCACCTGCAAAACAGCACGTTGCACGACCCTATTTTTAATTGAACCAATTGCTATTGGGCGGGGTTTTTTATTTTTTGCCTCTCGTTCCTTTTTATCTTTAAGCACACCATCATATTTATCAAAAGCGAAACGCCCCTTTCGAAGTTGGTCTTGGATCGTTCTAATATGTCTTTGATGCTGGTGTTCGAACTCGGAAGCTTGCCCCCGAATTAATTTGTTCCTAGAGGTTTGAGCACTTCTTTTGACATGCCGCCAAGCTGAGAATAGGTTTTCGTTTGAACGTAAATCTTTGTAGAGCGTGCTCATTCTTTGCTCGAGGCCCCTCGTTAATACATGCCCCGACCATTGACGGGTAACCATCCACTTCGCACGACAATGTCGTGACGACAGACACCTCCGTTGCCGAAGCAACTTCGATGTGACCTCCGAGGCGATCCCTGCTACTGGAACTGTACACGGCGCAGGTGCTCGCCAAGGCGATACTGAATGCTGCAGCTTTGACGAAAATCGCCAAGCCGGAGATCCAACCACGTTGGATCAGTTTTTGTGAACCATTCGACGCATTTCCTCAGCCTCCAACATAAACGGTTTTTGGCAATGTCAAGCGTATCCAGGCCCGGCCCGGCCCGCCGCTTGAAATGTCTATCTGCTGCCGTAGGGCCACTGATTTGTGGTGTATTCACAGCTTTGAAGACAACGGTCAGGGTTAGGCCATCCACTTCGCACGACAATGTCGTGACGACAGACACCTCCGTTGCCGAAGCAACTTCGATGTGACCTCCGAGGCGATCCCTGCTACTGGAACTGTACACGGCGCAGGTGCTCGCCAAGGCGATAATGGACCGAGTTGATATGGTCGCTGGCCCTGACTATTCAATATAGCGCGATCATGTTTTTAGCCCGCAATTTTCCAGCGCTTCTTATTATCGCGGTTGAGTTCCCCTACTCCGCCGCCGCCTCCACACCCACCGCGCGCTTGTCGCCCGCAGGTTCGTAAATCCGCCAGGACCAATAGTGATTGCCGCCGTCGCGCTCGGTTCGCGTCCAGCCCTCGCGCCTGAGGCGCCGGTCGATCATCCAGTTGAGATATCCATGCGCACATAGCAAAACATCGCCGTTCCGGGTCAGCTCTTCGAGGCGGGCAATGATCTTGTCGACGCGCACCCATGTATCGCCGATATTTTCAACGCCGCTCGGCGCGTAGCCGAGATTCCACAGAATGCGCGAGACGACGCCCCACTGGCCCGGGCGGAGCCGAATAAAGTCCGGCCAGGGCGGCGGCGGCAGGGGCGCCTCGACAAACATCGGGTCGGCGGGCACGTCGCGGGCGCCGCCGGTCGCCTGCTGCGCGGTCTCGATCGCGCGCGGCAGGGTTGAGGAGAGCACCGTCTCGGCGGATTTCGCCAGCGCCACCAGTCCGGCGGGCGGGCGTTCATCGGGGTGGAGGCCGCTTTCGTCATAGCGCGCCCACCAGTCGCCATATTCCCGCGCCGTGATGGTGACATCGCGGGAAAGGTCAGGACGCCCGTGGCGTGCGGTGATAATGCGGCCGGTCATGCGCGATTCTTGTTTGCCCCTAGCCCGTCCTTATGGCGCGTTTTTTAGCGGTCCATCAAGACTTTAAGGTGGGCCGACGCGCTCGAGGCGAGCGCCGCGAGGTCATAGCCGCCCTCGAGGATCGAGACCACCCTCCCGCCGGCCTTGTCATCAGCGACGGCGAGGATTTCTCCGGTCACCCAGGCGAAGTCGTCTTCGGAAAGGTTGAGCCCGCCAAGCGGGTCGGCGGCGTGGGCGTCGAAACCGGCGGAAATGACGATCAGGTCAGGGCCGAAATCCGACAGCGCAGGCAGCAAAATTTCTCCCCATGCGCGGCGAAAGGCCGAACCGCCCTCGCCGCCCGGGAGCGGCGCGTTGGCGACATTGTCGAACGCCCCCCGATCGGTTGCGCGGCCGGTGCCGGGATATTGCGGCCATTCATGGGACGAGGCGTAGAACGCATGTTCATCATGCCAGAAGGCGGCCTCGGTTCCATTGCCGTGATGGACATCGAAGTCGACGACGGCGACGCGCTTGGCGCCGTGGGCCGCGCGCGCATGTTGTGCCGCGATGGCGGCGCCGTTGAAAAAGCAAAACCCCATGGCGCGCTCGGGCTCGGCGTGGTGGCCGGGCGGACGCGCGGCGATGAAGGCGTTTTCTGCTTCGCCCTTATACAGCGCATCGACCGCATCGCAGGCGCCGCCCGCTGCGCGCAGGCTGGCGTCGATGGAATTCGGTCCCGCAAAAGTATCGGCGTCGAATTGCGCGAGACCTTCCGCGGGTGAATTATCTTCGACCAGTTCGCGAAAGCGCGCCGAATGGACGCGTTCAACTTGCCCGGCTGTGGCGCGCGGCGGAATGCGGCGCTCTAGCGCGGCGAAATCTTCATGGCGCAGCATTTTCTCAACCGCCGCATAGCGCCCTGAATGCTCCACATGGCCGGGCGGGGTTTCATGCTTCAAAAACGAGGCGTGTGTATAGAGCAAGGTCGTCATGGCCTGCATCATAAAGCTGATGCAGACCGTTGGAAACGACTTCCGCAGAAATCAGTCACGTGCGCCGGATGCGATCACGGCGGACGGCGTTGACGCGTCTAGCGCGGCGACCGTTTGGATTTGGAAGCCCGCGCTGGCTTGTCTGCTTCATCATCGTCCGCAGCTTCCCGCGTCGAGCGGGAGGAGACGGAGGCCGCCGCGTTGGTCGATGGCGCAGGCTCTTCTTCAACGATGATGATTTCTTCCTCTTCTTCCGCTTCGAATACGAGGTTGCCGGCCTGCGCAGCGGTGATGCCGAAAATCGTCAATACGGATGCGAGAACGGCAGTTTGAATGTTGCGTCGTGTCATCTTGTCTCTCCACCATTTGCGTCACACGACGCGTTCCGGCAGCACGGGGCAAAAACGGTTACGCCCGACTGCCATATGTTGGAGTATGATGGTCTCTCGCACCTGACACTGTGACCGTAGACACAGGCGCAGGCTGCTTTCGCCTCGCCTCATCGCATCCATCGGGCGTCGCACCGCAAAAGCCCGGATCGCAAATTGCGTGCCCACACAAAACCTGAAAATGTTACACCTGTA
This sequence comes from uncultured Caulobacterales bacterium, assembly GCA_964486635.1. GTDB lineage: Bacteria > Pseudomonadota > Alphaproteobacteria > Caulobacterales > Parvularculaceae > Hyphococcus. Next base: position 10,467 of record CAZAOB010000043.1, on the reverse strand, counting down.
GCACAATCTTCGGGGCCTGACGTGATCAAACCATCCGCGCTTTGCGCCTTTCTCCTGTTCGCCGCATCGGCGTGCGCCCCGACACCCGCACAGGAGATGACGCTTGACCGCTTGCTCGAGGCCCATACGGATGCACGCGGGGGCAAAGCGGCGCTCGAAAAAATTCAAACTCTGGTCGTCGAGCTCGAGATCGTCGAGCCGGGTTTCACCCTCACTGGCCGCTATCGCGCATCCCGCGACGGACAAATGCGCATCGATGTCTTCGCGGGCGATCAACGCGTGTTCACCGAAGCGCTTGGGCCGGATGGCGGGTGGCAAATGTTCGGCGACGGCGAAGTCGCTGACCTGTCGCCCGGCGGCGATGACGCGCTACGGCGCGGCGTGATCGGCAATCTCTACGGTCTCCATGAATTGCCGGCGCTCGGCTACAAACTGGAATTCATCGGCTCGAGCCAACGCAATAACGGATCGTTTTGGGAGATCGAGAAAACTGCGCCGGACGGATTTTCCGAGCATCTCTATTTCGACAAGGACACATTCCTGATCGCCAGCAGCATCAATACGAGCGCGCTCCACCCGGACATCGATTCAACAGAAGTCCGACAGGAGACTTTTTATTCGAACTATCAGGAAACCGGCGGAGTTCAGTTCAGCAACGCATCGGAAAAGCGCAATCTCGACACGGGCGAAGTTATGCAGAACACCACCGTCACCGGCCGAGAGGTAAATGCGATGCTCGAGCCAGGCCAGTTTGAACGGCCGACGCCTTAATCGTCGCGCCCATCACGAAGCTGACATTTGCTGCAGCTCAAATTTGACTCAACTGCCGATTTCCGGTTCCTGATCTCAAGTTTGATGTGAGGCGTGCGACGTGCGTAAAATCCTTCTGGGCCTTTCCGGCCTAATTCTTCTCTTGGGTATCATTGTCGTGGCGCGCACTGCCGCCTTGACCAGCCCTGCCCAATCGGCCGAGACGTTGCGCGGCTTTAACGTGTACGACGCCGATCCTATCGCCGCGCGTCTCGCGCGCGCAATTCAGTTCGAAACGATTTCTTTTGACACGCAAACGGCGCCGAACAACGACGCCTTCGAAAACTTTGCCGCGTTTCTCGAAGCAGCCTACCCATCGGCTCACGCAACACTCACCCGCGAAACCGTCGGCGGACATTCATTGCTCTACAAATGGGCTGGCGCAGACACAGAAGCAAAGCCCATTGGCTTCATTGCGCACATCGATGTTGTCCCCGTTGAGCCGGGCACCGAAGACGCATGGACGCACAGCGCCTTTTCTGGCGTCATCGCCGACGGCGCCGTGTGGGGCCGCGGCACAATGGACAATAAAGGACAGTTGATCGCGATCATGGAAGCGGTCGAGCGCCTCGCTGCGGATGGCTTCACACCGTCGCGCGACATCTATTTGATGTTTGGCCATGATGAAGAGCTTGGCGGCTTTTCAGGCGCAGGCGAAATCGCGCAACTGCTGAAAGAGCGAAACGTTCATTTTGACTGGACGCTCGATGAAGGCTCAGGACTTGCACAAGGTATTATCCCCGGCGTCGCCTCACCCGTTGCGCTCATTTCCATCGGCGAAAAAGGGTCGACCACGTTGAAGCTGACCGCGAGTGCGCCCGGCGGGCATTCTTCCGCGCCCGGCAAGGACACCGCCGTCAGCGTTGCAGCGCGCGCCGTTCTCGCCGTCACGGACAATCCTTACCCGCTCGAACTCGACGAAGGCATGATTTCTTTCTTGCACGCGATTGCGCCTGAACTTCCGTTCGCACAGCGCATCGCCCTCGCCAATCTCTGGTTAACGGCGCCGTTGATCAAAACGCAGCTAGGCGGCGACCCAGCGACCGCCGCAGCCTTGCACACCACCACCGCCGCAACCATTATCGACGGCGGTTCGAAGGTGAATGTGCTCCCGCAACAGACATCCGTGCTCATTAACTATCGCATTCACCCGCGCGACAATGTTGAAGCGGTTCGCGAGCGCGCCATTCGATTGATCGATGACGAACGCGTGACCGTTGAGGCCGTAGGCGGACGCGAGCCAAGCCCCTCCGCATCAATCCGTTCAGATGGCTACGCGGCGATCGCCAGCTCGGTCGCGAATGTCTTCGGTCCTGTGCCGACAGCACCTTTCCTGACCCTACAAGGAACTGACACGCGTCACTTTATCGGCCTCGCCGACAACAACTACCGCTTCACACCGTTCATTTACCGCAGCGACGACCTTGCACGAATACACGGCAATAACGAGCGTGTTTTGATTGAAGATCTCACGCGCGGCGCCGCTTTCTACGAAACGCTCTTGCGCGAGGCCGCCGAATAGGGTGTGTTCCAGAACCTGCACATAAGGATCGCCCAATGCCGCAATTTAACATGATCGTCGTAAGCGCCGAAGACGCAGAAGGCGCGAGCATCGAAGTCCACACAGCCGGCAAGCCGTTGCGAGAGGGCGGCGGCGACGAAACCTATCGGTGCGGCGGATGCAAGACCAAACTGTTGGTCAATGTCGGCCATCATGACGCCCACGGCGCAATGATCAAGTGCGGGAAATGCGGCAAGATCAATATCGAGCCGCACCATCACCACCACTAAGCTGATCGATCCCGAAAGATCGTCGGCATCGCGCGTGTGACGGTCACGATTCCCACTTCTCCAGATTGTGGCGAACATCGCTGACAAATGGGCTTCGGCGAACCGCTTCAAAAAATGCATTCGCGACAACGCTTCCGGGAAAGCGCACAGGCCGCTTGACTTGAAGTAACAACACGACCCGCTCCTGGCCTGTAGAGTTTCTCACCTCGTGGCGGTAGGTGTCGTCGAAAGCGATGAGTTTTCCTTCCGTCCAGCCGTACTTCTCGTCGTCAATACTGATCCAGCAATCGTCTGCGGCGCCCGGGATCAACAGCCCCAAATGGCAATTGAAGATGGCCCTTGTAACGCCGGTATGCGGCGGAATGTGCGCGCCCGGCGACAGAATCGAGAACATCGCTGTTTGCAATCCCGGGATAGTCTCAACGAGCCGCGCAGTTTGCGGACATTTTTCGCAGTTCACGTCACTCCGATATCCGTACCCCCAAAGAAAGAATGACTTCCACTCATCGCGGTGCGCAATGCGCTCGTGGTCAGGTGAAATGTCGGCCAATGGCGGAATAGCCTTCCGGTTGGCCATGACACTCTCGCACTCCGCCTTGATGATCTCCCAGTTTTTCTCCAGCTCGCCTGACCAGGGCAATTCCGAGTTGTCGATGATCGGCGTCACCGGCAGCATCGAATATCTGGAGATGATCGCATCAATATGGCGGCGCGATTTCTTGCCCACCTTGATGATAAGCTGCTTGAGCCAGTTGCGGGACGGCCGCGTTTCGCTGGCAACTGAGGCTGAAGACTGTGCAGTCTGATTCATGTCGGTATCTCCCCCCGGAAACGCCAATTGAATTCACCAACGGAACCCGATGGCGTCGCACGGAATATATAGGCCGGTCCACCTCGGGCGCCAACTGCGGGTGATTTCAAACCTTTTGACGTCCTCGAACCGCCTTACTTCAAGACTTTGACAGCATCGCCGACGGATATGGCGCCTAGGGAAACAGGAACGGCGTTTTCTCCGAAAATGACGCCGTTGATGCGCGGGTCGGGCGATCTGTGAATACGCGCAAGTGACGCCAGTGGCTCTTTGCCCATACGCATTCCAGTGTGCTGATCCGTCGTTGTTACGATGCAGCGATCGGAGGGCTTTACCAGATCCAAGACAACGTCGCCGATCTGCAACTGTTCCCAGTGGTCCTCCGCCCACGGCTCATCACAGTCGACAACGATGTTGGGACGAAACCGCGCCATCGGCACCGCATCGCCGCCGTGCTTGACGATGTCCAGGTTTAATGCCTCCAAGGAGCCTGCATTCGTGACAAGAATGGGAAAAGCATCCGCAAAACTGACCGGCACAGGCGCGCCTGTCCAAACGCTGGTTTTTGACCGAACTGCCTTTTCATCCATGAAAACGAGATGCGCCGGCTCTCCCATAATCTCGGACAAGAAAGCGCTGGCGCCTGCGTCAGCCGACGCCGCATGAACCGCCGCGTCCCAGACGACAACATCACGCCGCTCACTTCCGTCAGGCGCCGGAATTTCGACCTCGCCAAAACGGTCAGCTGAAATCGACAATCCCGTCGCTGTCGGGTGCGCTGTAAGTGTCGCCATCTGCGGATGGCTGCGCTGCGTGAGAAACTTTCCGTCGGCGTTCACCACCATCCATCGGCGGTCACCCCGAAACCCACGCGACTCAACAATACCATTCGTAATGTCGAGCGCGCGCATGCCCTTCACGGGGTGAATATGCAACGACTTGACGCGCACTCTACGACCCTAGCATGCCCGTCATCAGTGTTTCTGCAACGCCTGGAGGCGGCGTCGCGCTGTCGGGCACGAAAAAATCTGGCGCCAGCTTTTTGGTCGGATCAACACGATATTTTTCGAAGTCCGTCACACCGTTCTCATAGAGGAAATTATCGTCAACGATGAAGTTTCCGGTGAACTCCTTCGCTGGCTTGGTGAAAATCAGATGTGCGCAATCGGATAGAATATCGACGGTGCGCGACGCCTGCATCATGGCGTCGCCACCCAGCGCAAACTTTACGGCGGCGGTTGCAATAGCTGTGCGCGGCCAGAGCGCGTTAAACGCGATTCCATCGTTCTTGAATTCTGAAGCCATGCCCAATACGCACATGGACATGCCAAACTTCGCCATAGTGTAAGCGGTGTGGCCTGCAAACCATTTCGCCGACATGTCGAGTGGCGGCGACAACATCAAGACATGTGGATTGGAGGATTTCTTCAGATGCGGGATGCAGGTTTTTGATGTGAGAAACGTGCCGCGCGCATTGATTGAATGCATCAGGTCCCAACGCTTCATGTCCGTGGATTCGGTACCTGTAAGCGAAATTGCAGAAGCGTTATTGACGCAAATATCAATTCCGCCAAACTTCTTCACCGTAGCATCTACCGCCGCTTGCACCTGGTCTTCAAATCGTATGTCGCAGACGATCGGCAGGGCCTTTCCGCCCGCAGCCTCAATTTCTTCCGCAGCGGTATAAATGGTGCCTGGCAAATGTTTGTGCGGCTCGGCAGACTTCGCAGCAATCGCAACATTGGCGCCGTCTTTTGCAGCGCGCAAAGCAATCGCCAGCCCGATCCCGCGCGACGCGCCGGTGATAAACAAGGTTTTGCCCTTCAAACTCGTCATAAATTCCTCCCGAGATTTACACGTGGTCTAGCCAACGGCGTGCGGTTTGCATACCAGAATAGACACATCGCCTGCGGAGATTGCTCAAGCGGCGAAACTCTCCTAAATTTTGACGGAATGATCACTCAGGCCCGCTTTTGAGCAAAATTCTCATTCCTCCGAACATGCCGCAGCGCGGTAATGCGCTCACTCGCGCGATCGGGCGAAGTCTGCTCGCAATCGCGGGCTGGAAGATGACTGGCGAACTGCCCGACGAAAAAAAGCTGATCGTCGTCGGCGGGCCGCACACATCCAATTGGGACTTTTATCTCGCCATGTCGGCGATGCTCGCGCTTGGCCTCCGGTTTTCCTACATGATGAAAAAGGAAGCGTTCGAGAATCCGTTGGGGGGGCTGTTTCGCTGGCTCGGCGGAGTGGAAATCGACCGCAGGGAAGCGCGCGATGTCACTGCTCAAATGAGCGACTGGTTTCACTCTCAAGAAAAGGCCTGGCTCGGCATCACACCCGAAGGCACCCGCGGCAAGGTCGAGAAATTCAAAAAGGGCTATTTACGGATCGCTGAGGCCACCGGCGCACCGCTGTTTATCGTCGGCATAAATGCGCCAACCAAAGAAATCGTACTCGACAGGCTCTGGACTTTGACCGGCGATGAAGACGCCGACAACCGAGATGTGCAGGCGTACATGCTGTCCGAATTCACCGGGGTGAACGCCGAAAACCAGTAGGCGGATGAACTGGGATCACCGCCGCTTCTTGCGCGCCTTCTCGACGTCTTCCCAGACTCGCAGCGCATTGCCGCCAAGAATTTTTTCAATGGACGCCTCGTCGTAGCCACGCGCCAGCAAGCCATCAATCAGGACCGGATAGGTCGACACATCTTTCAGATCGATCGGCAGTGAATCGCCGACCCCGTCATAATCCGTTCCAAGTCCAACATGATCGACGCCGGCGATTTCAACCGCCCTGTCGATATGGTCGAGCACCTGGTCGAGCGTTGCAAAGGGATACGGATGATCCGCAAGCCAGGCCGCATTAAAGGCATCGCGCTCCGATTCCGTCATGGAGCGGGCAAGACGCTTCTCTTCCGCCTCGCGCGCTGCATCGCGCGGTTTGCTATACCCATTTGCAGCCTCATTCAGGAACGCAGATCCGTAGTTGATCATAATCACGCCGCCATTCTTGCCGATTTTTGCGGCGAGCTCGTCGGACAGGTTGCGCTCCCAATCCGGCGTAAAATGCCGCATCGACGAGTGCGACGCGAACACAGGTGCGCGCGATGCCGCCAGCACATCCTCAACCGCTGCGTCGGAAAGGTGACTGACATCGACAATGACGCCTAGATCATTCATGGCGCGGACGAGCTCGAAACCAAAGGGCGACAAGCCATCCCAGCGCTTGTTCTCGTCATAGGAAGAATCGGAAATGTGGTTCGACTTTGAGTGCGCAAGCGTGATGTAGCGGATGCCGCGATCGTAAAAGTGCCGAAGGTTGGAGAGATCGCCTTCAATGGGCGAACCATTCTCCATGCCAAGCGGCATGGCGATTTTTCCTTCCGAGAAAATGCGGCGCACTTCCTTTGGACTGCGCGCAATTTCAAACTTGTCCGAGTGCTGCGCAGCAACGCCTTCCATCAGCCCAATTAGAATGTCGGCACGCGCCTTGGCGCCGCCCGAGTTTTCAAAATCGGCAGCCACGTAGATCGACATGAAAGGCGCATCGAGGCCGCCCGCTTTCGACCGGGCAAAATCGAAATCGACTACTTTCTCGCCGGCTGCGATGTCTGCGCCGTCATCTGCAATTGTGGTCGGCGCATCGATATGCCCGTCCACGATGATGAATTTCTGCGCGATTTCCTGAGCGCGTTCCGAAGGAGCGGCGAGCGCATTTGCAGAAACACACAAGGCCGCAGCCCCGGCGAACAGATACGTCTTGAGATGTTGCATGCGGGGCGGCCTTTCATTGCGCGATTTGAACCTGTGCAGTTCCGGTGATTCGCGGCAATTTGTGCAGGCCCGCATTATCAAATCAATGTCAGCGTCGCCGAATTGCATATTTTGGGGATGAACCCGTATCAGGGCGGTCCGCCACAAAAGGCAGCGGCCCGCCCTGACAGGGAGAAATTGGCGCCAGGACAAGTTGCATTGGGGGAGAATCGCGCCCCGTCCCGAAACCCGTTCCGACCTTACGCGCTGGGACCTCTGGAGTTTGTCGCACATTTGACAATCTGGAACCCGCGCCGCGTGAAATTTCGTTCACCATTTCCGCGCGGCTGCAACCTGAAAGGCGCTGCAGGGCCGAGCTACTCGTTATAGTTGAGGCTGAGAATTGCATTGGCACAAAGCTGCAGACCAGAACAACAACGTCGCTCCATGGCAGCGATCAAAAAAATTCGCTCAATCTCGGGGCGCAAACCATAGCGGGCAACGATAGCGGAAAGTGATCTCTTCACCCGCCGCAATGTCGCGTCGCGCGGTCAGGTCCGCAAACCAGCCAAGCTCGTCGGACTTCCACCAGACAATATCGCCATTCGCGTCTTCTGTGTGGTTGCACAATACGACCATGCCGAAAGCCATCAGCCCGGCCTTGTCGTTTTCCGGATGCGCAAAATAGTAATCGCCAATCGGCTGCATGCGATCGAGCGGTTCAGCCTGGGATGCGTCAATCTCAACCGTACACGCACGATCTATCAAGGCGCCCGCAGGGATATGAGAAAGCGCTATCAAACCGCGCCCGCCACGTTTGCTGACACCCGGCGCAGCGAGACTCGGCCGCGCCCGCCAGAACCCGTCGCCATCGCGGTGTTTCAATTCCTGGATCGGACGCTCAACGCCCATGGCCGATGTCTTTCCTGAAGATGATTTTGTTATCGCCGGGCCGATAAAAATCGGCGATTTCGACGAGCTTTTTGAACCCGGTTTTCAAATAGAACGCGCGCGCCTTTTCGTAGGGCGGCGTTGATGAGGTTTCGGCGATGAGAAACGCGCCGCCCGCATCGGCGACGGCCTTTTCCGTGCGAGCGAGTATTTCCGCGCCAAGCCCGCCGCGCCCCGCCGCTGGATCGACGGCGATCCAGTAGAGGTCGTAGGCCTTTTCGGCGCCCGGGGTTCGTCCGTAACAGGAGTATCCCGCGAGCTTGTCGCCTTGCGCTGCAAAAATGAAATCGTAGCCCGACGAGCGCCCTTTCTCGATGCGCTCGTCGGCGAGTTCGCCGGCGATGGTGATTTCTTCACCGGAGAACGCGCTGGTCGCTGACACCAACCGGCGGATCTCTGCGGGGTCGGACGGCTTGACGCTTTGGCGCCACTGTAAAGCGGACGGCCTTGAAGATTTTTTGGGGGCGGGAGCGGACTGCGCGTCTGCTTTCGCTGCAAAGCCCTCAAAAAATTTGCGCGCGTTGACGCCGAGGTTCTGCACGCGATAGCCGCCCTCCTGCACGATCACAGTGGGCAATCCGGCCGCCGCAATTATTTGACCCATCTTTTCAAAGTCCGCGGCGGCGTAGGGCCAGGTGCCGGTCGGATCGCCCTTGGCCGCGTCTAAACCCAACGCCAGCACCAGATAGGCGGGATCGAATTCCGCAATCCGCGCCAATGCGCGCTTCAGGGCTTTGCGATGATCTTCCGCTGTAATGGTTTCGGCAAGCGGAAGATTGAGATTGGCGCCCGCCCCGGCGCCACGACCGGTTTCATCCTTGAACCCCGTGAAATACGGATACGCGAAACTCGGATCGCCGTGGATCGACACGGTGAGCACATCGGCGCGCTCATAGAATATGTCCTGCGTGCCGTTGCCGTGATGATAATCGACGTCGAGCACGGCGACTCGGCCATAGTCGGCGAGAAAATGCGCCGCGATCGCGGCGTTGTTGAAATAGCAAAACCCGCCGAATGCTTTGCGCTCCGCATGATGTCCCGGCGGGCGCACCAGCGCATAGGCGGCGCGCGCCCCGTTCAACACGGCCTCCGCCGCTGTCAGCGCACAGTCCACCGCTTCCCGCGCCGCCGGATAAGCATTGCGGTTTAGCGGCGTAAACGTATCGATGCACCAGTAGCCGGCGAGTACAGAGCGGTCCCTCGGCATCCGCTGCGCATTCCGTATCGGAAACACGTAAGGGTAGACGGACTTGCCGTCCGGCGCGTCGGCGCAGGCTTTTTCGATATAGTCGACGAGACGCGGATCGTGCACCACCTTGATATGTTTGTCGCCAAAATCTTTCGCATCGACATGTTTAAAGAAGTCGCATTTTTCCAGTTCGGCGAGAATGGACTTCACCCTGACCGGCGCTTCGACATAGCCGCGCTCGCGGATGTGGTGGATGTCGTGTTTGTCGTTCACAACAATCGGAATTTGAAACGCTTGCAATGAAGCGCCGTGTTCAACTTTCTCACCGCCATACCGAGCAGCGCGCAAACCCAGCACCTTATCGTCGACCGACGCGACAACCATGTCGATATATTCCGGCGGACAGAGATGCGCGTATTTGCGTTCCAGTATCGCCCGGAAGATTTTCCTGAGCTGCGCCGCCTTTGGAAGCTTTTCCTGACCGAGCCCGTCAAACACCATGTAAGGGCTGTCAGTCGTTTCCGGCGTGAGCGGCGTTTCATAGGCCGTGCCCGTAATCGGATAGGCGCCGAAGCGTTCGTAAAAGCGCAGCCGTGCGACATTGTCTTTACGCGTTGCGGGGTCAGGGCTCAACGCCGGATCGTCCGGCAGGCACTCAAAATAGATTCCCTTCAGTCCCTTTTGCAGCGCATGTTCGCGGACATGGCCGTAGAGCGTGGCGCCAGTCCCGCCGCCGACAATTCCTTTTGCAGAGGCGATCAGCTCAAGGAATCCAAACTTTAGCGTCGGATCCACAAGCAGAATCGCAAACGCCTTGATGTGCCCGCGCGCGTCTTCGGTAACAAAGACGTCGGAAACAAACTCATAGCGGATCGGATCGGCGACCTGATCGGGGATCTTTTCTATGTCGCGCGCCGGCATCAGCGCAAAGCGGTCGCGAATGATCGACTGGATTTCCGAAATGGCCCGTTTGTTCGCGGGCGCCGCGGCATCGGAGAGATGACGAATGCGAAACATCAGCGTGCCCGGCCGCGCAAGGCCGCTCCGACAATCGCGCTGATCCCGTCTTCATAGGTGAGCGACGCTTTGCTGAGCGCCGCCGCGAACCCGGCGTCAGGCGCAAGGCATGGGTTGCTGTTGAACTCGAGAATGTAGGG
>CAZAOB010000042.1:24130-28959 GCA_964486635.1 uncultured Caulobacterales bacterium | reverse complement strand
CGCAATACAGTTTCTCGACTGATCCGGCGCGGAACGGCGCGCCAACCGGCCATACACTGGAAGTGCGCGAGGCGCGGCTTTCCGCTGGTGCGGGTTTCATCGTCGCCATCTGCGGCGACATCATGGTGATGCCCGGCCTGCCGCGCAGACCGGCCGCACTGGAGATCGGGCTGGACGAGGCCGGCGAGATTGTTGGTCTGGCGTAGTTTGCTAGGCTGGCAAGGGCCGTGATAGTTTGAGCAGGATGAAAACCCTAACCGACACATTCGGGCGCGACATCACCTATCTCCGGCTTTCGGTGACGGATCGCTGTGATCTGCGCTGCGCCTATTGCATGGCGGAGGAGATGACGTTTCTGCCGAAGCGTGACGTTTTAAGTCTTGAAGAACTGGAGCAGCTTGCCGGCGCGTTCATCGATCGCGGGGTTAGGAAAATCCGCATCACGGGTGGCGAGCCGTTGGTGCGCCGGGATATCATGACCTTGATGGCGCGGCTCGGTAAAAGGCTGGAGCGCGGCGATTTCGATGAACTGACATTAACGACAAACGGCACGCAGCTTGTCCATCATGCGGACGTGCTGTTTGCTCTTGGCGTTCGCCGCATCAATGTCTCTCTCGATACTCTCGATGATAAAAAATTTGAAACGCTGACGCGCCGCAATGCGCTCTCAAAAGTGCTCGCGGGTCTCGATGCGGCACAAGCCGCCGGGCTGAAGGTCAAGATCAATACTGTTGCGTTGAAGGGCGTCAATGAGGCTGAGATTCCTGCGATGATTGAGTGGGCGCATGGCCGCAACATGGACCTGACGCTGATTGAAGTGATGCCGCTCGGCGAGATCGAACAGGATCGCGTTGATCAGTATTTGCCGCTCACCGCTGTGCGCGATGAACTTTCGTTGCGCTGGACATTGACGCCGCTGGAGATGAAAACCGGCGGCCCGGCGCGCTATGTTCGCGTGGAAGAAACCGGCGGCGTTCTCGGCATGATCACGCCGCTTACCAATAATTTCTGCGCCGGCTGCAATCGTGTGCGTGTCACCTGCACCGGCGAAATCTACATGTGCCTCGGACATGGCGACAAGATTGATCTTCGCGCGGCGTTGCGCAGCGACCATCCTGAGGCTGCGCTTGATGCAGCGCTCGATCGCGCCATGTTGAAAAAGCCGGAGCGGCATTCGTTTGACATTTCCGAGCGCGGCGCGTCGCCTTCGGTAGCGCGGCATATGTCCGTAACGGGAGGCTGAATTGGTGCGCCTCCTGTTTTTCGGAAAACTGGGCGACGCTGCAGGCGGGCGAGAGCGCCAATGGCCGGTGAACTCCAGCGGCCTCACCATTAACGACCTTGTCGCGGCGATCAGCAAAGCGGATCCAGCGCTGGGCGTCTCGCTTGAAGATGAAACCGTGCGTTGTATTGTGAATGAAGAAATGGCGTCGCGCAGCGTGAAGGTTTTTGACGGCGACGAAATCGCGTTCCTGCCGCCGGTCAGCGGCGGCTGAGATGATCAGAATTATTGAAACTGCATTTGATCCGGGCGCCGAGCTGGCGGCTTTTGAAACGCGCGTAGGCGATGCGGGCGCTATTGTCAGTTTCGTCGGAAAAGTGCGCGGCGGTGCGGGCGGCGCCAGCGTCAACAGTCTGCACCTGGAACATTTTCCGGGCGTGACGGAAAAGTCGGTGCAATCGATAGAAACTAAGGCGCGGGCGCGCTGGGCGTTGGGTGATGTGCTGATCATTCACCGCTTCGGCGAATTGGCTGTGGGCGAACCGATCGTCATGGTCTGCACCGCCGCGGCCCATCGCCGCGACGCTTTCGAGGCGGCCGATTTTCTGATGGATTTCCTGAAAACCGAGGCGATGTTCTGGAAAAAAGAGTGCCGCAGCGACGGTGAATCATGGATCGAGCCGCGAGATGGTGACTATACTGATGCTGCGCGATGGTCAGTAGATGCGCGAGGGGACGGTTAGTGCACGGCATCAACGAAGCGCTTGAGTTCAAACCAGTTCGGATTGCTGTTTTAACAGTGTCCGATAGCCGTACGCCCGCGACCGATACTTCAGGCGACCTTCTTGCGCAACGGATTGAGAGGGCCGGTCACGTCTTGGGCGCGCGCGAACTTGTTCGCGACGATATCGGCGCCATTCAACGCATCGTCTCCGGCTGGATAGATGACCCTGAGATCGACGCGGTGATTTCAACTGGCGGCACAGGGCTCACTGGGCGCGATATAACCGTGGAGGCTGTATCGCCATTGTTTGACAAAGTAATCGACGGCTTTTCGGTGATCTTTCACCAGGAAAGTTACAAGAGCGTCGGTTTGTCGACACTTCAATCGCGCGCTTGCGCCGGTGTTGCGCGCGGGACGTTCATTTTCGCCTTGCCCGGCTCAAACGGCGCCGTGAAGGACGGCTGGGATAAGGTGATCTCTCATCAACTCGATTCTCGGCATCGTCCGTGTAATCTGGTGGAGTTGATGCCGCGGCTGATGGAAAAGTAAGTGACAAACGATCTGACACATTTTGACTCCGCCGGCCGGCCGCGAATGGTCGATGTCTCCGACAAGCCGGAATCCGAGCGTCGCGCCGTGGCGTGCGGCCGTGTGCGGTTTTCCGCTGAGGCGTATCGCGCCATCCGTTCGGGCGGCGTGAAGAAAGGCGATATTGCTGGCGTCGCCGAGCTCGCGGGGATCATGGGCGCAAAACGAACAAGCGACTTGATTCCGTTATGTCACCCGCTGCCAATTACGGGCGTCAAGGTGAGCATTGAGCCCGACGATGGCCGCCACGCATTTGTTGTAACGGCAGAAGTGAAAACGACCGGCAAGACTGGCGTAGAGATGGAAGCGCTGACCGCGGTGACGACGGCGTGCTTGACCATCTATGACATGGCCAAGGCGCTCGACAAATCGATGGTCATCGACAGCATCCGGTTGCTGGAGAAATCGGGGGGGCGGTCGGGGCATTTTATCGCTGAGCAGTTCAAGGCAACCGATTTCAAACCGGATGGCGAATAGCGCCGAATGATGATCACAGTTGAACAGGCGTTGGCGGCGGTGCTCGAAGGCGCTGCTCCTCTCGCGGCGGAAAATGTGGGACTGTCAACGCTTGCCGGTCGCGTACTGGCCGAAGCCGTTCACGCGGCCATGACCCAACCGCCATTCGCTGCATCGGCGATGGATGGTTACGCAGTGCGGTTTCAGGACGCGAAGCCGGGCGCCGAGTTGAAGATCGTCGGCGAAGCGCCCGCCGGCGCGCCCTTTGATGGTCGCGTCGGCCCTGGCGAAGCAGTTCGGATTTTTACGGGCGCTGTTGTGCCCCAGGGAGCTGATCATGTTGTCATTCAGGAGGATGTGACGCGTAAGGGCGTGCACATTGCTATAAGTGAGCCGCAAAGTAGTCCGCACAACATTCGCGCCGCGGGAATCGATTTCAACAAGGGCGATGTGCTGGAGCGGGCCGGCGTGCGGCTACATGAAGTACACGGATCGATATTCGCGGCGGCGAATGTCAGTTCGGTAAAGGTTTACCGGCGTCCGCGCGTTGCGATTTTCTCGAATGGCGATGAGCTACGGGAACCGGGCGACAGTTTACTCGCAGGGCAAATCATCAATTCCAATCACTACGCCATTGGAGAGATGGTTGGGCGCTGGGGTGCTGAAGCGACATATTTGGGGTGCGCGACCGACAGCGAAGATTCAATCCGCGAATTTTTCCGGCGCGGATGCGACACAGACATCGTAATCCCTGTCGGCGGCGCATCGGTTGGCGACTATGACTTCGTTAAGTCCGCCTTCGCCAAAGAAGGTGGCAAATTGCGATTCGAGAAAGTCGCCGTGCGTCCGGGCAAGCCGACTTGGTGTGGTTCCATGGGATCAACGCGTGTCGTCGGACTTCCTGGAAATCCGGCATCGGCCATCGTCACGGCCGCATTGTTTTTGCAGCCGCTTGTTCGCCGGTTGGCGGGCGAACGCTGGACGGCGCCGTTCGGCAAGGCGCGTCTCGCTTCGCCATTATTGGCAAATGGCGGGCGCGAAGCCTATTTGCGCGGCGTCATTCGGGAAAATGAGATTATACCGGCAAGCAACCAAGACAGCTCCCTGCTGCTTCCTTTTGCATCGGCAAATGCGTTAATCCGGCGCAATGTAAATGCACCCGCGGCAAACGTTGGTGACGAAGTTGAATATGTTTTGTTGCACTAGAAAACGAGTCCGTACCAACGCAGCAACAATCTTGCGCTGACATACAGTATCAGAACTGCCGTCAGTCTTTTGATTGTCAGACTGGACAATCCAAAATTGGCGAGGCGCGATCCGATCTGACCACCGATCAGCACTGCCGGAAACAGCACCCAGTAGCTTCCGATGAGGGAAAGGGCGTTCAGCTCACCGAGTTTCAGGAGCTGGCCCATCAGTCCAGATACGGAGTTTACGAGAATGAATATGCTGCAGGCAGCGGCGATTTCCTTGGGTTTGCCCCAATGAATGAGATAAAGAACCGGGGCCAGAAAAATCCCGCCGCCAATGCCCACAAGTCCGGAGAGAAAGCCGATTGCGCCGCCGACGCCCCATGCGAGCGCTGGCGTCAGAGGTCTGGTTTCGGAGTCCACATCACGATTTCGATCAAGCGCAAGATGGAGTCCGGCGGCCAACAGGGAAAAACCGAGCGCACCAATGAACACGGTTTCGGAGATGGGGATACGTCCACCGATGAGGGCGGCAGGCACGGAGGTGACAAGAAACGGCGCCAGGCGCCGCCAGCGCATCTGGCCAGCGCGGGTAAACGCGTAGGTTCCGCCAGCAACAACAATGATGTTGCAGGTGAGCGCAATCGCG